>CAZJLP010000019.1:0-14598 GCA_964546955.1 uncultured Opitutaceae bacterium | reverse complement strand
GCGCGAATCACCGCCGCCACATCGCCCCCGTGCTTCCGTTTGACCTCGAGCCACGTATTCATCCGGTTCTGCAGTTGCTCGGCCTCCTCCGGATCGAACACAAAGGCCTGGCCGAGACCCGCAAATTCCTCGCCGAGGTCCGCCAGTTCGATGGAGGCGGCCGACAACCGGTCCGCCAGCACCTTGCTCGTGGGATCCAGCGTCTCCAAGTGGCGCGCCTCGCGCACCAGGGCGGCTACGCGACCCATGATGCCCTCTTCGCCGGTCAAACCATTGGCCAGCGACGACGACAGCTCGATCAACTCCTGCGCGCGGCTCTGCCGCTGGAAGTCGCGCTCGAGGGCTTCTATCGCCTCGGGAGTGAGGTCGAGTGCGTCGAGCCGTGCCAGTTGATTTTCCAGGAACTGGATCTGATCGGGCGCGAGTTTGGTTTCGCGCGCGATGCGGTCGCGCTCCGCGAGCTTCAGCCGCCACCCGTCGTATTCTGCGCGGTAAGCCGCTCGGGCTCGCTCCGCCCGCGCGAAAAGGTCGAGCAGTTCGAGCTGACAGCTCTCCTTTAGCAAACGGCGGGGCTCGCTCGGGCCGTGAAAATCGATCCAGTGTTCGCCCAGTTGTTGCAGGGCGGCGAGCGTCGCCAAGCCGCCGTTGACGGTAATCTTGGGCGCCTTCTCCCGCGGCACGCTTCGTTTTAAAATCAACGTCCCTTCCTCGCAGGCCGGCAAATCGAGCTCCTCCAGCACGGCGTCCACCGCCTTGCAGTCGCGGAAATACAACGATGCCTCCACCTCGCAGGCGGACGCACCCTGGCGGATGATCGCCTTATCCGCTCGCTCACCGGCCAGCAGGCTCAAAGCGCCCAGCAGCACGCTTTTTCCGGCGCCTGTCTCGCCGGTCACGGCGGTGAATCCTTTTTCAAAGTCGAGCGATACCTCTTCCAGCAAAGCCAGGTTTCGGATGCGCAGCGATTGAAGCATCCCCCACTGCCGCAAAAACCCGCGTGCATTTCAAGAATCTAGCATCAAGCCCGATTTGAACAGCGAGGAGGGTGACAGAGAGGGCACAGAGGACGAACCGGAGAACCCAGAGAGCTGTGGTTAGACAGGAGCCGGATCGAGGTGGAGCGCGATCTCCGAGCGCGCTGTTGAACGTCTTTTTACAACGGGCTCGGCGAACCAAGGACGGTTTGTGCCCTCCGGTTCGTCCTCTGTGCCCTCTCTGTCACCCACCGACCGCCACGACCTCAGGCCGCGCTGTGCGCCGGCTCGCGCAGGTTCCGCATGCCCGCCGGCGGCATAGCGATCGAATACGCCAGCCCTTCCTGTTCGGCCTGCCGATAAAGATCGACCAGCTGAGGATCGGAAGAGAATTCTGTTTCCGCGTCCGCCATGCGTGCATGACGGATCTCTACAATCTGCCAGTGACCCGCCGCCAGGAGTTGTATCGCTCGTGCGGTGCACACGGTGATTTTGTCGTCGAGGCGGATCATGATGCTCGCGAGACGGGGCCCCAGACGAACGTAATCCGGATGATCGTGGTCGGGGTTTACGGCAAATTGGTAGTAGAGCATAAATGGATACAACGAGGTGGACGTGATTGAGCGGGGCTCTTACTTTTGCGTTTCAGCATGGCAACGGCGGCGACGCGGGCGAGTTCTGGGCGCTCATTCCGACCCCGTATTTGACATCGGGTTTTCCCCTTGAGAGACCCCCTGAAAACCCCCTTCGCCGAGCAGCGGTATCGCGTGCGGACCACGGAGCCTTTTCCGGTGCACATCTTGCCCAACGTGGCGGCCACGCCTCGCTTAAGACGTGGCCGCGCGACAGTTCATCGACGTTGCAGAACAAAGGGCCGACGGGCCCTGAAAATGACAATTAGTAGCGTGAGGGTGTTGCAGCGGTCGTGGAGCGCAAGACGCCGCCGTGCTTTTCCATGACCTCCACCGCGCGGCTGATATCTCGCGCGCGGACACTGACGATCACACGACCCTCGCGAAAATGCTTATCGTAATAGTTGGCGTCGTGCTCCGGGATGCCCATCCCCACCAGCGCACCCACGAGTCCGCCCGCAGCAACACCCAAGCCCACCCCGGCAACGGTCGCGCCGGCAGTGACTCCGAGAGCAGCTGCGAGCGCGCCGCCGACAAGAATGGGTCCGAGTCCCGGAATCGCGATCACACCGAGCGCCACGAGCCACCCGGCGACACCACCTACGACGCCGCCGCTCATAGCTCCGACCCCCGCTCCTCCGAGGGCATGCGACCCGGAGTGGTCGATCAACCGGCCCTGCGCATCGCGGTCGCGCATCGCCACGCCGATATCCGAGGGTTGATAGCTCGCCGAGGTCTGCAAGTCCTCGATCGCCCGGGCCACAGCCATTTCGTCCACGAACATCGCAATCGCCGATTGATACAGTGGCGCGCTCGCCTTCGGTGGCGCAGCCATGGATTCCATCGACTCGGACGGCGGAGGAACCCCGCGGCCGTCGCCCGTGTGAAGATGAGTATCGCCTTTGTTCATAGCATTCATGGGGCCAGGTACGGTCGTCAAAGACCGCATTCGGCCTACTGCATCGCGAATGCCTAAGCCGGCGGCGCTGGGTTAGTGCCTCGCCTCCGGATCTTTATAGCTGCCGATCCACCGTCTTCAACTGCGCTCCCCGTTGCAAAACGCCATCGAGCCACCCTTCGGGCGTCGTTTTGCACCGGCCCGCACTACCGCCAACCCGGCGCGACATCCGTGGCGGAAGCGCGTCCTACGGCGGGTTCGTTCATGACGACCTCCAGTGCCAGGCCCGATTTTTTCGCCGTATCGAACAATGGATACACGAGTTCGTCGAGGCCGAGGGCTTCCGGCGAATCGCCCACCCGCGTGCGTTCGAGGCGAAGGACCTCCCAATGGTGTTTTTTTACCGCGCTGAAAGCGAGATGCACGCATTCGCGAGCGTCCTCCCGTTCGCAAATCACGTGAGCAATGGCCTCGACCCGGTCGGGGAAGGCTGGATGCGTCGGGCCCGCCGCAACAAGAAACCTAAAGTAGAGCATCGTTGGAGCACTCACTCTCGCACAGCCAGGAGCAAACCGGTAGCGGGTGGGTTCCCGAGGAGCGGCCAATAACTTCCCCTAGGGAGGTTTGTTTAACCGCGAATGGGCGCGAATTCAAACCAGCGGCCAGCGGGTACCGCGGTACCTTCTCCGGAGCTTCAAACGGCCGTTGGGTGGAGCGCGATCTCCGAGCGTGCTACCGGGTGTGTTCAGCGAGCGGCGCGGACTCCAAACCAACGGGCTCGGAGATCGCGTTCTACCTGCCTTTGTCGGAGTTTTCAGAGCTTCCTTAACGGATCCCGACAGGCGCAGCCGCACTTGGAACTTGGGGGTCCAAGACATCCTGTCGGCTCTTCGTTCCCTTTCGTACCTTCTGTTCAAAGCCGACCGGAATCCATTTCCGAATTCGCGTCCATTGGCGGTTAAAACCTTGCCCGAAGAGCCCTAGATTTTTTCTTGCCCATCGGCCAACGGCTCGTGCTTACTCTCCGACTCTCCGGACCCTTAGCTCAGTTGGTTAGAGCGTTTCCTTGACATGGAAGAGGTCACTGGTTCGAGTCCAGTAGGGTCCACCATCCTAAGCGGCGTTAAATTAACGGCTTACGAGAAATCGGGTTCTGCCAGCAATCGTTCTCGTTCTCTTGCTCCTACTCGTTCTCGATCCCCGAACGCGCTGCCCACCATAGCGGCATTTATCCCTTTTAGAAACCGGTCGGCCGCATGGATCGATCTTTGTCCTCATTCCATCGATTGGCGTGCCCCCATTGCTACTCCGACAGGAACGCTGGGGACGAGACGAGTAGGAGTACTCGCTAGCCGCTACCGGCTACGTCCCTAAAATATCCTTCTGCCGCGGTGCGATCCTTCCCGATTTGAAGGGTCAGCTCTTCAACACTGCCAAACTTGATCTCAGGACGGAGGAATTTGAGCCATTCGACCTGTACGGTGTCGCCGCCTGCGAACGGGCATTGCCCGAACGTATGCACCTCGAGCCGGGGCTGGGTGCTCGTTTCAACGGTGGGACGCAGGCCATAGTTTGCCACGCCGGGGTAGGCGCCGGACGACTTCGGTCCAGAAATACGTACAGCATACACCCCAAACGACGGCCGAAGCTCGGGTTCCCACACAATGTTGAGGGTGGGATAACCGAGATGTTTGCCCAAGCCCTTGCCCGGGGTGACGACCCCCTCGGCGAAATACGTGTACCCTAACAAGGCGTTTGCCTCCTCGATCCGCCCCGCCTCCAGACAAATTCGAATCCGAGTGCTGCTGATCGGCTCGCCGTTGTGATTGATCCGTTGTGCGCTGACGATGGTGAGGCCATGCTTGCGTCCTTCGGCCACGAGGAGAGCGATGTCACCGCGCCGCCCCTGTCCGAACTTCCAATTCTCTCCCACGTAAACGCTGGTCACGCGCGGGAGACGTTGCTTGAGCAACGGCAAAAACGCCTCGGCTTCAATCCGCGCAAACTCCGGGGTAAATTGCTGAGTGACCACAAAGTCCACCCCCGCCGCGGCGAGCAATCGCGACTTCATCGCCGGTCCATTGATCAGCCGCGTGGGATTTTCCGGCCGAAAGAGAGCGCTCGGATGAGGCCAGAACGTCAACACCCCGGCGAGGCCGCCGCTGCGACGAGCCGATTGAATGGCGGCGTCAATCACGGCTCGATGTCCCAGATGAACGCCATCGAACATGCCGATCGCGACATGGAGCGGCTTGTTTCCCAAACCGACCGTGTCATCGAGACTCGAAAATTGCAGCGGGGCGGGCATCAGAAGTGAGTCGTGGCCGCGATCGTAAGTTTTTTAGGCCGCTAATGGCCTCAAAATCCTGCGATTTTAGCCCGGGTCACAGCGCAAAACTGGGAACTGCTTCGTGCACCGGCAACAACCGTTTTTCGATGTCCGGCAAACTCATGGCCATAATCTCGTCCAGAGTCAGACACTGTGAAATCGTGAATTTGCCACTGCCGGTTCGACGAAGTTTCGAAAGGTGCGCACCGCAGCCCACTTTCTGACCGTAGTCGTGCGCGATCGTTCGGACATAGGTGCCCTTGCTGCAGCGCAACACAAAGTCGATCTCGGGCGTCGCGAAGCGCAAAAGCTCGAAGCTTGCCACACGGATGAAACGGGGCTCGCGCTCCACCTCCTCCCCTTGCCGCGCTTTTTTGTACAAAGGCACGCCGTCGATCTTGATGGCCGAATACATGGGGGGCATCTGGTACTGATCGCCAACAAAAGTTTTCATCGTCGCCTGTACGTCGGCTTCGGTCAGCGGCGGAACGGGACGCGTTTCGAGCATCTCACCTTCCGCATCCTGCGTCGTCGTCACTTTCCCGAGGGAAATCGTGCCGGTATATTCCTTGTCCAGGCTCATCAGGTACTGCGAAACCCGGGTCGACTTGCCGATCAGCATGATCAACAAACCGGTCGCCATCGGATCCAAGGTGCCCGCATGTCCGATGCGCTTCATCTTCAGCTTGCCGCGCAGGCGAGCTACGACGTCATGCGACGTATGATCGGTCGGCTTGTCGACCAGGAGAACACCATCCAATTCTTTCGGCGGAACGAGCATTGCGAAAAAGTCGGTTAATTTCGCCGTTCACCCCGCAGGACGCAAGCCTTCCGAAGGATCGATCGCTGACGAGAATGGAGGGTCGGAAGGTGGAGAGTAGAGAAAAGACAGTCCACAGCACCGCCCGACGATTGCTACGTCTGAAGCCTGCCGGGAGCCAGACGCTTGCGTCCACCTTCCACCCTCTACTTTCCACCTTCGGTTCGATCGTCTTCCGGCTAGATCTCCGGCGAAGGCGACGCCACGGCCTCGATCTGGGCTTGCAGAGCCGTGAGCAAACGAGGGCGAAATTCGTTCACCGTCATATTTTTCACGTTCAAACCCGCGGCGCAGGCGTGACCGCCGCCATTGAACTGAGCGGCCACTTGGTCGACGCGATAAAGGGGATCTTTTGAGCGAAGGCTCGCTTTGATCATTCCGGGGCGCTCCTCGATCAGCACCCCGATGTCCACGCCGTCAATCGCGCGCGCATAGTCCACCAGCCCTTCCGTATCTTCCGCCGACGTGGCGGTCTCGTCGAAAATGCCGTTCGGCAGGAAACCCACGCAAACCCGTCCTCCGCATTCGAGGGCTAACGAGGCTAGAAAACGCTGCAGCAACTGCAGTTTCCCCGCGGATTCGCGCTCATAAATTTCGCCGCCCACGTCGGCCGGTCTCGCTCCCAGCGACACCAACTCCGCCGCCAGGAGAAACGTGCGGCGAGTGGTGGAATTGAAGCGGAACTGCCCGGTATCGGTCATCACGCCCGAGAACAGCGCCTGCGCGGCGACGTTGTCGATCGGGAGTTTGTTATCGAGAAAAATGCCTCCGAGGATCTCGCAGGTCGCCGCGGCCGCGACATCGATAAAGTTGTGTTCGGCGTAGCCCCCGTTGGAGAGATGGTGATCGATGTTCGCGAGCGGCCTCGGAAAACGCGCTTTGGTTTTTTCGCCGGCGCGGCCTTGATCCGCACAATCGACGTAAATCGAAACCTGATCTCCGGCCGGCACGTCGTCGGGACGAAGGAAGGTCAGATCGTCGACCAGAAACTGCAGGCGCCTTGGCACGACGTCCGGATTGACGCAAAAAACGGAATGTCCCTTCGCCCGCAACACTCGGGCCAGCGCCACCTGCGATCCGATGCAATCCCCGTCGGGACGAGCGTGGCCGACGACCGCGATCTGGCGGCCCGACAAGAGCGGGAGCAGCTTTTCGAAGCGTTGGGCGAGTTCCGGAAAAAACGGTTCCACGGCTAGTCGCGCTCCGGCTTCTTTTTTTCGCGCGGCGTCGGGTCCACCTGGATGCCGCCCGCTTCGTCCGACTGATCGCCGTGCTTTTCTTCCACCTCATCGAGCAACTCCAAAATGCGATTTCCGCGGGCGGTCGACTTGTCGAGGGTGAATGTAAACTGAGGCAGGTATTTCAACGTGATCCGCCGGCCCAGCTCGAAGCGGATATCCTGGGAATGTTTGCGCAGCCAGCGCAGCCCCGCTTCGGCCGCCTCTGCGTCGCCCATCACGGAAACATAAACCCGCGCGTCGCGCAGATCCGGTGCGGTCTGAATTCCCGTGATCGTAAGGGCAATGGCCTCCGCTTGATATCGCTTGCGCAAGATATCGCTCATCTCCCTTTGCAGGAGTTCGTTTACGCGGAGAGTGCGGTTGGACACGGAGGCGGAAATTTCTTATTTCTTATCGCTCATTTGCTCAGTTTCCGTTTGTCGAACGCAAGCGTTGAATTGCGAACATCCGTTGGAGCGGCCCGAGCTCACGGTTCGTTCTCCGAACAATGAGCGATAAGCAGTGAGAAATGAGCAATAACTCCGCGCGCTAGAGCGCGGCGCGGACTTTCTGAATTTCGAAACACTCGATGGTGTCGCCGACGTTATAGCCGTTGAAGTCGTCCAGCTTGATGCCGCACTCGAGTCCGGCGCGGACCTCATTGGCGTCGTCCTTGAACCGTTTGAGTGTGGCGACGTTACCTTCGTAGAGGACTTCCTTGCCGCGACGGACGCGGGCGGAGGCGTTGCGGGTGACTTTGCCTTCGGTGACGAGGCAGCCGGCGACAAAACCCTTGGCCAGCGGGAACGTGGCGCGCACTTCGGCGCCGCCGATCTTGACCTCCTTCTGTTCGGGATCGAGCAGATCGGCCATGATCTCGCGCACCTTGTCGCCGAGTTCGTAAATGATGTCGAAGGTCTCGATCCGCACATTGTGGTGCTTCGCGAGCGGGGTGACGCCAGTCTCCAGCTTCGTGTTGAACCCGATGATGACCGATCCGGCTGCGCCGGCCATCAGAACGTCGTTCTTGGTCACAAGTCCGACATCGGTTGAAACGATCTCGAGCGAAACCTTGTTGCTCTTGATGCCTTCCAGGACATTGCGGACCGCCTCGGCCGAGCCGTAGACATCCGTCTTGATGATGACCTTGAGCGTCTTCTGCTGGGTCGCCGCGATATTGGCGAACAAGCTCTCGACCGAGACTTCTTTCGGCACAGCGGCCGTCGTGGTGGCTTCCTTGCGGACGCGCATCGACTCTTCCTCGGCCAGGTTCTCAGCCTCGCGGGCGTTTTTCACGACGCGGAATTGCGCGCCACTTTCCGGCGTATTGGACCAGCCGATCACCCGCGCGGGGGTCGAAGGCAATGCCTCCTTGATCGTATTGCCCTGGTCGTCGAACATCGCGCGGACTTTGGCCCAATTGGCGCCGCAAACGATCGCATCGCCGACTTTGAGCGTGCCGCGCTGAACGATGACTGTGGCCAGCGGACCGCGGCCCACGTCGACTTGCGATTCGATGATCACACCGCTCGCCTCGGCTTTCGGATTCGCCTTCAGCTCGAGCACGTCGGCCTGGAGCAAAATCATATCCAGCAGTTCGGTGATACCGGTGCCCTTGATCGCGGAAACGGGGACCGTGATCGTTTCGCCGCCCCAATCCTCCGAGGGGATGCCGCGTTGCTGCATCTGGTTCTTCACCTGATCCAGATTCGCGCCCTTCACGTCCATCTTGTTGACCGCGACGATCAAGGCGACCTTGGCGTTCTGCGCATGCTTCAACGCTTCGTCCGTCTGCGGCATGAAGGCGTCGTCCGCCGCCACCACGAGAATCGCGATGTCGGTGACGTTCGCGCCGCGCGCGCGCATCTTGCTGAAAGCGGCGTGGCCCGGTGTATCGAGGAAAGTGATCTTACGGCCGTTGAATTCGATCTGATAGGCGCCGATGTGCTGGGTGATGCCACCCGCTTCGCCGGCGGCGACATCCGCTTTGCGGATCGCGTCGAGGAGGGAAGTTTTGCCGTGGTCGACGTGACCGAGAATGCAAACCACCGGGGGACGCGGGACGAGGAACTTGGATTCGTCCTCCTCGGGCTTCTTCTCCTTCTTTTCCTTCTCCTTGGCAGCTTGCTGGGCAGCCGCGTCGGCGCGGTGCTTGATTTCCAGCATGAACCCATGCTTTTCCGCGACCTTGATCGCGACCGGTTCCTCGATGTTCTGATTCATCGAGGCGAAAATTCCCATCTCCATCAACTCCGAGATGAGCTTGAAAGGCTTCAGTCCCAGGGCCGTGGCGAAATCGCGGACGACGATCGGCGGCTTGAGGTGGATGATTTTGACGTCGCCCTGAATCGTGACGATTGGCGCGGTGCTGCCCGTCGCGCCACCCGGTGTCGGGGGAAGCGCATTCGGGGCGGAAACGGCCTTCGGGCCGCTCGGCGCGGGCGGTGCCGGCGGCGTGGGGCTCTTGGCGATAGGCGCGGGCGCGGACGGCGGTGCAGAGGGGGCCGACGGAGCGGAGGGAGCCGGGCGTGGCGGCAACACCGGTGTGGAGACGGGACGCGGGGCGGAGGAAATAGGAGGCGTGGAGCGCTGCGTCGGAGTCGGGGGAGCGACAGGCGGACGACTCATCGACGGCGGCAGCGGCGAGGCGGGACGCGGGATCGGCGGGGGCGCCATCGGACGAGGCGGCGCGGAGACCGCGGGCGATTTGGCGGCAGCGGCGGCTTTGGCCTGCTCCTCTTTCTCACGGACAATGTCCTGCGCGGACTTCACGGTCACGCCGGCGGGAAGTTTGGTCGTGAAAACGGACGGCACATCCGTGGGCAACGGTTTCGGAGCCACGTTTTCGGCGGCCGGAGGAGGCGGCGGCGGAGCCACCTCAGTCGCGACGGCTTTGTCGCCGCCTCCAAATTCCTGCGTGAGCGCCTCGGCCGAGATGTTGTCGATCGTGCTGGAGACGCTCTTGACGTCGTACTTGCGCTCCTTGAGCAGGGCCAACAATTGCTTGTTGTCCATGCCGATCTTCTTGGCGAGTTCGTGTATACGGATGCTCATTCAGTCAGGAAATTACGGAAAGGGTCTCGGGCGATAGCGCGAATTTTATTTGCTGAGTTTGGAAATAATGCTGCCCGCTTCTTCTTCCGAGAAGCCCGCTTCGGTCAGGTCAGTGATCTCTACCGTTTCCAGCACCGCGGGGGAATTCATACCGATGCCCACCAGGCGTTCGGCGACACCGCGATCCAAGGAAAGCGATTTGACGAGCGACTGAATCGCGGTCTCGCGGGGGTCGGTCGACACGGCCTTGTATTCTTCGATGTCCAAACGCCAGCCGATGAGGCGGGACGTGAGGCGGGCGTTTTGACCTTTGCGACCGATGGCCACGGCGAGGTTTTCGCTGTCCACCCGGAGGAGGATGCGGTGATTCTTGTCGTCGATCGTGATCTCGCGCGGCACGGCCGGCTTCAGCGCTTCGATCACCATCTGCTTCGGGTCAGAGAAATAATTGATGATGTCGATCTTCTCGCCGTTGAGCTCGCGGACGATTGTCTTCACGCGCGCGCCGCGCGCCCCGACGCAGGCGCCGACCGGGTCGACCTTGGGATCCGTCGTGGAGACCGCGATCTTAGTGCGATACCCCGGCTCGCGAGCGAAGGCTTCGATTTTGACCGTACCGTCGGCGATTTCCGTCACTTCGACTTCGAAGAGGCGGCGGACAAACTTCGGGCTGCCACGGCTGAGGATCAACTCCGGCCCGCGCGGCGAGGAATCGATGGAAAGAAGGAGGCAGCGGATGCGATCGCCGGCTTGATATTCTTCGCCGGGGACCTGCTCTTTACCGGGGAGGACCGCTTCGGCCTTGCCCAAGTCGATGAAGATGTCGTTGCGCTCTTTGCGGCGCACTGTCCCGGTCACGATGTTGCCCACCATGTCCTTGAAGTCGTCGTAAATGCGGTCCTTCTCGAACTGACGCAGCTTCTGCATGATCGCCTGGCGCGCGGTCTGGGCCGCGATGCGGCCGAGGTAGGCCGGATCGATTTCCTTTTCGATCAGCTCGCCCAGCGTGGTGCCGGGCTTAACGGCTTGAGCTTTCTCGATATGGATTTCCGTCCTCGGATTGCTCACCGAATCGACCACTTTGAGCACGCTCCAAGCCTTTAATTGCCCGTTCTTCGGGCTAATCTCGATCTTGAGCTCCTGACCCGAGTTAACGCCTTTCTGGGCGGCGGTCTTGATCGCATTCACGATCGCTGCGATCATGTCTGCGCGACCAATCCCCTTCTCCTTCTCCATGTACTCGAGGACGGATAGAATTTCGCTGCTCATAGGGTGGTAATAATAGGAAAAAAAAAGCGGGCCAGAGGCCCACTTTTGGAAAGTGAACGTTTTTAGAGTCTCGCAAGGTATCTCTCCCCCGAAAACCTTGTCAAGTCCCGCGCCCCTGAGGGCAGTTATCCGCCAGCGCTTTGCCGTTGTTCGTCCGCAACCAACCAACCCAAAAGACCTTGGACCGGACCATGCGCGCCCGGCCAGTCCGGGGCGGCAAAGCCTCCCAAAGCGCGCAATAAGGAGAGCCAGCGGTCGGGAACGTCGCCGAGATACCAGTGGTACCAGAGCCCCGCTGCGGCCGCGGCATCTCGGGGGTTCCGAGCAGCGATCAACGGCAGAAAGCCGTCGCAGATCAGGTTATCTAAACGCGTTCCGCCCACCGCCCCGCCGCAGACTTCCTCCTCAAAGGCTTGGCGCAGCGAAGACAGATCGTACGCGCGACGAAACGCCGCCGTAGCGTTCTCCACCTCAAGCGGACCAGGAAGCTTCTGCTGCTTCCCTACAAAGACTTGCAACAGATCTGCCCACCGAGGCCGGGCCGCAACCCAGGCGGCATATTGCTTGAGCCGAGCCTTGGGATGATTGGCGGGCCGGACACCTTGAAGGCTCCAGCGGCCCTGTCCGACGGTGAACGCTTCGTCGGCAAAAGTGGGGGTGGCGGCACGCGCCCGCCAGGCCTCTACCGGCAACGCTCCGGCGACATCCAACATCGGGGCCCGGTTGAAGCGGTAACCCAAGACTTCAAGCGCCGCGTGATGGCAGGCGCTCTCCCACCCCAGCCGATCGAGGCGAAGCCGTGCGAAGCCCACCTTCTGCTCCCAACGGCGATGGGCGGCCTTGCGGAGGGCAATGCGCAGTTCCGCCTCGCTCAACGACGCTAATTCTTTTTCCACCCGAGCCAGCGGATGATTGGCGAGACGTTCGACGGCATCCTCGGCCGCGTACTCCTCCAAGTCGTGATGCAGCAACGGCAGCAGAGCGAAGATCGGGATCTCACGACCGTGGTCACCTCGGGTCGCGCGGTCGCTGGAGGGAAAGAGGACGACGTGCAGCACGACATGGTCGTAGGCGAGGTCGGCGGCATGACCGTGCGCCGCCCAGTCCTGCGCCCTGAGGTGTAGTTCGACGTCGCCGGTGACCGCTACCCCTCCAATGCGCAACCGGGCTCCCCGAAAATCCGGCCCTCCGAGAAGGTTCCATTTGCCGGGATGCAGGATTTCGATTGGACGGCCGTCGGCGGTGGCCGCACGCGGCTTATCAAAATCTCCCCGCGCCCAAATTTGCTGCAGCAGTTTCTCCGGGAAAGAAAACGGTCCGTACAGCCCCTGAATTTCCGCCACGGCCAGGTGGGCGGTTGTAGTTGAAGATTGGTGACACGCCTCGCCGGTCATGATTTGGGTCGTTTCCATTCCTTATCGTTCTCGCGCCGCAGTCCAGACACTTGTGTGCGCTGGCGTTCGATTGCGCGCTGGACGCGGGAGGCAAGTTCGTCCGCGGACATGGCCGCGGCGCCCAGTGCCTCCACCGTCTGGCGTTCGGCCCGGTCGTCCGTGGCCACCGCGACATCGGCGGGGTTCGCCGCGTGGCCGACCAATTGTTCGATCACATCGTCCGCCGTCATGCCGGTCGGCGTGAACACATGACTGAACGTGGTATGCCCCGAGGGATGTTCGCTCGACAATTCCGTCCCGCGCCCGTCGAAGACAATCGTCACCCGCCACTGCTCCACGTCATGAATCACCCGCACCGCCTGCGACAGCCTCGCGCGCGCCACGTCCCGCTCGCGCTTCAAAAGCCCCTTCAACTCCGGCCACGCGTGCATCACATTGGAGCCGTCGACCAGAAGATGTTTTTCATACGCCGCCATCTGAATTTCGCGATGCCGCGAGCTTCACCGGAGCATTCGCAGTCACAAGGAGGAAAAGCGGTTCAAAAGGTAGAGCGAAGCCTCCGGCTGAACCGTCGAAGGGGCGGACCTCTTCTCCCTGTAGATGTCCTTACGCCTGTTTGCGCCGCACCCCTACCTCCGGCGATTGTAGCCCACAAAAAGAGCGCCGTCCGCATGGGATCGGCGCTCGAGCAAAGGAGGCTGCGCGTGATTACTTGGAGTAAAAGCGAACCGCCCGCCATTGGACCCGGACGGAGCCGGTCCTTAGCGTGCCATAGCAGCCATACTTCATGTAGTTGTCCACGGCTTCGTTGTCCGTGATCTGTACCTTCTGGCTTCCATTGATGTAGACACGAATGTACTGGCCTTGAACGTGCACCGTGTTCACTCGGGTTTCCTTCCCATAAATGTTGGTCGCAAGCGTCGCGCCGCCGCCGCGGAGCGAACCGCCGCTCGCCGAGTAACCACGAATCATGAGCTGAGTCGCGCCACTCGTACTCCCGAAAACCTGCATCAGTGACTCGTCGTCGAGCGGGGCGCTGAACGTGACGTAACCCTGAAACTGCCGCTGACCCGTGGAGTATTCCATGTGCATGCGAATCTCCGCGCGGTTGCTCCGGTTGTCGTAAATCCAGAACGTCTCGATATCGCCGCTACGGCGGTACTCGGCCGACTTCGGACTATCGACGGTGGCGCTGGTCGTCGTCGCCCAGGGGAAAGACTGCGATCCAGTCTGTTTGTCCAGTTGGATGGTGCGGCTGTAAGTGCGTTGTGTCCAACCTGTGCCAACTTGGGCAACAGCGGACGAAGCGAGTCCGGCGAAAACAAGTGCAGTCAATGCGAGCGCGAATGCGGACCGTTTCGGTCCGTGGAAGGATGATGTCATGGGTATTAGGGTATGCGCAGGAGGCAGGCCTAACCTTCAGGCTGCTCGCAGCGCGGGGTGTAAGGAGTCGACATTGGGGTTTCGACTCCAACGGCGATGAATGTACAAATGTGCGGAAGCGGACGAGGCGCTATTTGGGTGACAACTACTCTCCGACTCACGTCAGGGAAGGATTGGGTCGCTGACGTCGAGGCTAGCGCCGGTCGATCTACGTTTGCCTGCACGAACGATGCCGTCCGTGAGCGACGCCGGCCCACCTCTGCCCAGCCTACGCAGCCAACCTTGCCCGGAGATTAAGCTTCGTAGCTCGGGCTTACATCGTAGAGCGAGGCGGGCAGTCACCGCCCGACACTGCCCCAACGAAAGCTCGACAAGCCCGACCGGGAGGAGAGAGCGTAGTGGCACGCACCTGGAGAGGTGGCAGAGTGGTCTATCGCGGCGGTCTTGAAAACCGCTGGGCCGCAAGGTCCCGGGGGTTCGAATCCCTCCCTCTCCGCCATTTTTCTCCTCTGAGGAGCAAAAACCTGACGCTAGGTTGCCAGTTGACGTGGCAACCTAGACATGAACCACGAAAATACGTTTGTCGTCCGCCGCTTCGAAAACCGGAACGGTGTGATTTCCTGGC
>CAZJLP010000018.1:0-83661 GCA_964546955.1 uncultured Opitutaceae bacterium | reverse complement strand
GCCCGGCGGCTACTTCCACGAAATTCCGATAAATCTGCAACCCCTTGGCCTGGCTCTTCTCGGGGTGAAACTGAGTGGCGAAACACTGCCCGCGGCCTATCGCCGCCGTGAATGCACCGCCATAGTCGCATTCGGCCAAAACCAACGCGGGATCGGCGGGCACGCAGTGAAAACTGTGCACGAAATAAAAGGATTCCCCTTCGGTGGCCAGCTCGGCCGCCAGTGGCGAGCCGACCTGCGAAAACCGAATCGTATTCCACCCCATGTGCGGGATCTTATACTCCGGCGGCCGTCGAAAGCGCACCACCTTGCCCGGAAAGATACCCAGGCCCTTGACGTCGCCCTCTTCCGAAAAATCGAAAAGCGCCTGCATCCCTAGGCAAACCCCGAGGAAGGGCCGATCCTCGGAGATCCAGCCCCGCACCATCTCGTCCAAGCCCGAGGCCCTCAGGGAAGCAACGCAGTCCCGCAAAGCTCCCACTCCGGGCAAAACCAGCCCCTCCATCGGGCGCAACTCCGCCGGCTTCTGAATGACCACCGGCCGCGCGCCCACCGCCTCCAGCGCCTTCGTGACACTCCGCAAGTTGCAGATGCCGTTATCAATCACGGCGACGCGCGCCCGTGACTGTTCAGAGTTCGGAGTTTGGAGTTTGGAGTTCACCTGATGGAAAAACGAGTGGCTCTGCTGGTCCAGGGCTCGGCAACTCCAAACCCCAAACGCTAAACTCCAAACTTCCCCCACCAAAAGCAAGCTACAGCTTGCCCTTGGTCGACGGCAATTGCCCCGCAGACCGCGAATCGATCTGTGTCGCCACATCGAGCGCGCGAGCGAGACCTT
Organism: uncultured Opitutaceae bacterium; assembly: GCA_964546955.1. Lineage (GTDB taxonomy): Bacteria > Verrucomicrobiota > Verrucomicrobiia > Opitutales > Opitutaceae > CAZJLP01. The sequence continues at coordinate 82,823 of CAZJLP010000018.1, read as the reverse complement.
TGAAAATGGCTTCCGCGACGTGGTGCGGCTCTTCGCCATACTCCAGCTTGACGTGGACGTTGGCCCCCAAGGCATTGCTGAACGCGCGCGTGAATTCCTTCACCAGCACGATGTTGAAATCGCGTACAAACATGGTTGGCGCCTCGGCATCGTAAACCAAGTGCGGGCGACCGCCGAGGTCGACCACCACCCGGGCCAGCGATTCATCCATGGGCAGCAAAAAAAATCCATAACGGCGAATGCCGAGCTTGTCGCCCAAGGCCTGCTTGAACGCGTCGCCCAACACCAAACCGACATCCTCGACCGTGTGGTGATAATCCACCGCCACATCGCCCACGCATTTGACCTCGAGGTCGAACAATCCGTGCTTGGCGAACAGAGTCAGCATGTGATCGAAAAATGGAACACCCGTATCGACCTTCGAACTACCTGTGCCGTCGATGGACAGGGAGAGGGTAATGTCCGTCTCCGCAGTTTTCCGCGTGATCTTCGCTATGCGTCCTTGTGCCATGCTTGGAGGGATTGATTGAGGGCGGCCATTTCGTCGCCCGTGCCGACACTGATCCGGAGAAAAGAAGCGGTCAAGGCGTGGCTCGGGAAGTACCGGACCAAGACCTTGCGCGAACAGAGGAAATCGTACGCGGCCTTCGCCACCGCGGGCCCGCTTTCCCCGGCACGAGTCTTCGGTTCGGTAAACAGAAAATTCGCCTGCGAGCGATACGTGAACCATCCCCATTGCTTCGTCCAAAGGGCAAAACACTCGTCCCGCGTCGCCTTCACTTTGGCAATGATGCCAGCGTAATACGCACGGTCCTCGAGCGCCGCTACCGCCGCGACCTGAGACAAGCGGTTCACATTGTAGCTGTCCCTGACGCGATCCAACACATCGATGATCTCGGGATGAGCCAACGCGTAGCCCACTCGGATGCCCGCCAGCGCGTAGGCCTTCGAAAGCGTCCGCACAATCACGAGATTTGCATACTGGCCAAAGAGTCGAATCGCGTCCTCCTCGGCAAAAAGGGCGTAGGCCTCGTCCACGACCAGCAGCCCCTTGAACCCCCGCAGCACGGCCTCGATCTCGCTCACCGGAAAACCGACTCCCGTGGGCGCATTCGGCGACGTCAGGAAAAACGCCCGCGCCTTGGATGCCTTCATTCGCTCCACCGGTAGCGTCATCGATCGATCGAATTCGATCTGCTCGGTCCGGCCGTCCTGAATCGCGACCAGCACCGGATAAAGCGAATAGCTGGGATAGGTGAATCCAGCCGACCTCTGCTCCGCGCAAAACGCTCGGACCAAAAGATTCAAAATATCGTCGGAGCCATTCCCGATGCAGACGTTTTCCGCCGCGACGCCGTGCAACGCCGCGACCGCTTTCCTCACCGGATCGCTTTTGGGATTGGGATAGAGGCGCAGCACAGCCCCGGCCTCCTCCACTTCTCGCCGCAGAGCCTCCGCCACTCGCGGCGACGGCGGGTAGGGACACTCATTTGTGTTCAACTTCACCCACCCCGCCTCGGTCGGCTGAAGACCCGGTGTATACGCATGCAACTTGGCCACATGCGGCAGAGCGAGTTGGGCGGGAGAAGACATGGAAAAAGAGAGGATGGAAGATAGAGGATAGAGGATAGAACAATCCAGCCGCAATCCCGCCAACGCATCCGAAGAGATACAGATTGCACACCGCAAAATCCCGATTACCGGCACAGTTTCGCCGCCGACACATTTCGTAGTCGAGAATAACACCTGCGTCCAAAACTGCGACTCGCGCGTCTTTCGCCTGCGTCTATCCTCTACCCTTAATCTTCTCTCCTCTCGACGCGCGCAGCGCGCAGGCTACCGCGCGCGAATAGCGACCGATCTTCCGTGCGCATCAAGTCGCTCCATTGCCGCAAAGGCTGCCACGACCTCGTTGCCCTTCTTCACGCTCGCCTTGCCGTAGCGCACGACGCTCGTCCGTCGCAAAAAATCAGCCACGCGCAATCCGCTGAAAAATCGTCCGGTCCGGCCGGTGGGTAATACATGGCTCGGCCCGGCCGTGAAATCGCCCAGCGCGGTCGGCGTTTCATTTCCCAACATGATCGCCCCGGCCGTCGTGATTTGCTTCAGCAGCTTCTTTTCCGACGACGCCTTCACGATCAGCTCCAAGTGTTCCGGCGCGACGTAGTTCGCGATTTCCGCCGCCAGTTCCAACGTCGCCACCTCGACGGCGAGAAAGCCTTGATCCAGCACGCGCTGCGTCTTCTCCGACCGCGTGAGCGTTTTCAACTGAACCTGGATTTCCGCCGCGACGGCATCGATAATCGCCTGCGACGTCGCCACCAAATAAATCTTCTCGCGACCCGAGCCGTGCTCCGCCTGCGCGAGCAGATCCGCCGCGACAAAATCCACGCGCGCCGTCTCATCGGCAATGACCATCACTTCGCTCGGACCTGGCAACGAATCCACGCCTACTGTGCCGAAAACCTGCCGTTTTGCCTCGCAGGTGTAGGCGTTACCCGGACCAAAAATCTTATCCACCGCCGGCACGTGCGTCGTGCCGTAGGCCATCGCTCCGATCGCCTGCACCCCGCCGATGCGATACACCTCCGTCACTCCCAGCAAGTGCAGCGCAGCCAACAAGCCGGGAGCAACACGACCGGACGCGTCGGACGGCGTGAACACCGCGATCTCCGGACACTCGGCAATCTTCGCCAACGTGACCGTCATGATCACGGTCGAGACCAACGGCACCTGCCCGCCCGGTACATAAAGCCCCACGCGGCGGATCGGATGAAACATCTCTCCGACGTCTGCTCCTTGTTTGTTCTTCGCCTTCCAATTGCGGGGCAACCCCTTGCGGTTAAAGGCCAGCACGTTCTCGTGCGCGCCTAAAATAGCCTTCCGGTCCGCCGAACTCAACGCCTGCGCCGCCGCTTCAAGGTCGCTCGCTTTGAGTTGGAACTCGCGCGCCCTGAGCTTCGCCGAATCGAACTTCGCGGCATAATAGGCTACGGCTTCGTCGCCGCGCAGCCGCACGTCGGCGAGAATCGCCGCCACACTGTCTTGGATCTCCTTCGGAACAGTCGCGGTTCTGCAAAAATCGGCGATGTCGTTCCAGAGCGTTTTGGAAGAGGAAGCTAGGACGCGCACAAGTGAATTCAGCGAGGTGGCTGTGACGCTGTTGCGGCCGGACGCCTCATGACCGGTTGAGGCGCGCGAAATAGCTCGGGCGGGAACGTTTCGTTAACCGTCACCTTGTCGAAAGTAATCGTCACCACCTGCTCTTTCCCATTCGGCAGGTGGTCGGTTTGAATGATCTTCTTCGGGAAACGCACGCCTTCTACCTCAAGAAACCCTTCCTCGCGGATCGTGCTGTTGGCCGTTTCGGTAAACTTGAGCTGGCCCGTGGCCGGATCGAAGTAACGAACGTACTCGATCCCCGGTCCATGGATAAAACTCACCTTGTGAACCTGCATTCCATTTTTCTCGACGACGCCGCCATCCTCGATGCGTCCTCCCCGCGATTCGGGGGAACTGAAGAAATTGAGGTTTTCCCATGTGCTCGCCTGGAAACGTTTGAGCTGCTCTTTGTTCGGGAAATCGACCAATCGCGACCCATCCGCGACGCTTTCCTGCGATTTCCATGACTCGTACTGATCCAGTCCGGTCACGCCGATGATCTTGTCCGTCGTCAACGTGATCCGCTGCTGATACGGCTTCTGGAAGATAATCTCGATGCCGCAGGTGGTCGGCTTCAAGCCGTCCTTGGTCTGCTCCATCGTGTCCAACTTCCCCACGTAACGCACCGACTTGACTGCTTCGAGCGCACGGTTCCCGCCAATGAATTCGCGCGCTTTGGCAATCACCGCGGCCGGCTCCGCTTTTGCGGCCACGACGCAACAAACCAACAGTGAAACAAACGATGAAATACGGCGGATAGACTTCATGACACGACAGGGCCTTCGGAGAATCACTCCCATTCGATGGTTGCGGGCGGTTTTGAACTGATATCGAGCACGACACGGCTTACGCCGCGGACTTCATTGGTGATACGATTCGAAATCGTCTGGAGCAATTCATAAGGCAACCGCGTCCAGTCGGCCGTCATAGCGTCGATGCTCTCTACCACCCTGACAGCAATCACATAAGCGTAGTTGCGCTCGTCGCCAATCACTCCGACCGACTTGACCGGCAGGAATACGCAGAAGGATTGCCATACTTTCCAGTACCAGCCGGATTCCATCATCTCCTGATGTAGAATCGCGTCGGCCTCGCGCAAAATCCCGAGCTTTTCCGCCGAGATGTCGCCCAGCACGCGCACACCCAGCCCTGGACCCGGAAACGGTTGCCTCCAGACAACCTCGCGGGGTAACCCGAGGGACGTACCGACCGCGCGCACCTCGTCCTTGAACAATTCGCGGAGGGGCTCGAGCAACTTGAGTTTCATGCGCGCCGGCAGCCCTCCCACGTTGTGATGACTCTTAATCAACGAAGCGGGATTGCCGGCGATGGAAACGCTCTCGATCACATCCGGATAGAGAGTTCCCTGCCCAAGGAACTCTGCTTTTCCGATCGATTTTAGCGATTTCTCGAACACAGCGACAAACGTCCGGCCAATGATCTTTCGTTTCTCCTCGGGCTCTTCCACGCCCTTCAACCGGCGGAGAAACAAAGCCGATGCATCTTCGACCCGCAGGTCGATTTTGAAGTTCCGTTTATAGAGGTCGACCACGTACTTGCGTTCGTCTTTACGCAGCAAGCCGTTATCGACGAACACGCAGGTGAGCTGCTTGCCGATCGCCCGGTGAATCAGGGCGGCCGCGACCGACGAATCCACGCCGCCGGACAACCCGAGGATCACTCGCGACTTTCCCACCGTCTCGCGGATCTCCTCGATCTTGCGGTCGATAAAATTGCTCATCGACCAATCGCCCTTGCACCCGCAAATCCCGATCAGGAAATTGCGAATGATCTCGATGCCCCGGTCGGTGTGAAACACCTCAGGGTGAAACTGGATCGCGTAAAACCGACGGGCCGCATCTTCCATCGCCGCGTATTCGGAGTTTTCCGTCCGCGCCACCACCCGAAACCCCTTGGGCAACGCCGTCAGCTTGTCTCCATGGGAATTCCAGACCTTCAGCGTCCGCGGCAATCCTTTGAAGAGCGGCCCCTCTTCGGAGATCTGCAGCGTGCCATGTCCATACTCACGGCGTTCGCCTTTGGCGACCTTCCCGCCCAGAAAATGCCCCATCAGTTGGAGGCCATAGCAAATTCCCAGGATCGGCACTCCCAGTTCGAATACCGCTTTGTCGGGATGCGGCGCCTGTTTCGAATACACGCTTTGTGGACCGCCCGAAAAAATTACGCCGACTACTCCATCCGCCTTTAACTGCGCCGCCGAGGTCGAGTAGTGATAGATCTTTGAGTAAACCTGACACTCGCGGATACGCCGCGCGATGATCTGCGTGAATTGCGACCCGAAATCGAGGACAGCGATGGTCTGTGGCATTGGGTAAAGGAAAAGCACAACCCAAACCACCCTGTCACCGCAAGGCCGTTTCCCAATCAAATGCCCTGAATTACGCTGCCCAGCTGTAAGGGGCGAGCCGGTCGATCGTGGGTAGGGCCCGACCTCCGGCCGGGCGGCGTCCGACACGCGACACAGTCCTTGGGCCAGGCTCGTCCACCCTGCCCCCCGTCGTTAGCTGTCGGCCCCCGGGTCCGGTCTTGGACCTCAAAATCGCCGAGGGGCCGATCAAAACTTCAGACGCGCATTCTCAAATCCACATTTGGGGCATTTGCACAGCTCTGGTTGCTCCGTCGCCGAGTAAATCTGGCTGCATCGCACGCAGAAAAACGTGCTCTTCCGCCGGGACTGCTCGAAAAACGCATGGTCCCTGCGATCATAAAAGCTCCACAGTCCCAAAAAGAGGACCGCGAGCACCGCGCAGTAAATCACCGTCGCACTAGTAAGATCGAGCATCCGAGCCCCAACCTGCCACACTGTTCGAGCCGGATCAATACCTGCCGATTTCCGGGATTGAGGGTGGAACGCGCCCTCCGGGCACGTTCTCGACTCATCGAGGCAAGCCGTATCTTCGAGTCAGGCCGAGAGCCTGTTCGGAATAGCCGGATCTTAGCGTGCTCGTCCTTAACAAAGTCGCACGCTCGGGAAATCGCGAGATCCACTGAGCAACGCTCTGTGCCCTCTAGCCCGTCCTCGGTGCCTTCTGTCTCACTCTCCGCAGCCGTTTCGCATTCGGCCCAAAAAAAACGCGCCGGAAAACCGGCGCGTTTCGCATTTAAAGAGATCGATGCCTAGACGCTCAGGCCTTGCCTTCTTCCGGCGCCTGACCTTCGGCCGCGGGAGCGGCTTCCGTCGTCGCCTCGGGAGCGGTCTCCACGGGGGCTGCGGCGGCCTTCTTCTTACCTTTGCCCTTGCGGCGGGTCTTCTTGTAACCCGGATCGTCCGCTTTCACGAATTCGATCAGGGCCATTTCGGCCGCGTCGCTGATGCGGGCCGCGCCGAGCTTGTAGATACGGGTGTAACCCCCGGTGCGGTTTTCAAATTGCTTGTAGCCCTCGTTGAAGAGCTGCGTGATCGCGGTCTCGTCGCGCACATCGCTCAAGGCGAGGCGGCGGAGATGGATCGCGTCCTTCTTGTCGGTCTTGCCCGCGGCCTTTTTGGCCTTGGTGATGACCTTCTCGATGAAGGGACGAAGCGCCTTGGCTTTCGTGAGGGTGGTCTGGATACGGCCGTGGGTGATCAACGACGCGGCGAGATTGGACATCATCGCGCGGCGGTGTTCGACGGTCACACCCAGGGAGGAACGGTGCTTATTATGACGCATTGGTGTTTATCGTTTGTTTGGCCCCCGATCGGCAACTCTCCCGCAGCGTAGAGCGGGAAAAGCGGCGCGAGGACCGATGGATTTGAGAGTCCGCCCGTCCCGTTGCGGGACGGGCGGACTTAAATGTCTACTTAGAGATCCTTCTTCGCATCCAGCAGGCGCTCGTCGAACTTCATGCCGAGCGACAAACCGAGAGCTTCGAGCTTCTCTTTGATTTCGTTGAGCGACTTCTTGCCGAAGTTGCGGTACTTGAGCATTTCCTGCTCGGTCTTCATCGCGAGTTCGCCCACCGTGGTGATGTTCGCGTTGTTCAGGCAGTTCGCGGCGCGGACCGACAGTTCGATTTCGTTCACCGACATGTTGAGCAGCTTGCGGAGCTTGTTCTGCTCTTCGCTCACTTCGCTCTGCTGGCTTTCGAATTCATACTGCTCGTCGCTGACGCGATCGAAGACATCGAGGTGATGCTTGAGGATCGAAGCGGATTGCTTGAGCGCGTCATCCGGAGTGATGCGTCCATCCGTCCAGATCTCGAGGATCAACTTGTCGTAGTCCGTGATCTGGCCGACGCGGGTGTTTTCAACCGCGTACTTCACGAGGCGAACCGGGCTGAAGAGCGAGTCGATCGGAATGACACCGATCGCCTGGTCTTCTTTCTTGTTTTGCTCGCCAGGATAATAACCGCGGCCGGTCTTGATCTCAATCTCCGCCTCGAACGTGCCGCTCTTGTCCAGCGTGCAGATCACTTGGTCGGGATTGACAATCGTGATGTTCGAATCGGCTTGGATGTCAGCCGCCGTGACCGAACCTTCGCGGTCGACCTTGATCGACAGCGTGATCGCGTCGCGCTTCTGCGAGACGATCAAAATCTTCTTCAGGTTCAGGACGATATCCGTGACGTCCTCAACGACGCCATCGATGCTTTGGAATTCGTGGTTAACTCCTTCGATCTTGATCGAGGAGATGGCGGAACCTTCGATCGAGCTGAGCAAGACGCGGCGAAGCGAGTTGCCGATGGTGTGACCGTAACCGGCTTCGAATGGCTCCGCGACGAACTTGGCGTACGTTGCTGTGGAACCTTCCTCGACCTTGGTGAGCTTGGAAGGAAGCTCGAACTTTCCGAGACGTTTGGGCATGGGCGTGTAAAAGTTTAGGTTGTAAGTTGAAGTCTGGGTTTAAGCGGGTCGCGAGCGGATCGGAGCAGGACTCAAACTTGAGACTAAAACAGCGAGCAGCGCTCGCCTAGAAGCGTGAGTAGAATTCGACGATAAGCTGCTCGTTGATGCCCGGCTCCATTTCGTCGCGGTTCGGCAGACGGTTCACCGTGGCTTTGAATGCCTCGGCGTTCAACGTGAGCCAGCCCGGGACGTTGCGGCTGCGGCTTTCTTCGATGCAACGCTGAGCCAGTTGGCGCGAGGTCGGCGTGTTCTTCACTTCGATCTCGTCGCCTGCGACCACATTGTAACTGGCGATGTCGACCTTGTGGCCATTGACGCGGATGTGGCCGTGGTTGACGAACTGGCGGGCCGCAGCGCGCGACTTCGCCATGCCGAGGAGATAAATCACGCTGTCGAGGCGGGTCTCGAGCAGTTGGAGAAAACGCTCGCCAGTGACGCCGCGTTCCTTCTTGGCGTTCTCGAACACGCGGCGAAACTGGCGCTCGAGCAGACCATAGATATAACGGAGCTTTTGTTTTTCATTCAAGCCGACCGCGTACTCGGAGAGCTTGCGGCGAAGCTTGGGGCCGTGCTGGCCCGGGGGGAAGTTGCGCTTTTCGTAAGCTTTGGTGGCGCCGAAGATCGGCATGCCGAAGCGCCGACTGATCCGGGTGGTGGGTCCTGTGTAACGAGCCATGGCAGTTTAAATTCTGAAATTTGAAATTTGAGATTTGAGATAGCGCAACGCGCTCAAACGCGGCGCCGTTTGCGTGGGCGGCAGCCGTTGTGCGGGATCGGGGTGACATCGACGATCGAAGTGATTTCCAGGCCGATGGCCTGGAGGGCGCGGATCGCGGAATCGCGGCCGAGGCCGGGACCGCTCACGCGGATGACAACGTCCTTCAACCCGTGGGCCATCGCGTTGCGCGCGGCATCCTGGGCCACCACTTGCGCGGCGTAGGCGGTCGACTTGCGGGAACCGCGGAAATTGCACTTCCCCGCGCTCGACCAGGAGATGACAGCGCCTTTTTGGTCGGTGATCGAGACGATCGTGTTGTTGAAGGAGGCCAGAATGTTGGCCACGCCCGACGTCACGTTCTTCGAACCCTTGGCTTTGCGCACCTTGATCGCGCCCAGCTCTTCTTTCAGCAGGTCTTCGGCCGTGGGCTGTTTGGCGACTCCGCCAATCAGTTCGACCGGCTTGTCGGGAGCGGCGACCGGCGCGGCGCCAGGAGCGCCCGCCGGAGCAGCGGCGCCTTCAGCACCGGGTTTGGCCGCAGCGGGAGCTTTCGCGGACTTCGCGGGCTTCTCGGCAGCAGGAGCTTTGGCTTCGGCACCAGGAGCAGCGGCGGCTGCATCCTTCTTCGGAGCTTTCTTGGGAGCGGACTTTTCTTCGGCCATGGCGATAAATTATTCGGCTTTCTTAGCGACGCCCACCGTCTTGCGCGGGCCTTTGCGCGTGCGCGCGTTAGTGCTTGTACGTTGACCGCGCACCGGAAGGCTGCGGCGGTGGCGGATGCCACGATAACAGTTGATCGCCTGGAGGCGCTTCAGATTGCCCGCGATTTCGCGGCGGAGGTCGCCTTCGACCACCCACTTGTGCTCGGTGATGACCTGAAGGATCTTGTTCAGCTGCTCTTCGGTGAGATCCGAGGCGCGCATGTTCGCATCGAGCGAAGCTTCTTTCACGACTTGGTCCGCGCGTTGCGGACCGATGCCGTAGATATAACGGAGGGAAATCGCGACTTTCTTCTTCGCGGGGATTTCAACACCAAGGAGACGTGGCATAAGGTTGGTTTAGACTGAGTGACAGTGTAAGTTTGAGTTTGGAAATTAGGAGGGCCGCACCGCCGCCGAGGGATCGGCTGCCTGGCCTGAGGGATCATTCAGCCGCGGGATTGTCAGGATCTCGGGGCCTTTTTCTGTGGTGAGCACGGTGTGTTCGAAGTGCGCGGAGGGCGAGCCGTCCGCCGTCACGATCGTCCAACCGTCTGAGAGCGTCTTCGTCTTTGCGGCGCCGAGATTCACCATGGGCTCGATCGCCAGCGTCATGCCAGGGCGAATTAGCTCGGTCTTGGTCTTCTTGCGATCGAGGAAGTTCGGGATCTGCGGCTCTTCGTGCATCGAAGCGCCCACCCCGTGTCCGACCATCTCGCGAACGACCGTGAAGCCGTGCGATTCGACGAAGGCTTGCACCGCCTCGGAAATATCTCCGATGCGATTGCCGACAACTGCCTGGGCGATCCCGAGATTGAGCGCTTCCTGAGTCACACTCAACAGTTCGTCCACCCGGGGTGCAACCCGACCGAGTTTGACCGTGAAAGCGTTGTCGCCGACGTAGCCGTTGTATTCGACCACCACGTCCAGCGACACGATATCGCCTTCGCGGAGGATTCGCTTCAACGAACCGATTCCATGGACAACCTCTTCGTTGACCGAGATGCAGCTGTAGGCCGGGTATCGGCGCGAACCGATTTGATAGCCGTAACAAGCGCTCCTAGCTCCGTGCTGCGCGATCAATTGTCGCGCCGCCTGATCCAAGTCGTAAGTCGACATGCCCGGCTGCACCATTTCTTTCATTCGGTGCAGCACCATGGCCGCGATGGCGCACGACTCGCGCATGCGGGCGATGCCCTCTTTGTTTTTGATCGGGATCATCAGGCCGCGAGCGCGCGAGCCTCAATCAAGAGGCCCAACGTGCGATAATGTCCGACGGTTGGCTCGGTCGAATCGACCGCCTCCACGATCACGCCGTTCAGCGCTTCGTCTCGGGCATCGAGCCATTCATCGAAAATCTTAGCTTGGAGCATCGTAGCCGGGAAGCCGGTTAAGGCAAAACCCGCATCAGGTTTGCGCGCCCAAAACCACCGGCGCATCAGCGCAATCAGGGTTTCGTCGCTCAGGCCCTTGCCCAAACGAACCGCTCGCTCAGCCATCTGGCCGAGCGGCGTGCGACGCGAAATCTCCTGCTGCATCAGACCAGCGGGAGAGACGTGCTCTAAATTCAAAGAACGAAGTTGGCCAGTCAGGGTTTCCGCGAGGAAAGCGTGAGTACCAACGATAAGGAGCTTAATTTTGGCGGGAGTGCCGAAATTAGGGAAAAGGTTGGAAATGGCAGGCACTCCCACCGAAGTAAAGAACGAATTAGTTCCCTTGGACGATGCGGACGAGCCAAGCGCCCAAGCCGATCGCAAGAAGGAGGCCCAGCCACATCCAGAGCTTGCCAACCGTCTTGAGGTCAGCCGCTTCCCCAAGGGCTCCTCCGGCCGCCGGGCTGCGGGCCCGGATGCGCCCCTTCTTTAGGAAACCGTCGTAGTGGCGCTGGAGCAGGAACGTTTCGATCTGGCGCATGGTATCGAGAATCACACCCACGGTAATGAGCATCCCCGTGCCACCGAAAAAGTAAGCCACGCGGGACGGCACCTTCTGCCAGGCGAGCATGATGTCGGGCAGAACTGCGATCACCGTCAGGAAGATCGCGCCCGCCAGGGTCATGCGCGTCATGATAAAGTCGAGGAACTTGGCCGTCGGCTCGCCCGGGCGCACGCCAGGGATATAGCCGCCATACTTTTTGAGGTCGTCCGCGATCTGGATGGGCTTGAACATGACCGAGACCCAGAAGTAGCTGAAGAAAAGGATCAGAACGGCGTAGAACCCGTAGTAGGTCCAGTTGCCCGGGAGCAAATTGGCCGCCATGTCGGTCATCCACTTCCAGTTGGCCTTGGCGCCAAGGGTGGAAAAGATCTGCTGCGGAAAGAGGAGGATCGCGCTGGCGAAAATCACGGGCATGACGCCCGAGTAGTTCACCTTCAAGGGAAGGAATGAACTCTGTCCACCCATCACCTTGTTGCCGACCACCCGCTTCGCATACTGGACCGGAATCTTCCGCTGTCCTTGAACCACCATGATGATGCCCATGATCACGACGACGAAGAGGACCAGCATGAGAATACCAGCCACCGGGCTGAGTTGAGCCTTGGCCGCAATCGAACCGGAAAACATCTGAACCGTCTGCTGCGCCGCACCGGGGATGTCGGCCAAAATGTTGACCGTGATCAGCAAGGAGACGCCATTGCCTATGCCGCGCTGCGTGATCTGTTCGCCCAACCACATCAGCAAGAGCGTGCCGGCCGTCAGGAAAATAACCGAAGTCATCAGAAAGACCGCGTGCTCACCGATCACGATGCTCCCGTATACATTCACGTCATAGCTGCTGAAGCCCGGCATACGGCTGGGATCTTCGAGCGCCAGCAAGGTCAGCGTGCCTTGGATCAAACAAATGATCACCGTGCCATACCGCGTGTACTGCGTGAGCTTCTGCCGGCCCACATCGCCTTCCTGCTGCAACCGGCTGAGTGCCGGCACGACCGCCGTCATCAGCTGGAAAATGATCGATGCGCTGATGTAGGGCATGATGCCCAAGGCACAGATGGCACCCTTGGTGAAGGCGCCGCCCGTGAACATATTGTACAGCGCGAGCATCGAGCTGCCGGTGCCGCCGACTTGCTGCTTGAAGAACTCTTGCAGCGGGGCCGGATCGATGCCGGGGAGCGGAATGTGGGCGCCGACCCGCGAAACGAACAGCAGCGCCAACGTATAGAAAATCCGCGAGCGGAGCTCGGGGATCTTCAATGAATTCGTGAAAGCGGAGAACACAGGAAAGTGGAGAGAAGTGTGATGAACGCAGGGTGTTGGGGTAAGCGGCAAGGCGTTTCGACACCGGGAGGAATCCACCCGGTGTCGCGCCCGATCAACTACTCGGCAACGATTGCCTGTCCGCCCGCCTTCTCGAGCTTCGCTTTCGCGGACTCGGTGAATTTGGCGGCGGTCACCTTCAACGCGCGGGTGATTTCACCATCGCCCAGCACCTTGAGGAGCGGCGAATTCGCGCGAATCAAACCCTGCTGACCGAGGACCTCGGCGTTCACTTCCGTGACCGACTCATCCAGCTTGGCCAGGTCGCCCACATTGACCGTGGCGTACCGGGTCTTGAAATTGTAATTGTTGAAGCCGCGGTGCGGGAGTTTGCGGTAGAGCGGCATTTGGCCGCCTTCAAAGCCGGGGCGAATGCTGCCGCCGGAACGGGCCGTCTGGCCCTTGCCGCCCTTGCCGGACGTCTTGCCGTGGCCGCTGCCTTCGCCGCAGCCTACGCGCTTCTTGCGGTGCACCGCACCGGGAACGTTCTTCAGTTCGTGGAGTTTCATAATGTTTCCTAAAGGCGCCCCACCCCGGTCTTCGCGGAGTGGAACTCGGATTATTTGCTAACGTTTAAAAGGATTTGCTCTCAGAAGGTAGGGCGAGGCCTCCGGACTCGCCGGGGTGGATGGACTTAGTCCACACCACCTGGCGATCATTCGGCTACATTGGACCCGGCGGCTCAGCTCGTCTTGCGCACCGTCTTGATCTGCTCGGCCAAACGCAGCTGCTGCAGCCCGTTCAGCGTCGCATGCACGACAGCGATGTGGTTCTTCGAACCCATCGACTTCGTGAGCACGTTTTTGACCCCGGCGGCCTCGAGCACCGCGCGCACACCGCCGCCGGCGATCAAACCGGTGCCGGGCGACGCAGGCTTCAGCAGCACTTTGCCACCGTCGTATTCGCCGAGAACATCGTGCGGGATCGTGTCGCCCTTCAGCTTCACGCTGACCATGCGCTTGTGCGCGTTGGCCGTGCCCTTCTTGATGGCGTCGGGAACTTCGTTGGCCTTGCCATAACCGATGCCGATCTTGCCCTTCTGGTCGCCGACAACCGCGAGCGCGGAAAAGCTAAAGCGACGGCCGCCCTTGACGACCTTTGCGCAGCGGTTGATGAAAACTACCTTCTCCACCATTTGGGGAGCGTTCGGGTCGACCGGACCGGAGTCGCGACGGTCGTCGCGGCGGCCGCGATTGTCGCCGCCGCGATTGAACTGACGACGCTGCGGTTCCTGGCGCGGCGGATCCTGACGTTGCGGCTCCGCAGCGGGAGTCGAAGAAGGGGTGGGGACGGGAGAAGCGGTTTCAGAGCTCATGTGTTAGAATACCAGACCGCCTTCGCGCGCGGCGTCAGCGAATACTTTGACTTTGCCGTGATAGGGAGCGCCGGAACGATCGAAGACCACCGAGGCGAGACCGGCCGCCTTCGCCTTGGCGGCGAACGCAACACCGAGCTCTTTCGCGCCCTTGAGGTTCGCCGTGAGCTTGTTCTTGCGGATTTCCGCATCGAGGCTCGAGAGAAATACGAGGGTCGTGCCGGTGTCGTCGTTGATCGCCTGTGCGTAGATGTGTTTGCCGGAGAAACGGACCGCGAGGCGCGGACGTTCTGCCGTGCCTTTGACCTTCTTGCGGATTCTCCAGCGGCGTTTCTGGAGCAGGTCGGCCTTACGAATTGTGTTCACTGTGATTTGAAATTAGAGATTTGAGATCTGAGATTCGCGGAAGCGTTCGCTTACGCGACAGTCTTGCCTTCCTTGCGGCGGACGCGTTCGCCCACGATGCGCACGCCCTTGCCCTTGTAAGGCTCCGGCGGATAATAGGCGCGGATGTTGGCCGTGACCGCACCGACGAGCTGTTTGTCGGCGCCTTCGATTTTCAGCTTGGTCTGGTCCGTCACCGTGATCTTGATGCCGTCCGGAATGTCGAAAAGGATCGGGTGGGAGTAGCCGAGCGCGAGGTCGAGCTGCTTGCCCTTGAGGTTGGCCTTGAAACCAACGCCCTGAATCTCGAGGTCCTTGGTGTAACCATCGGTCACACCTTTGACCATGCCGGCGATGACCGAACGAGCGGTGCCGTACATCGCCCAGGCGAAACGGGATTCTTCGGCGGGAGCGACGGTGACCTTTTTGTCGGCGACCGTGATCTTGACGACAGGAGCAAACGTCTTGGAGACTTTACCCTTGGGACCCTCGACGAGAACGGTTTCTCCGGTGATGTTGACCTTCACCTTGTCGGGAATGGGGACTGGAACTTTTCCGATGCGTGACATGTATTCGTTCTCCGGTTACCAAACGTTGCAAATGAGCTCTCCCCCAACCTTCTGGCGGCGGCAGTCCTGATCCTTCAGAACGCCTTTGGAGGTCGAGAGGATGCTGATGCCGAGCCCGTTCAAAACGCGGGGAATCTCGGAGTAGCGGTAATAAAGGCGGCGGCCCGGCGTCGAAACTCGGTTCAGGTTCGTGAGCACAGGTGCATTGTCGACGTACTTCATTTTCACCACGAGGGTCTTGTGACCGTCTTCGTCGGTGCCATCGGCAAAGTCGACGATGTAGCCTTCGGTTTTAAGGATCGCGGCAATGCTCTCCTTGAGTTTGGAATGCGGCGAAACGCACTCGGCGAGACCGGCCTTCGACGCGTTGCGCAGGCGGGTGAGGAAATCGCTAACGGGATCTGTCATGGTGGATGTTTGTTTAGCTTTGCCGGATCATATCCAGAGGCGTGAGCCCGAAACTTCCGGCAGTATAAAAGCCTGAGAATTGCTTATTGCTGATCGCTTATTTCCAAGGTGCGCTTCGCCGATGTGCTCAATAAGCAACAAGCAATAAGCATTAAGAAATAAGCGACGGATTGATGTCTTACCAGGAGCTCTTCGTGACGCCCGGGATCTTTCCGGCGAGCGCGAGCTCGCGGAACTGGATACGGGAGACGCCGAACTTGCGGTTGTAGGCGCGCGGACGGCCGCTCATCGAGCAGCGGTTGCGGATGCGCGTGGCGGAGGAATTACGGGGGAGCTTCGCGAGCGCCTTTTGGGCGGCGAAGAACTCGACGTCGGTCGAAGCCGGGTTGGCGAGGACCGCCTTCAGCTCGGCGCGCTTGGTCTTGTACTTTTCAACCAGCTTGATGCGCTTTTTGTTGCGCTCGATGGCAGAGGTCTTGGGCATGGCGATGAATGATTGGGTTAGGCCGCGTGCGACGTCGGCGCTTTGGTGGGAGCCGGAGCTTGTTCAACGCGGCGGAAAGGCATGCCGAGGAGCTTCAACAGTTCCCGGCCTTCTTCGTCGTTCTCAGCGGTGGTCACGATCGTGATATCGAGACCCATGCTCTTCTTGACGTTCTCCACCGTGATTTCGGGGAAAATCGTGAAGTCGGAGATACCGAGGTTATAATTGCCCTGGCCATCCAGCTTCGGCGAAACGCCACGGAAGTCGCGGATGGTCGGCAGCGCCACGGACAACAGGCGATAGAAGAACTCCCACATCGAATTGCCACGCAGCGTCACAAACGCGCCCACGATCTGATTCGGCTTCAGTTTGAAGTTCGAGATCGCCTTGCGGGTGCGCGTCAGAACGGGCTTTTGACCGGCAATCATGCCGAGATCGCGAGCCGCGTCGGCGATTTGATTCTTGTCGGCTTCAGCGTCGATGCCGGTGTTGAGCACGATCTTCGAAATCTTCGGGATCTGATGCTTGTTCTTGTAGCCGCGACTCTTGATGAGTTCGGGGACGACCTGCTCGAGGTAGGTCTTCTTGAGGACGGGTGTATAGCTGCTCATGGTGCAAGGCCCCGGGATTTCCGACCCCAGGGCATAGAGGCTTTGGTTTTAAAGATAAAAGGTAAGACGTTAGCGGGAGCGGCGCGATCGCGGCAAGGAGAAGTTGATGGCGATGTTTAGACCTTCAACTTCAATTACTTAGGCCTTCTTTCGCTTCGAAGCGTCGAAGACTTCCTGCTTCATCAGGTTGGAGATGTGAACAGAGCCCTCGCGTTCGACGATGGCGCCGTTCGGGTGCTCCTGAGACTTCTTGGTGTGGCGCTTCAGCATCGCGACGCCTTCAATGACAGCGCGCTGCTTGGCCGGACGAATCTCGAGGATCTTGCCGGTCTTGCCCTTTTGGGAGCCGGCGATGACGACGACTTGGTCGCCGCGTTTGACGTGAAACTTTTGCATTTTAAAGGACCTCCGGAGCGAGCGAAATGATCTTCATGAAGTTCTTCGAGCGGAGCTCGCGAGCGACCGGACCAAAGATGCGGGTCCCCTTCGGGTTGCCGTCCGGTCCGATGATGACGATGGCATTGCTGTCGAAGCGCAGGTAGCTGCCATCCGGGCGACGGACAGGAGCTTTCGTGCGCACGACCACGGCCTTCGTGACTTCGCCCTTCTTCACGGAAGCATCGGTGCTGCTTTCCTTGATGTGGACGGTGATGATGTCGCCGACGCCGGCAGTGTCAGTGTTCTGACCCTTGCGGCTGATCATGGCCGCCCGGCGGGCGCCCGTGTTGTCGGCGATTTCGAGAATGGAACGCAGTTGAATCATGGCGCGAGCCTCCGGTTATTCAGCGGCGGGCGTGGTCGCCTGCGTCGTTTTGGTTGGGACGGACTGGGCAACGTCAGCTTCGGTGACGGCAGCGCCCGCGACGACCGCGCGCTCCAGGATCTGAATGACGCGCCAGCGCTTCATGCGGCTGATCGGACGCGTCTCCATGATCTCGACCTTGTCGCCGACATGGGTCTCGTTCTTTTCGTCGTGCACGTGCACGACCGTCTTGCGGTTGATCACCTTCTGGTAACGCGGGTGCGGCGCCTTGAAAGGCACGGTCACCTTGATCGATTTGTCGCCGGTGCGGCTGCTGACAAAACCGATGAGGTCTTTGCGTTTGTTGCGGGTCGAGGAAGACATGTGCGTAATGGGTCAGTGGCGCGCCAGATCAGGCAGCGGCCGTGGTTTTCTTTTTGGCGGTAGTGGCGGTCTCGAGACGGGCGATGTCCTTGCGGATCGCGCGAATCGTGTGGGTCTTCTCGACCTGGCCGGTCTGGCGGCGCAGACGCAGTTGCATCAGCTGATCGCGGGCATCGCTGAGCTTCGTCTGGATTTCAGCCGGAGAGAGTTCGTTGATTTCTTTGTAAGTCATGGGCGTGTCCTTGGCGGTTAGACCGCGGTGCCTTCGCGCACGATGAATCGGCAGCGGAAAGGCAGCTTGGCGTCGGCGAGGCGGAAAGCCTCCTTGGCGATGGTGACCGGAACACCGGCGAGTTCGAACAACACGGCGCCGGGCTTGATCCGGGCGACATAGTATTCGACCGGACCCTTACCTTGACCCATGCGCACTTCAGCCGGCTTTTTGGTCACAGGCTTGTGGGGGAAGATACGGATCCAGAGTTTGCCCTTGCGCTTCAGGTGGCGCGAGATCGTGACGCGGGCCGCTTCGATCTGCTGGCCGGTCATGGGGCCGCGGGTGAGCGACTGCAGGCCGAAATCACCGAACGCGAGCGTATTGCCGCGCTTGGCATTTCCTGCGAGCGAGCCTCTCTGGGCTTTGCGATATTTGGTACGGGCGGGAGCGAGAGCCATGAGATAGGAGCTTTAAGCTTTAGGCTGTAAGCTTAAGCTTAACGCTTAGAGCTTACCGCTGTGTTGGATCAGTTGTTGTCGGCTTCTTTTTTGCAGATCCAGCATTTGACGCCGATCTTGCCGTACACGGTGAGGGCTTCGGAGAAGCCATAGTCGATGTTCTCGCGCAGGGTGTGCAGCGGAACACGGCCTTTGCGCTGCCACTCGCGGCGAGCGATGTCGGCGCCGCCGAGACGGCCCGAGCATTGGATACGGATGCCTTCGGCGCCGAGCGTCATAGCCATTTCCACGGCCTTCTTCATCGCGCGGCGGAAAGCAATGCGGCGCTCGAGCTGCAGCGCAACGTTCTCAGCCACCAGCTGAGCTTCGATTTCCGGCTTCTTCACCTCTTGGATGTCGAGCAGGATTTCTTTGCCGGTCAGCTTCGAGAGCTCTTCCTTGATCTTCTCGATTTCCTGGCCTTTGCGGCCGATGACGATGCCCGGACGGGCGGTGTAAATCTTGACGCGTACGCGGTTCGAAGCGCGCTCGATGAAGATGCGCGGCACGGAGGCCTGCTTCAGCTTCTCCATCAGCTTGGTGCGGATGATCTGGTCCTCGAGGAGGAGCTTCGGGAATTCCTTCTTGTTCGCATACCAGCGGGACTGCCAGTTGCGGCGGACGGCGAGGCGGAAGCCGATCGGATTGGTCTTTTGGCCCATGGAAGTAGATTAGTTGGTGTTGCCGTCGGAGAGGACGATACGGATGTGGGACATCTTCTTGCGACGCGGAGCCGCGGAACCACGGGCCGCCGCCTTGAAGCGCTTGAGCACGGGACCGTTTTCCACGATCGCGCTCTTCACCGTGAGGGAGTCGGCCGAGAGATTGTTGTTGTTCTCGGCGTTCGCGATGGCGGACTTGAGCGTCTTGGCGATGAGGCGCGCGGACTTGCGCGGAATGAGCGTGAGCAAATCGACCGCTTCCGCAGCCTTGCGGCCTTGGATGGTGCGCACGACTTCGCGCACCTTCTTGGGTGACATGCGCGCGTAGCGAGTGAGGGCTTGAACTTCCATGGGTTTGATTCCGGTTTCGGCGACAGCAGGCCTGCAATTGCGGGCCCCTGCCCTTTTGATGTATTGGTTAAATAATTACGCTTAGATCGCCTTGGCGGTGTGCGCGCCGTGGGACTTGAAGATGCGGGTCGGGGCGAACTCGCCGAGTTTGTGGCCGACCATGTTTTCCGTGACGTACACGGCGATGAACGCCTTGCCGTTGTGGACGCTGAACGTGTGCCCGATGAAGTCGGGCGTGATGGTCGAGCGGCGCGACCACGTCTGAATCGGCTTCTTGGTGCCGGTCTTCGTGGCCTTCTCGATTTTCTCGAGCAGGTGCTGGTCGACGAAGAAACCTTTTTTAATCGAACGTGCCATGGTAAAGGAGGGTCAGGATTACTTCTGGCCGCGCGGCTTGCGACCGTTGTGGTGAACGATGATTTGAGCGTTCGAGAGCTTCGAACGGCGGCGAGTCGGGAAGCCTTTGGCGAGCTGGCCCCACGGGGAGACGAGCTGCTGACGGCCGCCACCGCCCTTGGATTTGCCCTGGCCGCCACCGTTGGGGTGATCGACCGGGTTCATCGCCACGCCGCGAACATGCGGACGCTTGCCCAACCAGCGGCTGCGGCCGGCCTTGCCGAGGGATTGCTTGTTGTGATCGCCATTGCCCACCGTGCCGATCGTGGCGCGGCAGTTCGCGTGCACACGGCGAAGTTCGCCCGAGGGCATTTTCAGCGTGGCCTGGTCGCCTTCGACCGCGACCAGCTCGACGGAGGAACCGGCGGTGCGCGCGATTTGCGCGCCGCGGCCGGGAATCAACTCCACGCAATGCAGCTTGGTCGACGGCGGAATGATGTGCAGGGGAAAGTTGTTCCCGACCAGAAAGTCATTCGTGGTCGCCTTGTCGGAGGCGAAAATCTTCGTGCCGACGGTCAGCCCCTCCGGCCCGATGATGTAGCGTTTCTCTCCGTTGTTGTAGGAGACGAGCGCGAGGTGAGCCGAGCGATTGGGATCGTACTCGATCGCCTGCACGGTGGCGGGCTGGTCGAGGATATCGCGCTTGAAGTCGATGATCCGGTACAGCTGTTTGTGGCCGCCGCCGCGATGGCGGGAGGTCACGCGACCGTAAACGTTGCGTCCGCCCGTCTTCGGCTTCGGCTCGGTCAGGTTGCGCTCCGGACGTTTGTTCTTCGTGAGCCCCGACGAGTCGTTCAGCGAAGTGAAGCGCTGGGAAGGCGTCAGGGGGCGGCTAAAAGGTTTGATGGCCATGGTGGTATTCTCCGTGCGGGTGCGAGGCGTGCTTAGACGAGCTCGATCTTGTCGCCGGCCTTGAGGGTCACGATCGCCTTCTTGTAATCGGAGGTCGTGCTCGGGCGGCCCTGGCGGCTCTTCTTGTTTTTGCCGCGGTAGTTTTGAACGTTGACGCGCGTGACGGTGACCTTGAACGCCTTTTCAACGGCGTCGGCGATCGTGTACTTCGTCGCGGACTTTGCGACTTCGAAGGTGTACTGGCCGAGCTCGGAAGAGAGCTTGGTCGCTTTTTCCGTCAAGCGGACGAGTTTGAGGATGCGATCGGCGTTCATGAGTGGGCTCCGTTGACGCGGGCGATGATTCTTTCGAGAGCGGAACTCGACACGATGATCTTGCGGTACTGCGCCAGATCGAGGGTGTTGAGCTTCGAGGCTTCCTGCATGGAAACGCGCTCCAGGTTGCGGGTCGCGCGAGCGGCTTCGGGCGCGAACTTGTCGTCCACCACCAGCACCTTGCCCTGCGGCGCGATGCGGTTGATGACCTGGTTCACTTCCTTCGTCTTCGCGGTCGGGAATTCGATGCGTTCGATCACGTCGATTTCACCGGCGGTCGCGCGATCGAAAAGCGCGCGGCTGAACGCCAGCGCCTTGACCTTGGAATTGATCTTCTTCGAGTAGTCGCGGGGCTTCGGTCCGAAAACCACGCCGCCGCCCACCCAGAGAGGCGAGCGAATCGAGCCGGCGCGAGCGCGGCCCGTGCCCTTTTGCCGCCAGGGCTTCTTGCCGCCGCCGCGGACTTCGCCGCGGGTCTTGGTCGAGGCCGTGCCCTGGCGATTGTTCGCGTTGATCGCGACGATGACTTCTTTCACCGCTTGAACGCCTTTATCGCCTTCAAACGTGGGCAGACCGGCGAAATCTTCTTCGCGCGAGGACGTGCCGTCAGGAGTAAAAACTTTGAGTTTCATGGCTGGCTATTCCTTAGGCTTTCTTGGGTTGACCCTTGATCGCGGTGCGGACGATCACGTCGTCGCCATTCGCGCCTGGGATTGCACCCTTCACGAGGATGAGGTTCTTGTCCGCGACGATCTTCACCACGCGGAGGTTTTGCATGGTGCGCTTCACGCTGCCCATATGGCCAGGCATCGCCTGGTTTTTCCACACGCGGCCGGGAGTCTGACGCATGCCGACCGAACCGATGCGGCGGTGGAACATCGAACCGTGCGAGGCGGGACCGCCCGCCACGCGGAAACGTTTCACGACGCCTTGGAAACCTTTGCCCTTGGTGATGCCGATGACATCGACCAGCTGGCCTTCGGTGAACGCGGCGACCGTCACGACATCGCCGACCTTGAGATCGGGCGCGCCTTCGGTGCGGACTTCGCTCAAAACGCGAGGCGTCTCATCGAGACCGGCCTTCTTCGCGTGAGCCTGCTCGGCCTTCGGCGTGTTCTTCTGCTTCTTTTGGGAGAAGCCGAGCTGGACGGCGTTATAGCCGTCGACATCGGTCGTTTTGACTTGGACGACCGGGCAAGGGCCGGCTTCGACCACGGTGACCGGGACTAAGACGTTTTGCGCGTCATAGACCTGCGTCATTCCGATTTTTTTGCCTACGAGTGTAGAGATCATGGGCTAAGCGGTAGGTGGAGAGTTTCCGTTTGTACCTACATTAGCGAAAACCCAGCGGTGCGCGGCGCGCACATGGGCATCTGCTAAGTATGTAAATTAAGGTTACGTCAGCGGGTGCGACAAATTATACGTTGATGGTGATGTCCACGCCGGACGGGAGATTCAGCTTCTTGAGCTCGTCGACCGTCTGGGCGGTCGGCTCGATGATGTCGATCAGACGCTTGTGCGTGCGCGTTTCGAATTGCTCCATCGACTTTTTATCGACGTGCGGGGAACGATTGACCGAAAGCTTCTCGATGCGAGTCGGCAGCGGAATGGGGCCCGAGACGCGAGCGCCGGAGCGCTTGGCTGTCTCGACGATCTCCGTGGCCGACTGGTCGATCACGCGATAGTCGAAGCCTTGGAGTTTGATGCGAATGCGTTGGCCTTTCATGGCGATAAAAGAACGAGGTTAACTTAGCTGCGGGCGGGAGCTTTCGAGGAGGTTTCGACGATCTTTCCGAGAAGTGAGTTCGGCACTTGCTCGAAGTGCGAGGGCGTGATGCCGGCGCTCGCACGACCCTTCGAGAGCGAACGGATGTCCGTCACGTAGCCGAAAAGCATTTCGAGCGGAACGAAAGCGTTGATGATGCAGGCGCCGTTCTTGTTTTCCATGCCCTGGATCTGACCGCGACGGCGATTGATGTCGCCCATCAGGTCACCCTGGTAGTCTTCCGGGGTCGTCACTTCGACACCCATGATCGGCTCGAGCAGGATCGGATTGGCCTTCTTCATCGCATCCTTGAAGCCGAAGATGCCGGCCATCTTGAACGCCAGTTCAGACGAATCCACTTCGTGGAAGGAACCGTCGACAATGCGGACAATGACGTCGACCACCGGATAGCCGGCAACCACACCGTTGTTGCAGCCTTCGAGAATGCCTTCCGTCGCGGGCTTGATGAATTCCTTGGGGATGACGCCGCCGACGATCTCGTTGACGACCTCCACGCCCTTGCCTTTTTCGTTCGGCTCCAGCTTGACCACCACGTGACCGTACTGGCCCTTGCCACCGGACTGGCGGATGAACTTGCCTTCGCCGTCAGCCGACTTCTGCACGGTTTCGCGGTACGCGATCTGCGGCTTGCCCGCGGTCGCCTCGACCTTGAACTCGCGCTTCATGCGATCGCGAATGATGTCCAGGTGGAGTTCGCCCATGCCGGCGAGAATGGTTTGACCG
Source organism: uncultured Opitutaceae bacterium (assembly GCA_964546955.1). Classification (GTDB taxonomy): domain Bacteria; phylum Verrucomicrobiota; class Verrucomicrobiia; order Opitutales; family Opitutaceae; genus CAZJLP01. The sequence goes on along the minus strand of CAZJLP010000018.1, from coordinate 59,449 downwards.
GTGTCAGGATCCGTTTTGACGCGGAGCGTCGGATCTTCGGCCACCAAGCGCTGCAAAGCGGTGCCCATCTTTTCCTGGTCCTGCTTCGAATTCGGCTCGATCGACATCGAGATCACGGGCTCCGGGAAGGACGGCGGCTCAAGGCGGATATCGAAATCTTCATCGCAGAGCGTGTCGCCCGTGATGACGTCCTTGACTCCGACCAGCGCGCAAATGTCGCCGGAATAAGCCAAGTCGATTTCTTCGCGATCCATCGCACGCATCAAAACCAGGCGCGAGACGCGCTCGCTGCGGCGGGTGCGCGGATTGTAGAGCGACATGCCTTTCGGCAGCTTGCCCGTGTATACGCGGAAAAATACGATTTTACCGACGAACGGATCGGTCCACAACTTGAAGGCCAGACCGGCCATCTTCGACTTGTCGTCGACCACCGCCTCGACCGGCTTGCCGTCGCTGTCCTGCCCCACCATCGGCGGAACGTCGATCGGGCTGGGCAGATAGTTGACGACGCAATCCAGCAAGCGTTGCACGCCCTTCTTCTTGAAGGCGGAACCCGGGATGACGCCGGTGAACTGGAGGGAGATCGTCGCCTTGCGCACGCCGAGCATCAACTCGGCGGTGGTGATTTCTTCGCCACCGAGATACTTTTCGGCAATGACATCGTCGAAGTCCGAAACCGCCTCGATCAGCTTGTCGCGATATTCCTTGGCCTGCGCCGCCATCGCATCGGGAATCGGAACCGTCGTCGGCTTCATACCGAGGACATCGTCCGCCGCCTCTTCAAAATTGTAAGCGACGTTTTGGACAAGGTCGACCAAGCCGCTGAAGTTCTCTTCCTTGCCGATCGGGAGGAAGATCGGATGGGCATTCGCCTTCAGCTTCTCGCGCATTTCGGAAACCGCGCGGAAGAAATCGGCGCCCGTACGGTCCATCTTGTTGATGAACGCAATGCGCGGAACCTTGTACTTGTTCGCCTGCCGCCAAACCGTCTCGGATTGAGGCTGAACGCCCGCCACCGCGCAGAATACAGCGACCGCGCCGTCGAGCACGCGGAGCGAGCGCTCCACCTCAGCCGTGAAATCCACGTGGCCGGGAGTGTCGATGATGTTGATGCGTTGTTTGATGCCCTTCCACGGACCGCACGAGGCGTTCCAGGCACAAGAAATAGCGGCGGCGGTAATGGTGATGCCACGCTCGCGCTCCTGCTCCATCCAATCGGTCACCGTGGTGCCTTCATGCACTTCGCCCATCTTGTGAACGGCGCCGGAGTAGAACAAAATACGCTCGGTCGTGGTCGTCTTGCCCGCGTCGATGTGAGCGGCGATGCCAATGTTACGCGTCCATTCCAGCGGGAAGGGACGTTCCTTGGCGTTGACCGGAGAAACCTTGGCCTTGTCGGTAACGACAGTAATGGCGGGTGAAGCAGCGTTAGACATGATAACAGACGATGACGAACCTGAGGCTTACCAGCGGAGGTGCGCGAAGGCACGATTGGCCTGCGCCATCTTATGGGTGTCTTCCTTCTTCTTCACGACGCTGCCTGTGTTGTTGTAGGCGTCGACGATTTCGGCCGCCAGGGCTTCCTTCATCGGAATGCCTTTGCGCGAGCCCGCAGCGTCGACGATCCAACGGAGGGCCAAGCTCTCTTGGCGTTCATATGAAATTTCAACCGGCACTTGGTAGGTCGCGCCACCGACACGGCGGCTCTTCACCTCGAGGCGCGGACGGGCGTTTTCCAAAGCGCCAATCAACAGATCGACCGGATCGCCCTTCTCGAGCTTCTCGGAAACTTTTTCAAACGCGCCGTAAACGATGCGCTCGGCAAGGTTCTTCTTGCCGCTCTTCATGATGACGTTGACGAGGTGCGCTACCAACGGGCTGTTGTAGCGGATATCCGGATTGACCTGGCGCTTTTCGGCTCTGTGACGGCGTGACATGACGAATAAAGATTAGAAGCGAGGGTTACTTGGCGGCCTTCGGGCGCTTGACGCCGTACTTGGAACGACTGCGACGACGCTTTTCCACGCCGGTCGCATCAAGCGTGCCGCGGACGATGTGGTAGCGAACACCGGGAAGATCCTTCACACGGCCACCGCGAACCAAGACGATCGAGTGCTCCTGGAGGTTGTGACCTTCGTCAGGAATGTAGGAGATCACTTCATTGCCGTTCGTCAGACGAACCTTCGCGACCTTTCGGATGGCGGAGTTCGGCTTCTTTGGCGTACGGGTCATCACCTGCACGCAAACACCACGACGGAAAGGATTACCCGCCAAAGCCGGGGACTTGGACTTGGCGCGTACTTTACGGCGTCCTTTGCGTACGAGTTGGTTGATGGTCGGCATAGCTAAAATGAAGTCTGTGAAATGTGGAAAAGGCGCGAAACCTACCAGCCGTGAAATGTCCGGCAAGAAGAATCTAGTGAAAAATGACCCCGGTGAAGAACCAGTCGGTTTTGCCGCCTGAATCTTCGCTTAAAAAGGCGCCAATCGACCAAAGCCCACCGCGCCGAAAGAAGTTAGGGAAACGAGGAAAGAAGAGCGTCAGGTTTGAAAAGGTGACGTGCAAGCCCAAAGGGGCCCCATTGGGCGGAAAATGGGCGTCGGAGCGAGCGACGGAGGGGACGGGCCGGCGGAGGCGTGAACCAGGAGACGTTCCCTCCCCTCCCGTCGTCATTGATGAATAAATAAAGCGGGTTGAAGGTAGGGCGGGTCCGGAGGCCCCGCCCTACCTTCAACCCGTTTCCTCGGAACAAAAAGGAAGGGGAAAGAAGCTGTAGCCCAAAAACACGCCCTGATCGGCTCCGTTTTACCTATGAAAAATCGACTTCGTAGTTAGATCTACACTACGTTCTCTAAAATGGAGGCGCCCAGTCGTGTTGCTGCAGGAACACCGCGTTCATGGAGGATCGAGATAGGCCGCCAGGCCCGTTCCCCAAGCCGCTCACGGTCAAAACACACACGCTCAAAATATGGGCGCCGCCGTTCCCTGCTCTCGGTGGCGCACGCGTACATCCCATACGGAGTCCCTATGCCTCGATCATCGTTGCGTGAGCCTTTCCGTTTGCACTTCTCCTTAACAATTAACAACTTGTGTTATCATAGGAGTATTCCCAACCCGTCCGGGCACACCGCTCTCGTCGCGCACCCCCTCCCTCGGCCGGCATGAATTAGGGCAAAAAAAAACGCCCGGCGGTGAAGCCGGGCGTTTAAACCATACGGAGCTAAGCTCTACGTACAGTTTTTGGCGGGAGGGAATTACAGGCTTTGGAAATCGCACTTAAATGCAAGCATATTTATTACCTTTTCTTGGCAATTTCGCGGAATTTTGGCGGTAAAGAAAAAGCCGCAGACGACAGGCGTCTGCGGCTTGCGCTAAATGCTTTGAGATCGGGAGTTACATAATCAGCTGGCTTCGGTCTTCACTTCCTCGTTTGGAATTTCGGCTCCGAAGGGAAGCGCGATCTTCAACTTCTTATAGGAAGGTAGACCCGTACCTGCCGGGATCAAGTGGCCCATGATGACGTTTTCCTTGAAACCCTTCAACATATCGACCTTGCCGAGCGTGGCGGCGTCGGTGAGTACACGGGTGGTTTCTTGGAAGGAGGCGGCCGAGATAAAGCTCTCGGTTTCGAGCGACGCTTTGGTGATCCCCAGGAGGATCGGTTCGGCTTCGGCCGGCTTGCCGCCGGCTTCTTCGATCCGCTTGTTGTCCACCAGGAACGCGGTGCGATCGATCTGCTCGCCCCAGAAGTACTCGCTGTCACCCGGATCGGTGATGCGAACCTTGCGGAGCATCTGGCGAATGATGATTTCGATGTGTTTGTCGTTAATCGTCACGCCTTGCAGACGATAGACTTCCTGCACTTGCGAGATCAGGAAGTCGTAGAGCGCGGACGGCCCGAGGATTTCCAGGATTTCGTGCGGGTCGGCCGAACCTTCGGTCAGGTGCTGGCCTTTGTGGACCACGTCGCCGGGCTGCACGATGATGTGCTTGCCGGCCGGGATCAGATGCTCCTCTTCCTGCGCCGTCTCCTCGTTCTTCACGACCAGCTTGCGCTTGCCGCGGATGGAGCCCTCGAAGGAAACCACCCCGTCGATGCGCGCCATTTCGGCGGCATCCTTCGGGCGGCGGGCTTCGAAAAGCTCGGCCACGCGCGGCAGACCGCCGGTGATGTCCTTCGTCTTCGAGGCCTGGCGGGGCGTCTTGGCGAGCAAGGCGCCGGGAGCAATGATGTCGCCCTCGTTCACCGCGATCTGCGCGCCGACCGGAATGGAGTACGAGGCCAGCGGCTTGCCGGCGTCGTCACGAATTTCGATCTGCGGATTGAGGTCTTCCTTGTGCTCGATCACGACGGTCGCGATGCGGCCCGAGCTCTCGTCGAGCTCGCGCTTCACCGTGACGCCCGGTATCATATCTTTGAATACGAGATGGCCGCCTTTTTCCGAGAGAACCGGAACGTTGTACGGATCCCACTGCGCGAGGACCGCGCCCTTGTCGATCTTCTCGCCGTCGCCCACCGGGAGGTAGGAACCGACGACGATGTTGTAGGACTCGAGTTCGCGGTCCTCGGAATCGATGATCTGGATCGTGCCGGTTTTATTCAGCACGATGCTGGCGCCGTCGGCCGTCGGCACGAGGCGGAGGCCGCGATATTTGACAATACCGTTGGAGCGGACGCGAATTTCCGGAGTCTTGAAGCCGCCGGACGCGACGCCACCGATGTGGAACGTACGCATCGTGAGCTGCGTGCCGGGTTCGCCGATGGACTGGGCGGCGATAATGCCGACCGAGTCGCCGACCTTGGCCACGCGATTGGTCGCCGGATTGATGCCGTAGGACTTGCCGTCGATGCCCAGTTTGCTCGTGGAGGTGAGCGGCGACATGACCTTGACGCGCTCGATGCCGGTGTCGTCGATCTTCGAGGCGATTTCCTCGGTGATGAGCTCGCCGGAGCCCACCAGGAGTTCCGTCGGACTGAGCGGATTGTACACGTCGTCGCTGGAGCAGCGGCCGACCAGGCGCTCGCGGAGGCCGACGATTTCGTCGTCGCCTTCGAAGATCGCCTTTTTCCAGACGCCATCGCGGGTGCCGCAATCGTCTTCGCCGATGACCACATCCATGGCCACGTCGCAAAGCTTACGAGTCAGGTAACCGGCGTCCGCGGTCTTGAGCGCGGTGTCGGCCAGACCCTTGCGGGCGCCGTGGGTCGAGATGAAGTATTCGAGAACCGTCAGTCCTTCGCGGAAGGACGACAGAATCGGACGTTCGATGATTTCGCCGGAGGGCTTGGCCATGAGGCCGCGGGTACCGCAGAGCTGGCGCACCTGCTGTTTGTTACCACGGGCGCCGGAGTCCATCATGATGTACACCGGATTGACCTCGGGGCGGCCGTCGTTGGCTTCCAACTTGGCAAACACTTCCTTGGCGATGCGGTCCGTCGCGTTGGTCCAAATGTCGACCACCTTGTTGTAACGCTCGCCGTCGGTGATGATACCCTTGTTGAACTGGCCTTCGACTTCGGAGATCTTCTTACGCGAGTCGGCCACGATGTCCTTCTTCGACTCGGGGATAATCATATCGTCGATACCGATCGAGATCCCCGCCTGGAAGGCGGTCTGGAAACCGAGTTCCTTCAGCTTGTCCAGCGTTTCCACGGTGACGTGATCGCCGGCAACCTTGTAGGTATTCAGGATGAGGTCGCCCAGCTTGCTCTTGGGGACCGGGAAGTTGATGAAACCGAGCCCTTCGGGCCAGATCTGGTTGAAGATCACGCGGCCGACGGTCGTCCGGAGAATCTTGCGCTCCTTGTTGCCGTAAACCGTATCCTTGCCGAAATCCGGATTCGGAATTTCGACCCAGTCATGGACCTTCAAGGCGCCGTCCGCTTTCGCGAAGAGCACTTCATGGAGGCCGCTGGCGAGCGGAACGCGCTGGCCTTTGGGGGCCTTGGTGCGCGGCTCGATCGTCAGGTAATAGGCGCCCAGAACGATGTCCTGGGAAGGCGTCAGAATCGGTTTGCCGGAGGACGGCGAAAAGATGTTCGACGTCGCCATCATGAGGAGTTTGCACTCCATGATCGCTTCGAGGGACAGCGGAACGTGCACCGCCATCTGGTCGCCGTCGAAGTCCGCATTATAGGCGGTACAAACGAGCGGGTGGACGCGGATCGCCTCGCCTTCGATCAAGACGGGCTCGAAAGCCTGGATCGAGAGACGGTGGAGCGTCGGCGCGCGATTGAGCAGCACCGGATGACCCTTGGTCACTTCCTCGAGGATGTCCCAGACTTCCGGGCTCTTCTTTTCGATCATCTTGCGAGCACCGCGAACGGTGTGCACGAAGCCGAGTTCCTTGAGGCGGCGGATGATGAACGGTTCGAAGAGAACCAGCGCCATCTTCTTCGGCAGACCGCATTGGTTGAGCTTGAGCTCGGGACCGATGACGATGACGGAGCGGCCGGAATAATCGACACGCTTGCCGAGCAAGTTCTGGCGGAAACGGCCCTGTTTGCCCTTGAGCATGTCCGAGAGGGACTTCAAGGGACGATTGCCGGCGCCAGTGACGGGACGGCCATGACGGCCGTTGTCGAAGAGCGCGTCGACTGCTTCCTGCAGCATGCGCTTTTCGTTGTGAATGATCACATCGGGCGTCTTCAGCTGCATCAGGTTCTTCAACCGGTTGTTGCGGTTGATGACGCGGCGGTACAGGTCGTTCAGGTCGGAAGTGGCGAAGCGGCCGCCTTCGAGCGGAACCAGTGGACGCAGGTCCGGCGGAATCACGGGCAGCACTTCGAGGACCATCCATTCCGGACGGGACTTCGAGTGAATGAAACCCTGGATGACCTTCAGGCGCTTCGAGAGCTTCTTTTTGATCTGCTTCGAACGCGTGGCGCGCATCTGCTCCTGGAGCTCGGCGACCGTGGCTTCCATGTCCATTTTGGACAAGGCATCGCGGACCGCTTCAGCACCCATCTTGGCGACGAAGGAATCGTCGCCGTATTCGTCGAGCGCCTGGCGGTACTCGGTGTCGGTGAGGAGCTGGCGCGGTTCGAGCGGGGTCTTGCCCGGATCGACGACCATGTAGTTCTCGTAGTAGATCACGCGCTCGAGTGAACGCGCGGTCATGTCGAGCAAGAGACCGAGGCGGCTCGGCATGCTCTTGAGGAACCAGATGTGAGCGACCGGGACGGCCAGCTCGATGTGGCCCATGCGCTCGCGGCGGACGCGGGCGATCGTCACTTCGACGCCGCAGCGATCGCAGACGACGTCCTTGTATTTGATACGTTTGTACTTACCGCAGGCGCATTCGTAATCGCGCACCGGACCGAAGATCTTTTGACAGAAAAGACCGCCCGGCTCGGGCTTGAACGTGCGGTAGTTGATGGTTTCCGGGTTTTTGACTTCGCCCTTAGACCAGTTGCGGATCGTTTCGGGGGAAGCGACCGTGATGGAGACGCAATCGAACGGGTTCTCGTCGAGACCGAGGGTCGAGCGGACTTCCTCACGGGCAGAGGCGGCGGTTTCTGCTGGTTGGATACTCATTTAAGTGATGGCCTAGCTTTTTCGTTTAAAGGGTTCGCGATGCGTTGAGCGGCGGTTAGGCGCCGAAGCCCAGCGAGTCGCGCTTGTTCAGCTTGATATCGAGGCCAAGCGATTGGATTTCCTTGATGAGAACGTTGAAGGACTCGGGTGTACCGGCCTGCAGCGTGTTGTCGCCCTTGACGAGCGATTCGTAGATCTTGGTGCGGCCCTGCACGTCGTCGGACTTGACGGTGAGCAGTTCCTGGAGGGTGTGCGCCGCGCCATAGGCTTCGAGCGCCCACACTTCCATTTCGCCGAAACGCTGGCCGCCGTACTGGGCTTTGCCGCCCAGCGGTTGCTGCGTGACGAGGGAGTAAGGACCGACCGCGCGGGCGTGAATCTTGTGCGAGACCAGGTGATTCAGCTTCATCATGTAGATGTAGCCCACGACCACTTCCTGATCGAGTTTCTCGCCGGTGCGGCCGTCATAGAGACCGCTCTTGCCCGTGGTGGGAAGCTTGGCTTCCTTCAGGTATTCGCGGACACGCTTTTCGGGAATTCCGTCGAACACCGGTGTCGCCACTTTCAGGCCGAGCTTTTTGCAAGCCCAACCGAGATGAGTTTCGAGCACCTGGCCGACGTTCATGCGCGAAGGCACGCCCAGCGGATTGAGGCAGATTTCGATCGGCGTGCCGTCCGGAAGGAACGGCATGTCTTCTTCGGGCACGATCTTGGCGACCACACCCTTGTTGCCGTGGCGGCCGGCCATCTTGTCGCCGACCTCGAGCTTCTGCTTCGTCGCGACGTAAACCTTGACCTGCTTGATCGCACCGGTGCCGGCGTCTTCGCCCGCTTCGATGCCCGAGATCTTGCGTTCGCGATCGGCTTCCAACTCGTCGAATTTCGACTGATAGGATCCGATGATCTCCATGATCTTGATGCGAACCGGGGACGGATCGATCTCGACGTGTTTGGAGACGGCGGCGAGCTTGCGGAGGAGGGTCTTGGTGATCTTGCGGTTCGCCGGGATGATGATTTCGCCCGTCTGGCCATTGACGACGTCGAGCGGGATCTTTTCGCCGAGGAGGATGTTGGACAACGCTTCGGTCAGCCCCTCGCGGAGCTTGTCGATCTGCGTCTTGTAATCTTCCTGGATCTGCTTGGTCTGGCGGCGGCGATCGGAGGGAGAAAGCTTCTCCTTCTCGAAGTCGATCCGGCTCGAGACCTTCACGTCCATGATGATGCCGGCCACGCCCGAGGGAACGACGAGCGAGGTGTCCTTCACGTCTGCGGCCTTTTCGCCGAAGATCGCGCGGAGCAGCTTCTCTTCCGGAGCGAGTTCGGTTTCCGACTTCGGCGTGATCTTGCCGACGAGGATGTCGCCCGGCTTGACCTCGGCCCCGACGCGGATGACGCCGTTGTGATCGAGGTTCTTCAGGGCTTCTTCGCCGACGTTCGGAATATCGCGCGTGATTTCTTCCGGCCCGAGCTTCGTGTCGCGGGCGGTGACCTCGAATTCTTGAATGTGGATCGAGGTGAAGATGTCCTCCTTGAGCACCTTCTCGGAGATCAGGATCGCGTCTTCGAAGTTGTAGCCGTTCCAGGGCATGAACGCCACGAGGACGTTGCGGCCGAGCGCCATTTCGCCCTTTTCGGTCGAAGGACCGTCGGCGATGATTTCACCGGCCTTGATCTTCTGGCCCTTCTTGACGATGGGCTTCTGATTGAAGCAGGTGCCGGCGTTCGAACGCATGAACTTGCGTAGCTCGTAAACGAATACGTGGTTCTTCGCGTCGGTCTTGGGCGCGCGGTCGAAGTTGCGGGGCAATTCCCCGTCCTTCGTCACGACGATCTTCTTCGCGTCGACCGAGGCGACAATGCCGCTCTCTTCGGCCACCACGACGATCTTGGAGTCGCGGGCGACGCGCTCCTCGATGCCGGTGCCGACGAAAGGAGCCTCGGCCTGCAGCAGCGGAACACCCTGGCGTTGCATGTTCGAGCCCATGAGCGCGCGATTCGCGTCATCGTGCTCGAGGAAGGGAATCATGCCGGCCGCGATCGAGATGACCTGCTTGGGCGAGACGTCCATGTAGTCGACTTCGCTGGCGGACACTTCCAAGAAGTTGCCCTGCTGGCGAACGGTGACCTTGCCGATGAAGTGACCTTTGTCGTCGAGTTCGGAGTTCGCTTGCGCGATGATCTTGCCCTCTTCCTGGTCGGCGGTGAGGTAGTCGATCTTGTCGGTCGCACGGCCGTCTTTGCAGACGCGGTACGGGGTCTCGATGAAGCCGAATTCGTTCACCCGGGCATAGGTCGAGAGAGAGTTGATGAGGCCGATGTTCGGACCTTCCGGCGTTTCGATCGGGCAGATGCGTCCGTAGTGCGACGGATGGACGTCGCGGACTTCGAAGCCGGCGCGCTCGCGGTTGAGACCTCCCGGCCCGAGGGCGGACAAACGGCGCTTGTGCGTGACCTCAGCAAGCGGGTTGATCTGGTCCATGAACTGCGAGAGCTGCGAGCGGGCGAAGAAGTCGCGGATGACGGTCGTGAGCGCCTTCGGATTGATCAGCTTCTGCGGCGTGATCGAGTCGACGCTCTGGTCGTACATCGTCATACGCTCGCGGACCAGGCGTTCCGTGCGGCTCAGCCCGACGCGGCATTGGTTGGCCAGCAGTTCGCCGACGGTGCGGACGCGGCGGGAACCCAGGTGATCGATGTCGTCCACGACACCTTCGCCCCGCTTCAGGCGGACGAGGTACTTCGTGGCGGCGACGACGTCGCCGCTTTCGAGAATGCGCTGCTCGATCTCGACCTTGAGGCCGAGCTTCTGGTTGACCTTGTAGCGGCCCACGCGGCCCAGGTCGTAGCGCTTCGGGTCGAAAAACAGGCGCTTGAGGAGGGCCTTGGCATTCGCCGTGGTCGGAGGTTCGCCGGGGCGGAGACGCTTGTAGATTTCCTTCAGCGCTTCCTCTTCGTTGCGGGTGGGGTCTTTTTTGAGGGCGCGGATGATGGCGCCTTCGTCCACCGCGGTGTCGATCACGCGGATCGAGGTGATGTCGTGCTTCTCGAACGTGCGGACGATCTGCTTCGTCAGCGGTTCGAACGCGCGGGCGAGAACGACCCCCTTCTGGGCGTCGATGGCGTCTTCGACCAGGACCAACGTGGAGACGTTTTCCATGTCGAGAGCCTTGGAGACCTTGAGGTCCTTGATCTCGTAAAAAAGATTGAGGATATCGATATCCGAGCTGAAGCCGATCGAGCGGAGCAGCGTCGTGATAAGGAATTTCCGGCGGCGGCGGCGGCGGTCGAGATAGACGTAAAGCAGGTCGTTATTGTCGAACTGCACTTCCAGCCAGGTGCCGCGGTCCGGGATGATGCGGAACGAATGCAGCGGTTTGCCGTTGGGATGCGGCGTGACTTCGAAGGCGATGCCGGGCGAACGGTGGAGCTGGGAGACCACGACGCGCTCGGCGCCGTTGATGATGAAGGAGCCGCGCTCCGTCACCATCGGGATCTCGCCCATGTAAATTTCCTCGTCCTTGATGAAGTCTTCCTCGCGAAGCCGGAGCTTCACGTAAAGCGGAACGGAATAGGTAATACCTTCACGGATACATTCGATCTCCGTGTTTTTGGGCTCGCCCAGGGTATAGGAGACGTACTCGAGGACCAGGCGGCCGTCGTACGATTCGATCGGGAAGACTTCGCGGAAAACGGCTTCGAGTCCCTGCGGCTTGCGCTGCTTTTCGGGCACACCTTTCTGCAAATAGTCCAGGTAGGACGTGATCTGAATCTCGATCAGATTCGGCGGTTGGATGACTTCTCTGAGTTTACCGAAGTTTACGCGGTCGGCGATAGAGGTTCCCATTTGATTAAAAGGCAAAGCGGCGGCAGGTGGACGCGTGGATGCGCGTGAGATCAGCTGGTCCGGGACGAGCGGGCGCGGTCGTCAGCGGAGGCTACGGACACAAACAAAGAACAAAAACGGAAAAAGGCAAAGGACAGGCTGCGCGTTGGCACAGCCTGTCCCGTGGAAAAAGGACGTGTAAGGATATTGAACGCCAAGTAGTTACTTGAGTTCGACCTTCGCGCCGGCAGCCTCGAGCTTTTTCTTGATGTCTTCGGCTTCGGCTTTCGGGGCGTTCTCCTTGACGGGCTTCGGTGCGCCTTCGACAAGGTCCTTGGCTTCCTTGAGGCCCAGGCCGGTGATGGCGCGGACTTCCTTGATGACGCCGATCTTGTTGGCGCCGGCTTCCTTGAGGACGATCGTGAACTCGGTCTGCGCTTCGGCGGCAGCGGCCGGAGCGGCGGCGCCACCCGCAGCAGCGGGAGCGGCGGCAGCAGCGGCGGAAACGCCCCACTTGCCTTCGAGGTCCTTGACGAGGGCGGCGAGTTCGAGAACGGGCTGTGCGGACAGCCACTCAATGACTTGGTCTTTCGTGATGGTGCTCATGATGTATCTCCTGAGACGACTAGCGGTTTCGGGAATGAAACGCGTTTAAGAGACGTATCCCCTAGCCTATCTCGCTTGATGAAACCTCCGTGTGACCGGAGGAAATTCAAAGTTTGGTATAAAGGTTGGGTTGAAGTTAGGCCGCGGGAGCAGCGGCGTCGGCCGGCTGTTCCTTTTTGACCTTGGCGTCGAGAACGCGGACGAAGGCAGCGGCGTTCTGCTTGAACAGACCGAGCAGCTGCGAACGCAGGGCGTCGAAGGAAGGCAGATCGGCGATCTTCTTGAGGTCGGAAGCCGTGATGATCTTCTTCTCCAGAACGCCCACCTTGATTTCGAGCTTCTGTTTATCGTCGAAGAATTTCTTCAGGACCTTGGCGACGCCGGCGGGGTTTTTACCACCGACGACGACCGCCGTCGGGCCGGCGAGCGATGCTTCGATATCGGGCAGGCCGAGGGCCTTGGCCGCGACGCGCAGCGAGCTGTTCTTGACGACGTGGAATTCGGCTTTTTCGGCGGCGAGTTTGCCGCGGAGATCGGCCACATCGGCGACGGTCACTTTCGTGAAGTTCGCCAGGATGACGTAGTCGGACTTCTTGAGGTGGGTCTCGACCTCGCTGATCAAATATTGTTTTTCGGCTCTCATGGGTCGGGCTCCTTAGTATTTGCTGTATTCCGACGAGGAGAGGCGGACGGCCGGACTCATGCTCGAGGAGATGGCGATGGTTTTGATGTAGTTGCCCTTGAAGGACGCGGGCTTGGCTTTGCCGACCGCTTCGATGACCGCCGAGATGTTCTCGATGATCTGGTCCGCAGTGAAAGAGCGCTTGCCTGCGACAACGCCGAGGTTGGCGGTCTTGTCCATTTTGAACTCCACGCGTCCGGCTTTGACCGCCTTGATGCCAGCGGGGATGTCGTCCGTGACCGTGCCGGATTTCGGATTCGGCATGAGGCCCTTGGGACCGAGGACGCGAGCGAGGGTACGAACGGACTTCATCGCCTCGGTCGTCGCAATCGCGACGTCGAAGTCGAGCCAGCCCTCATTGATCTTCTGCATCATGTCCTGAAGACCGGCGAAGTCAGCGCCGGCATCCAATGCAACCTTGGGGTTGTCGGTGAACACGAGGACGCGGACCTTCTTGCCGGAGCCATTCGGCAGGGGCGTGGTGCCACGGACATTTTGGTCGCCCGAAGCGGCGTCCACGCCGAGGCGGAACGAAAGCTCGACGGTCTCGTCGAACTTGGCTTTCGGGAATTTCGCGAGGATTTCCACCGCGTCTTTGAGCGGGTAATCCTTGCTGAGATCAGCGACCTTGAGGGCGCTGGCGTATCGCTTACTTGGTTTTTTTGCCATTTTTACTCCTTGCGGTGCGAACGTTCCGGGTGGAACTCCCGCGGTGAGCTGGTTGGTGGTTTGCTGGATGGTGAGCCTTGCGGGCCTACAAAAATGCTTTCGTTAGTCGATGACCTCGATGCCCATGTTGCGGGCCGTGCCGGCGATGATCTTGATCCCGGCGGCCTCGTCCTTGGCGTTGAGGTCGGCCTTCTTGATCTTATAGATTTCCGCGAGCTGCTTTTTGGTCACTTTACCGACCTTGTCTTGGTTCGGCTTGGCGGAGCCGCTGGCGATATTGGCCGCCTTCTTGAGGAGGACGGACGCCGGAGGCGACTTGAGGATGAACGTGAAGCTCTTGTCGGAGAAGACCGTGATGACCACGGGCAGAATCATGCCGGGCTGGTCTTTAGTCTTGGCGTTAAACTCCTTACAAAACGCCATGATGTTGACGCCTTGCGCACCGAGTGCGGGGCCGACCGGCGGGGCCGGATTGGCGGCGCCAGCAGGGAGCTGGAGTCGGATATAACCTTGAATCTTCTTAGCCATGATACGTGTGAGGGTGGCGGGTGATTAGACGTGTAGGTGACAAAGAGGCGTCGCTTCAGTCTGTGAGGCGTTGCACCTGCCAGTATTCGAGCTCGACCGGCGTGAACCGGCCGAAAATGGAAACGGAAATCTTCAGCTTGCCGCGGGAAGGATCGATCTCGTCGATCCGGCCGGTGAGGTTCGCGAAAGCGCCGTCGGTAATTTTGACTTCCTCGCCCACTTCGTAGGAAACCTTCGGGACTTCCTTGCCCGAAGCCGCCTCGATGCGGGACTTGATTTCGTCGATTTCGGATTGCTGCAGAGCGGCCGGGTTGTCGCCGCCGACAAAGCCGATCACGCCCGCCACTTCCTTGACGAAGTACCAGGGCTTGTTGATCAGCTTCTTGTCCTCTCCATAGAGGCGCATCTGAATGAAAACGTAGCCCGGATAGAGCTTCCGGGTCTTGGTCGATTTTTTGCCGCCCTTCACTTCGGAAACGACTTCGGTCGGAAGAAGCACCACGAAGATGTAGTCGTCGAGCTCCTCGGCCTTTTTGAATTTCTCGATGTAGGTCTTCACCTTGCCCTCCTGTCCGGAGAGCGTGTGCAGCGCGAACCATTGGGCGCCGGCGGGTGTGGAAACTTGGGCGGACATGAGGAAGGATTAGCTGACCCAGGACGTGACGAGGTTGACCACTTGAACCAGAGCGAAATCGCTGATGCTGGTGAAGATGCCGAGGATGATCGTCGCGACGATCACGACGATCGTGGAATCGCGCAGTTCGTTCTTCGTGGGCCAGGTCGCCTTCTTCAGCTCGTCGATCATTTCGACGAAAAAGATGCGGGTGCTGCTGAAGGGATTTTTCATGGAGAAAAGTTGGCAGGCGCGGAGGGAATCGAACCCCCAACCAACGGTTTTGGAGACCGCTACTCTACCAATTGAGCTACACGCCTGTGTTTATGTCTTTTAGACAACTAAGCCGAGGCCCCGGCAGGAGGCCTCGGCGGTCGCTGTAAAGGATTGAGAAGCCTTATTCGATGATCTCGGTGATACGACCGGCACCGATGGTGCGGCCGCCTTCGCGAATGGCGAAGCGCTGGGTCTTCTCCATGGCGATCGGCGAGATCAGGTCGATTTCAACGTTTACGTTGTCACCGGGCATGATCATTTCAACGCCCTTCGGGAGGTTGACGATACCGGTCACATCGGTGGTCCGGAAGTAGAACTGGGGGCGATAACCGTTGAAGAACGGCGTATGACGGCCACCCTCTTCCTTGGACAAGCAGTAGATTTCCGCTTTGGCCTTTTTGTGAGGAGTGATCGACTTCGGAGCCGCCAGAACCTGGCCGCGCTCGATGCCTTCTTTTTCGATGCCGCGGAGGAGGATACCGACGTTGTCACCGGCTTGGCCGCTATCGAGCAGCTTGCGGAACATTTCGATACCCGTCACGACGGAGGTCGTCGTGTCGCGCAGGCCGACGATTTCGACCGTGTCGTTGACCTTGATCGTGCCGCGCTCGATACGGCCGGTGGCGACGGTGCCGCGGCCGGTGATCGAGAACACGTCTTCGACGGACATCAGGAACGGCTTGTCGTTCTCGCGAACGGGCTCCGGGATGTCGGTGTCGATCGCGGTCATCAGATCCGAGATCGCCTTTTCCCCTTCCGGCTTGCCTTCGAGAGCGGCCGTGGCGGAACCGCGAATGATCGTGGTCGTATCGCCCGGGAACTGGTACTTGTTGAGCAGTTCGCGGATTTCCATCTCGACGAGATCGAGCAACTCCTTGTCGTCGATCAGGTCGACCTTGTTCAAGAATACCACAATCTTCGGCACGCCAACCTGGCGGGCGAGAAGGATGTGCTCGCGGGTCTGCGGCATCGGGCCGTCAGCGGCTGAAACCACCAAGATCGCGCCGTCCATCTGAGCGGCGCCCGTGATCATGTTCTTCACGAAGTCGGCGTGGCCGGGGCAGTCGACGTGCGCATAGTGGCGCTTGTCCGACTCATACTCCACGTGGGCAACGGAGATCGTGACGATTTTCGATGCATCGCGAACGGTGCCGCCTTTTGCGATGTCGGCGTAGGTCTTCACTTCGGCGAGACCTTTGCGAGCTTGGACCGCGAGAATCGAGGTCGTCAGCGTGGTTTTACCGTGGTCGACGTGGCCGATGGTGCCAACGTTGACGTGCGGTTTCTTGCGTTCGAATGTACCTTTTGCCATGGAGTTTAAGACGTTGTGATTAGACTGTTTGACCTCTTTTTTAGCGTCGTTGAAGTCAGCGACGTTGACCTGGAGCCCAGAACCGGATTTGAACCGGCGACCTCGTCCTTACCAAGGACGTGCTCTGCCAACTGAGCTATCTGGGCAGACCAAGGGAAAGGGTCAAAAAACGAGAAAAAGAGCGAAGAACGTGGGGTTCCCGATTTTCTCCGTCAACTGAAAACGTACCCTTTTTCGCAAAAAGCTATGGACCGACGCGAAAGCGGTAAGATCCAGGCTCAAGGCGCTTTCCGACGGGGAAGGTTTTCGCGAGAAACGTGCGGAAGAAATTGTCGACCACTTCAGACCCGGAACGGCTCATCAAGGTAGGCTCTCCGACAAGCCCGGTCTCGTCCACAAAGGCCAAGAATTGGAAGGGCTGCCAGGTTGCAGGAAGGCTAGCCCCTCCTCCCTCCAAAACGCTGGCCAGCACGATTTGGCCCGTTTGGGCCTCCCTGACCTCCAAAACCCCCAATCGGGCGGCCAAGGGCGCGGAAACGGCATCCAGGCGGCCGATGCCCTCGAACGCATTCGGCGTGTCGCCGACGAACGTGGCGGCTGCGGGCGACGGTGGGGCCGAGATAGGAAGCTGCAGCGCCAACGCGGGCCCATCGATTGGAAACGTATACTCCGGCTCGACTTTGTGAAAAATCGCGGTGGGCTCCTGGTGAACCTCGCTGGGAAGGTCCAGCCGGCTGGCGTTCACCGGCGTCGGAAGAAAAAGCGGGACGTGGCTGAAAAGAGAAATTTCGCCCGCTTGTTTGCTTTGAGTGACAATCAAGGATGCCGTCGGTACCGCCGGCTGGATGATACCGGGAGCTGGCAGGCGGACGAATCGCGACGCGACGAAAAGGAGTCCCACCACGCCGAGGATGCCGCCGACAATCGGCCAGAGGAGGGCCTGACGCGCAGCCGATCTCATGGAGCGGTCGGTGTGCGGGGATGAGAAGTCTCGTAGGCGGTTTCGATGCGCCGGATGCCCGCCTCCGTCGCGGCCTCCTTGATCGCCACGATCACGCCGTAGGACACGCGATGGTCCGCCCGAATCAGCAAGGCGGCGGCCGCGTCGCGCCGCACGTGCATCCGGAGCCATTCCTGCAACCCCTCAAACGTGACGTTGCCCGTCTCGACAATGTACCGGCCCCCGGCCGTCACGTCCACGGAGATCGTGGAGGAAACAAACGACCCGCTCCCCTGCTCCGCCACGGGCAATGCGTAGTGGCCATCAGCCAGATGCAGCGCGGGTGAAACCACGAATCGCGACCCAAAAAGCATGAAGAACAGCACGATCAGCCCGGCATTGATCAAAAACAGGAAATCGAAGTTCCGCGGCGGCGGCCGCAGCTTCGAAAGCAGTTCAAGCGGACGCGTGATCATGCGCAGGCAAGGCTCCGGTCTTCGCTGCGGCCGGCGCGGCATCGGCCGGGACCGCAGCCGGCTCCGTCGCGGGAACCCCGCCGCCATCGGCCGGACCTTCTCCTCTGTAGTCCGCGAGCAAATACCGCATGATCTCGTTGGCCGCCCACTCGATATCGCGCACGATGGCACGGACCCGGCCCGCCAGAAAATGCACGGCCAAATGGGCGGGAATCGCCACCAGTAGACTGCCAGCGGTCACGAGCAAGGCCTGCCACATGCCGTTGGCCAGAGCGAGAGCGCTGGCATAGTGGCCGCCTTGCGTGAAGGCGTGAAACGTGGCGATCATACCCATCAGCGTTCCGAGCAGGCCGACCAGCGGGGAGACTTGGGCGATTGCCGCGATAAATCCGAGCCGGCGCTCCAACACCGGAATCTCAACCACCGCGGCCTCCTGCACCGCGAAGCGCATTTTCTCCGAATCGGCATTGGCCTGAAGCAGCGCCGCTTTGACGACCGCGGCGACCGGCCCGGGAGTTTCTTCACACAACGTCAGCGCCTCCACGATGCGGCGTTTTCGCAGCGTGTTTTTGATCCCGTCGAGAAACTGCTTCGAGGGAATCTGGCTGCGATGGAGGTAGAGAGTCCGTTCGATGAAAAGGATCAGGAGCGCGACGGCCAGAACCACGACGATGGCCATCATGGGACCGCCGCGCGTGAAGAGACTGAAGTCGAAGGCTGACATGGCTTGGTCGGACCCGAGTTAGACGTCTTTCACGAGAGCAGGTAAACGCCGAA
This sequence comes from uncultured Opitutaceae bacterium, assembly GCA_964546955.1. Lineage (GTDB taxonomy): Bacteria > Verrucomicrobiota > Verrucomicrobiia > Opitutales > Opitutaceae > CAZJLP01. The sequence goes on along the minus strand of CAZJLP010000018.1, from coordinate 41,208 downwards.
GTTGCGAATTGCTCATGATTTTGGCGCCCCGGGTTGGACGCGCTGCAAACGTTCGCGGACTTCTTCGGTGCCGGGTAATTGCTTGGTGAGAATTCGGTTGTAGGCTTGGCGAGCCTGCTCGAGTTTGCCCGCCTTGGCGTAAGAATCGCCGAGATAAGCCAGTGTCTTGGACAGGAAATACCGCCCGGCGGCACTGAGGGAGGACACGGTGTCATCCGCGCCTAAAAACTGCGCGACCAGCCCGACCCACGCGGCCTGGGCATCCGCACTGCGGCCGTGCCCGTCGAGCAACAGTCCATACTTAAAGCCAGCCTCGATGCGTCTGTCGATGGGAGCCGTGGCGGTTTCGTAGAGATGCAGATAGCCCTGGGAAGCGAGCTCCCGGTGGCCGGCGTCGTTCGCGGCCTGAAAATTGTGGCAGTCGGCCAGCGCCAGCTCGGCCGCCGCGATCTCCTTGTGTTGGGGAAAGGCCTTGCGCGCCGCGTTGTAGGCCGCTTCCGCGTAGCCGAAGTCGCCGCGGTTGCGGAACACGTCTCCTTGGGTCATGCGCGCATAAAATACCAGTTCGCTGCGCGGGTAGTCCGTGACCAGGCGCTCTAAATTGATGTTGGCCTCGTGATATTTTTCGATCTGGGCGTCGTACAGCGCAGCTTGATACAGAGCATAGGGCACATAGGCATTGTTTCGCTGCTTGTCCGCGTCGGCCAATTCGAGCAACAGTCGGCGCGCATTGTCGAAACGTCCTTTTTTCGCCTCCGCCGTGGCTTCCGCGATGTAGGAATAGGACGCAGCGCTGGAGCTGGGGTGCTCCGAGCGCAGGGTTTTCAGCAATTGCACCGCCGTCGCGTTCCGCTCCGGCTGATCCAGAGCGAAATTGGCCTGTGCCTGGAGGAGAAGCGTGTTGCTCGTGATCTCCTTTTGAAGTTCGGAGGCAATTCCCTCCTGCGGAGCAAGCAGCGCCTCCGTAAGCGCGAGCGTGCGAGGGTAGTCGCCGATATCATAGGACAACCTCGCCTGCAGCCAGGCCATCCTCACCCGAAGCTCCGCGCTCAGACCGCCCCCGGCAGACGTTTGCAGCAGGCGGTTGACTCGATCAAAAGCCGCTTGCGTCTTGCCGTTGCCCTGGAGCGCCCGAACCAAGTTGCTCTCCGCATGCCAGCGATTGGTCACATCCAGACGCGGATCCTGGGCGAGGCTGTCGAGCAACGATTGAGCTTCGTCGAGCCGGCCGGCGCGAATCTCCGATTCGACGCGTTGGAACATGAGGGCCCCCGCTTTCACGCCCGGCGGAACCTCCCGCAAAGCGGCGGCGTAAGCGTCGGCGGCATTCCTAAAATCACTCGTTTCCTGCGACGACAGTCCGGTGCGGAAAAAAGCCTCCGCGATCAGAACGCCCAACTGCGCGTGCACCTCGCCCGGCTCATGGGCAGCGCGCGCTTCGGTGGCAAAACGGGTGGCATTGCGAAAGCGACCGGCGTCCCAGGCCGAGTTCGTTTTCACCACGAGCGCGGCCTTTTTGAGAAGCGAGCCGGGGAATTGTTCGACCAGCAGACTCGCGTCTTCCTCCGCCGCGAGATTGTCCCGGTCGAGCAGCGCGGTCTGCGCTCGAAACAAAAGCAGTTCCTCCAACAACGGGTGCCGAGTGGGCGCCTGGATCAGTTCGGTCAGCTTCGACCTAAGTTCCTGCCGGCGGCGCCCGTCGGGGGAATGTCGCGAAAGAAGAACCAACGCGGCCTGTTGCTTGGCGCGGTCGGTTCCGGTCGCGACGAGACTCAACAGCTGGACGCGTCCAACTCCTTCCGACGGATCCGCGATCATCCCCAGCAGGAGACTCCACTCGTCGCGCACCTGCCGCTCCTCGCGCGGCAGGCCGCGCAATTGCTGCTGCAGCAGGCCGATCGCGGCGTCCCGTTGCCCGAGTCCATGGTGCGCGACCGCCAGGTTGCGGACCGCGCGGTATCCGGTGCTATTACCCTGATTTTTCTCGAGCTCCTGGCGGGCGTCGCGGACCACCTTTTCGTTCGCGAAATTCTGACCCATCAGCAGCTCCATCTGCTGTTGCGCGAGAAGAAGATGAGCCCGTTGCGTGGCGTAGGCGGGTTTGTCGTCCAACGCCTTGACCGCCCGTTCGTAGTGCGGGGAAGCGGCCGCAGCGCCGAGGCCAATGTCGGGAGCGGTGCCAAAAGCGACCGCTCCCTGGAGAAAATGCCACCACGCGACGTCGGCATTAAGGAGGGTTTCCTCCTTGATTGCGGCCGCCGCTGCGCGTGCGGCGTCCCACTTTCGGTTCCCCGCGGCAATGAGGCCGGCCTTGAGATGATAGCCGGGTGTGGGCGGCCCCTTGAATTCAGTCAAAGCCTGCTCAGCCTCCGCCAACCTCCCATCATCCATGAGCGCCGTCACCCAGGCCAACACCACATGGTTCCGCACATCCCCCTGCATGGCGGGGTGAGCCAATGCTCGCCGGAACAGATCGACCGCAGCAGAGGGAAAGCCCATCTCGAGCGCGCGCTGTGCCGTCGCCAAGGCGGTCACCGCGTCACCCGGCGGCGGCTCGGACGCCTTCCCCATGAGAGGAGCGGGCGTCGCAAGGCGGGGCTGCGCAAAAAGCGCGGTAAGCGGCCCGAAAAGGACACCACCCAGCATCCAGAAAAGCACTACGCGGAGAGGAGCAGAGACCATGGACAAACCGACGATGCGCGGGACGCCCCGCGTGGCAAGCCCGCGACCACCCCGCCGCTGACCGTGGGAATCCCGCCGGGCGGGACCGCCGCTACGGGCGAGGTCGGTATAAACCTCGTCCAAGCGTCTCATGACCGTCGTTCATACCCCATAGTGACCGCCACGGGCGGAAAAAGGATCCCGGCGGGGGCGATTTCCCCCGGGACAAGGGTTAAAGCTCAACGCCGTCTACATCACTTGGCCCGAAGCAAGCGGATAGGTGTAAATTAATTAATTATACGCGGTCAAAGGTTTGTGAAACGGGGCGCCGACCTATTCCCGCTTGCGACTTTTCTAAGTGGCGGGCATTCATCACCTCAACTTAGCAACCGTCTACCTCTATGAACACGTTTTCCGGCTACGCGTACTTGGTTGGATATGTCCTTATCTATTTTGCGGTTGTGGCCGGGATCTGGATCTGGCGCCTCAACCGCAAGCAGGAGCGTCCGCCCGTCACGGAGAAGCTGATCCGCGGCCCCGGTGAGTCCCTGCGGCAGAAGATCGAGAAATTCGACGACACCTTGCTGCTCCACTTGGTCGGCTGCGCGCTCGTTCCTTTATTGGTGATGATTGTGGGACTTTGGGTGATCCAGAACCTGGACGCGAAATACCATGTGTGGGCTCTGGTCGGCCTCCTGGTAATCGTGGCCGCGGTGCTCTATTTCAGCGCTCGCTGGCTGATGAAAATTCTTCAACAGCGGCGCGACCACTATTTGGGGTATTACGGCGAACGCGTGGTCGGCGAAACGATCGACGAACTCCGCGAAAAAGGGTTCCGGATCTACCACGATGTGCCCGCTTTGGAGGTGTCGCCCCCCTTCAATATCGACCACGTGGTGATCGGTTCGACCGGCATCTTCGCCATCGAAACGAAGAGTCGTCGTCGCGGCACCGCCCGCCCCGGTTTCGAAGACCACAAGATCATTTTCGACGGACAGCAACTCGTCTACCCCTGGGGCGAAGATTTCCACGGTCTCAACCAAGCTCGCGACCGCGCGCTCTGGCTGGAAACCTGGGTGATCCAGATACTCGGCCGCCACGCGCCCGTCCAACCGATCCTGGTCTTTCCTGGCTGGTGGGTAGAAGAACACGCGGTGGGCAATGTGCGCGTGGTGAACCCCAAGCAAATCGCTCCGATCGTACTGCGCAACGGCATCGTACTGACCGAAGAACAAATCGACCTCGTCAGCAAGCAGATCGAAGCCCGCTGCCGAGACGTCGATTTCTGATCCCGCGGGTGCAAGATTAGAATTCGGTTTTGAGTTTGTGGGGTTTGCGTTTTGAACCGTCGGGCGCAGACCTGCATCGCGTTGTCGCTTGGTGCCGAGATGGCACCCGATGAAGACAGAGGAGATCCGTTACGCGGCTGCGTGGAGCGGTTATCAACCCAAAACGCGAAACCCGTCCCCGTTAAGGTCCCAGCAATTTGTGGTCGTGGGGGCCGTTGGTTGCGCCGCCGCCGTCGTCTCCCGTGACCGCTTCCGTGGCTTCGACAAAACGAAGCCCGTAAGTATAACGCCAGAGCCAGCAGGCGCCGTCGCGGCGGTCGTGCACCAGCAAAAAATCGGGCGAATGGTCGCGATCCTCGGCCGCGATCGTGTAGCGGCCCCGCGTCAGATCCTTCACCCGCGACGGCAATTCGATGATGGGCGCCCGCGGATCGAGCGTCACCGTCCAATTGCCCGAAACGGCGACGGGATCCCCGCATTGGAAAAAATAGCCGAAGAAGCGGGGCGCAATGAAATGTCCGGAGGCCCGGAGCCGGCGAAGTTGATCGTCGACTGCAGCGATGAACCGTATTCGCCAGGGATAATCCTCAGGCAACGTGAAACCAGGCAAAGGAATGAGCACGTTATCGGTCATAGCCACACGAAGCCAGTGTATAGCATAATTACGGCCAATTCGGCCCCCCGCTTAAGCGCTAAACGCGTCGTGCTCAATAATCCACTACAGCGCATGGGGTTTTGACGCCGGCCAACTCGGTGGTAGAATTCAGCCATGGTTATTGGACCGCCAGGAAGGGTGCGAGTTGCCGGGTATTTGGGCCAGATCACTGCAAAAAATGCCGGGTACGCCGGGTTGCACCGATGACACTCCAGCGCAGGGAACGGCAATTAATCGAGGACTTGATCCTCATTCACGACCGCCAGGAAAGACTCGCCGTGCTGGTGGAGCGCGCCCGGCGAAATCGGCCTCTTCCGGCAGCGGACAAAACCGCCGCGAATCGTGTTCCAGGCTGCGTATCGCCGGTGTGGTTACAAGGCGAGGTCAGGGCGGGCCGGATCCACCTCCGGTTCGCGGCCGAAGCGCCTGTGGTCAGCGGGCTCGTCGGCTTGCTGTGTGAAGTGTACCAGGGCGCCACGCTGCAAGAGGCGGCGGAAACGGAAACGACGCTTTTTGACGAACTGGAGTTGACCAAGGATCTCTCGCCGACGCGGAAACATGGACTTGCCGCCGTCCGCGCTCGGATCCGAGAACTGGCGCGTCGCGGCGAGCCCGAGCGGGGAGAATAGATGATCGCGCGATTGTGCTTTGACCGTTCATCGCTTCGCTCCGCCCATGCCGCGCTACTACGACGCCCACAACCACCTCCAGGATGACTGGCTGGCGCCGCATTTGCCGAAGGTTGTGTCACAGCTCGAACAACTGGGTGTGAACCAGGCGGTGGTCAACGGAACGGAAGAGCGCGATTGGTCCCGCGTGGCAGAACTGGCCCGGGCCCACACCTGGGTCTTTCCCAGTTTCGGCCTGCATCCGTGGCACGTGGGCCGGCGCGGCGCGAACTGGGAAGCGGCGCTTCGCGCGCGACTCGATGCACATCCCGGCGCCGGCCTGGGGGAGATCGGCTTGGACCGCTGGATTCTCGATCGGGCCAAGCCGGACGATCCGCGTCTGGCTGGATTGCGGAGAGCTCCGTTGGAGGAGCAGTGCGAGGTTTTTACTCGCCAGTGGGAAATCGCGACAGAGCGAAATGCACCGGCCACGATCCACTGCATCGACGCTTGGGGTCCCTTGTGGGAGACGATCGAAAAGCGGCCCGGCCCGCGGCGCGGTTTTCTCCTTCATGCGTACGGCGGATCGAGCGAAATGATGGCCCGATTCGCGGAGCGCGGCGCGTATTTCTCCTTCAACGGCTATTTTTTAGGCGACCGGAAAGAGCGCCAACAGGCGATCTTTCGCGAAATACCGGCGGAGCGGCTGCTCATTGAGACGGACGCACCGGCGATGCCGCTGCCCCAGTCCTGGCGGACGCATAAACTGCCTCCCACACCTGACGGACAACCGGTGAATCATCCGGGGAACATCGAGGCCGTTTACGCGGGCCTGGCTGCACTGAGAGGGATTTCAGTCGAAGAATTGGCAAAGCGGGTGGAGGAAAATTTCGAACGATTATTTCTAACCACTAATGATCACTAACGGACACTAATCCTGAATCCGCATCTAATGTCGGGCGCCACGGGGATTGGATTAGTGTCGATTAGTGATCATTAGTGGTTTCCTCCCTCCGCGATCAGCCGCACGGCTTCGCCGGCCGCGGCGAGGCCGAAGGCGGCGGTGACAAAGACCGCGGTGCCGAAACCGCTTTCGCAGTCGAGCCTCAGGTTTGAGCCGGGCTCCGGCTCCGATTTGCAGCTGCCGTCAGCCCAAGGAAAAACCGGAGACTCGCGCGAGTAGATGCTGCGGACCCCATAACGATTGCCTTCGCCGCGAGCGAAACCGTGGTCGCGGCGCAGTTTCTTGCGGACCAGGCGGAGCAACTCGTCGCTCATAGACTCGCCCAAATCGCCCGCTCGAATTTGCGTCGGGTCCTTCCTGCCTCCGGCTCCGCCCACGGTCACGCAGTTAAGTTTTCGGCCCACACAGCCCGCGATCAGACGCGCTTTGTTGCCCAGGGCGTCGATGGCATCGACCACGACGTCATAGCTGGGCGACAGCAGCCGTTCCGCGGAGGACTCGGTGAAAAACTCCGCCGCTTCGTTCACCTTGCAGCTTGGATTGATCAGTCGGATCCGCTCGGCGAGCACAGCTATTTTGGGGCGGCCAATCTGGCCATCGAGCGCCGGCAGCTGCCGGTTTACATTGGTCACGCAGACATCGTCCAGGTCGATCAGCGTGATCTCCCCCACTCCGCTCCGAGCAAGCCCTTCCACGGTCCATGAACCTACCCCACCCACTCCGACCACGCATGCGTGGGCGCTGCGCAGGCGTTCCAGGGCGTCGCGTCCAAAAAGGCGGCCCAGGCCGCCAAAACGATCAAGATAATCGTCTACCATGAAGGGGCAGACGATTGGTCGAGAGCACGCCAGCGTAAAGACTAGCGTGCGGTCGGTTTATTTTTTCTTGTCCTTCGGCGGCGTAAGCACCTGCTTCAGCATCGGCTCGACCTGGTTGGTCTTTACGCCACCCGCCTTCAGCACCATTCCGTTTTGATCGAGCAACACGGCGGCAGGGGTGGTCGTTACACCCAGTTTCTTGGCAAGGTCGCTGTCGCGGCCCCCGGCAAAATAGACCGGCCATTTCACCTTCTTGTCCTTGATCAGCTTGTCGAGCTTGTCGCGGTCGCTGTCCTTATCCAGAGACACGACCACAACGTTCACGTTTTTCTTGAAGTCGCCCGCCACAAAATCGAGGTCATCGATCTCTTTGTGTATGTTCTTGTGAGTCGACGTGATGAACCAGAGCAAAAGCAGTTTTCCCCGGAGCTGAGCGATATCGACCTCTTTCCCGTCGAGCCCGGTAAAGGTGAGTTCCAGCGGCTTCGACTGTGCATCCATCTGAGCGCCGAGCCGCTGCGCCATTTCGACCACTTTGGGGTCTGAGTGGCTCGCGAGTTTCTCCAGGTGCTTCTCCATCACGCCGGGGCCATAGTAGCCTTTTAGGATAAGCGCGAAGCGCTCCTCCAACGCGGGAAGAAAGCGGTTGCCTCCTTTTTGTTGGGCGACGGCGTCGATTTTCGAACGCATGGCCGGTATGTCGCTTTTGCTGCCGCCCGGGGCACGGAGCTGGGCGCCCACCGTTTCGGCGTCGAGAGCCATGTAAGCAGTCTTGGTTTCGTCCCTGTGTTTTGAGTTGGAGAGCTGGTCGAGCAGGACGAAATTGAGATAGGCGACATAGGCCGGCATTTCGGCGGGCTTGATGGTGCCGCGCGCCGAGGGATCGGCGAGGTCCCGCACGAGTTCATCGATCTTCCGGGCGGTGGGGTGGTCGTTCAACACGGCGAAACCGGCCGCGGCAATTTCCTGATAGCGGGCCTGTCCGCCGCCGCCGTCCTTTTTGTTGCGGACGCCGTAGAATTTTTCAAAAGCGACATCGGACGGAGATTTTTCCTTCTTGTCCTTATCTTTGGAGGATTGAGCGCTGGCGATGCCGGGCAGCATCAGCGCGCTGACGAAAACAAAGCAGAGGGCGCGAAAGCTATTCATGTGGGTACGGGTTTGGGATAGCCACTCGTCCCTTCGACGTTTATGGGGGTAACGCCTCTGGGGGAAGGACGGGGGGTGGATTAAGCGCTTTCTAGGCGGCCCGGAAGCTTCGGGCAAGGGGCAAAAAAGGTGACAGAGATCGTGAGAAGCGCGGTTGTCGGTGGACCGCCGACATTTGTCATCCTTCGTTTCGCTCAGGATGACAATTGCGGCGGGAGGGCAGCGACACCCTACTTCGCCTTCATCAAAAACGCTTCCATGGCTTCGCGCGTGATAAGATGTCGAGCGGCGCAGCGGGGACAGCGAATTTCGATTTTCGGTTCATCTCCGAAGAGGCCTTCCGGGTCCTGGCGCATCACGGGCGCCAATACCTCCATCATGCGCTCCTGATTGCACCCGCAATGCCAGCGATAAATCCGCCGCTCCATGGGAGCGAGCGTTTCCTCTTCATCGAGCCTGCGAACCCGGCCGACATCCAGGCTCTGAAACCACGCTTGGTCGCAATCCGGGTGCTCATTCACCAATACGAATTCCTCTTCCTCGAGCGGAAAGTACCGGGCCGGGCGTTGCTCGCTTTGGGCATAAAAAGCCTCGGCGGCCGCGATCGGGTCCTTACCACTGAAATTCACGGCGCTGCGCCGTTTGGGTTCGTTCGGTCGCACGATGTCCGCGAAGAAAATATTCTGGTCCATCTCTTTCACATTCTCGGTGAAGATCCGCCCGGTGACCGCCCCGTTCGCATTGTCCCCCGTCAGAAAAATATTCACGAGCGGATCCTGAAAATTCAGCGTCCAGGCGATCATTTCTTTCCACGGGCGCGAAGCGCAATGGAGCGTAAACGCGGCCAACGCGCGTTTGAACATGCTGTCGGGCTCCGGCTCGACGTGGATTTGCTGCCCCCCGAGATGCAGGTAGTAGTCGACATACAGGTCGCTGAAATTCGCCCGTGCAACCAGCGCGTTCCGATTGCGCACGAAATAGGTGTGCACCTCGAGGCCGGCGTCAGCGGTATTGACGGGAGTCGATTCGGGCATGGCACAACCAAGCACAACTTGCGCACGGCGCCAGACGAATTTTCCGCCGCTGACGGGCGGGAAATTCGGCTTGGGGGCTGCGTTTTGAGCCGTGTCGTCAGCGGGTGGAAACATCTCATCGGCCGCTAAGCGCACATGAGAAAATCGGCGCCTTCGTTGTAGCCATGATTGAGGAGATGACCCCGAATGAGGTCGCGGGCACCTCGACTGGCAACGTAGCCGAGGACGAAGGCGTCAGAAGGGGGCGGCAGTTTTGCCGGCGTCAGTACAGGGATTCCTGCGACGGAACGGTTGGTTTTCTTGGGATCGATATCGATATAGGCATGAAACTGCATGCCCTGAGCAGAGAGCAGGTCTGCGCGCTTCCGTGTGGTCCTTCCCGCGCCCCACACGACCAATGAGCGGGTGCCGATTCTTCGCCGCACTTCCCGCGCGAGAAAAACGGCCTTTGTTCGGTAGAAGGCATCGACCGAGTACCGGCCGTCCGAGCGGGAAAGCCGGCGAGGACTGTCGTGCCAGCGCAAAAGCACGCGCGGAACCTTGGCCATCCTAACGCCCGCCTCCAGCCAACGGAGCCAAAGCTCATAGTCTTCCGGAAAATCTCCTTGCCGGTACCCACCGTACTGTGAAACGAGAGCGCGCCTGAACATCACGCTCGGGTGCGCAAAGGGCGATTCGATAAAGCGGCTCCGCTCGATGCCGGCCTCGTCGACGACCTGGTTGAGCCATTCGACGTACAACGCGTAACCGGCGTGTTTCGTCGCATCTCCCACAAATTCAACCTGGGATCCGACCAAGCCCAACCCACTGGCTTCGTCCAAATGCCTTGCCTGGAGTTCAAGCCGATCGGGAGTGGCTTCGTCGTCTGCATCCATCCGCGCCACGTAGTGACCCCGTGCCTCGGCCAGGCCGCGATTCAGTGCGGCGACGATTCCCTCGCGTGACTGAGAGACGAGCCTGATCCGAGCATCGCGAGATTGAGCTGAGCGAAGCAACTCCGGAGACCCATCCGTCGATCCATCGTCGATCGCCACCAACTCCCAGGATTGGAACGTTTGAGCAGCCAAGGAGCGTAGCGCGCGGGGCAGCGTGTCGGCCGCGTTGAACACGGGCATGACGACGGAAACACGGGGAGCCATGCAGAAAGCTTAGGCGGGGCGTTGCCGCGGTAAATCAAAAGGCTCGTTGGTCCGGAGGTGGAGCGCGAGCTCCGGGCGCGCTCTTAAACGTGTTTCCACGAGAGCCGCGGACTCCAAGCCAACGCGCCCGGAGGTCGCGTTCCACCTCGATCCATTTGTGGCCGGAGGTTTTCAGAGCTTTCTGAAGAAGCCAACAACCGCACCCGTCTCTCCCTCGACGGTTCAGCCGGAGGCTTCGCCCTACAGTTCAGCCGCAGGACTACTTACCCAGCGCTTTCTTCACCTTGTCGATTTTCGGACGGATCACGGCCCGGCAATAGCCTTGGTTCGGGTTGTTGCGAAAGTAGTCCTGATGATAGTCCTCGGCCGTGTAGAATTTCTCGAGTGGCGCGATCTCCGTCACGATTTTGCCGCCCCATTTTTCCTGCGCCGCCGCCTTCGATTTCTCCGCCGCGGCTTTCTGGGTTTCGTTGGCGTAATAGATGACCGAGCGATACTGCGTGCCTTCGTCGGGGCCCTGCCGATTAAGGGTGGTGGGATCATGAATGACCCAGAAGAAATCCAACAGTTTATCCAAGGAAGTGATCGCTGGGTCGTAGTCGATGCGGATGACCTCGGCATGGCCGGTGTCGCCATTGCAGATATCCTTGTAGGTTGGGTTCTTGGTTTGTCCGCCCGAGTAACCGCTGACTACGGCTTTCACGCCCGGCATGAGTTCGTACGCAGCCTCGGTGCACCAGAAGCAGCCGCCGCCGAGTACCAGCGATTCCGTTTTCTCATTTTTAGCGCTAGCATCGGCGGCGGAGGCAAACGTGGTCATAAGCGTAAGCAGGATAAGAAGTCGCAGGGTTGTCATTGGTCCTTTGTCGTTGGTCATCATTTTCAAGCAGCGCGGTCGCAACCACGGTAGCATCTTCGCCACGAATGACAAATGACGAATGACCAATGACGCGGCGTCAGCGGGTCAGCTTCCTGTACTTGATCCGGTGAGGCTGGTCCGCCTCCTTGCCTTTGCGACGGCGGAAATCTTCGAGGTAGCTGGAGTAGTTGCCGGAGAACCAATGGACGCTGCTGTCGCCTTCGAAGGCCAGGATGTGCGTGGCTACGCGGTCGAGAAACCAGCGATCGTGGGATACCACGACGGCGCAGCCGGCGAAATTCTCGAGACCTTCCTCGAGCGCGCGGATGGAATTCACGTCCAGATCGTTGGTCGGTTCGTCCAGGAGGATGAGATTGGCGCCGCTCTTGAGCAGGCGCGCGAGATGAACCCGGTTGCGTTCGCCACCGGAGAGTATGCCCACTTTTTTCTGCTGATCGGGACCGGTGAAGCCGAACTGGGCGCAATATGCGCGCGAGTTCACTTCGCGCGACCCGAGGCGGAGAATTTCCTCCCCGCCGCTGATCGCTTGCCAGATTGTCTCCGTGTCGGGAAGCGAATCGCGCGACTGGTCGACATGCGCGATCTTCACCGTGTCGCCCACCCGCAACACACCGCTATCCGGTTGTTCCGCGCCCACGATGAGGCGAAACATCGTCGTTTTGCCGGCGCCGTTCGGGCCGATTACGCCGACGATCCCGCCGGGAGGAAGGCTGAAACTCAAATCGTCGAAGAGCAGGTTGTCGCCATAGGCCTTGGTCACGTTCTCCGCTTGCACGACGAGGGTGCCCAGGCGAGGACCGGGCGGGATAAGGATCTCGAATTCGCGCTCCTTCTCCTCTACGTTCTGCTTGAGCATGGACTCGTAAGCATTGATACGGGCCTGCGACTTTGCCTGGCGGGCTTTGGCCGACTTGCGGATCCACTCGAGTTCGCGCGCCATGGCTTTTTGCCGTCGATCCTCGGTTCGCTGCTCCACGGCGAGCCGACGTTGCTTTTGCTCGAGCCAAGAGGAGTAATTGCCCTTCCAGGGGATACCGTGACCGTGGCCAAGTTCGAGGATCCATCCGGCGACGTTGTCGAGGAAGTAACGATCGTGCGTAACGGCGATGACCGTCCCTTCGTAGCGCGCGAGGTGCTGCTCGAGCCAATTCACGCTTTCCGCATCCAAATGGTTGGTCGGCTCATCGAGGAGAAGGATGGACGGTTTCTGCAGCAAAAGCCGCGCAAGGGCGACCCGACGCCGCTCCCCGCCCGAAAGTTTGTCGACGACCATTTCGGCCGGAGGGCAGCGCAACGCCTCCATGGCCATATCGACGTGAGATGCGACATCCCAGGCCCCGAGCGAATCGATTTTCTCCTGCAGTTCGCCCTGTCTGACCATGATCTTGTCCTTGGTCTCGTCGTCGGAGGCGTCGTTGATTTCGTCCCAGGTTGCGTCGTAGGCGGCAACCAAGTCGGCCAGATGTTGAACTCCTTCCTCCACGCACGCTCGCACCGTCTTGCCCGCGGAAAGCTGAGGTTCCTGTTCTAGCAACCCCACCGTGTACCCCGGCTCGAAATGGACACGCCCGTCAAATTCGGTGTCCCGCCCCGCCAGGATGCGCATCAGCGACGACTTGCCCGAACCATTGAGCCCGAGCACGCCGATTTTCGCCCCCAAGTAGAACGAGAGCGAGATGTCGCGCAGAATTTCCTTACGCTCGATTTTCTTCGAGACGTTGATCATGGAAAAAATGATCTTGGGCTCTTCGGGTTTTGCCATGGGTGAGAACAAACCGGGGGTCGCCGTTCGTTGCCAGCGGAAAGGGAAAGGTGCGGCTTGAGAGGGGCCTCTTGCCAGCACCCTCCGCTCCGTTGGAGGACGACAATAGAGGGCGAATTATAACGCGGCCGCTTGTTTCCAAATTCGCAAAACAGACTCTACAATTACCGCTCTACGCCTAAGGTCCTCCGCAGTGCGTCGCGGGATCTCCATGCGACAAACCTTCACACCATGGGCTTACTCGATTATCTCAAAGGTCAGTTTCTCGAAATCATTCAGTGGGAGGACGACTCGCGCGACACGCTTTCGTGGCGCTTCCCAGACGAAGACAAAGAAATCAAGCGCGGCGCCCAGCTGATTGTGCGGGAGTCGCAAACCGCTCAATTTATTTATCTCGGCCAGTTCGGCGACACGTTCGGACCGGGCAAGTATTCGCTCACCACCGATAACATTCCGATCTTGTCCACGCTCAAGGGCTGGAAATATGGCTTCGAGAGCCCCTTCAAGGCGGATGTCTATTACGTCAACACGCGTCTCTTCACCGGGAATAAATGGGGCACCTCAAACCCCGTGATGATGCGGGACGCGGATTTCGGAATCGTGCGCGCACGCGCGTTCGGCACCTACGACTTCCGTATCGTCGACGTGAAGACCTTTCTCAAAGAAGTCGCCGGCACGGACCACCAATTCCGGCTGGACGAATTCGCGGACACGATGCGGTCACGGATCGTGAGTGTCTTCACCGACGCGCTCGCTTCGGCGAAGGTGCCGGTACTCGACGTGGCCTCTCGGTATGGAGAACTCGGAGCTGCGCTGCTGCCGTTGATCAATCCGGCGATTCAGGAAAAGTACGGTCTGGAGATCACGGCGTTCATCGTGGAAAACGTTTCCGTTCCGCCCGAGGTGGAACAAGCCATCGATAAACGTTCGAGCATGGCCGCGATCGGAAATCTCAACGACTACGTGAAGCTGCAGATGGCGGAGGGCATGGCCAAAGGCGGCGGTGGAGCGGGCGGGGCCGCGGCGGAAATCGCGATGGGCTTCGGGCTGGCGCAGCAAATGATGAATCAACCCGGCGGCATGCTAGGATCCCAGGGCACGCCCGCCGCCGGCGGCCCTCCCCGCCAGGTCGGCGCCGCTCCGGTGGCCGCGCCGACGACGAGCATGGCGGGTTTCCCCGAGTTGCTGAGTCCGGCGGAGGCGGCGAAGGTGCTAGGCGTCAACGAAACGGACGTGATCGCGACGTTGACCGAGGGTTCGCTCAAAGGAAAAAAGATCGGTTCCACCTGGCGCATCACCCGCTCGGCGCTGGATGAATTCTTAAAAAGTTAGCCGGGCACCGCCACCTTATAGATCTCGAAATGGCTGACGTTGTCGCGCGCAACAAATTCTCCTGCCCTGCTTGCGGAGCGGAGGCGATTTGGGATCCGGGCAAGAAAGCGCTGATTTGCAAGTATTGCGGAACGACGTCCCCCGCCAATATCGAGCTGTCGTCGAGCGGAGAGGAAACGATCGTCGAGCACGATCTCGTGGCCGCGCTGCGCAGCATTCCAGATTCTGCCCGTGGCTGGGAGGCCTCGAAAACACAGGTCAAGTGCCAGAGTTGCCAGGCGATCTCCGTGTTCGATCCGGAGCGGGTGGGACAGCGCTGCGATTTCTGCGGATCTTCCGCGCTCGTGCCGTACGAGGAGGTCAAGGAAGCGTTCCGTCCCGAAAGCCTGCTGGAGTTCAAGGTGAGCGAGACGGAAGTGCGCGAGGCAATTCGCAAATGGTATGGATCGCGCTGGTTCGCCCCGAATGCATTAAAAACGCGCGCCAAGACGGACATCGTGAAGGGAGTCTATATTCCCTACTGGACCTTCGACGCGCAGGTGCACGCGGAATGGACGGCGGAGAGCGGCTACTACTACTACACGACGGAGAGCTACACCGACTCGCAAGGGAAACGGCAGACTCGGCAGGTCCGGCACGTTCGGTGGGAACCCAGCGCGGGCTCGTTGGAGCACTTTTTCAATGACCGTCTGGTGGCGGCCTCGCGGGGCGTGCACCCGACTCTCCTGGCCGGCGTGGAGCCTTTTCCCACTGACAATTTGAAGCCGTATCACGCCGGCTTTTTGTCGGGCTGGGTGGTTGAGCGGTATCAACTCGACTTGATGCAGGCGGCGCAGATCGCGCGCGAACGCATGGATCGAGATCTCGAACGGATGTGCGCGGAACGAGTTCCGGGCGATACGCAGCGCAATCTGCGGGTCGACGCCGATTACTCCGGACAAACATTCAAGCACATCCTTGTCCCCATCTGGCTCCTCACCTACGACTTCCACGGAAAACCATTTCAAGTCGTGATCAACGGCTTCACGGTCAAGATCGCCGGAGAATACCCCAAGAGCTGGTGGAAGATTTCGCTGGCTGTCCTGGCAGTGTTGGTCGCCGTGCTCGTCTTTTTCTGGATTCAAGACCAGTAGCGCGCGGAGGCGCGCTACCATTTCGGGTTCTGGGTGGAAGTGGCTGCGCTGTATTCAGTGCAGCCTTTCCAAGCCCCCCAGGGATCGGGTCAACGATCGGGGCGTCAGCAAAAGAGCGCCTCCAGGCGCAGACACCCAAGCGGCGGCGCCCCGCCATCACTCTCTTTTCCTCCACTTATCTCCGAAAAGACGCTGACCTCGGGGTCGTCAGTTGCTCCAGGTGTGCAAGGTAGGCCAATGCAGATTCGCGCGAAGCACCGCACATCGCTTCGGTGGGCCGAAGGCTTGCGCAGACGGAGGGACGGCTGGGATGGCCAAAGAGTTTGCAGCGGTTGTCGTCCGTCAGTTGCACACAGCGCACACCCGCCGGTTTCCCGCCGGGCATTCCCGGTATAGGAGTGGAGATCGACGGCGCGATACAGCACGCTCCGCAGCCTGAGCGGCAGGCGACGCCTGCCGAGTTGAGAGTTGAGGGTTGAGAGTTGAGAGACATACAGGCCTTGAGCGGACCTTCCCCTAAACTTTCAACCTCCCTTCCGCGTCAGGCTGATTCCAGGATCATGTTCGCGTATTGGACGGTATCGCCAGTGCGGATCAGACCGATGGCATGGGGGACGCGCTTCTTGAATTCCACGTGCGGCTCGTGGACGAGCGGAATATCACCGAGCGTCCGGCGCACCGCGTCTTGGCGTTCCGCCGTGTTGTTTTTGAGGAATTCCGCCGCCATGTAGGCGCGCCCGATCACGAAATTTCCCTTCAAGGCGGCAAGGACCTGAAGCACGGACGGCACATCGTCGATGAGCGAGATGTCCACCGTCTCGATCTCGGGCCAGAAGGGAAAACCTCGATCGGAGATGACCAAGGTGTTCGTGTGCCGTGTGCGCGCGAGAAGTGAGAGGATCTGCGGATTGAGAAGGCCGGTGCGGAGCATAGGCGGATAAGTTGAGGGTGCGGCACGAAAATTCCCGATCGGGTGCGAGGTGCAAGAAAACTTCTCGGACTCTGCGAGAGCTGTCTCGTACTCCCCCCTAAAGGCGCGTGTCACATAAAAAACCTTACGTGTTACCGTAACCCTACCCCTCCCTCGACCCGTGTCGCGCTTGATCTAGAAATCCGAGCGGCATTTAACACCTTGTCGTTTTTTTGCCCCCATCGCTGACGTCCCCCCAACGACGCGTACCGAGCACACCATGCCTCGCTGCGGCAGCTTTGGCCAATTCGGCAACCGATCTCCCTATGACTAACACCACACCTCATTGTCCGCACTGGGTGCGAGGACTCCTGCCTTACCTCGGCTGGCTCCTCACCTGTGCGTTTGCAGCAACCCTCCACGCGCAGAGTGCCGGAACCGGCACCGTGATTGGACGCATCTATAACCCAGCAACAAAAGAGTACGTTCGCAGCGCCGAAGTGCGTGTGGAAGGAACGCCTCTCTCGACCTTCACCGAGAGCGATGGTTCCTACACGTTGTTAAACGTGCCCGCGGGCGAACAGACGTTGGCGATCAGCTACACCGGCTATCAGCCTGTCACGGCGAAACTGAACGTGACGAGCGGCCAAACCGCCACGCGCGACTTCGAACTGATCAGCACGGCTGTGACTGCGCCTCGGGCCGGCGACGACGTCATCTCGCTGACCGAGTTCGTCGTTTCCTCCGAACGCGAAGGTCAATCGAAAGCGATCCAGGACCAAAAGCGTTCGATGAACATCACGAACATCGTCGCGTCCGACGTCTTCGGCGATGTGGCCGAAGGCAATGTCGGCGAGTTCTTGAAGTATCTGCCCGGCGTCGATCTCGAATACGTCGAGGCCGACACGCGCACGCCGCGCATCGGCGGTCTCGACCCCGAGTACACCGGCGTCGCCCTCGACGGCATGAAGCTGGCCAGCGCCGATGCGTTCATCCAGTACAACGGTACGGAAAATAATCCGGCCGGCGAAGGCTCGCGGTCCTTCGGCTTCGAACAGGTCTCGATCAACAGCATCGAGTCAATCGAAGTCAGCCGCACGACCAGCGCGGATATGGATGCCGACTCACCGGCCGGTACGATCAACATGCGCACGAAGCGGGCCTTCGACAGCAAAGGCCGCCGGATCCGTTACCAGATCAACGCCCTGTTCAACTCCGAAGAATTCCGTGCGAGTGAGTCCTATGGTCCGGACGACAACAAGAACTACAAATGGAAGCCCGGTGCGATGTTGGAGTATTCGGACGTTTTCTTCGGCAACCGCCTTGGCATCATCCTGAACGTTTCCGAGTCGAACATGTACAACGAACAGTTCCGCGTTGACCACACGTACAACACGAGAACGCCCTCTGGCACCTCGACCGATACACGCCCCGGCGTCATCCGCACCCTGTCCTTCAAGTCAGGCCCGAAGTTCACCGAGCGTTTCACGACGACGCTTACCGCAGACTATAAATTCAGCCCCCGTCTGTCGGCCGGCATCAACGCGATCTACAACTATTACGACGCCTCCTTCTACAACCGACAGCTGACGTTCAACACGCACGCGGACAACAACAACGCCGCAAGCGGCAAGATGTCGACGCAGGGCAACGGCTTGACGGATATCACGACGACGGCCCCCGCAGGGACCAACCGCAGCGTGGCCTTGGGCGGCTCAGGCGCCACAAAATTGGGCGATACAAAAACCATCAACGGTCGTTTCGAATACAAGCTCCGCTCGCTCGTGATTGATGGCGCCGGCGGCGTTTCCATCTCGACCAACGACTACGAAGCTTTGAGCCGCGGTTCCGCGCGCGATGCAGCAGTCAATAATCTCAACAGCTTTAACTTCCGAGCCACGCGTACTTCGACCCAGACCGCGGATTGGCGAATCCAGCAATTGGACGGCCCCGACTGGTCCGATTTGGCGAACTTTACGAACCCTCGGTTGAGCGACGAAGGTCGTTACGCGAAGAACCAAGTATATAATTTGGCGCTGAACGCCAAATACACCACCGGCTGGAAACTCCCGACCTTCTTTAAAGTGGGCGGCAAAATCCAGGAGAAGATCTGGGACTACGAGAGCCAGGGCGGACTGTTCAACTGGAGTTACATCGGACCGGGCGGCAACATTCTCAATCCGGCGACCGGTGCGATCACGACGACCGGCACCTACGCGGCGTATCCCTCGCGCCACATCTTCCAAATGGGCGGCACGGGCGGGCAGTTCCTCGGTGTCACCTCAGGCGCTCCGCCGACTTTCCCGTCGCGCTCCGCGCTGGCCGGTTTGTTCTACGAACACCCTGAGTACTTCGTGAACACCGGGAGCACCAATGCGACCAACTGGTTCGAGGCCTACGTCGAAAACAGCAAAGACTTCAAGGAGCAGATCAACTCCCTGTACGTCATGGGCAACACCAAGATCAAGAGGCTGCAAATTCAGACAGGCTTGCGCTGGGAACAAACCAACGTGTCGTCGCTCGAACACACGCCTCTCCCGGGCAGTGAAGTCAGCGCCGCGGGGTTTCCGGTTACCGCTGGGCGGGCGACCACCATTCCGGGGCTGATCTATCAGTACCGCTCGCAACCGCGCTCGATCCGCTCCTCGACCTACGACAACTTCTTCCCGAGCGCCACGTTGAAGTACCCGGTCCTGCGGAATACCTTCGCTCACCTGGGTTACAACAAGTCGATCTCCCGCCCTTCGATCAACTCTCTCAGCGGCCTCTGGTCGTACGACGAGAGCAACTTTGAAGTCGATGTGGCGAACCCAGGCCTGCTGCCGCAGGAATCGCACAAGGTTCACTTCCAAGTCGAACATTACTTCGAGCCGGCCGGCAGCTTCACCGCCAGCGTCTACCAAAACGACATCTCGAGCCTGCGTGAGACTATTGAGTTCACGGGGGAAGAATTCGGCTTCGGCGACGATCCGGTCTTGTCCCAATACACGTTCATCACGCAAGTGAGCGGTCAGGGCTCACGCCGTTTCCGCGGCCTGGAGCTCAACTACAACCAGCAAATGACGTTCCTCCCGAAGCCATTCAACGGACTGAGCGCCAATGCCACGTACACGCGCGTGTACGCTAACGTTCGCCGCAATGGTCTCACCCCGCACAAGGTGACGGGCGGCATCGGCTACAAATTCCGTCGCTTCAATGCGCGCGTGAATGCGGTCTGGACGGACGACACCCCGTGGAGCAACAACCAACGCTTCCGCCGGCACAAGCTGACGTTCGACGTAAGCGGTTCCTACCAACTTCACCGCCGGGTGAATCTGTTCTGGCAGGGTCGCAACATCACGAACGAGTCTCACCTCGTATTTGAAAATCACGCCGCCATCGGTTATCCCGTGCTGTGGCGCGAAGAAAAGTACGGCGCACTTTGGACGTTCGGCGTCAAAGGCACGTTCTAAGCGGCTAAGCGGTTCGCTTCCCTCCCAGCCCACCGGCCCGGCCGGTGGGCTTTCTTGTGAGCGCGGGCAGCAGGTTCTATGCGTCCGCTCGGAGACGGGCTCCGCCCTTCTTGGCAGCCGGACTTGATGCGACGGAGCAACCTGCCGGCACGGCAAGTTCCACGTCAAGGCGCGCTGAAGGATCCTCCCACGGAAAGAGTAGATTGGACTGTCCCTTGCGCTGAGTACGGAGAATCTACTTCAATCGCAGCTCCACCCGGGCGCCTTTTCCGGCGGGGGCGGCGAGCCCGATGCGCTCGCGGGCGACCTCGCCTTGGTTGACGAGGTATTCGCGGACAATTTCGGCACGGGAGGTCGCGAGTTGTCGGAGCACCGCTTCGTCCACGGGAATCGAGTCCAACACTTCTTCCCGCAGCTGTTCCCGCGGCGGCAGGACGATTTCCTGGGCCGGCCCTCGAGCGGCCGCCGGCGGGGCTTCGGCCCGGCGAAAGATGCGGGTGATGGACCACCGGCGCGACGCGGGGCCCTTGGTGGCAGACTCCTCTTTGCGCGGCTGCGTGTGGATCTTTCGATAAAAGTCGGCGAGCACGAGCTCGACCGTTTCGGGTTTAAGCTGAAGCTGGTCCGGCGGAGAAATGCTCGGGTTCATCGGCTTTTCGCGCTGCCAGATGGCCTGGCGGATTCGCCGATCCAATTCCTGCTCGCGCAAAACATCCGGATCGGCATTGGGATCGAAACTGCCCTCGACTTGAAGATGCAGATCGGGTGCTTCGCGCAGCTGACGGGCCACCACCATCAATTTCTTTTCACTCGCGCTCTCGAGCAGTACTCCGCCCGGTTGAAATTCCTGGAAGCTCAGTTCCTCTCCCTTATAGCCGCTCGCGAATTTGGACGCGATGAAGGCAAAAGGCGACGTGGCGATCTTGACCACCAGATTCTCGAGGGCGCGGCCGACCAGCGTGCCGATTTGAAATTGCGGGTCGTCCAGGCTCCCTTGAATCGGGATCGGCAGAACGATCTTTCCGCTCGCGTCGCGCAACAACGTCAACGCAAGCGTCAGCGGGACGCGCGTCGCCTGCGCGCTGTCGGTGGCTTCTCCAAACTCCACGTGCTGCAACGTTGCCGTGATGTTGCTGTTCATGCGGCGCTGGGAAGTGCGGAAACGCGCATCCACGGACAGGCTGCCGCGCGCAACGTGGTAGCCGAGATATTTCCCGGCATACGACCCGAGGTGGGCGAGATCGACATTCCGCACCTCTGCCCGCAAGTCCGCAAAGGAAGCCGGCTCGAATGGGCTGACTTGTCCCTTTATCGCCAAAGGCGCAGCGCCATTCACCTTGCCGCGCAATTCCAACTCGGCTCGCGCCACGCTCCCGTTGGAGATTCCACTGAGGGATCCTTCCAGATCTTTCACCGCCAACGTCACATTTGGCTGAAGGGATAGATCCCTGAAGGAAAACGTTCCACCCGCAACTCCCAGCCGATCGACGGCGACAAACAGCGAGGGTTTTTGCAGGGCAGCAGAGCGGTCCACGCCTTTGGACGACAGGCTGATGGCAGCGGGTTTCGCGTCGGGTGCGCGGGCGCTCGTCCGAATATTCAGTTTTCGATCGCTTCCCAGGACGAGGTTTGCGTTCGGCTCATTCAGAACCACCTCCGCGATCGTCAATCGGGAGGGGGCGGAGCCGTATTCAAGTCCGGTAAACACGAGCGATTTCACCGAGGCAGGCGGCTCGGTGGCCGACGCCCCGGCGATCCGGAGTTCTTCAATTGCTCCCTGCGAGTGCACCGCAATCGAGCTGCCTCCGCTTTTCGGCTGCAGGTCAACCTGGACCGTCGCAGTGACGATGCCGCCCGTGACGCGGAAGTCGTCCAAGGTGGGCGCCAAATAGGCGACAAAAGGAGCCAAAGGCATCTGCGAGAGCTCGACCACCGCACCGCCTTTCACAGGCGCCGGAGAGAGTGTGCCGTTGACGCGGAGCGAGGCCCCGCCGTCCATCCGAGCGGAAAGAGCCAGGGCGCGCGGAGTGGCCAGATTCTTGGATGAAAACTCCTTCAAATTCGCATTCACCTGGGAGAATGCAAATCGCGCGACGGGAGTGGAGGTGCGGTCCTCAAAATCCACGGCGATGCCCCGCAGGCTGAACTCGCCGACCTGGATATCACCGGCGGGAGAGGAGCTCCCTGCCGACGGGCGCGACGCGCCTCCGAACAGATTCGCAAGGTTCAAGCCCGAGCGATCGCGGGTTGCGCGGATTCTACCGCCGGCGACAGTCGCCGTGGGAATCTGCAGCACGCCCGTCACGGAATTGGCGTTCACGTCCTGAAGCGTCACCCGTTCGAACGTCAAAGCGGGGTCGCCGGGGGCTTTGGTTCCGAGTACCAGATTGCTCAGCACAAGGTTGCCGTCCGTAACCCGCAGCGCGGGCCGCCCAGCCTCGATCCAGAAGTTATAGCGCGCCTTCAGATCGAGCACTCCGTCCCGAAGGTCGCAGGGCAGGACCGGGGCGTAGTAGGGATTGTACTTACCCAATCCAATTTTGTCCAAGCTCAGTTCCCCATTCGAGCGCAAGGGAGCGAGAGCGAACGCACCGCGCCAGGTGAGCGTCTCGCCGGAGTCCGTCGCAGCCGTAAAGAAACCGGGAGCGTCGCTTCGTCCGGAAGTACGGAAATTACGGAGCGAGAATGTGACTGGGCCGGCGTGAGTGGAGAAAGGAGTGCTGACGCTGTGATCGCTATAATCGACCCGGGCCTGCCCGACCGAGAGCCGGTCAATCCTCAAGCCCCGGCGTTTTGTCGCCGTGGACTTACGGGCAAACAAGTCTTCGCAATTGAGCTGTCCGTCCTTGGACACGGCCAACCGAGCTCGCAATCCTTCGATCGAAATCTCCTCAAACACCTGTTCGTCGGAGAAAAACGAGCTCGGCTGAAAGTTGACGAAGACGCGCTGCCATCCCACGAATGGCTGCCCGTCGCGGTCATTCACCTGAAGCTGGCTGACGGCGATCGAAAAGGTGAAAGGATTGGTCCGCACCTCGCCGATTCTCACCGGCCGACGAAGTTCGGCGGAAAGACGCTTTTCGAGTTGCGACTTAATCACCCCCGGGGCGGCCCAAAACCCGACGGCCGCATAGATACCGACGAGGGCTAGCGCTCCCACGACGGTCCACGCCCACCAGGGAAACGCGCCTTGTCGGCGCGCGCGCTGAAGCCGAAGGTCTTTAAGGCTCGGAGTGTTCACGCAAAAGAAAACTTATGCACCGATAGGACAGGGGCAAGTCGCGGAAATAGCCCACGCTGAGCATCATTTGTATTCAAACTGTCAATAATAAGCCGCAACAGGACAGCCTCTTCTTCTCCCCGTTTTCCCGCACCAGGGCCCCCTGTCCGCCAAAAACATGGCCGCGCGACGGAATCGGCGAAAAACCGAAGTACCGGATAGGCAAACATTAGGTGATCTTCCAGTGGATTCCCCTAAATACGAGACCTTTGACGTCGATGTGAAATTTCTCCAACTTACGTATCGAGTGAAGATGGAAGTCAAAGCACCCGGTTTGGAAATGTTTTTGCATGAAATGATCCCCCTCGCGCGCGCGATGGGTGTTCGCATCGCCGTGAGCGACGAAAACAAGCTCGAACTCACGGCTCCGCACGAGCCGAACCGAAACTCACTCAACACGGCTTTTGGCGGAAGCCTCGTCGCACTGGCCACGCTCGCCGGGTACGGCGTGATGTGGGAACTGATGCGAAACGAAAAAGCCGAGTGGCGAATCGTTGTGAAAGATAGCAAGACCGCCTACCGCAAACCGGTGCTGGGCGAGTTGCGCGCCATTTGCGAGCGCCCCACCAAGGCGGCCCTTGAAGAATTCAAGTTGGCGCTCGCGCGGTACGGTCAGGCAAAACTGAAACTGCGCGCCGCCGTCGTGGAATCCGGCAAAGTCGCGGTCGATTTTCAGGCTGCATTTGTGGTCACGCGGTAGCGCGATGCGCCCGGAGGCGCTGCCATAGAAGGTCGAGAGTAGACCCAGGCGTCCTCTGCGGCGCGGTTTCGCGGACACCTTGGAATGGATCCAGAACAAACCACCGCGTGACGGGCTCGACCGTGCAGCGAGCTTACCCGCGATCGACTCAGATGTGCTTGGAGTCGGCTTCGTTTTTTTGCGCGTAGCCGCTGTCCTGGCGCTGGTGGTTGACTTGGTTTTTCTTGAGGTAGGCTTGGTAGACGTCGTCGGCCGTCATGCCGAGGGTTTGAGCCAGCGAGACCAGGAAGTGAAAAAGGTCCACGACCTCGACTTTGGCGTTCTGCTCATCGAACTTCTGGTACTTCGCCCACCACTTCCAGGGCACAGAATCGATCAGTTCGGCGGTCTCCTGCTGCATGGCCCGCGTGTAGTTCAGAATCCACTTTGCTTTCTCTTCATCGGACGGCGGGGGTAAGTTCACACCGATGCGCGAATTTAACGCAGCTTGCATGCGGAAGATCTCTTCGAGTTTGTCCATAACCACCTCGCTACGGAGGACGGCGCACGCTGGCAAGCCCCCGCTCTCGGCGAATAGACACAACGTGAGAGGCTGGTCTCCGCTCCACCTCGCGGTGGCTGGGCCCCTCGCCTCCATTGAAGCCCTTCCAGCTTACGGACTTTGCCCGGCGCTGTTAGCTGCGGTCGCCTGTCTAATTTATAGTTGCGGAAAACGGCGATATAGAGATTGTTACCAACATGTGCGGCCGTTGAGCGCGATCGATTTGCGCTCCGCCCGCCGTAAACCCGGCGCCCCGTCAGAATTAGAGATGCGCCAAAACCTACATAAATAACACACGTCATGTCAGATACAGAAACGTCCGGCGGGCCCTCGGTGGCGCCTGTCCCGACTGATAGCGCGCCGCCTGTGCCCGCCGCAAGTACGGCTCCCCTTGGCACTGCCGCCCAGGCTCCCGCATTCGGGACCCATCGAGGCTCGGGCCTCGCTCGCGGCAAACGCGCCAGCGCTCCGTCATCCACCGCCTCAAGTCCCGCCAATAGTGGCGAGTATAAACCGACCGCAATCCAGGTCGTTAACGTCGAAAGGGAATACAAAAATCCCTTTGCTCCCGAGCAACCCGCGCCCGCGCCCGTTGCTCAGACCGAAGCCGCTGCCTCAGAGCCAATTCAACCGGCCGCGCCCGCTCCTATCGCGGCACCCGCCGCGCCGGTTCCCGTTGTAGCGACTCCGCCAGCATCCGTCAGCGAACCGATCTCCTTCGGGGCTCCGCCGGTGCGAACCGAGCCCACCGTGAAGCCGGAGCTGAAAATCCTCCCGCCGGAGGAACGCCCCCGGCCAGCCCAAAGCTGGGATCGCGATTCAGGTCCTGCCGAATCGCGCCCAGCCCGCCGCGAGGACCGCCCTGTCTTCCGTCCGGATCGGCGCGAACAACCCGCACGCGAATCACGCGAACCGCGCGATGCCCGCGATGCCCGCGATGCACGGGACAGCCGCGATCCGCGTGATGCCCGCGAACCGCGCGAACCACGCAATCGGGACGGTCGTCAGGGCGACGGACGTCGTTTTGACCAGCGTCCCACCGCTCCCGTGCAGCCGGCAGCAGTCGCAGTGGAGCAACCGAAAAAATCCGGTGGCTTCCTCGGTTGGCTGAAAAACCTCTTTGCCGAACCTGCGGCCGAAACCCAGCCCCGTGGACAAGGTACCGCTCCCGTCGAAGACGATCGCGGCTTCCAGGGCGGCGATCGTCGCCGCCATCGCGGCGGTCGCGGTCGTGGCGGTTTCAGGCCCGAGGGCGGACCGTCGCAGGGCGGCCCCCAAGGCTCGGAAGGCCAGCAGGGCTTTGGCGATAGCGGGCAGCAAGGCGAACGCCGGTTTGAAGGCGGCAATCGCCGCCGTCATCACCGCGGCGGTCGCGGTCGCGGCGGATACCGCGGCGGCAACGGCGGCAGTCGCGGTCCCGAAAACGGCCCCTCCGGTACTTAAACCTTGCCAAAGCCTTCGCGGCTGAACGCATTTCAAAGGCGTCCGATCTCGGACGCCTTTTTTGTTGCTCGGAGGAACACTAATTTCCGCTAATCCACGCTTATGAATTCCGGCAAACGGGCCGTTGCTTCGACGTAGGAGGGCCTCCCCAGCCGCTCCGGACCTCACTCTTTCCAGGCTTTTTCCTTTCATGGCCGATCTCATCGTCAACGGCGGCAAGCCGCTCTCCGGCACGGTCCTTCCGTCAGGCAATAAAAACTCAGCGCTGCCGATCGTTTGCGCGACGCTGCTGACCGACGAGCCGATGCTGTTGGAAAATGTGCCGGCAATCACGGATCTGGACAAAATCGTCGCTTTCATGCGCCAGCAGGGGTCCCAAATCGAATGGGACAAGGCGAAAGGCACGATGCGCGTCGACCACTCCCAATTTAAAAATGAGCTGATCGACGACGAGCTCCCTCAGGACATGCGCTCGACGGTGCTTCTGTACCCCGCACTTTTGCATCGATTGAAAAAGATCACGATCAGCGCGACGGCCAAGGGTTGCTCGCTCGGCGTGCGCGAGATCGATCCCCACCTGGAGGTTTTCGCCAAACTTGGGGCGGACGTCGACGCGGGCGAACCCCTCATCATCAGTCTGCCGCGCGGCTTCAAAGGCGCGCGCCACTGGTGCGACTACATGTCGGTCACGGTGACGGAGAATTTCCTCATGGCCGCTTCGCTCGCTGAAGGGATCTCGACGCTCATCAACGCGGCGAGCGAACCCCACGTGCAGGATCTCTGCGCGGTATTAAGTTCGATGGGCGCCAAGATCGAAGGGGTGGGCACCAGCATGCTCCGGGTCGAAGGCGTGAAGAAGCTCCGCGGGTGCAAGGGCTACGTGAATACCGACTACCATGAAGTCGTGACGTTTCTCGCCCTCGGGGCTATCACGGGCGGCGAAGTCAGAGTACAGCGTTCGCTGCCCCATCACTTTGACCTTATCGCCCGCGCATTCAAAAAACTCGGGGTCGTGATCGAGCACGAGGGCGACACCGCGCTGGTGCGCCGCAATCAGAGCCTCGTGATCGAAGAACCGTACACTTCCAATTTGCTGCAAAAGATCGAAGCGGCGCCCTGGCCCTATTTCTCGGTCGACCTGCTCCCGTTGATGATCGCGCTGAGCACGCGAGCCAAAGGCACAATTCACTTCTGGAACAAGGTCTACGAGAACGGCTTTTCCTGGATGCCTGAACTGGCAAAGTATGGCGCTCACGTCGTGGTCAGCGATCCCCACCGCATCGTGATGTTTGGCGGGAAGTCGTTGCGTCCCGCGATCGTCGATGCGCCCTACGTCATTCGCGCGGCGATCGCTCTCTACATGGTCGCGGCAAGCATACCGGGGCGGAGCGTGGTGAAGAACGCCGATACGATCAAACGCGCCCATCCGCGCTTTGTAGAAAATCTGCAATCGCTCGGCGCGGAGGTGGAATGGAAATGACGTCGCCTTCGCCCAGGCTACGGCGCGGCGTGCCCGCCTTGCGCGCTCCAAACGGAAACGCGGGCGGACGCAAACACGGCGGGTTACGGATAACCCGCCCTACCTTTCTGTCGCATGCCTTCTGAACCTTCCAAAGGGGTCAATTACCTCGCCGCGACGCTCACGACACCGGTTTCTCCAGTGGAGGCGGCGCTGAGGCCGCTTTCGTTCGCGGATTTCACCGGACAACCCAAGACGGTGGAACGACTACAGGTCATGGTCGGCGCAGCCAAGCGGCGGAGCGAAGCCCTCAATCACATCCTCTTGAGCGGCCCGCCGGGACTGGGCAAAACGACGCTGGCTTTTATTCTCGGGAACGAGCTCGGCAAAAGTGTGCGCGTCACCTCCGGACCGGTGATCGAGAAAGCGGGCGATCTCGCCGGATTGCTCACAAACCTTGAAGAAGGCGACATTCTCTTCATCGACGAGATTCATCGCATCCCGAAGACGGTGGAGGAGTACCTCTACACGGCGATGGAGGATTTCCGTCTCGATATCATGATCGATCAGGGTCCGAACGCGCGGAGCGTTCGACTTTCGATTCCCCGCTTCACCCTGGTGGGTGCGACCACTCGAGCCGGGCTGCTGACGGCCCCCCTGAGATCGCGCTTCACGTTGCAAACCCGGCTGGATTATTACGACGTGACCACGCTGGTCTCCATCGTCAAGCGCAGTTGCGGCTTGCTCAAAGTGGAATTGGACGAAACCGGCGCGAAGGAGATCGCGGCGCGCTCGCGGGGCACGCCGCGCGTGGCCAACAACCTGATCAACTTCGTCAGAGATTTCGCGCAAGAGCGCGCACAAGGACGCATCACGCAGCCGGTCGCAGCGGCCGCCCTCGAGCTCTTGGAGATCGACGCAGCGGGTTTGGACGAGATGGATAAGCGCATGCTCCGCGTCATTGCCGACAACTACAAAGGCGGCCCGGTGGGACTCGGCACGATCGCGGTCGCGGTGGGAGAAGAAGCCGAAACCCTCGAGGAAGTGCACGAACCGTTCCTGATCCAAGAAGGTTATCTCGCCCGGACTCCCCAGGGCCGCGTGCTGACGGCCAAGGGGTACCATGCGATCGGTTTGAAACCGCTGAGCGGGGGGAATCAGGGCTTGTTGATTTGAGTATTGAGGAGGCAACTCAATCGTTCTCATTCTCGTACTCATACTCGTTGCCGAACCCAACAGGTTAGCCGCCGGAGCGTGCCGAGTTGGTTGACGAATCGGATGGTGAGCTCGAGAATGAGAACGAGAACGATTAGGGCGCTGCCGCGCCTTTACCGGACAATCCCCCATCCTGCTGATCGGAGCCGAACTTTTATACTCAAACCCGGTCAGGGCGCTGGACCTGCTCTCTCCCTTCTCGGAGGGTCGGCCACTCAATGACTTCTCTCACGACAGATTCGGGCCTTCCGCGCATCGGGATGGTTTCCACCCATGGCTACGTCGCAGCCAATCCACCGCTGGGCGCGGCCGATACCGGAGGGCAAGTGGTTTATGTCCTCGAGCTCTCCAAGAAGCTCGCCCAGCTCGGCTACGAAGTGGATATCTGGACGCGTCGCTTCGAGGACCAACCGGAGGTTGACGTCATCAACGACCGCGTGCGCGTGATTCGCGTGCCGGCGGGTGGAAAAAACTTCATCCCGAAGGAGTACCTTTATCGCTCGCTGCCCGAGTGGTCGGAACACGCGTTGCGTTTCATCAAACGGCACGGGCTCACCTATCAGTTTTTCAATAGCCACTATTGGGATGCCGGCTACGCGACGCAACGGATGGCCGAAGCATTGACCGTACCCCATGTCCACACGCCGCACTCGCTGGGGATATGGAAAAAACAATTGATGGAGAAAGATTTTCCCGAGGACGCGGCGAACTTCGAAAAAAAGTATAATTTCAAGGAGCGAATTCACCACGAAACGCTTCTTTATCGCACCTGCGATGTGGTTGTCGGCACGACGCCGCAACAACTGGATATGATCGTGAGCGACTACTCCGTGCCCGAGATGAAGGTGCACATGATCCCGCCTGGTTACGACGACAACCGATTTTTTCCGGTCAGCGCCGCTTCCCGCAATGTGGCGCGTCAACGCCTCGGCTTTGAAGGCAAAGTGGTCTTGGCGATCGGTCGGCTGGCGCGCAACAAAGGCTACGACCTCCTGATCAATGCGTTCTCTTTGGTGGCGGAGCGAATACCCGAGGCGCGCCTTCACCTGGCGGTCGGAGGATCCGAGCTGAACCCGCGCGAGCAGGAATTGCTGGACGAATTGCACAAACTCGCGGCGGATTTGAATCTGACCGATCGCGTGCGCTTCACCGGCTACGTTCCGGACGAAGAACTACCCGACTACTATCGCGCCGCCGACGTGTTTGTGCTGAGCAGCCGATACGAACCCTTTGGCATGACCGCCATCGAGTCGATGGCATGCGGCACGCCTACGGTGATCACCACGCATGGTGGATTGTACCGGGCGATCTCATTTGGCCGCCATGGTTTGTTTGCAGACACCTTCGACCGCGAAGACCTCGGGATCATGATCGTGAAGCCGCTCAAGCACCGCAGTCTGGCCGCGCGGCTCGCTCGGATGGGAGCGCATAAAGCACGAAGCCTCTTTACCTGGACGGGGATCGCTCAACAACTCGTCGCATTAGTCGAGCAACGCGCCACGGTGATGGCTTTTGCCGACACCGAATGGGACGAACCCTGGCACGATGGCGATTAATGGGATCTGCGACTGAACCTTTTTTCCCGTGACTGATCTTCCATCCGCCAGCGGAGCATCATTGCAGCCGATCCGGCTTTTCAGCACCGATCTGGACGGTACCCTCCTCGGCAACCCCGAATCCGCCCTGCGCTTCAAAGCGGTGTGGCAGAACCTTTCCGCTTCAGCCCGGCCCCTGCTCGTCTACAACAGCGGCCGCCTCGTCTCCGACATGAAGCGTTTCGTCAAGGAAGGGCTCTTGCTGAAACCCGATTATTATATCGGAGGAGTGGGCACCGAGATCGTCGATACGCGCGAAGGCAAACCATTCGCCGATTTCCAGAGCTTCCTTTCCGACGGCTGGGATGTTGGCCGCGTCCGGGAGCTCATGCGAGCGTTTCGGAGACTCACTCCGCAACCCGACGAGTTTCAGACCGAGTTCAAGTGCAGTTGGTTTCTCGATCAGGCGAAGGAGGAGGAAATCAAGGAAATCGAAAAACGGCTGGGAGAGTCGGGATTGAAGGTGAGCGTGGTCTATTCAAGCAGCCGCGACCTGGATATCCTGCCCTATCGGGCCACAAAAGGAGGCGCGCTACAGTGGCTGTGCGACCATTTGAGCATTCCCCTCAACACGGTGCTGGTAGCGGGCGACACGGGGAATGACGCCACCATGTTCCGCCTCCCGGGAGTTCGCAGTATCCTGGTGGAGAACGCTCATCCGGAGTTGCTCGAATCGACCGTGGATATCCCGGTCTACACGGCACGATTTGTCCTGGCCGACGGAGTTCTCGACGGGCTTCGCCATTACGGCCTCATTTCCCAGGTGCCCCCGATGGGGCAATCGGTGTCGAAACACAAGATGGCGGAGGAGTTTAGGCTGCTTTTCACCGGGACTCGCCTCGGCACGCTGAACGATGAGGAAAAGCGGCTGATCAAGACCGGTTACGAGCAGGCGTTGGTCGCCATTCGCAAGAACGTCACCCCCCTGGGCTTCTCGGCCTGCTCGCTCACGGACAACAGCGTGACCGGCACGGACGCGAACTATCGGTCGGTTTGGGCGCGCGACGGGTCCATCACGGTAATTTATACTCTCGACCTCGAGGACGAGGACATTCGCCAAGCGCAACGCCGCACGCTCGAAACGCTGCTCAGCGCGACGTCTCCCACCGGCCAGATCCCAGCCAACGTGCGCATCGATACCGGCCAGGCGGACTATGGCGGCGTCGGGAACATCTGCTCGATCGACAGCGGACTGTGGGTGATCGTAGCCGCGTACAATTACGTCGCGGCGACGCAGGATTTCGAGTTTCTGCGGGCGTTTGCGGATCGACTTCAGCGAGCGATGGACTGGCTCAGCGCCCACGACAGCAACAATGACGGGCTGTTGGAAATCCCGGAAGCGGGCGATTGGACGGATTTGTTTGGGCGCAGCTACAATGTGCTCTACGACGAGGTGCTCTGGTTTCGCTCGAATGTTTGTTTCGGACGCCTTCTCGAGTTCCTCGGCGATTTCGAACGCGCCGCGCATTACCTGAGGTGGTCCCAATTCGTTCGAACGAAGATTCTCAACACCTTTTGGCCCACCACCCGGCCCACTCTCAACCAACCGGATACAAATCGCTTCGCCGATCGTCAGTTTGGACTGGGCGACGCGCAATACCTCCTCGCGGAGATCACGCCATTTTCTTTCAACTGGCGGTGCGACGTCTACGCCAATGTCCTCGCCTTTTTGATGAATCTGCTCGACATCGAGCGGGCCCGCATCGCGTTCCGCTTCATGTGGGGTGTCGGCGTCAACAATCCGTGGCCGGTGGCGAATTTGTATCCCGTGGTGCAGGCCGGCGATCCCGACTGGCGAGCCTACTACACCGTCAATCTGCTGAACCTACCCCATCACTATCACAACGGAGGGATCTGGCCCTTTGTCGGCGGAATGTGGGTCCGCTTCATTCATCGTCTCGGGTTTTATGAAGTCGCGTGCCGGGAGTTGGTGCAGCTCGCCAAACTCAACAAACTCGGACGCGACCAGGAGTGGGAATTCAATGAATGGGCGCATGGCGCCACCGGCCGGCCGATGGGCAAGGCATTTCAAGCGTGGTCCGCCGCCACGTTCATCAAAGCGTGCCACGAGTTAGAAGCAGATCCGGGGCGGTTGAGTCACGACTGACAGCGCTTACCTATCGACTGAGGCACAAAAAAACCCCGGCCGCAGAGCCGGGGCGAGGGAGAGGGCGGATCAGAACGCTGCGGTGACGCGAGCGCCGACGGGCACGCGACCAGCACCTTGAGCGGGAGCGGGCCGAGCGATGGGTCGCAGCACGCGAATCCCGGCGCTGGCCAACTGGCCGAGAACAACCGGAGCTTGGCGATAGGCGGCACGCGAGATGTATCCCATTCCAATGCTGCCCGTGAACGAGCCCATGAAATGCAGCCAGAGAGCCGCCGTGGTAAGGTCTCCAGGAGCGGCGGCCGAAGCGACGATACCCGGCGCCACCCATGGAAGGGCGTTCATGACTGAACCAAGAAAAAGGAATCCCCAGGCATTGGCGGTGTTCATAAGGAAGAGAAAGTGGTTACTCCCCTTTTAGCGCCGGTCGTGCCAAGTGGTTTTGACGATTTCTTAACATTCTGACTGCAAACAGGATAGCCTAAAGGCAGGCAGATAACCGGAACCTTTTTCCATGCAATCGGCAAGGTTGGTCCAAAGACGGATTGCAGGGTGCAAGAAATTGCCCGGTTCCGAGGTGTGTTTAGCCCACATCGCCCCGCTGGGGTCTCAAAACCACTTCTTCTACTACGGTCCGTCTCGTGAGTCTATAAATCGCTATAAATGAACATGCTATGTCTTCTGCCGGCATGAGTAAATCGAGATCCACCCCGCTTTTCTTCCACGAAGGGGAAACGGTCGCACCTGGACAAACGAGCGTCACTCGGATGCCGCTCCGCTTGAGTTCTTCGCGCATCACCCGGGTGATTCCCGTCACGCCGAACTTCGCCGCGCAGTAACCTATGCCGCCCGGATAGGCGTCGAGGCCCGCGATGGAGCTCATGTTAAAGATATCGCCCTTCTTGCGCCGGATCATCCCCGGCACGAAGGCGCGCGAGACCAGGAACACACTGCGCAAGTTTGCTCCGATCAAGAGATCGAAGTCCGCCACACTGAGTTTGTCTAAAGGCGCGGCCAAATATAGACCTGCATTATTGATCAGCACATCCACCGCCTTGAATCGGCGATGGACTTCGTCGGCCATGGAAGCGACCGAAGACTCCGAACTGACATCACACACGAAAACTTCGGCGCAGGCGGCGCCCAACCGCAAACACGTGCGAGCCACCGCGCGAAGCTTCTTTTCCGACCGCGCGACGAGCACGAGCCTGCAGCCCGGCAATTCCTTCGCGAAAGCGGCAGCGATGGCCGCGCCGATCCCCTGCGACGCTCCAGTAATGACGATGACAGGTTTAGACATGAGAAAGGTTAACCGCGAATGGACGCAAATGGACGCGAATGAAAGGCGGAAATGCGAACGACGGAGGGAGGGCGAAGTTTCCCGGTTGCCCAGGACTGAGTGATGCGTAGCTTTGAGTTACGCGGTCGAACAGTTTGCCGTTACGTAGACGGTCTTCACGTTGGACGACTAACGTACGCGGTCATGGATCGACAATTGCGTCCATTCGCGGTAAATACATTAACAAACCAGCGAGCGGAAGTCGGTGAAGTCGGCGGCGAAGCCGCCGGGGGTTCCTTTGCAGATGACGGAGACGGCGTCATGCGAGTGGAGGGATTCGAGGTGGGCACAGGCGACCTGAAAATCCTTGATCCGAGCGTCGGCATTCAGCTCCTGATAGACCAAACGAGCGGCGTCTTCGACAAACTTGATATAAGTGCCATTCAGCTCGGCGAAGGCTTGTTCGTCTTCCCGTTTTACCATGACCTGCGTCTCGGTCTTCAATGCCTTGAGGCAATGCGCGTGCAAGTCCTCAATTGTGAGCTTCTTGCCATCGCCGATTTCGACCAACACCCGGGCCTTCGAACGCTGGTTGTGAGAAATCGCAAAAACGCCCCGAGTATCGCGCGCATGTTCCGCCAACTCGGCAGAGCACGGGCAGGCCGAGGAGTACACAAAATCGAATTCAATGAACTTCCGGTGGGTTCCCGAACGGTCGATCCGGCCTTCGAACGAAACCGTGTAGTACTGGAAACCCGGGAGCCCGCTGCGCAGGCTTTGTTGTACAATCGGGTAGGAAAACGTCAGTCGAAGCCGCGCATCAAGGGCACCGACGCTCCGTTGGTAGCCCGTGAGAATCCGCTTCAGCAACTCCGGAGTGAAGACGTCGTCCCGGTGCTCATAAAAAGAGCGCATAATGCGGCTCATATTGATGCCCTTTAGGTTGGCCTCGAGCGACACCGTGCCGACCACGCTCGCCTCAAGTTGGATGGGATCGCCATTTCGAACCGCGAACTTCAGCGGAAGCCGGAAATGGGAGATGCCCACCTGCTGAATGGGCACGGCTGCGCCTTGCACGGCGTCTTCCGCTTCCATCAAGTCGGGCATGGATGCCTTGTATTCGGCCGAGGGACGAAAGTCCTTCTCAAAGGCCCGCTTTATTCGCGGCGGCGTGCCGCCGGGACCTTGATGAAGGTACATGGGCTTGGCGGCAATCTGCGGGCGTGAGTCGCGCCCCGCCGGGTTGGCTTTTCCGCCTGCTGGATGATCGAGCGATTTCATGTTCGTTTTTGATGTCACAGCCAGGCGGTTGGTTACGATAACCGTAGGCTCGTGCCCCAAATATGGGCGCGGAGCTTAGCTGGCTGAGGGTCCAAAGTATTCGGCGTAATTCCGTTCTGTTTCGTAAAGGCGCACGCAGTGCAACTTTCCGGCGGTGAGGCGCGGTTCAATTTGATTCCAAAATGCGATGACGAGGTTTTCGGTTGTCGGGAGTATGCCTTCCAGAAAATCGACTTCTTCGTTTAAATTTCGATGATCGCACTTACGGACGATCGCCTCCTCCATAATCCGCTTCAGATGCCCCAGTTCGATGACGAAACCCGTGCGGGCATCGGGCTGACCTTTGACAGTTACCTCCAGCACATAGTTGTGGCCGTGCCAGCGCGGATTGTTGCAGAGACCGAATTGTTCTTCGTTCCACGCTTCGTCGAAGTCCGGATTGTGCAACCGGTGAGCCGCATTGAAATGAGCGCGCCGCGTCACATGCGTAATACCCTTCAACGATCGGCGGGGGGACCGATTCAAGGCGGCAGTGGGCTTGGCCTTCGAGGACATAAGGGAAACAACAGAACCCACAGGCCCGGCAACGTCAACGCCGCGGCGGGTATCATAACCGCCAAGCATCCGATGCGCCCCACTAACTCCTGAATATTTTATGGTTACGGAAGAACCCAACCGCGAATGGACACGAATGAATACGAATAGAAACAGGAAACCCACACGAGCAAAGCATGGAGCTCCGCTGTTTTTTCGACTTCGCGTCCATTTGCGTCCCCTTCGCGGTTAACCCTTGCTTGAAACGTCCGAAATAATTCGCGTGAAAACGCAGCCATCGACCGGACCGGGCTTGCAAAGCATTCGGCGCAGGTCTTTCACCAATGCGATGAGCATGCGGTTTTGTATTTTGGGAAGCGGCAGCGCGGGAAACTGCGCTCTTCTCAAGACTGAAACATCTCGCGTGCTGGTGGACGCCGGATTTTCCGCCCGCAAGATCGGCCAGCTTCTCGGTGCCGCGGGGGAATCGCTCGAGTCGATCGATGCCATTTTTCTAACGCACGAACATGGCGACCATGCGGCAGCGGTGAGCGGGCTCGCGCGGTATCCCCATATCAAGGTGTTTGCCAACGCGGCGACCGCGCGCGCCCTGCAGGACAGTCTTGATTTCAAACCGGCCTGGCAGCTTTTCGAGACTGGCGCGCGTTTTCGCTTTCGCGATCTGGAAATCCGCAGCTTCTCCGTTCCGCACGATGCGCAGGAGCCGGTAGGCTTTCACTTTTCAACCGGCGAGGACGACTTGTTTTCGCCCCGTCGTTCCCTGGCCTGGCTGACCGACCTCGGCCATGCGCCCCAACACATTCGTGAACACCTGCGCGATGTCGACGTAGTCGTGATCGAGGCCAATCATTGTTCGGATATGCTCAAAGCCGACACCAAGCGGCCATGGTCGGTCAAACAACGGATCGGCGGACGCCACGGCCATCTTTCCAACCAGAGCACGCGCGAATTGCTGGAGTCCATCGTCGACCCGCGCTGGCAGCACATCTACCTGACGCATTTGAGCCGCGATTGTAACAGTTTGGACGCGGTGCAACGGACATTTTCTACGTCAACGACGCTCAGGTGCCCGTTCTCCATCGTGGCCCCCGGAGGCAGCACGACCTTTTACGACTTCGCGTAAGCGAGCATAAGTTGTCACATTCTTTCGCGGAAGCACCTTGCGATGTGCGCCCGCCGGGTTTGGCATGGTTGGTGTTGTAGTACAGCCCTCTCCATGATTCCGACCGAAGCATCCTTCCGCCGCACAAAGATCATCTTCACTCTGGGTCCCTCGACTGAGAGCGAACAAAAACTCGAGGAGATCATCCGAGCGGGCGCGGATGTGGCGCGCATCAACATGGCGCACGCAAAGCACGAATGGACCCGGGGAATCATCCGGCGCATCCGGTCAGTTTCGCAGAAGGTCGGACGCGAAATTGCCATCATGATGGACATCAAGGGCCCGGAGATCCGCACGGGCGACTTGGCGGCTCCGATCGAACTCAAGCCCGGGGAGATTTTCGACTTCACGGTAAAACCCGGCGCGCCACGCGAGACATCGGAAGAGATCCGCTCTGTCGACGTGAACTACCAGGACTTGGTGAACGACATCAAGGTGGGCGACACCGTCTTGGTCGACAACGGCCTGATCCGGCTGGAAGTCCTCACGAAAGAAGCCGCGCACATCCGTTGTCGCGTTCTCATTCCCGGCCAGCTGACTTCTCGGCGGCACATCAATCTTCCCGGAGTGAAGGTGAATCTGCCCTCGTTCACCGAAAAAGACCGCGCTGACACCCTCGTCGGCATTGAGGAAGGCATCGACTATGTCGCGTTGTCCTTCGTGCGCGAGGCGGCCGACATAGAGCTCCTGCGCGAATTCCTGCGAGCGAACAATTCGAAGGCGCGGATCATCGCCAAGATCGAGGACCAATCCGCCATCACGAACCTCGAGGAAATCGTGCGGACATGCGACGCCTTGATGGTCGCGCGCGGCGACTTGGGCATCGAATGTCCGTTTGAGGACTTGCCGATCATTCAGCGCAGGGCAGTGCAAGCCTGTCTGTCGCACGGCAAACCCGTGATCATCGCGACCCACATGCTCGAATCAATGATCACCTCCCCCATGCCGACACGGGCGGAAATCACCGACGTCGCCAATGCAGTCTTCGAGCAGGCGGACTGCGTGATGTTGTCGGGCGAGACGACCGTCGGCCGCTATCCGGTCGAATGCGTCCAAATCCTCGACAAAATTTCGCGGCGGATCGAAGCCGAACTCGCCCAGGAGTACAATGAACCGGCGGCCTTTACCCAGGAAAAGATGAAAATTCTCCGCGCCGCCGTGGTCATGGCGAATGAGGTGCCGGGGGCCCGTATCATCACGTTCACGCGGCAGGGATACATGGCCCGGGGATTGGCCGCGCTGCGGCCACCGAGAGCCCCCGTGCTGGCTTTCACGCCGTCGGTGGAAACGTTGCGGCAGGTCCAACTGTTGCGATCGGTACAGGGGTTCATTCTCCAATTCGATTCCAACCCCGACGAGACGATCAAACACGCGATCTCGCATTTGACCCACTCGGGCATGGTGAAGTCGGGCGACAAGCTGATCGTCGTGACCGACATTCTCTCGCACGACCGGCTGATCGACAGTGTCCAATTGCGTACCGTTCGTTAACTTCCGAGCCTGGTTAACCACGAATGGACGCGAATAGACGCGAACAAGAGATCGTCAGCCGGGTTATCTGGGATGAACCGGCTGCAGGGCGGTCGCGTGGAGAAACAGGGCCTGGAAGCGGAAAGTTCGAAATATTTACGTCCATTCGCGGTTAAAAAGCAGATCGGGCACCCTTGACGTAGGGGCTGGGTTGACGTTCGTTCGCTGACCATGTCCTCCGATGCGTCCATTCCTGTCACGGTCCTCACCGGCTTTCTCGGCGCCGGGAAGACCACGCTCCTGAATCGCATACTCACCGAGCAGCATGGAAAAAAGCTGGCCGTAATCGAGAACGAGTTTGGTGAGGTGGGAGTCGACAACCAGCTCGTCATCCAAAGCGAAGAGGAACTTTTCGAAATGAACAACGGCTGCATTTGCTGCAGCGTGCGCGGAGACCTGATCCGCATTCTCGGCCGGCTGATGAAGCGAAAGGACAAGCTCGACGGAATTCTCATCGAAACGACGGGGCTAGCCGATCCCGGTCCGGTCGCGCAGACGTTCTTCACCGACGACGAAATGCGCACGAAATTTCGACTGGACGGGATCGTGACGGTCGTCGACACCAAACACATCCTCCAACACATCGGCGATTCGCCGGAAGCACAGAAGCAGATCGCTTTTGCCGATGTCTTGATTCTCAACAAGACGGACCTCGTTTCTCCGGCGGATCTCGATCGATTGGAGACGCGGATTCGAAAGATGAATTCCGCCGCGAAAATCCATCGCACGCAAAACGCGGCGATCGATCTGAAACACGTGCTCGATGTCGGAGGCTTCAACCTGAGTCGGGCAACGGAACTCAATCCGGCCTTTCTCGAGCCCGAGTATCCCTTCGAATGGGCGGGAGCTTATCCGCTTCCGGCGGGCACCCATGAACTCGTGATCGGACACGGGGACCACGACCATGGGCATGATCATGATCACGATCATGCGCACGGCGAACACGACCATGCCCATCATCACCACGGCAATCCGGACGAACTCGACGTCGTCGTGATGCCGGTCAAATCCCTGGCAGAAGCCGACCTCGTCGCGGCGCGCGAGGCTGCCGTCGTCACGTTTTCGGACTGGGAAAACCGCGTGAAAGACGGCGAGCTGGTGTCCCCGGGAGGCACACTTCACCGGCTGCTCCTCAAGGAGGGGCACGGACATTACCGCGTCGAAACGAAGGAAGCGGGGCACTACCTCGTCTTCGAAGGCTGCGGAGAGCACCCCTTGCATCTCCATGTCGCCGGCGAGGTGGTCAAGCCCGTGTGGCAGCAGGACTTTCAACATCAGCACGCGCACGAGGACACCGTCAGTTCGGTCGGGCTGAGCCTTCCGGGAGAGCTCGATGCCAAACGACTGAACAACTGGATCGGCGAGCTCTTGAAAAACAAGGGAAACGACATCTATCGCATGAAAGGCGTGCTCAGCGTCAAAGGCTCCCATAACCGCCTCGTGTTTCAGGGCGTCCACATGCTCTTCGATGCAAAATTCGACCGCCCCTGGAGCAACGATCCTCGAACCAACACCCTCGTCTTCATCGGCAAGAACCTGGATCGAGCCGCTTTGACGGAGGGATTCAAGGGGTGTCTGGTCTGAAGTAGCGAGTAGCGGGTGGCGAGTAGCGAGCATCTCGATCGCAACGCTGGCCGTTTCTCGCGAGCCTAACTCGCGCATGCAACTCACGAAACATTGGGCGGTGGTACTGGACGACTACGTGATCGATCTGGCCTGGTCTCCAGACAGCACGACTCTGGCCGCCGCCTCTGCTGCCGGGCCGGTGACATTGTTCGCGGCCAAAGATGGAGGTAAGTCGCACATACTGCCGGGTCACGATGATGGCACGAACTGCATTGCCTGGTCTCCAACCGCCGGGGTACTTGCCTCCGGTGGACAGGACGGAAAGGTGAAATTTTGGGACACCGCCGCCGGACAACATACGGCTTCGGCCGAACTTGGCAACGGATGGGTTGAGCACCTGGCTTGGAGGCCGGCAGTCAAAACAGAAGGCGGCAGCCAGAATTCAGAGGCCACAACAGAAAGCCTGGGTTATCTTGCGGCCGCAGCCGGTCGCGATCTGGTGTTCTTACGGGCAGATGGAACGATGGCTCATCGCTTCAAGTCCGCCCCGAAAACGCTGTCGGCAGTCGCATGGCAACCTGCGGGCGGATGCGTGGCCGCGGCGTATTTTGGCGGAGTTTGTTTGTGGGATGGAGACGACTTCGTCGCACAAAAGGACTTTCCGTACGGAAACGGAATTCACGCCCTGGTCTGGTCGCCGGACAGCAAGTGGCTGGTCTCCGGAAATCAGGACCCGAGCGTGCACCTCTGGATTCCCGAGACGTCGGCCGAGCTTCACATGAGCGGCTACGAGGGAAAAGTGAAAGAACTGGCCTTCGATCACACGAGCCGCTGGCTGGCGACAGGAGGCGGAAAAGACGCTTGCGTGTGGGATTGCAGCGGCGAAGGCCCCGAAGGGCGCGAACCTGCCATGCTGCCCCACGACACGAGAGTCTGCGCAGTCGCGTTTCAACACCGTCACGGTCTGCTGGCCACCGCGGCACAAGACGGATCCGTGATGATCTGGAGCCCCGAACGGCGCCAGCCTCTCAGGGCGACCGTGCGTATGCCGAATCCGCCGACGAAGCTCGCCTGGTCACTCGACGACGCCTACCTCGCCATCGGCAGCGACAAAGGTGTCGTCTACGTGCTAAAGTGCGACGCGTAGACGCTCGAACGATTGGGAACCACTAATCGATTTCACCAACGGGGTGAAATCCAATGAGTGGTTAGCCTTCCTTTTCCCGCCATCAGCCGGCCGTGGCTTCTAGGTCGAGATAGGCTTGGCGAAGTGCGGCGGTAACGGACGTGTTGCTGAGCTGAAAATCACAGGTGTCGACGCGCGAGACGGGCATGACGCCCATCAAGGCGTTGGTCAGGAAGACTTCGTCGGCGGCCAGCAGGCGTTCCTTCGACAACCCCGGCTCTTCACGAGCGGCGAATGCGTGCAAATCCAAAACGTTGGCCCGAGCCACACCGGGCAAGATGCCCAATGCCAGAGAAGGAGTAAGGACACTCCCCTGCTCCACGATAAAGACATTGGAGATCGCGCCCTCCAGAACCTCACCGCCGGCGGAGATGCCGATCGCCTCGTCAAAACCGGCCGTCCGAGCGGCCTGCAAGGCGAGGGTATTCGAAGTTGTATCCAACAGCTTGAACCGCTGCGGACCGTCGGGCCCGCGGTTGTCCTGGGAGGTCAGGACGCGAAATCCCCGTTTGTAGTCCGCTTC
>CAZJLP010000017.1:1189-83698 GCA_964546955.1 uncultured Opitutaceae bacterium | reverse complement strand
TTCCCCGAGTTTTCTGGATTTGTACGGAGAGAGCGCGTTCTACCGAGGGAATCGTGCATTGCGCCCGGAGAAGGCCAAGGGTTGGGATGCGGGGCTGGACTACTACTTCGCGGAGAAGAAAGGTTCGATTTCCGTCACGTGGTTTCAGACCGATTTCCGCGACTTGATCGTCTTCAACTTCGGGGTATCTCCCAGCACCACCGCGAACGTCGAGCGCGCGCGCACGCGCGGACTGGAAGTTTCCTCCAAGTGGTCGTTTCTCCCCGCGTATGAGCTGCGTCTCGGCTACACGTACCTCGAGGCGGAAAACCTGACGCAGAACATCCGGCTGTTGCGCAGGCCCCGCCACGCGGGCAGCGTGGATCTTTGGCACGACTTCGGCCGCGGGTTCACGGCGGGGGCAGGCGCCCGCTTTGCGTCGCAGCGCGAGGATGTTCACGCAAGTCTGTTCCGGACCATCGATGGCGAAGACTACGTCGTCGCCCGGCTCTATGGCGCCTGGCAGGTCAATCCGCGCCTCGCGGTGAAGACGCGCGTGGAGAACGTGCTCGATGAAGATTACGAGGAGGTTCACGGGTATCCGCAGCTGGGGCTCGGGGTGTTTATGAGCGCCGAGTGGCGCTGGTGAGCGGAGGAGCGTTCATTCGCCGGAGCCGAGGGTAGGGGGCCCTTGTCTCCAACGGCTCGGCGGATGTTCGCTTCTGCTTGCCTGTATCGGTCATCCTCGAGCGCAGCGAAGGATTCAGTTCGACACAGCTGATGGAGTCCAAGCGGATCCTTCGCTGCGCTCGAGGATGACAACATTGCGTGAAGCCAAGCGGCCGTTGGGGACAACGGGCCCTGTCCCGAGCCGCCGGTCACCTGAATAGGTTCCACGCTGCTTCAAACCGCTCCTTAAAAACTCATTCGAGGATTCGTTTCCAGGAACCGGGCGATTTCCGCGGCGAAGAGCGAGCCAAATTCGGCGCGCTTTTTCTCACCCAGGCCGAAGATGCCCTCCATGCGCTCGAGGCTGGTGGGGTAATCGCGGGCCATTTGGCGGAGCGTCATGTCGCCGAAAATGACATAGGCGGGAACGCGCTTTTCGTCTGCCAGTTTTTTCCGGACCTCGCGCAACCGGGAGAAAAGGATTTCGTCGCACGCGATGTCCCCTTCGCGGCGAACGGCGACGCGTTTCGCCTTGGGCGTGAGCATCGGCTTCGTCAAGGTGATCGGCTGTCGCGACCGCAATACCGCCATGCCTTCTTCCGTGAGTTCGAGGGTGGGAAATTCGCCTTCGGCCTGGGCCACATAGCCGAGCCGCATCAACTCGCGCGCGACGGCCGACCATTGCGGCCGCGTCAGCTCCTTGCCGATGCCGTACGTGCTCAGTTGAGTATGGCCCCAGCGTCGAATTTTTTCGGTGTCGGCGCCGGTCAGGACCTCGATCACGTGGTTCGCGCCGACCCCGAAGCGGCTCCCTTGCCGGATTCGAAACACGCAGGAAAGGAATTTTTGCGCGAGAACCGTGCCGTCGTAGGTTTCCCGCGGTTCAAGGCAGTTGTCGCAAGCCCCGCAGGTGTCGACCGCGAAGTCCTCGCCGAAGTAACCCAACAACTCGCCGCGGCGGCACCCGCCGTGTTCGGCATAGTGCAGCATCTGCCGAAGCTGCGCTCGAGCGACCTGGCGTTCGTGGTCGCTGGTCATTTCCTCGATGAAGTGGGTTTGTTTTGCCGCGTCCCCCGCGCTGAAGAGAAGCAGGCAATCGCTCGGCAACCCGTCCCGGCCGGCCCGCCCGGTTTCCTGGTAGTAGCCTTCGATGTTTTTTGGCAGGTCGTAGTGGATGATCCACCGGACGTTGGGCTTGTTAATGCCCATGCCGAACGCGATGGTCGCGCACATGATGCGCACGTCGTCCCGCAGAAAAAGCTCCTGATTCCGACTTCGTTCGGAGGGGTCGAGGCCGGCGTGATACGGACGAGCCGAATACCCGCGGGAGGAAAGCGCTTCGGCCACGCGTTCCGTGGTTGCCCGGGTGGCGCAGTACACAATGCCGCTCTCGTCTTCCCGCTTCTTCACGAAGTCGACGATCTGCTTCAGCGGCTCGTCTTTCGGCGCAACTCGGTACGTGAGATTGGGGCGGTTGAAACTGGCGACAAAGATCGCCGGGTCGCGTAGTTTCAGGTGCTGGATGACATCGGTGCGCACGCGTTCCGTGGCGGTGGCCGTCAGCGCCATGACCGGCACTTCGGGCAGCATCTCGCGGAGTTTCGCCAGCTGACGGTACTCGGGGCGGAAATCATGCCCCCATTCCGACACGCAATGAGCTTCGTCGATCGCGAGCGCGGCGACGTTCCAGCTCTTGAGATTTTCCTGCCAGCCGTCCAACATGAGTCGTTCGGGCGCGACGTAGAGAAGACGCCACTCGCCCCGGTGCAGCCCGCGCAGGCGGGAGCGGGCCTCGTCGGCTTCCAGGGTCGAATTCAGGTACGTCGCGGCCACGCCCGCCGCCTGCAATTGATCCACTTGATCCTTCATCAGAGCGATCAGCGGCGACACGACCACCGTCAGGCCCGGTCGAATCAGGGCGGGCAGCTGGAAGCAGAGGGACTTGCCCCCTCCTGTCGGCAGCAAGGCGAAGACGTCTCGTCCAGCGAGAGAGGCGTCGATGATCTCACGTTGGTGCTGCCGAAATACGTCGTAGCCGAACGTGGTTTTTAGGGTGAAATGGAGATCGTCGGTGACCACGCGTGTGTTGACGCGACTTTGGAAGTCGCGGGCGCGGGCACAACTGAGAAGAGGAAAAAATTTATTGGCTCCGCCGAAACGACGAAAGCCGGGCGGCAGCCCGGCTTTCGCGTTGGGTGGTGCAAGTGATTACACCAGATTGTGACGTCTTACGCGTAGGCGATCGCGTGGCACCCATAGGCGGTGCGAGCGTTGACGAAGAAGTCGTTGGGACCCGAATCCGGCGTGAATTCCGGCGCCGCTTCGGCGAGCAGCTTGCGCAGGTTCTCGCGGGCGCGGGCGATACGGCTCTTAACCGTGCCTACGTTGATGCGGAGCGCGCGGGCGATCTCTTCGTAGGGGAGGTTAAGGATGTTGCGCATCGTGAGGATCTCGCGGTGACGTGCATCCAGTTTTTCCATACAAGCGGCGATCAGGTCGGTGAACTCCTGGGTGACGGTCTCCTGGACCGGATTCTGGGCCTCCGCGGCGATGAAGTCCGCGAAGGTGGCATCCGATTCGTCGCTGAGAGGACGCTCCAGGGAAACGGAGTCCTGCCGGCGGCGGCGGAAGAAATACCAATACCGATTGCGCGAAAGGTTCAGCGCGATTCGATACAGCCAGGTTGCGAGGGAGGAGTCGCCGCGGAAGTTTGCGAGCCCGCGGTGGGCGCGAATGAAG
The DNA here is from genome assembly GCA_964546955.1 of uncultured Opitutaceae bacterium. Classification (GTDB taxonomy): domain Bacteria; phylum Verrucomicrobiota; class Verrucomicrobiia; order Opitutales; family Opitutaceae; genus CAZJLP01. The sequence continues at coordinate 80,311 of CAZJLP010000017.1, read as the reverse complement.
GTATCCTGCGCGATTTCCTCGGCATCCGCGCTGTTGCGGAGCAGATTGTGCGCAAGTCCGAAGATCTTGCCGTGATAGCGTTGCATGATCTCGACGAATGCAGATTCGTCGCCGCGGTTGAAGCGTTGGATCAAAAGGGCGTCGTAAGCAGCCTCGCGGGCGGAATCGCTAGTGGACTCGCTCGCATCGACGGGGTACTTCGGAACGACGCTGTCTTGTTGGCTCGGGGCAACGTTAGTGGAGTTGGCGTGAGTCATGTGTACAGGTTCCGGTTGTGGTTGAAATGACGAGTCACCTACTAACTCGTATCGTGCCACGAGTCCGTGTTTCGGCGTAACCTCCTGCGGCGAAACGGGAAAAGTTTTTAACAGGAATTTTCGCCGCGGTCAGACCGTGCAGAATGTGGGATCTGGGCAACGGAGTTGATTGCAACTTGCAATGAGCTAAGGTGCCTCCACTAGGGAACTTACCTGATGCCGCGTCCGGACGATTCCCCCGCCCGCTAGCGACAAAAAAGCCACGCACCGAGATGCGTGGCTTCGGTGGGTAAACTGAACTCGAAATTACTTTCGGGGAGCCTGGCCTTGAACGTCGTTGAGCCGCTTTTCGATATCGTTCATCTGGGTAAACAGACGTTCCTCCATCTGTTTCCGTTCTTTGCTGTTTACGATGCTCATGCTGGTCGCGTCTTTTACAACGTTGGCCGGCAGAGAGAGCAGGCGGGTGATGAGACCCTGGTCCTTGAAGGAGCTGAGATAAAGAGCCGTCACCTCGTGCGAGAGTCGCAGGGAGTCGCGCGCGATCGCCTGGGTTTGGGCAAGGTTGTTGTTCAACTGCTGATTCTTCGCGAGTTCCGCGGTGAGAACGATGCCCACTTGGTCGGAAATCTTCTGGCTGTAAGCGGCGACTTGTTCGCGCGTCAAATTCTGGTCCTTCGACATCTCCGCGAGGATCGGCTGGATGCGGTCCGCCATGCGGGAAGAGACGCGATCCACCTGCTCGTTTTGAATCTTTTCCGCGTCTTCCGGTGTCTTGGGCAACGGGCTGCCATAGGGCTGCATTTTGGTCGCGATCGCCTCGGCCAGTTGGTTCACCTTGTCGGCATTCACCTTCTGAAACTCCTCGTCAGTCATCAACGCGTCGGCGGACCGCTTCTTGATCGCGTCGGCCAGCATGGTGTTAAGCGCTTCGATCTGGCGGCGGGTTTCCTGGGAGTTGGCGCGCATTTCGGCCAGGTGGGAGGCTCGCAGCTCGTCGATGGATGCCTGGTGGCTGGCCCGCATTTCACCGACTGTCTTCCGATTGATGAGGAACCCGGCGCCCAAGACGACGAGGACAGTTACGAGAATGAGGGGAAGCTGGTCTTTCAGTTTTTGCCACATGGTCGGTTTGGTAACGTAGGTCGACTGTATCGGAGCTGGAGGCGATTGCAATGCCATGATGATGAGGTGAATTACGGTTGTTTTTTATGCGGGCGCATGCACGGTGAACCGGTGAGCCTGAACCGTAGCGAGCAGCGTTTGGTGGATTACGTGGAGAAACATCCGGAGGAGAGACACTACTGGATGCATAAAGTTCGCAGCAATGCGGCGCTTTGCACCAATGACCAGGAGGCCGCGGCAGCTCTCGAGGCCGATTTATGGCGTTACTATGTTGAACGCTCGCAGGTTGTGCCCGTTTTTGTGGAGGCGGCGGCACGGGAGGGATTGAAGCGGACTAGCATGCGCAATCTGGCCGAGTATTGGCTGCGTGTTTGGGCTCCGCCCCGCACCAAAAAAACCTCGCAATCCGAACTGGGTTCGCAGCGCTGAGGCAAATGAACCACTCATGGATTTCACCAATGGGTGAAATCTTAGGTCGGAAGCTTCGGCTTATCGCCTGCACTTAGGCGGTCTTGTCGCTGTTGGCGCCCTCTTCGACCCAACGCACGCAGAATTGGACGAGTTGGATCGCATTCTGCAGGCTCAGTTTCTCCTTGATGCGAGCGCGGTGGGATTCGACCGTCTTGATGCTGATGTTCAGCTTGGCCGCAATCTCGCGCGTAGGCAGCCCGCCCCCGATCATATTGACGATTTCGAGTTCGCGGTCGCTCAGCAGATCCACAGGCGAGTCAGGCGCAGGATCGCCGCCCACCACCACTTGGTCCAGCATGCGGCTGGCGACGCGCTCGCTGACGAAAACTTTTCCCGAGCGGATGCGGCGCACGGCCTCCATGACCTTGTCCACGACTTCCTGCTTCATCACATAAGCTTTGGCTCCGGCCTTGAGCACGCGCATCGCATAGACGGATTCGTCGTGCATCGAGAGGACCAGGACCTGAATGCGAGGATCGAACGCTTTGATGTTCTTGATCAGCTCGATGCCATTGTAGCCCTTGAGTGAAATGTCGACGATGACCAAGTCGGGACGAATCGTCGCGATTGCTTTCAGCGCTGATGGCGAATCCTCGGCTTCCCCGCAAAAAACCATGTCGGATTCGCGGTTGATGAGTTCGGCCAGCCCCCGCCGGAGCAGCGGGTGATCGTCCACGATGAATATTCGGGTCTTCACGCTCATCAGCGATTAGTTCTCGAAGGGATAAGTCAGCAGCGCGACTGCGCCGCCGCTCGGGTCGTTTTTCACCGAGACCTCGCCCCCGAGCAGCCCCGCGCGGTAACGCATGATATTGAGGCCCATACCCGGCTCGACGGAACCGGGTTTGGGGAGGCCGGAGCCGTTGTCTTTCACCGACAGCACCATCGTGTCGGCTAAAGCCTCGAGTCGGACGTCAATTTTGGACGCCCGTCCATGTTTGATTGCGTTGCTCATCGCCTCTTGGGTTAACCGATAAATCTGAATCGTGTGAGCCGGCGAGTGTTTAGGGAAGCGACCTATGAACTCCGTGGCGATCACGACCTTAAATCGCGCGCGTACCTGTGATGCGAGCTCTAAAAGCGCTCCTCGGATGTCGGCGATTTGTACCTTTCCCGGGAAAAGACCGTGTGTCAGCGCGCGCGTGCGATGCATCGCGTCGACGATCTGAAGGTTGATCTCCTTCAAACTCTCGACTTCGCCCGGCAGCTTGGGAGCGATGCGGCTCTCCACGACACGCATCAGGCAGCTCAGGCCGGCCAGCACTTGGCAAAGATCGTCATGCAGGTCCTGTCCTATCCGATTTTGCTCCCGCTCGCTGATTCGCAGGCTTTCCAGCTGAAATTCCTTTTCGGTTTGGATGTCGGCCACGAAACCTCGGATTTGCGTGCGACCCCGGAGGGGTCGGTGGGACACCACGGAATGGCGCAACCAAATCGCGGCGCCGTGCTGGTCAACCGCTCGGTAGTCGATCGAACGCGGGCCGCTCGCCCCGGCGATCGCGCTGAAAAAGCGAGTGACGCGGCTTCGATCCAGCGGGTGGATCAGCTCATGCCAGGCCGGAAAGCCGTCTTCAAGAGCTGGATACAGCTGGTCCAGAAAGGATCCGGGCGCGGGAAAAAGCGAGGTGAGGGTCAGCGGTTCCGACCAGCCCTCCCAACTCGCGATCTTGGCTTGATTAAAGACGGACTCAGCCGCCCAGGCCGACGCGGGCACGACGTGCCCGTTCTTCCCCGGTTTTGCGCGCCGTAACGCCGCTGCCGCGGGCCGGCCCCCTTTCGCCGTTCCGCGGGTCAGCCGCGGGTGGCGGGTAGGGTGTTTGGCACGGGTGGTCATTGTTGGCGTGAAGGCGTCGAACCTGGAGCGGGTTGTTTTGAAGTGAGGGACGAGAAAATCAAGACTAAGGTTATTACCGGGGCGGCGTGTAGTGGAAACCATGAAATGCGCCCTTATGGGGTCACTATCCCCTTGACTCGCGTTGTGTGGCTAAAATTTAAACGTTACAGCTAAACACCTTCGGCGAACGGCGTACCCTAACTTGGAGTTTAGCGTGTCGTTACCCAATTGTTGCTTTGCATCTCCACGCTGCCTCGCTGTTCGTGATGAACCCGCCCGACCACACCAGCACGGGTAACTCGCCTCGCGAGGCTTCTCATAACCCCTGGGTGAGCCGGGTGTATATCGTGGATGACCACAAATTTTTCACGTTTGCCCTGACGTCGCTGGTCAATTCGGAGGCCGATCTGTCCGTTTGTGGCTCGGGGCAGGAGGAAGCGGCCGTCATGGCTGACCTCACCCGGTTGCAGCCGGACATCCTGGTGATCGATGTTCAGCTGAACAAGAACAGTGGCTTCGTGCTGGCCGCCTCTCTCCGCAGGATGTTCAAGCACACCCCTATTCTATTTGTATCGAGCTTGCAAAATACGCCTGGTGAAGTCGACGGCCGCCTGCTAGAACCCTGCAGTTTCGCTGAAAAAACGAAAGATCCGGCCGATATTATCCGAGGCATACGGCAAACATTGCAAAAGTTCCGCCTCCTGCAGAGCCTTACACCACAAACCCAGCCAGCTCGTGAAACCCAAAGAGAACCGAACAATCCTTGTCGTTGACGACAACGAGCAAGCGCTGGCCTTGGTTAAAGAAGCGCTTTCCACGAAGGGCTTCAATGTCATCACCGCGACTTCAGGCGCTCACGCGCTTCCGATCCTGGAGAAAAAGGGCGATTCGATTGAACTGACGATCATCGATCTCGTGATGCCCGACGTGGATGGAATGGAATTGTCCACGAAGATTCTCAAAGACAGGCCGCATGCGAAGATTCTCGTCATGTCCGGCTACGCTGACGATGTTGTCGTCCACGGTGTGTTCGAAGGTAAGTGCGTCGATTTTCTTGCGAAACCCTTCAGCATTCGGGATCTCTTCTCGAAAGTGAACGCCCTCCTCGCCGCCGCGGTGTAATCCCCCGGGTCGGGGGATCGTAGCACGGAGAACACAGAGCGTCGTCTGTCCGTTCACGCGGGACTGGAGAACTGTCGGAACGAGTTTACGCCCGGCAATTAAACTGGCGCACCGACGCTCATTTGTGCGCTCCGTGGCCTCCCGTTCGGCCGCTGTGTCCCAAATTCGCCGCTGGCGGCCGGGGGAATTTCGCAACTTTTTGATTTAAGATCGGTAACGGGCGCACCGTTAAGAAAGATGAAACCTTCGGGTTTCTTATGCGTCCCATCTTTCAGGACCACGTTCACTTTCTCCCGCTTAGCGGGAGATTTGGGGTAACAAAGAAAGTAATGGGCGGATCGCTTAGGGGTAGGCGATCCGCCCTCCTTTTTTTTCCGGCGAGGCGTTCGAGGAGCGCTGCCGAGTTCGTCTGACACGGTGACGGCCATGAAACTTTTTAGTGTTTAGTTGTACTCTTTAATCGACAGCCGGCACACCCCGTGCTGAGTTGTTCACACGATATCCACGATGGAAAACCTGAGCCGGGTCACCGACCCCAAACCGCAGCTCAAGGTCTCTGCAAAGGTAAAAACCTTTGTCCTAGACACCAACGTCCTCCTCCACGATCCGCAGTCGATCTACAAGTTTGAGGACAACAATCTCGCGATACCCGTCGAGGTGCTGGAAGAGCTGGACGCCATAAAAACCGAGCAATCGACCGAGCGCGGCCGCAATGCGCGCCGGGTCCATCGAATCTTGCAGGAATTGCTGCCCGATTCGCGCACGATGCTCGAGGGCGTCAAGCTGCCCAATGGCGGCACGCTTTCGGTGATCATCAACCGATACCTGGTCGACCAGAATTTCACCTCGCCGGCCATGCAGCGGTTTCGCGCGGTGCTGCCCGACCTGGGCAAGAAGGACAACCGAATCATCGCCTGCGCCCTTTTTGTGCAGGAGCAGTTTCCGCCGCCCACGATTTTAGTCACCAAGGACGTCAACGTGCAGCTCAAGGCGCGCGCGGTCGGCCTCGAGTCGGAGGATTACCTGAACGACAAGGTGCCCGAGGCGATGGAGGAGCTTTCCTATCAGGAAATTCCTGTATCCGTCTACGAACTACAGCGCTTTTGCTCCGAAGGCGAATTCGATATCGGCAGCGACGCGGCGGGGAAACTTTTCCTCAACGAATACGTGCTGCTTCGGTCCGACGAGGGCAAAACCATGCCGGCCCGCCATTACGGCGATGGCTTGGTCCACCGCTTAAAGATTCCGGATTATGTGAAGGCACCCGGCGGCATTCCGATTCGGCCGCGCAATCTCGAGCAGCAATTCTTCATGGATGCGCTGCTGGACGATTCCATCTCTCTGGTGACGTGTTTCGGAAAAGCGGGCACGGGCAAGACGCTGATCTCGACCGCGTGCGCGCTCCATCAGACCCAGGACGAAAACTCCAAGTTCGATGGCGTATCGATTTCGCGTCCCGTTATTTCGCTCGGCCGGGACATCGGTTTCCTGCCCGGCACAATGGAGGAAAAAATGAAACCGTGGCTGCAGCCTTATTTCGACGCGCTCGAAGTGCTGATGCCCTCCAAGCCGCAGAAGGAGCCCCAGTTTGCCGCAAAAAAGGTCTCGAAGAAGAAGCGCAAGAATCATGACGACATCGTCATGGCGATGAGCGCGCCGCAGCAGCAGTCGCACAGCGGGGGCAATGGGCACGGCAACGGCGTCGTGAAGCCTTACGAGCGCCTGATCCGCAGCGGTTTGGTCGAGGTCGAGGCGCTCTGCTTCATTCGTGGCCGCTCGATCGCCCGCCGCTTCTTCATTCTGGATGAAGCGCAACAGCTCACACCCCACGAGGTGAAGACGGTGATCACGCGCATTTCAGAGGGTTCGAAAATCGTCCTGATCGGTGATCCGGCGCAGATCGACAATCCTTATGTCGACTCGCGCAGCAATGGCCTCGTCTTTTGCCACAATCGCATGAAAGGGCAGGCGCTTGCCGCCCACATCAAGCTGACGAAGGGCGAACGCTCCAAGCTCGCCGAACTCGCCGCGGACTTGTTGTAGTTCTCCGCGAGTGCATCCGGCGTGGCCACGAGCTCGCGCGAGCGAGTGGTCCATGGACGATCGCTCATCTCTTATCGCTCATTGCTCATTTGTCATTGGGCGGACGAGGCGAAACGGAGGATCATTTATTCTGGTCGGGCCGTTCAGCCCGATCGAGCCACTCAACAACAAGCCTGCCGGTCAGGCCTTCTGTCCGGCTGCGGCTGGGATCAGGCTCGCTTCGCCGCGCCGGGCTGCGGCGTATTCCATCGCGACCACAAAACACGCGGTGAAGACCAGGTCGCTCACGAGGGTATTTCGAAAGAACAGGAGCGTGGGCGGAAACTCAGGGCGGCCGACCGTCAGCGATTGCCACCAGCCGGCAAAGCTTCTCGGGTAGGCGAGATCGATCAGCCACGAATGCGTGTTGGTCGCGATGTAAAAGAAGACCGACCCGCCGACGCAGCCGCTGAAAAGATTCAGCCAGGTTTTTTTACGGGCCACCATGATGCCGAAAACGAGTGCGGCGGCGAAGCAGGCGGTGCGAACGAGTTCGCCCTGGATTGGCCAGGATTCTCCGTAGGCGGCCACGTAGTAGCTGTTCAAATACAAGTCCGACGCGCTGAGCGCCGCGAACGGAACCAGCCACATCCATTTATTGCGGAAGTAGACCGCGCCGCAGAAGGTCAGCGCCATGAGGGGTGAAAAATTGACCAGATCGGGGATCCAGGCGCCCACGATGCGATAGAGGGTGGCCAGGACGATCAAGGTGAGGGCAAATGCGAGCTGCATGATGGTTGGGTTTAGGGGCGGAGCTAAGCGGAGTCAGGCTTAATTTCCATCCAGGGTGTACTTCTTCTCCTACGATTGCCCCTCGGCGTCGCGCGCCATGAGCCACAGCAGGTCGGCCAGGCGGTTGGTAAATTGCAGCAGGAGGGGGCGCACAGTCCGGCCGCCGGCCGGGAGATCGAGGAGGCGCCGCTCCGCCTTTCGGGCCGAAGTGCGCGCGAGCTCAAGGGCGGCCGAGTGAACGTTCGCGCCGGGAGTCGCCCACCCGTCGAAGGAAACATTCTGGGCTTCCACTGCCGCGAGCGACGCGTCGAGTGAGGCAAGATCGGCTTCGCCCAGTTTCTGGAACTGCGAATCGCCATACCGGGCCAAGTCGGTTTCGGCGCACGCGATTTCGCCCATGAGAGCGGTCAGCAACGACTGAATGCCCGCGATTTCCGTCTTGCGGGCGCGCCCGGCGGGTGAGTCCGGCGCGGTCGCCTTCGCCAGGCCGAGCGCCGCGTTCAGTTCGTCGAAAGCTCCCACCGCCTCGACCTGTGCGTGATTTTTCGGTACGCGCTGGCCGTAAAGTAGGCTGGTGCTGCCGTCGTCGCCGGTGCGGGTTGCGATGGAGCGTCGGGGCATGTTTTTTGGGGATCTTGTCCGGCCAGCCTTAAATTTGGAGGGATGAATTGTGAAGGTAGGACGAGGCCAGAGGCCTCGCCCTACCGTTTTAAAGGCTCTTTGTTTGTTCCGTAGGGGCGCGAGAGCGCGCGCATCCTCTAAATAATCGACAGCTCAATGCGGACCTTGGTCGGGCTCTTCGGTCAGGTTTTTCGCCGCCGCCTGGGCTTTCAGGCAGAGCTCGGCAGCTTTGAAGGCGTGGGCTTGGCTCATCGCGATTTCGGTCCGGTTGAGGCAGTCGAGGATCAATTCCCCGAAAAAGCGGAAGCCGACCTTGCCTTCGACGTTGAGGTGTTGCTCGCCCTGGTCGTCGACGAGATAGACATTGTCTCCGCGTTTTTCGCGGCCCACGTCCACATACTTGCGCAGTTCGATGTAGCCTTTCGTCCCGAGGATGACGGTGCGGCCGTCGCCCCACGTGCTCAAGCCGGGCGGGGTAAACCAGTCGACTCGAATGTAGTTGGAGGCCTGGTTATTGCCGAGGAGGTTGGCTTCTCCGAAGTCTTCGAATTCGGGCGTGTCCGAATTCGCGAAGTTGCCGACTGCAGCGTGCGAGACGGTGGCGTCGGTTGCGCCGGTATAGAACAGAAACTGTTCGAATTGGTGGCTGCCAATGTCGCAGAGGATGCCGCCGAATTTTGCTTTCTCGAAAAACCAGGCGGGCCGCGACGGCTTGTTCAGGCGGTGGGGACCCAGGCCGATGACCTGCAGGACGCGACCGATCGCGCCCCCGTGCACCAGGTCGCCCGCATGCATTGCAGCCTCCACGTGCAGGCGTTCGCTGAAGTAGACCATATACTTGCGGCCGGTCTGCCGCACCACCTGCTCGGCCTCGGCGAGCTGGTTGAGAGAAGTGAACGGCGTCTTGTCAGTGAAGTAGTCCTTGCCAGCTTTCATCGTCCGGCAGCCGATCGCGCCTCGTTCGTTCGGCACGGCGGCGGCCGCGACGAGCTTGATCGCGCCGTCGCCGAGGATCTCGTCGTAGGAACGGGCAACTTTCACCGCAGGATATTTCGCCCGAAAGGCGGAGACTTTCGCGGGATCGGGATCGTAGACCCATTTTAGCTCTGCGCCGGCCTCCATCAGCCCATTGCATTGGCCGTAGATGTGGCCGTGTTCCAGAAACGCCGCTGCGAAGGCGAATTCGCCCGGTTTCACTACCGGACGGGCTTTGCCCTGCGGTGCGTAGTTCATGCCGTCGGCTTTGGAGCTCATGGAGAGGGAGGGGGGAGTTCGGATTTTGCTTCGTCGCGCGTGGCTTTCGCCAGTTCCTTGACGGACTTCTCCAGCGATGCGCGGACTTTCTTGTCCATGCGGTCGATGAACAGAACGCCATTGAGATGATCGACTTCGTGTTGAATGCACCGGGCGAAAAGACCCGTGCAGGTCAGAAGGTGGGGCACACCCGAGGCGTCTTTGAATTTTACCGTGATATGCTCCTTGCGAGTGATGTCGCCTCGAATCTCCGGGAAGGAAAGGCAGCCCTCCTCGTAGACGAGATCGGGTCCCGGCAAAACGGTGATGTCCGGATTCACGATCACCATGGGCATGAAGAGATCGAGTGGTGGTTTTGTGCCGTCCAACTCCCAACTAAAATCGAGCTCCGCATCGCGGAGGTCCACCACGCAAATCTGCAGGGCGCGACCGACTTGCTGAGCGGCCAATCCAATGCCGCGCGCCGCATGCATCGTTTCGATCATGTCTTGACCGAGCTGGGCTAGCCCGGCATCGAAAACGGTGATTTTCGCTCCCTTCTTACGCAGCACGGGGCTATTATAGTGAACAATTGGCAAACGCATGGGTCGATTTGGCATCAAATCGTGGGTTTGCCTCCTGGCGCCCGCAAATAAATATTCCCTCACCGATGATTGATCCGGGCTCAAACGGCCGAAACCTGCCCTTAGCGACGGCGTGGTTGACCGCGGGCCTCGCCCTGCTGGTCGCCGCGTGGTTGCTCCCGATCAATATGAAGTCGCTCACGCCTTCGCTGCTACAGGCGGCGGGCCGGGGAACGCCTTCGGTCGCCCAGTTTGGCCGTCAGAAGCTGCAGTCCGAGAAGCTGGGGCCGGCCGAACTCATCCTGGCGGCGGCTCGATTGGTCAAGGACCCCGATGCCCCCGTGCTGGACCGGGAAATCCAAGCGATGGCCGCACAGCGCCCCGAGTGGGTAGCGTGGGGCGGCTGGGATCCTTTCCTCGATCCACTTTTTAACCTCAAGGAGAACACGGGCCGAAAGGAGAGCACGCCGGTGCTCACGTTTTTCATCACCGAGAAGGCGCGGCGCGGGCTGCAGAAGTACCTGAGCGGCTCGGGGTCCCTCGGCGTCCAGACGGTCCTGAAAACCCGCGAGATCGAAGGCACGACCCGCTTCATTCCCGCCACGCGGGCCGGCGGCCAATCGCTGGATGCCGTGGTGCTGCTGACGGCCCTGCTTTACCAGGGGGAGCATTTGTCGCCGACGCTGCAGCGCGAACTGCGAGGCTTGGCCGAAACGGCGGTGGCCGAAAAGCAGATGGGCTCCCTGGAGAATTTTTACCTCGATCTTCTATCGCTCGGCCAGCGCCTGAATTGGATCCAATTGAGCGAGTTGCTCCGGATGACCAACAGCACGAAGACAGTGGGAGAGTACGCGCATTTGGCCCGACTTGCCGCCGACAACCTCGCGGTGCTCTATACGGCGGGTTTGTTTTCGAATTCGGCGGACAAAGTGGCGACCTATTTGATTCAATTCGGAAAGAACGGCTTGGAGGATTTGCGGCAGGCCTTGTCCAGCGGTCAGGGCGCGGTTCAGCAACTGCTTGCCCACCAGGTCCCGGTGAACCGAAGCGCCGCGCCGGCGATGAGCGACGCGGTGGCGGAACTGACCCTCGTTTATCCTCGTTTGGCGTTGATCGTCAAATACCTAGGTTTCGTGCTCGGAGCCTTCTGTGTTTTTCGCGGTCTGGAAGGAGCATTGGTCGGCTCGATTCCCGGGCGTTCGCCTCTCCGCGTGGGAAGCACCGTGCTGGCCGTGATGGTCGCCTCGCTCCTCGTTCTGGCAACCGAACCTTACCTGCTCAAGTCCGCGCCGCCTTCGGAATTCAAGATCAAGATCACCATCCTCAATTTAGCAAGTATCACCAACGACGCCAAACCCACCGCTCCCGCCAAGCCTCCTTCCATGGATACCTCGACGCTCACCTCCATCGCCTTCTTCGCCGCTCTGCAAATAGTCATGTATTTATTCTGCTTGATGAAAATTAGGGAAGTTTCCCGTCAGCCGGTGTCCCCGCTGGTCAAGCTCCGCCTGATGGAGAACGAGGAGAACCTCTTCGACGGCGGCCTCTACATCGGTATTGGCGGCACCGCTACGGCATTGGTATTGCAGGTGCTGGGGCTTATTCAGCCGAACCTCCTCGCGGCCTATTCCTCCAATTTGTTCGGTATCACTTGTGTTGCTCTGATCAAAATCCGCCACGTCCGGCCCTACAAGCGCCAGCTCATTCTCGATAGTCAGGCCACACCCGGCGGCGGCCAGGCGGCGCCGCTGACCGGCATTCCCGGCCCGCGCGTCGTCCCTGCGGCGGGCGGCCCCCAAGCTTCCGTGTCCAACGCTTCATGAACAAGACGCTGCTTCTCATCATCTGCGACTTTCTTCTGCTGAATTTGCTCGCACTGACGAAGTGGGAGGAGGCGGAGCCGCCGAAACGCGAGCAACAGCCTGCGCCCGCGGTGTCGAACGAGGGCCAGAAAAGCAAAGACCAGGATTTGGTCGATGTCATGAAGCTTTCGTTGGAGGATGAGCGCCTGCAGCGTGAATCGCTCGCGCAGAAGCTCCAGTCGACCGAGATGAGCCTGCAGCAGCGTGAGCAGAATCTTTCCCAACTCCAGAATGAGAAGACCCAGCTGGCCTCAACGCTGACGGACGCCCAAAAGGCCGCGGCCGAGCTCGCGCAGAAAATGGAAGCGGCTTCGCGCGATGCGACCATTTCGAAGGAACGATTGGCGCAGATGCAGAAGGATCTGGAGCAGCGCCAGCAGGAGGCGGAGCGCCAGAAAAAGGCCCTGGCCGATTTGGAGCGGCAGCACGGCGAAGCCCGCTCGAAGATCGAATCGCTGAATGTGGCGGTCAAAGTCGCGGAGCAGGAAAAAAATATTTTCCGCGAGCGCGTCGAATCGCTGAAAAGCGAAGTCGAGGTCGAGCGCGCGGAACGTCAGAAAGTACAAGCCACCACGAAAGAGCTCGCGCAGGGTGTGGGACAAATCGCCGAAAAGACCGGCGAGATGACCAAAGAAATGCGGGAGAACCGGCCGATCAACGCCAACACGCTTTTCAGCGAGTTTCTCGCGAACCGGGTGAAGACGAACTTCACCATCTGGCGCAGCGGATTGCTCGGACCGACCACACGCACGAAGGAAGCCCAGACGATCTTCGTGACGGACGGCAAGGACACCTACGCCCTGCTCCACGTCGACGATACGCCTTTTGCCATTCGCGAGGCCGGTCCCGATTGGGAGAAGATCAACGCGACGTTTTCCCGCGGCGGATTTTCCGGCGGCGCGCCGCGCATCACGTTCCTCGCGGTCGACCCGCGTATCGTGGTGCTTCCAGTCGACGAAGCTCAGGTGAAGGCCGCCGGGGTGAAAGTGTATCCCACCGCGCTCGATCCTTTCAAATTTCCCGAAGCAGTCCTGATCAGCAATGGAGGCGAGGGTTATGGCGAAATTCCGTTCCGGCTCGACCCGGAGTTGCGGAGTTATGTTCAAATGGAGAACAAGTTGTTGAAGCGGCTCTCCGGTAATTTTTCGCCGCACCGGGGGGACCTGGTCCTGAGCAAGACCGGCGAGCTCCTCGGCATCATGGCGAACAACGACTATTGCGCCGTGGTTAATAATTTCCTTCCGAACAAGACAATCGTCACCGGCGACTCGGTCAAAGCCCAGCAAACCGGAACGATCTTCACCGAGCTGAATTCCCGTCTGTTGCGCCTGCCGTTCAAGCTGCAGTGAGGCGGGAGTACAGCACCTTGGATTAACGGGCCTGCGGGAATCGCGGCTTAGAGGCTCGCCAGGCGGAACTTGCCGTCCCCAGCAGGTTGGATTGGCGCAGCGAAGGCGAGAATCACGTTAAAGTCTGCCGGGACGGCAGGCTCCACCTGGGCGATTTCCATCGGCTTTTCAGCGCCTTGTTAATCAAGCGAGTCGAGGTTGCGGTTTTTCCACGGCAAAAACTTGTCAAAACCGGCCCATTTTATGGGCGCACGGGCGGTTATCTAAAGGCAGTGGAGGCGGGGTCGATGCTTGGACCTGAGGGTAATCCTCGGAGGTCGGCGGCGCCGGGCATTTCGCTTCTGCAGCGAAACGGCGATGCCGTCCAGAGCCGTGAAACTGAGAACAAAATCTTTCCTCCTTGTCGCTGGATCCCTCTTGGGGGTCACGCTGGCCATGCTTGGTATCGTCCGGTTTCTGGCGATGCGCGGTTTCGAACAGATGGAGGAGTGGCATTTGCGAGCCGCCATCGCGCGGGTGCAGAAATTGTTGCAGCACGAGCTCAATGACCTTGGCCGCACGGTCCACGATTTCGCCCACTCTCCGGCAGCAGCCGACGCTTTGGTGCAACCTGGGACGGATGAGACGCCTCGCGCGGTCCTGGCCTACGATGCGGGCACTGCGTACGGGTGGACGGCTTGCATGATTCTAAGCGGGGAGGGGAGGACGCTGGGCGCCGCGAAGTTCGATCCGGGTAACAAGAGCTCGGTTCAGCTTCCGGCCGATTTTCAAACGGCGCTGCAAGCTCTCCCTGGTCTCGCCGAGCCCTTGGCGGAACTGGGCGTAACCCAGCACATGCTCGTGGTGGATGAAACTGTTTATCTCGTGGCGTTCTCGCGAATTCAGAACGGGACGGCCAACGCAACCCCACCGGGAATTGTGATTGCTGCAAGGGAGATCGGGCCCCTCGAGGTGCAGCGGATCGCTCGCATCGCCGACGTCGCGCTCCAACTCCACCCCGTATCCTACGAAGCCCGCGGTCCAGCGCCGGCCGGCTCCGCGCGGCTTCAAGTGGAGCGGCCGGAACGCGGCAAGATTGGGGGTCGGGTCACCCTGCTCGATGCTCACGGTCAGGCGAGGATCGCCCTGCGAGCCGTGGTCGACGCGGAATTGCACGACCAAGGCGTGGCTTTCTCCCGAATACTGATGATCGTCGTGATCGTCGGCAGCCTAATCATTTGCTTGCTGATCGACCGGGTGGTCGTGCAACCCATCACGGAACGGCTGGGCCGTTTGAGCCTCGGCCTGAACAAGGTGCAACGCAGCGGCAATCTTTCGGAGCGGCTGCCCACGCGGGGCGGCCGGGACGAGATCGCCACTCTCGCGCAAGAGGTCAATCGCCTGCTCACGTCGGTCGAAATCACGCAGCGTTCGATGGAACGGGTGAACGCCGAAATGCAACAGCGAGTCGCCGAACGCACCGCCGCGCTGGCGGAAGCGAATAGCGCGCTGGAATCTGACATTCGCGAGCGCATCAAGGCGGAACAGGAGAGGGAGCGACTGCGCGAGCAATTGCTGCATGCCCACAAGATGGAGGCGGTCGGCACGCTGGCGGGCGGCATCGCGCATGATTTCAACAATATCCTCACGGGGATTCTGGGCCACGCCCAACTCATGGCGGCCGACCTGCCGGCCGACAGTTCGGTGCGGCGCAGCGCCTCTCATGTCATCGCGGCGGCCGAACGGGCCGCCGCCCTCGTTCGCCAAATTCTCGCCTTCAGCCGGCAAGCCCCGGGGGAGCGTCGTTTGGTGGCGGTCGGTCAGGTGGCGCGCGAGGCTCTGTCGCTGTTGCGGGCTGCTTTGCCGGCTAACATCGAAATACGCTGCGAAACAGGCACGAACGCCGACACCGTCGCGGCCGACCCGACCCAGCTGCATCAAGTCTTCATGAACCTCGGCGCCAACGCCGGGCACGCGATCGGATCTCGCGAAGGCGAAATCGAAGTGTCGATCGAAAGGCAGGACTTTGAAGAAACCACGCTGCATCTGGCGCGGGCCCTGCCGCCGGGGGAATACCTTTGTATTTCCGTGAGAGATACAGGCTGCGGCATGAGTCCCGAGGTCGTGGAGCGAATTTTCGACCCCTTCTTCTCGACCAAACCGGTAAACGAAGGCACCGGACTCGGACTCGCCGTCGTGCATGGCATTGTTTCGGAGCACGGGGGCGCAATCGACGTCGAAAGTGTCGTGGGCAAAGGCACCTGCTTTAAAATCTTCCTGCCGGCAGGGGGGACCTTGTCGGAAACGGCGGCTCCCGAGGAGGCGCCAAGCCCGGCGGTCGGTCGGGAGCGCGTGCTCTTGGTGGACGACGAAGAGCTGGTGCTCTCGGTCATGACGGCGACGCTCCGGCGCCTGGGTTATGTGGTCACGGCGGAATTGAGCAGCCGCGCCGCCTTGCGGAAATTCGAAGCGTCGCCGGACGATTTCGACGTGGTGATCACGGATCAGACGATGCCGCAATTGTCCGGCCTGGAATTGAGCGGGGCCATGAAGGTGTTGCGCCCGGAGTTGCCGGTGATCCTTGCGACCGGATACTCGCCTGACATCGCCGGACGCGACGCGACCTCACTCGGACTCGCCGGGATTGTGGGCAAGCCGATCGATTTCACCGGCTTGACTGCGCTCATGCGCGAAGCCCTGGACCGCGTGAAATACCCGACTGGCTGCAAAGTTGCATAGGCGCGTCTCGCCCGGAACTCCTCCTTTTGGCAGAGCGCATCCGCAATTTTGGGATTCGCGTCCGCCGCCCCCGAGGCGTAGTCGAGAGGCGATGAAAACGCATCCCTTGCTCGTTTGTTTCCTGTTTGCACTTTCTACGGCGGCAGGCGCCGTCGCGCCATCGGGCCAGTGGCGGTCTTTGTTTGCCGGCGATCTCTCGGGGTGGGACACCTGGCTGGGACGCCCCCACAAAAGCGTCGAGATCGAAGGACTGACAAAGAACGAGAAGGGGGAATATACCGAAGCAGTGGGGCTCAACCGCGACCCCAAGTCTGTCTTCACCGTGGTGGAGAAAGACGGCGGCAAGGTCATTCGTATGTCAGGCGAAATTTTCGGAACTATTATCAGCAAAGAGGAATTCGCGGACTATCACGTCACGCTGGAGTACGTGTGGGGCGAAAAGAAGTGGCAGCCCCGCGTGAGCGCGCCTCGGGATAGCGGTCTGCTCTATCACAGCGTTGGTCCCAATGGCGGCTCGAGCAAAGTGAGTCCTTGGATGCGGTCGCAGGAGATTCAGATCCAGGAAAACGACACCGGCGACTACTGGTCGGTCGATGGGGGAATCTGCGAGATCGCGGCTCTCAAAGGTGACAACGGTTTGTTCACCTATAAACCCGGCGCTAAGCTCGAGAAGTTCGGTGCGATTCCCCCGGGCGAAGAAAAATCGCGAAACCGGTGTATTCGCAGCGAAATGAAGGAAAAGCCCAACGGACAGTGGAATCGCGTCGACTTGATTGTGGTCGGCGACAAAGCGCTGCACATCGTCAATGGCCACGTCGTCCTGGCGTTGCAGGGTTCGCGGCAAAAAGGGGAGGGGGGCAATGAACCCGCTTTGACGAAGGGCAAACTCCAGCTCCAGTCGGAGGGGGCGGAGGTATTCTTCCGCGACGTGAGGATCAAACCGCTGACCGAAATCCCCGCTGAGTACGCGAAGTATTTTCCGTGAGCGTTGCAACGCCTGCCGGGTACTCTCCTCTCTAGGGCCAAGCCCGTCTACAGAAGGCAACGAAGGTAACGAAGCGACTTCACTTAAGGGGTCGCTAAACGCGGATCGTAGGGGGAGGCGTCTCGCCGAGCCGTCGAAGCGAACATCGTTGCTTAACATCACCGTTCGAACGCACGTTGGCGCGGCGAAGCGGACCCGTTTTTGACGTCTTTGCACACGACGGCTCACCGGGGACGGTTGCCCTCCCTAGTGGGCACCGGTTGCTTAAGCAGAAAAGACTAATTTAGCCAGTCTCCGCGAATGCGGTTATGCTCAGCCCTGACTCCTGGATTTTTCGTCCCAACCGACCACGACGCCGTCTTCGATCGTGATCCGCAGGCCGAAGCGGTGCTTTCCGCGGCGTTCATAGCGCCAGGTTTCCTTGGATTTTGTTTTGGACACCTTTTGGTCGATGTCGGACGGCCGCCCCAGGGCATCGACCAGCTGTTCGGTGGTTTGGCCCACCCAGAGCTGCTTTTTCAGGACTTTTCTCACCACCTCAGGCTTCTGATACTTTTCGGTGAGGCGGCGTCGTCGGTTCATGACGGATACGACTTTCCAGCCGATAAAAAGCGGGGCGACCAGAATGGCGGCGGCGAGGAAGAGACCTTGCATGCGACTAAGACCCACAATCGAGCAACGAGTTGCGCGAAGTCCCGCCGGGAGCCTCCGCGAAGGTCGCCCCTGGGGTCAGGCTGACGGCGGCAAACTGAGCTCGCGCACCCAAATATTGCGAAAGCGCACGGCGTCGCCGTGATGCTGCAGTTCGAGCGGAAGCTTGGGCGGGTGCGGCTTGTACGGCAGCTTGTGAATGTAGTCGGTGGGGCCGTTCAGCGCGCGATCGTGGTGCACCAGCACTCCGTTGTGAAACACCGTGATGCGAGCGGGGCTGGCAACGGTGCCGTCGCCATTGAAACGGGGCGCGATGAAAACGACATCGTATGTCTGCCATTCCCCGGGTGGGCGTGAGGCATTCACCAGCGGAGCGAACTGCTTGTAGATCGAGGCGGCCTGGCCGTTGACGTAAGTTTTATTCTCATACGAATCCAGCACTTGCAGTTCGTACTGCCCCATCAGGAAAACACCGCTATTGCCTCGTCCCTGACCTTTTCCCTCGACCACGGCCGGGCTTTGAAACTCGAGATGAAGCTGAATATCGCCCCACGATCTTTTTGTGCGGATGCCGGAGGTTTTTGGAACGATTTCCATCGCGCCATCGACGAGCTTCCAGGCTACGGCGCCTTCTTTGGTCGATTCCCACTGGTCGAAGTTCGTTCCGTCGAACAGCACACTCGCGTCGGAGGGCGGCGCGGCGGGGGCGGCGGGGGCGGCGGTGACGACGGGAGGCTCGGGAGCCCAGACCTCCGTGTCCTGCGGTTTCGGAACGGCGGGTTCGGCCGCAAACGCAACGAGCGGAAAGGTCGCCACGAGAAGGAGCGGAAATGAGTTCATCGCAAAAGAAGCGTGTGCTCGAAAGGGTAGGTGATAGGTTTGTGCTCGATGTCGAAACGCGGTTCCGATCGAACTGTTTTGTGGGTGGTGACCACCCAATGGCGAGCGCAGGCCACCAGCTTTTCGGAGGACAATAACGCGCGCACTCCGTGCCTCAACCGCTTCGGTGCCGATGCTTTGGTTCTTACGCAGGCGGTTACGTCGCATCCGTTTGGCCCCTTCGCCCGGGCGGCCTTGCTGACGGGGGTGCTATCGCCGGAGAATGGCGTGTCCGACTACTACGATCCGCTGCCCCAAACGGCGCGGACGATTGCCCACGATGCGGCGGATTTCGGTGCGGAAACCGCGTTTTTTGGCAAGTGGCACCTGGGCCAGCGTGACCGCGAGGCGCAGCTCGTGGGCGAGGCTCATGCCCGCGCCGTGGTTCCGCCTGCGGCGCGCGGTGGATTTTCATTCTGGGAAGGTTTTGAGAGCGGTTTTCTTCTCAACGATCCTTGGCTGCACGGTAGCCGTCTCCCGGTGCCCACTCAGTTCCCCGGTTATCAGAGCGACATCGTCTGTCGTCGCGCGCGCGACTGGTTGTGCGACCGAAGTCGCGGGCGTTCCTGGTTCTGCCTGGTGAGCTTGGAAGCGCCGCATCCGCCTTATGATGCTCCCGCCGGCGGAGTCTCGCCGCCTTCCCCACGAGCGATTCAGCTGCGACCGAACGTGCCTCCGGGTGGCGAGGTCGAGGCGAGAGCTCGGCGGGAACTGGCGGGATACTATGCGCACATTGAGGCGACAGATCGCGCGATCGGCGAACTGCTGGACGCGGTGGACCTGCGGTCGACGCTCGTCATTTTCACCTCCGTGCATGGAGACATGCACGGAGCCCATGGGCTGTTTCGTAAAGGATGGCCGCATGAAGAGTCCGTGCGCGTGCCCTTGGTGATTTCCGGGCCTGGAGTTCAGCCCGGTGCCGATCCAAGCTGTGTGTCGCTCTCCGACCTGCCCGCCATGACTCGGGCCTGGCTGGACGCCGGCGTACTCGGAGTAAAGCCGTTCCCGTTCGCGAGGATTTCGATGCCGAGCGTGGTGCGTCTGCCAGATCAATGCGATCGCGTCTGGCGCGGGGTCAGGTCAGCAAAGCGCAAACTCGTGCTCAATGAAGATGGGTCGCCCTGGCTTTTTTTCGATCTGCAGAACGATCCGCTGGAACTCCGGAATCTGGTGGGGGACGCAGGATGGGAGTCGGAGATGGCAGCGTGGAGAGCGAGGACGGACTAAGCGAGCGTCTTCACGGTGGCGCAACCACGCTGCCCAACTACCGCGTACCCGGTCTAAACGGAGCGCGGCTGCCGGCTGAGAACTGGCGGCGGATCGCCTCGGAGATGTCGTGGAGCTTCACCGGTTTGGTGATGTAGTCGTCCATGCCCGCGGTGATGCAGAGCTCCCGGTCGCCGTGAAGCGCATTCGCGGTCAGCGCAATGATTTTGGGCTGTTTGTCCGCGGGGAAACGGCTGCGAATCTGGCGCGTGGCCTCGAAGCCATCCATCTCCGGCATCTGAAGGTCCATCAGCACAAGATGATAGTGCCGTGATTCCAGGGTATTGACTGCTTCGAGTCCATTGCCGACGGCATCCGCGCGGTAGCCGAGGCGGTCCAGGAAGCGCAGCGCGACTTTCTGATTCACGGGATTGTCCTCCACCAGCAGCACGTCGAGCGGAAGCTCGTGCGCAAGCAATCGGTTTTCGGGAGACAGGCCGAAGGGGGGCTGGCTGTCCGGCGTGGTGTCGAACAGGGTTTGGATCCCGCGGACGAGCGAAAGAGTGCGGAGCGGTTTGGTGGCGGTGGCCACGCCGCGCCGGCCGGCAAAGGCTTGAAGCTGAAGTTGGGGTTGGCCGTGCGGGAGAAGGATCAGCGTGGGGAGCGACGATTGAACCAGCTTTTCCCGCAGAACTCTTCCCGCCTCGGACTCTGTCAGGTCGTAGTCCAGCACGACGGCGATCGGCTTGTTCTCTCCGGCCAGGTACTCGACCGTCGCTTCGACATTGGCGGCGCAAACGGCGCGTGCGCCCCAACTGCGAAAAAAGGTCTGGAGCCGTTGCTGGGAAATCGGGTGGTCGTCCACGCAGAGGACGGTGCCATAGTTCATGCTGACCGGCAGTTCTGGGAGCCCCCAGCCGGGCGGCGTCGGCATCGATTCGGTGAGGATTGTAAACGTGAAGGTGGAGCCGGCGCCCTCACGACTGTCGGCGCGGACGCTGCCCCCCATGAGAGTGCAGAGCCGGTGGCAGATTGCCAAGCCGAGGCCCGTGCCGCCATATTTGCGAGTGGTCGAGGAGTCGACCTGGCTGAACGGGCGAAACAGCCGGTTCATGCGTTCCGGCGGGATGCCGATGCCGGTGTCGGTGACGGAGAACTCGAGTTCGACTGGGACTGTGGCGTGCGCTGCAATCGGAGTGAAGGGAGAAACACGGCGGACCGTGATAGCGATACTTCCGGCCGGAGTAAATTTGACCGCGTTGTTGACCAGATTGACCAAGACCTGCCGAAGCCGCGTGACATCGCCCTGGATCCAGGCCGGGACCGATTCGTCCACGTGATAGACCAGTTCGATCTTTTTGGCGGCGGCGGGCACGGAGAACAGATCCAGCGCATCCTCGACACAGACTGAAATCTCGAAGGGCATTCGCTCCAGCTCCATTTTGCCCGACTCGATCTTGGAAAAGTCGAGGATGTCGTTGATGATGGTGAGCAGGGCCTCGCCGCTCGTGCGGATGGTGTTCACGTAGTCGCGCTGCTCGTGATTCATCGTGGTGTCGAGCAGCAGGCTCGTCATTCCAATCACGCCGTTCATCGGCGTGCGAATCTCGTGCGACATCGACGCGAGAAATTCGCTCTTGGCGCGGGAGGCGGCATCGGCCTCCGCCTTGGCGCGGCGCAGATTGCGTTCGGTCTCCACGCGGGCCGAGATATCGGCCTCGATCGCGATGAAATTCTCGAGCTCGCCCGTCTCGTTGCGGACCGGCTGGATTTCCAGGTGGAGGTGATACTTGCGCCCCGACTTTGAATAGTTGACGACGTCCGTGCTGATGCCCGTCCCGCGGGCCATTGCGGCGCGAATGCGGCGAACCGTGCGCGCGTTGGTGTCCGGCCCGATCATGAACGTCGCCGGGTTGCGGCAAACCACTTCGGCCAGCGAGTACTCCATCACGCGCTCGAAGCTTTCGTTCACCCATTCGATCGTGCCATCGGGGGCGGTGATGATGACGAGGTTGTCCGTCTTGCTCGCCACGAGGGAAAGTTTACGCGTTGCCGCCTGGCTCACGCGCAGTGCCTCGTCCGACGCCTTGCGGGCCGAGACGTCCTGGAGCGTGCCGATGACGCGCGTGGGCTGACCGCTGGCCGAGCGGGAAACGACGCGCGAACGGGCGTATAACCAGCGCCATTCGCCGCTTGCCGCCTTGACCCGATATTCAGGGTCGATGAAGGCCTCCGCATGATTCAACTGCTTTTCGACCGCGAGGCGGTATCCCGGCAGGTCGCTGGGATGGATGAGCGCGGTCCACGCTTCCGGGGTCGGCGGGATAATTCCGGGCTGATAGCCCAGGATGCTCCAGACACCGGCGCTGTAAAAGATCTGATTCGATCCGAGGTTCCATTCGAAAATGCCGATTTGCGTGCTTTCCAAAGCGAGTCGTAACCGCTCGTCGGATACCTTGAGCTTTTCTTCCACCCGGCGACGCTCGTCGTTTTCGCGCTGCAGCTGCTGATTGGAAAGCTCGGCGGCGCGGAGGCCGGTCCGGGCGGTTCGGGCCAAATGCACGCTCAATCCCAGCAGCAAGGTGATGCCGAAGCCGCTGGCGAGAGCGACCTCCGGCAGGTAGCGGCGATTATGGGCGAGATTGTCCGGGGTCGGCATCATCTCGATGCGGATGCGCCGGTCGAAGATATGGATCGACTCGTCCAGCCGATTGGCGGTGGCCGAGGGCGGAGCCGGATTGCGCTCGTAGACTTTATCGAAACCGACGTAAATCGAGATGTGGTAGTTTGGCCCGAGCTTGTGGCGCTTAATCAGCGCATCGAACAAGTTGCGATAGAGGACCTCCATTGCGGCATACCCGTTGATCTGCGTGCCCCGATACATCGGGGCGTAAAGGGCGAGCCCCGCGCCTAGCGTGGGGTGCCGCACCGATCCCGAAACGGCCACGCCGGCATTGTCCCTCGCCGCCTGCATGGCGGCGCTTCGGGCTGGTTCGCTGGCATGGTCCAAGGAGAGCAGTTCTTGCGCTGCCTTCGGGGGATAGGCCCACTGTGTGCGCGCCTGCAGCGAAACCAGCTCGACCGCCAGCCCGCCGGGGAATTCGGTCAGGAGCGATTTGGCGTCCGCTTCACGCGGGTTTACCGCATCGGGTCCGCCGTTTTCCCACCGGCCTGCGTAGCGTTCGAGCGCCGCCGCCTGCCGCTCCAGCTCCAAGTTGATCGCGCCGGCGAGGCTGCGGATCGCATTCTGCGTGTTGAATCCAAGGTAGTGAAATTCGCGTTCGCGGAGGGAAACCCAGAGAATCAAGGTCAGGGTGGCCGATGCCACCGCGACGGGCAGAGGCAGCCAGGCAGGCGCGCCGGGCTGGTCTCCCTGCTGCTCGCGCCACGCCAATGCGAGCAACGCCGCGCCCAGCACGACCAGGAGCACGGCGGAACCGGGAGCGATGCTGGTCTGCGTGCCCCACCGGTAAATGGCGGGCACTTCCATCACATAACCCAGCAGCGATGCACCGCCAATGGAGCAGATGACGGAACCGGAAAACGCCAAGCGAAGCGCCCGG
Organism: uncultured Opitutaceae bacterium; assembly: GCA_964546955.1. Lineage (GTDB taxonomy): Bacteria > Verrucomicrobiota > Verrucomicrobiia > Opitutales > Opitutaceae > CAZJLP01. The sequence continues at coordinate 57,037 of CAZJLP010000017.1, read as the reverse complement.
TATCGGGACGGCTTCAGCGACGCAAGGCCTGGAATGGAAACTGCCGCGAGGATAAAGCACAGCGACAGCATTTGGGCCATGCGTCCGGGCGCTCCGGTCTCAACTTGGAGATGATAGGGAGCGAGAAACTCGTCCAGGGGGAGCCGCAAGGAAGTCCAGTTCTGGAGTTCCGTCACCAAGCCCAATAGCCCCGGCGCAATCGCGAGGAGGGCCACGCGATGGTAACCCAGTTCATGGGCCAGCAAGGCTGCGCCGACGAGGAAAAAGCCGACCGCGGCGTTGACCGGCATTGTTGGCAAGCCGGACTGAAGTTGGACCAGCTCGTCCACCTGCAGGGACCACCCCAGGAGCACGACCGCGCTGAAGACGATCAGCAAAGCGGCGAGCCCCATGCAGAGCCGTCTCAGCCAGGGTATGCGAGGAATCGTGAGGAGTGGGGCCATCGAAGGGTGCGGCCGGGATTGTCAGGAACCTGGAAGGGGCCGGGTGGATCCGCGTCCAAAAAGGGGTGCGGCGGCCGACTCACCGGCGGGAGTAGAATTACAAAGAGGTTGGCCAACAGCAATCTACTAAGCGGCGAGCCCCGTCCACCGCAACGGCTTTCCGTGCGGTTATTGACGTCGTTTTGACGCTCATCGCCGCAGATACGGCGGCGGCTGGGGAGGCTGATTCGAACTCCCTGGCGGAACGGTGCTGTTGGGCGTTTCTTCGGTGCCGGAAAGCTTGCGCAGCAAACTTGTTGGTCCGTAGGCGAATCGCCAATTCGGTTTGTCCAAGCTGCCGGTCAGGCGCAGCTGCAAAGCGGCCGACACGGGTGTGAGGACGAAATCAACCGCATTCGCGAGCAGCGTCTTGCCTTCCTCAAACGGACGGACGGTTGCATTGAAATCCATGATCTTCTGATCGAGACGGTAGTACCCCTTCGCTTCCACCGCCGCGGTGGGTCCGTTCAACCGCACGTCGTCGAATATCAAGCGGTCCGACTGCACAAAAAAATGGGCGCGAGCGGTGTCCAGCCTGACCGAGGTGAAGTTCATGCCGATCCCGCGCAGGGCTTGCGACAGGGCCCCGAGTAAATTGACGTCGGCCAGCTCGGCTCCCGCGATCTCGGCGCTGCCTTCGCCTTCATAGCCGAAGGCGTTGTTGTAGGGGCCTTCCGCTTTCAACGTCACCTGCAATTTGCCGGTCGCGAGGCGTTGCTGGAATTTGCTTTCCGGCGGAGGCGGCTGGCCCCGGCGTTTTGCCGCGAAGTTCTCGCCGGTGCGGATGGCTTCGCCCAGGTTCACGCCTGTCGTCATGCAATCGAACGCGAGCCGACGCTCCCCGGACTTGCCGGTGCGGCGGGCCGTGCCTGTGGCCGTCCCCCCGGCCACTCCGACCTGGAGTTCGCCGATCGATAGGATCTCGCCCTCCAGGCGCGCGCGCGCGGACAGGTCGTTCAGCGGAAAATCGTAGAACGTGAGCGCTCCGGTGGATTCTATTCGCACATCGACCTGGTCGTGCTGGCCGCCGGGCGCGGCTGGGCCGTCGAGATGTCCCACGATTTTCAGCCGGGGCGCTTTTTCGAAGGTAAAGGGGGCGACGATTTCGAGGCCCGATTCCCCGAATAATTTGGCGCCTTCCCGGACGTCCAAACTGCTGACCACATCGAAGTCCATGCTGCGAAAGGCATCTTTCTGCAGATCCACTCGGCGGGTAAACGTGCCGCGCGCTTCCCCCTCCGGCCGCCAAGCGGCCACTTCGAGCCCGTCGTAGAAATCCGGCCGGATAAATAGCACCGTGCGCACCCGCTCGAAAGGCACGCCTCGAATCGTCGGCCGGCGACAGTCGGCTTCCACAAACACGGTTGATAGATAGGGGAAGCCCCAGCGCCCGGTCACGTCGACATCGGCGATGGGACCGCCTTGGGAGAAATCGAAGTGACGCCAAAAGCGGGGCCACCACGCGCCGAACCAACCGGCGATGTCCGGGGGTTGAATATGGCCCCTCAACAGAAACCGGTAATCCTGGGTTTCTGTATTCATGGTATAACTGCCGGCGGCGTGATTCCCTTTTTGCTGGAGCGCGATGTCTTCGACCGTCAGCTGTTGGGCCGCAAAACGAAAGCGCCCCGAAGCCCGGTCCACCGCGACGTTGCGGGCCTCGGTTGGCCCCGCGCGCACCGTCCCGGACAGGCCGTCGAACTTCCAACCTTCCTTCAGCCCAAGTTCGACGGAGAGGTGCGGCGGTTCGGATGGCGCGACGATTTTGGAGAGGTCTCGTCCCAGCCGGTCTCCGGCCAGGGCGATGAGTTCGGATGTCACCGCGCCCTCTAAGCGGAGGTGGGCGCGTTTCTGCGTGAAATTGGTTTCGCCTCCGACCAGCCACGTGCCGCCGGCGGCGCGGAGATAAAGTTCGCCGCTGACGCGGTCCGGAAGCCTTGGCTGCAGGGCGGCGCCCAAGGCCTCCAAGCGGTATTTGCCCGCGGTGTAGCGGCCGCAGGAGATCGCGCAGGTCCGCGGATCGAACCAGACGGAGGTCGCGTTGACCGAGGCATTGAGCACGACGTGAAGATTTTCGGCGATGCCCAGGGGACGACTCTCTAGGCGGTCGACTGCGACTTCGACCTGGGTGGCATACGGGGTGTTGCCGGTGAGAGGCAGGGCGAGTTTGGCGCGGATGCGCCGGGCATCGAGGCGCTCTTTCCAGGACACCGCTGCGTTGAATCTCCGCGGTTCCAGATGCGCGGCTGTCGCCGTGAAGTAAGCTTGGACCGTCGCGATGCGGGTGGGACTCGGCGTCAGGGTTAGCTCCAGCCTCGGCTCCTCCACGTCGTTCAGCTCGTGCAGATGGCTGGAAATGTGCCGGCCCAACTGGAAGAAGGAACGCAGGGCGGCGTCCACCGCTTCGCGTGGGTTGGTTTTTTGCGCCGAGACGGCGCGCGGGGAAGTCAGGCCGCCGCGCGCATGAACCGACAACTTTCCGACGCGGCCGTTGAGCGACGCGAGCTCAATGCGTTCTCTTGTGAAATCCGCCGAGAACGAAAAGCCGCGGCCAATTGCCTCGCGCTGTCCCGAGCCGGAAAACATCGCGGGCACGAACAAGTCGACGCCGGTGGCTTGGAAAAGCCTGGGCTCGAACTCGCCGATCGACAACAACCAGGGATCGGTTTCGACGTAGAGATTTTCCACGGTGGCGATCGGCTCCGCGAACGTGGTTGAAAAAACCTGTAGCTTGTCGACCGCGATGCGGCCGGAAGGATCGAATCGAACCTGGTCAAAACTCACGCGCAGGCCGGCGAAGGCCAGGCGGTCCTCCCACGGCCGCAGCATCGATTGAGGGACCGTGAACTCGGGCGAGGCGACGACAAAAATCTGCAGTGCGACCAGGATGGTCAGGGCCAGCCAGACAGTCCATAAGGCGAGCGTCCCAACGACCTGCCCCAGCCAGCGAGCAAGGAACCAGGCGGTGTTGGACGTTTTCATGGAAGGCGCGGACACCGAGTCGATCGCGCTCGCGGCGGTCAGGGTGACTTTGGCGCTTCGCCGGCGGCAGGAGGTGTGGGTCCCGGGTCGCGGGATCCGTAGGTAAGTTTGAAAAGCGCGTCGATCAGTTCCTGTTCGGCCTCGAAGACGACATTCAGGTCGGGCGAACCCACCCACTGGGTGGTGCCGCCGACGCGATCGCTGAAGAACAGAGAGGAGACGGCCGCGGTGGACCCCGCGTTGCCTCCCAGCGCGAGCTTTGCATCCAGCTGGAAACGCCAAGGGCGCTCTTCGCCGCCGATATTCACTGTGTTCGTGAAGGTGTTCGCGCGAAAGCTCTTCGCCCGCAGCGTGCGAAGCCTCGCCACCACTTCTTCCAAGGGGGAACGGTCTCCTGTTCCGCTTTTCCCGGCTGCCGGGGCAGGGGGAACCGGCAGGTCGAGCAGCACCTGCTTTGAACCCGGGTCCGTCAGCGTCAGGTGTGTGATTTGCGCGCCCGCGGGAAGCTCCCGCAGCAGTCGTTCCCGATAATGCAGCGGCTCGATCGAAACCTGATTCAGGATCTCCGGGCTGACGGCGTACACGTGCGGAGCGTTGTCGACTTTCGCGTAGACCGTCTTGTCGACCAGTCCGAGCAGAAGTTTCGAGGTGGTGGCGGCGGCACCGGGCGCGCCGGCGAGGCTCAGCGTCACATGGCGCGTGGGCCGCCCGAGGCCGTAGTTGTCCTTTTCGGCGTCGCCGAGAGCGTTGTTCACAAACTTCTCGGCCGAGAGCTGAGTCAGAGTTTTGATCAAGCGTTGTACAATCTCGCGATCCGCCGAGGTCACGACCGGCGTTCCGGCCGGGTTGCGCTGGATGTACTGCCAGGCGGCGACCGAATTCGACTGGTTGGCGTCAAGTCGCTGCAGCGCGAGTTCGGGCTCGCCCTCACGCTGGCTCAGCGTGATTCCCGTGACCGCGGAAGGGTCGAAATCCAGGATGCGCCGTTCGCGCAATTTTTCCTGCGCCCCGCGGAGGTTGTCCAGGAGTTCGTTCGGGATGTTGGTGGTGAAGATGGGGGAGCTTTTGCGGTTGGGAATTCGGTCCTCCATCTGGGTATAATACTCCCGCGCCGGGAGCGTGGAGGCACTGGCGGGCGCGGGCTGCTCTTCGACCGGCGCGCCGATCAACAGGGTTTCGTGCCGTTTCTGGCCATCGATCGTGATGCGCAGCACGGGGGATTCCAGGCCCGTGCGAGCGGCATCGGTTTTCGAGTCGAGGAAGGTCCGCGTCCGCAAATTGTTCAATTGGGTGATCGTCACTTCCACCTCTGCCTTGCTTGCGCGCGCGACAATGGGCATGCCGAATGACCAGCGGCCTTGTTCCTGCTCGATCCGGGTGCGGATGGGCTGAATGGAAATCGAGCGCGCCTCATAGGGCTGGATGGTGAAGATTTCGTCCGAGCGGAGCTCTTCCTGTTTCACCGTCAGGCTGTCGGCGAGACTGCGGTTCACGACATGGATTCGTTTTCCGTCGGGCGAAAGGACGTAAAGCCGGTTGCCCAGTTTCACCGCGTCGCCGATGCGCAGAATGACGGGAGGAAGGGCAGGCGCCTGCGAGGCCAGTTTCGCCTGGGTCACCGTCACGGTGATCGACGGTTTTTCCAATCCATAGTCCGCCAGCGACTGCCCGTTCTTCTCGAGATCGCTCACCGCGAAGCTCGTCTCCGAGCGCAAATTTTGCACCTCGCTCAGGATGCGTTTCACCGCAAATTCATTGGCGGGCCACTCCACGGGTTCGGTCAGGATCCAGCCTTCGGCCGTGTGCTCGAGGCGGACGTTGGCCGTCCCGCTCGTGGAGGAAATGGCGAACGCCTGGACGTTGGTGATGGCTTCCGCGTAGGGCTGGGTTTCGTTCGTGGGCCGGCCGGCGGGTTTGTTGACGTAGACGATGAAAAAGAACAGCGCGACGTTCAGGAAGAGGAGGACCAGCGTGACCTTGGTGCGCATGGGAAAAGATATCAGCGACGGCGTGTCCAGTAAACGAGAAGCCCGAGAATGGCGACCGCCCCGGGCACCCCGAAAAGCAGGCTGTACTGGAGGCGCGATTGTTCTTTTTCGGTCAGGGACAATTGGAATTGTTCGATGGGGCGGGCCGGTACGTTCACCGCCCCGTCGCGTTCCGCCAGCCAATCGATGGCCGAGGTGATGAGGTTGAGATTGCCGTTCAGCGCGATTCGGTTGTTGGCGATAAACTGAGCCGAACCGAAAACAACCAAGCGGCCGCCGTGAACGCTGAAAGGAAGATTTTTCTTTGCGGAAACGCGCTCGGAGGCGATCGCGGCCACGAGCAATTTGTCGTCGGGCGGAAGGTCCTGCCCCGGGTTGTACCGGGCGCGGCCCAGGTCGCGGAAATCTCGCTCGCCCCAGGCCGTGGGGGATTGCGTGACGATCAAGCGCGTGATTACCAGGCCCTCGTCGCGAACCTTGCTCGGATTTGGCCTCACGACCGTGGTCTGACCAAACGTCACTTGATCGGGAATGAGGGGGAGCTGACGCGTGACCGGATGCTCGCCGTCGAATACCTTGAAGATCAGATCACCATTTTCGCGGACGTACTCGGGATTCGAATCCATGATCGCGGCGCGATCGACGATGATGCCCCAGTCGTGCCAGAGATCGTTCAGACCGGTTTCCTCGGTGGGGCGATCGTTGCTCAGATAAAGAAAATGGCCATCCCGCGCGGTCATGTACTCGCGCAGCATCACAAGTTCGTACTTGGTGAAGGGGCTCTGGGGCGCGGCGCAGACCAAAAGGGCGGCATCGTCGGGGATGGCCCGGGCGGTGGAGAAGTTGAGCGGCTCCAATTTGTAGTTTCTAAAGCTCAGCTGATCCTTGAGGACGGACAAACCGCGGGAGGGGCGCGTATCGGTCAGTTCCATCTCACCGTGGCTGACCAGGAAATAGATCTTTTTCTGCTCGCTCCCGGTTACGTCCAGGATCGCGGAAGTGAAAGCATGTTCGCCCGAGAACGCCAGCCCGTCCGGTTTTCCCGTCCTTGGATTCTTTCGTCCCGCCTGGAACAGGTCCGTGGCCGCGAGCATGCGCGACTCACGCCGCGTGCCCTGTTGCGACGTGACGAGTGCGACCGCCCCTTGGTATTGCTCGAGGTCGAGCTGCAGCTCCCGCAATTTGCGCGGGTTGCGGTCGGGATCGATGTACTCGACCGTTACCCGGCCCTGATCCTTCGATTCGGTCGTGTAGGCGTACTCGCGCAGAAGGGAGCGTACGCGGTGATACGCTTCCGAATCGGGCGCGATCGTAACATAAATATGCACCGGCTGCTTCAGCGCCTTGAGGTGAGCCCTCGTCTCGGCCGAGAGCGAGTGGGCGCGCATGCGGGTCAGGTCGAACCGCCAGGCATAATGCAGCGCCAGGTAGTTGAGCATCGCGAAGAGCGACAGAACCAGCCCCGCCTGCAGGATCAGGTTGGTCGTCCGAATCCAGCGGGCCGTGCGAAAGCTGGGAGAAAGCGCCATGGTCAGCTATGCAGGAGTTTGGCCTCGACTCCCAGGATGCTGAAGATGAGGGCGAGCACCGCTCCGCTGACGTAGAAAAGCAGCTGCCGCGTGTCGATGACGCCCTTCGTGAAGTCGTCCAAGTGCTGGAACACGTGCGCATAGTCGACCATCTCCTTGACCGGCTGGAGGACACTGTTGTTGAGCACTTGGTAGTCGGGTAGGAAATGCATCCCGATGAAAAGCCCGAAGAGGATGGCGAAGCTGAGTATGCCGGCCACGGCCTGATTCCGGGATAGCGCGCTGGCGAAAATGCCGACCGCGATAAAGAAAAGTCCGGAGACGGCGACGAAGAGATAGCCGCCGAACAAAGGTCCGGGATCGAGCAGCCGGGGGTCGCGAGCGAAGGAGTGCAGAATGAAGAAAAATCCGCCGGTGAGGGCCCACAGGAGAATGTACAGGAAATAGGCGGCGGCGAACTTGCCGAGGATGACTTCCACCGTGGAGACCGGGGTGGTGAGCAGCGTTTCGAGCGTGCCGAGGCGGCGCTCCTCCGAGATGCTCTTCATGGTGAGGAGCGGCACCATAAAAAGGACGGGCACCCAGAAGAGGCTGAAGAAGACACTCGCGGGGGAGGCCTCCTGCGGCTTCGAGCTGTACGCCTGCAGCACGAGAAAGGTGAAGATGAAACCCATGATCTCCAGGAAAAGAACGGCTGCGATGTACGTGCTCGGGCTGACGAACAGCATCCGGATCTCGTGGGCGAGAATGGTCAGGAAGTGGCGCATGGGCTAAACGAAGGCTGAACGCTGAAAGCTGAAGGCTGACGAGCGGAAAAGCAAAAACTGAGGTTGCTTGAGATGCATGTTCTCAGCCGTTCAGCCTTTCAGTCCTTCTGTCTTTGATGGTTTTCTTCCGTCGTCCACCACGTCCCAGGCTCGCTTGGTCGCAGCCAGGAAAACATCTTCCAGGGTCGGATGTACCTGCGTCAGCGCGCGAAGGCGGAAACGCCGGTCGCGGCCGAGAACGTCGAGCAGTTTTTCCCCCAGAGGCTCGTCGCGCGAGGTGGTCAGTTTCACGGTGCTGAAACCGGCGGCATCGGGCCCCTCCTGGTCGGCCACTTTCAGCGTGGGCTCGACTGACGCGAGCGCGGCGGGCAATTGGTCGAAATCGCCGGAGATCTCCAGGCGGTAAAGCGAGTGCCCGAGGATTTCACGGCGCAGATCAGCTGGTGTTCCGCTGGCTACCACGCGTCCTTGATTGATGATCAACACTCGATCGCAGGTCATTTCGATCTCCGGCAAGATGTGGCTTGAGATGATCACCGTCATCCGGCCTCGCAGGCTGGCGATCAGATCCCGGACAATGAGGATTTGGTGCGGGTCGAGCCCGATGGTGGGCTCGTCCATGATGATGACAGGGGGTTCGGCGATGATGGTTTCGGCGATGCCGACGCGCTGGCGATACCCTTTGGACAATTTCCCGATGATCCGGTGCCGAACTCTCTTCAGGTCGCAAAGTTCAAGGACTTCGTCGACGCGAGTTTTGAGCCGCCGGCGCGGGATTTCCTTCAGGCGGCCGCGGTAGTAGAGGTATTCCGACACGCGCGTGTCCTCCGGGAGCGGATTATTTTCCGGCATGTAGCCGATGAGCCGCTTCACCTGGTCCGGCTGGGTCGCGACCGGGACCCCGCAGAGCTCGACCGATCCTGAAGTCGCCGGCAGGTAGCCGGTGAGGATTCGCATGGTTGTGCTCTTGCCGGCGCCATTCGGACCCAGAAAGCCGAGGATTTCTCCTTTGGCCACGGTAAAGCTGACGCTATTGACCGCGGTCACTCCCGCATAGGATTTTACGAGATTCTTAACTTCGATGGCAGGGGGGGCTTCGGACATGGACGCGAAGATGAGTGCATACGAAATCCGCGCGGAGGGAAGGAAAGAAAAAGCGTGAAGCCGGTAGCGATAGGCCGGGCCTGACAAGCGGAGTCAGAGACGATTCTGCCTCGCGGGGCTTGAGGACGGCAGGGCGTCCGCTTGACATCCCGATTCACGGTCTTGCGGGCCTAACCGGGTCCGTGCCTGCCTCAGAGCGGCCGATTCAGCGCCCAGGCGCTAGCCAGCCCGCGGAGTGTCAGGTCGGGGACGATGCGGAAGGGGTGGCGAAGCCGTTTTTCCAGGAGATCGGCCGTTCCCCCCGTCGCGAGCACCGCGGGCGATCCTTCGCCTCGCATGGAAAACTCTCGCAAGACCTCGTCCAGCAGAGCCTGCACCATGCCGGCGAACCCTACGACGGTTCCGATTTTCATCGCTTCCAGCGTCGATTTTCCAATCGCGCGGGAGACCTCGAGGTCGGTGGGGTCGAGTTTTGGGAGCAACGCGGTCTGCTCATGCAAATAGCGGCGCATCACCTCGACTCCAGGTGCAATGATCCCGCCCTCGTAACCTCCGGCGCGTGTCACGATGTCGAAGGTGACTGCGGTTCCCATATCGATCACAACGGCGGGCGCGCCGACCAGCGCTAGGGCGGCGGCTGCATTTGCCAGCCGGTCCTGTCCGATTTCGGCCGGACGAGGGTAGCTGATGGCCACGCCAAGTTTTTTTTCGTGCGTGAGCTGAAAAACCGGCACGCCCGCGCCGCACCGCTCGAACACGCGCAGGAGCCGCTCCGTCGCTTCGGGCACAACGGAGCAAAAAGAGATCCCCTGCAAATCGGGGCGTTCGGCGAACGCTTTCGGCAGCCGCGCGCCGAACCCCTCGGTCGGATGGTCCAGCTGCCGCGTCGGCAGACGGTGCATCGCTGCCGCGCCTTCCGGGCCCACGAGGCCGAAGTGCGCGTGCGTATTACCTACATCGATACAGAAGAGCATCGCGCGATAGCATGGTCAGCCCTCGGCGGCCTGGGCGAGCACGTTTTTGTCGAGGGTCACTTCGCCGGCTCGGAAGCGTTCGGACTTTCCCTTGTCGGTGCGCAGGATGAGCGACCCTTCATTGTCGATGCCGGTGGCCACGCCTTGGACTTCGCGACTGCCTTGGACGATCGTGATGGTCTTGCCCCGCAGCACGTCGAAACGGTGCCAGCGCTCGGCGAATGTCTTTTCATACGCGCCGCTGATGAACTGTTCGTAGGCGTCGAGGATCCGGCCGATCAAGGCCGCGGTGAATTTGTTGAGGTCGACCGGAGTGCGCGTGTGCTCCGCGAGCGAAATGGCGCGTCCGTGAAGCGTCTCGGGCCAGGAGGCGGTTTCGCTGTTGACGTTCAGGCCCAAACCGAAAACCAGATCTCGGATCTGATCCGCATCCATTCGCGCTTCCGTGAGCATACCCCCCGCTTTGCGGCCGTCGAACAGGAGATCGTTGGGCCACTTCAGCCCCGGCACCGCGTGGGTGAAATTGTGGATCACCTCGCACACGTTGACTCCCATCCAGAGGGTGAAGGTCTGCATGCGCGCCGGCTCCACCAAAGGACGGAAACCGAAGCTGACATACAAGTTGCCGTCGGCTCCACTGTGCCAGGTGCGGCCAAAACGCCCGCGGCCGCGCGTTTGCTCCCGCGCGACAATCACGAATGGCGCCTCTTTGCCGCCGGTCAGCTGGCGCAGCGCCTCGTCGTTGGTGCTGTCGATCGTCTCGAAGTAGTCGAAGCCGAAAGCGAGTTGTCGGGAGGATAGATAAGCTTCGATCAGCGAGGGATTCAGCTGGTTGGGCCGCGACGTGAGTTTGTAGCCTCGCGCCCGCACGGCCTCGAAGCCGAAACCCTGATGACGCAATTTCTCCATGTACTGCCAGACCGCCACCCGGCTCATGTCCAGGCTCTTGGCTAGGTTCGTTCCGGAGACGTAACCCGATTCTTTGTCGAGCAGGGCGCGTAAGATGACAATTTCGGGGCTGCTCATCGGAGACAGAGGACTAGGCGGCGGGCCGAAGAGAGGCGGACGCGAAAGGTCGTTGCGAAGGGATCCAGGTAGTGGAGCGGACGGCGGCGGAGTTGCATGTAAGGAAAGAGGATGAGTCAGGTCTGCCAGTCCAAACCGATGTCGGCCCAGACGCTTTGGTGGACCAGCGCGCCGGTGGAAGCGAAGTCGAGGCCCAGGTTGGCGAGTTTTGGCAGCGTCTTTAGCGTGATGCCTCCGCTGGCCTCGGTAAACGCGCGCCCAGCGATCAAGTCGATCGCCTTCCGGAGCTGGGCCGGGGTTAGGTTATCGAGGAGGATCACGTCGGCGCCGGCCGCCAGAACGGCGGGAATCTGATCGATCCGGTCGACTTCGACTTCGACGGGTAGTTCAGGCGCAGCGCGTCGCGCCGCGGAAACCGCTGCGGCGAGTGGGCCCCCGGTTTGATTCGGCCCGCGGCCCGCCGCGGTGTCGATCTCGTTGAAACCGAGAAGCGCAAGATGGTTATCCTTCAACATCACGCGGTCAAAGAGACCGAGGCGATGATTCCAGCCGCCGCCACACGCGACGGCGTATTTCTCCAGCACGCGATACCCAGGGGTCGTTTTGCGCGTGTCCAGGAGGCGGGTCCGCGACTTGCCCAATGCGTCCGCGTAGCGGCGCGTTTGCGTCGCCACGCCGGAAAGTCGCTGGACGAAGTTGAGCATGATGCGCTCGGAAGCGAGAATGACGCGCGGGTCCCCCGTCACCGTTGCAAGGACCGTGCCGGCGGTCACCGAGCGCCCATCTTTTGTGCGGGCCTGGACGGTCGCATTGCCTCCGTAGGCCGAAAGAATGAGCGCCAAGAGGGGCAGACCGCAAACCGTCATGTCTTCGCGAGCGACAAGATGGGCCGAACCCTGTCTTGGGGTTCCGGCAATACAGCCTGTAGAACGGTCGCCAGTGGCCGTCGGGCGTTGCCGAAGTCCCAGCCCGGCAAGATCTTCGTCTTTGGCGATCTCAATCAAGCGTCGAACATAGGCGAGATCGAGATCTTCCCAAGTAAGTCGTTTGATAAGTGAGTCGGAAAGGTCGGCGCGCGACAGAGCGGGCATAACGGTAACACACGAGGTTGCCTCTGAAAGTCGAATGGGTTTTCGCAATTGTTCTGCAGAGCGGGAAAAAGCACGTAACGAAAGTGAGGTGATTTAATCCGGCTGAACCGGGTTCTTCGCGCCTGACGCAAAAGGGGGTGCAAAGGATTCGCGAGACGTGCAAAATTTTCAAAGTTTGTATGTTACGCCATGACGACTGAATCATTCCGCTCTCTTCCAAGTCCCAATGGCCTGGACCTTTGCCTCAAGGCCCTCTGGCACGACGGACGGGGCGAATGGGAGGCAGCCCACGACCTTGCGCAGCAGGAGGGCAGTTTGCGCGGGCATTGGGTGCACGCCTATCTCCATCGCAAAGAGGGCGACATTGGGAACGCGGGTTATTGGTATCGCCGAGCGGGACGGGAGATGCCGGGTCCGGAGCTTGCACTCAGCGAGGAATGGGAGCGGATCGTGGGCGCTCTGCTCGTGGGGCTCGCGGAGGATCAGAGTCGGAAGCGATAGCGGAAAGAGGATAGAAGGTGAGGGTAGCGGAAAGAGGGTAGGAGGGTGGAGCCAGAGCCGACCTCACGTGCTCGAATGCAGTTGGCGAGTTTGCCGGACACTCGGTGAACAGAGCGTCTTTCCTCTACCTTCTATCCTCTCTCCGCGAACCGCGCCTGCGGCGCGGTCACTTTGGCAGTTCGCTGAAGTCGACTTTTTGCACGCTCGAGGGGGGGCTGAACTCGGTGCGGCGGATGTACGTCGTGTCCGCGTCTTTCTGGAGCTGGCGGGCCGCCGCCGTGTCTCCAGAAACGCGATACAAATCGATTTTTTCTTTCATCGAAGCCATATTCATCAGGCGCTCGTCGTCTCGGTACATCTGCATCGCGATGAGCTTTGGACCGAGACGATTGCTGCCTTGCATGCCGAGGTAGCGTTGAATCGCGAGTTGTTCGAGACCGTGCTGAGTGTAGAGAGCTCTCTCGACAAATGCAGGGGATTTTTCGCCTTGGACGACGTGCTCGGGCAGGCGGATGATGTCGTTGCGCGGTTTGTCAACCTGACGGAGGTCCACCTCGGGTTGGGCGGGCGCCGGGGGTTGATAGGAGATGCCGGCGCGCAATGCGGACGTCACTTCCGAAACGGGCTGTCGCCCGGGCTGCCCATCGGCCGGTTTGGAGCCGGGGGATGCGGCCGGCGACGCTTGAGCAGGCTGACGGGGGGCCGGCGTTGACGGCGTCTGTGCCTGACTGCTTTGGAGCAGTGCAAGAACGATGCAGGCGGGGAAAAGAAGACGGGCCGAGTGATGCATGAAAGTGTAGACAGCGGTCCCTGGCGAAAGTTTTGGCGGAATATGCGCGACGAGCGAGCAGTCGGCAAAACCGAAATCGCGTCCGACGGCCTTGGGACTCGACAGATTTCGACCGCTCAAAACCGACTATGGCGCAGAAACGTCCACCGCATTTCGCGTTCGAGTTTGCGCACTTCCGCGTCCTCTCCGGCAATTCGGTAGAGGTAAAGTTTGTCGTTGAACGCTGCCATGTGCGCGAGCCGCTCATCGTCGGCGAATCGCTGCAGCGCGTACACGTCGTCGCCGCCGAACAGGCGCATGCGGTTCAAAACATGAGTGTGGAAGTGCCCCAGATAGCGGCGGCGCGCCAACTTGAGCAAATCGTCGGGCCTGTGTAACTCGCGTTCCGAGAGCAAGGGGGGTCGCTCTCCTTCCACTACGTGCTCGGGAAGCCGAATGATTGTGTTTTTCGGCTTTTCAGCCTCCGCTTTTTGCGCGGGGGCCGCAGAAGGCTGGTAGGTGATCCCGTCGGAAATGGCCGACGACAGGCGCGGTGAAAGAATCCGGCGGACCGTTGGAGGTGGCGCCTCGCCCGGCGAAGCAGGTGGATTGGGTGCCTGCGCGAGTGCGGTCGCCGCAAGAAGCGATGACGTGACTAACGCGAAAACCGTGCTGTGCGCAGGAGGGTTCATGCGACGCGGGTGCCTGACCGCCGCCCTAACCTGCCAGAAAACCGCCGTCCGTCCAGCTTCCAGGTCAGATGTCCACGCGTCGCCCGTGCGAGAGCGAGCGCCCGGCCTCGGCGCACCGCTCAACCGCGAACCTGGCCGGTGCCTTCGATAAGGTATTTATAACTACACAGTTCCCGCAGACCCATGGGGCCACGCGCATGCAACCGGTCTGTGCTGATGCCGATTTCGGCGCCGAAACCAAATTCGAAACCGTCGTTAAAACGCGTCGAGGCGTTCCAAAACACCGTCGCGCTGTCCACGGCGGCCAAAAATTTTTCGGCCCGGCCGGCGTCGGATGTCACGATCGCGTCGCTGTGATTCGAGCTGTCGCGATTGATCGTGGAAATGGCTTCGTCGACCGAGTCCACCACGCGAATAGCGATGATGTAGTCGAGAAATTCGGTCGTGTAGTCTTTTTCCGTGGCCGCCTGGTGAGGAAGGTTTTCGCGCTGGAGGATTTCTGCGCTCCGACGGTCGCAGCGCAGCTCTACCTTTTTCGCGAGAAGAGCGCGGGCAAGGCCGGGCAGGAAGGACGGCGCGACGGAGCGGTGAACCAGAAGTTGTTCCGCCGCGTTGCAGACGGTGACCCGTGAGGCTTTTGCGTTCACGGTGATCGCTTCCGCCATGGCCTGATCCGCGCTTTCGTCGACGTACACGAAACAAACGCCCTGGTAGTGCTTAATCACGGGGATGGTCGAATTCTGCGCGACGAAGCGGATCAATTGCTCTCCGCCGCGGGGAATGATGCAGTGAACGTACTGATCCAGTTTCAGAAGCGTGTTCAGGGCCGCGCGGTCCGTGGTGGGGATCAGTTGCACGCCATCCGAAGGCAGACCGGTCTCGGTGAGCGCCTGCGTCAGCAACGTCGCGAATTTGCGGTTCGTGTCGAAAATTTCTTTCCCGCCCCGCAGGATTGCGGCGTTGCCGCTCTTCAAGCAGAGGATGGCGCAGTCGATCGTGACGTTCGGCCGGGCTTCGTAGATGATTCCGATGACCCCGATCGGCACGCGCAGCTTGCGAATGCGCAGGCCGTTTGGCCGCAGGAACTCCTCCAGTTTTTCGCCCACCGGGTCGGGCAGCGCCGCGACTTGGCGGACGCTCTCGGCCAGTTGCCCCAACCGCTTTCGGTCGAGGGTCAAACGATCGATTTGAGCCTTGGTCAGCCCGTTGGACTCGGCCGCCGCCAGGTCGAGCGCATTTGCCGCGAGGATCGGTTCGTGCGACGCATCGATCAAGTCCGCCAGCTTTAGGAGGGCGGCGTTCTTCTGGGCAGTCGCAGCCGTCGCGAGCCTGAACGACGCGGCGCGCGCGCGTTGAGCAATCGACGTGACCAACTGGGCAAGATCGGCGGACATGGAAGGCTGAGTTTCGCCCAACCCGTGCCCCGGGGCAAAGAAAAACGAATCTTCCACGGGTCGAACACAAGGTGGAGCCCGTCGTTCCCGCGGGGCTAGTGGGCGTCAGATGTGCCTCGCGAGTAGCACTCCGCGCCAATCCCGCAAGCGCGGAACTCCGTTTCCGTTCGCATTGCAGGTCACCTCTCGCGCCTCACTCGAAAATCTTTCCTCGCGTGAAGCGCCAGAGGCTGAACGCATTCACGACGGCGGCGAAGCCGA
This sequence comes from uncultured Opitutaceae bacterium, assembly GCA_964546955.1. Classification (GTDB taxonomy): domain Bacteria; phylum Verrucomicrobiota; class Verrucomicrobiia; order Opitutales; family Opitutaceae; genus CAZJLP01. Next base: position 41,477 of record CAZJLP010000017.1, on the reverse strand, counting down.
GGAGGATTCCGATCGTAGGGAGAATTTGCCGAAGACTGTGGCCTGCCCACAGCACTTGCTGGAAGGCCTCGATGGCCCAGTACACGATGGTGAGCTGGCTGAAAGCCTGAAGCCATTCCGGCATCATCGTGGTCGGAAACCAGGCCCCGCCCAGCGCGCTCATCGTGAGGATTATCAAGGTCGCCAGCCCGCTGGCGGCCTGGGGGCTTGGCGCAACCGCCGCCAACAGCATGCCGAAGGCGGTGCACGCAGCCGAAGCGGCCAGCACCGCAATCAGCAGGTTGGAGAAGTGACTGGTGATATCGATGCCGAAGAGAACGAAGCCGGTGGCAAACATCACGGTGAGCTGGATGAGCCCAAGAGTCATCCCGTACAGGTACTTGCTCCAGAGGATATGGGCACGCTTTACCGGCATCGAAAGGAGCCGGATAAACAGACCGGCTTTCTTCTCATTGAACAGCGCGGTGGCCGAACTCGAGACGGAGAACAGAAGAAACATCATGGCCCAGCCTCCCACCAGTCGAGTGGCCATGGGATTTTTCACGTTGGCCCCCACCACTTGCTCGGTCTCGATGCGAACGAGCCGAGACAACAGGTCGTTGCCGCTGCCGGCCTCGGGCGCCGGCTTGCCCGCGGTCGACGGTGAGGTATCCACACGGCGCAGACCGGCGCGATCCCGAACCGGCGGCATCCCCGTCTTCATTGTTTGATAGGTCTGTTCGGGGTCCGTCTCGAATGTGTCCGCGACCGTGGTGGCTATGGAGCGGTAGAATCCTTCAACGCGGTCCTCTCCCAGTTCGCGGGCCGCCCGTTCCGGAAGCGCGCGAACCAACGCGGCCGGCGCGGCGGTGTAGATGGTCTTCTGCACGAGGCCGGTCACGATTCCGTTTTCGATGTCGTTGAAAGGATTGTTCAGATACCGCACCCGCAGGCCCAGGGTGTCGTCCGATTCCGCGTCGGGAGGAAAAATGAGGGCGAAGCGCAGCTTGCCCTCGCGCAGGAGGCGCCGCACCCGTTCTTCGGTCAACGGCTGTTGAGCCCCGCTGGCTTCGGGATCCGTGGTGATCGTGCGGAAGGAAGGCTCCTTTTGCAGCGCGTCCGCGACCTGGGTCACGACAGGGGTGCGACTTTGCACCACCACGGCCAACTTGATTTTGGAAGCGCCTTCCATACCGAAGCCGCCCTTCTTCCCGGGGGTGACGCCAAAGATGTGGCCGAAGAGAAAGATCAGGACGATGGGGACGAGAAATGTGACGATGACGTCGGTCTGGTCCCGCAGGAACAGGAGGAAATCTTTTCGGAGAAGAGCAAAGACGATGCGCATGGGCGTAGTCACTCGTCCCTCAAGGTCTTGCCCGTGAGATGGAGAAAAAGATCTTCCAGGGTGGGGCGGGAGACCTGGAAGAGACGGTGCGAGAGCCCTTGCTTTTCCGCCGTGCCGAAGAAAGCCGAGAGCGGCAGATCCGGCCCGGGGTGAAGCACGAAGGCGTCGTCCCGAGCCTGGACCTCGCCGAAAACCGAAAGGGCGGGCAGGGCGGCCTCTGTTGTAGGGTTTTTTGCGATACGGATCTCCTCGCCAAAGGGCAGGCGGGTGAGAAGCTCGTCGAGCGTGCCGAGAGCCAGGATCTTGCCGTGGTCGATGATCCCAATCCGGGAACACAGTTTTGTGGCTTCCTCCATGTAATGGGTCGAATAAACGATGGTGATGCCGCCTGCGTTGAGTTTGCGGAGGAATTCAAAGATCGCGTTGCGCGACTGAGGATCCACGCCGACCGTCGGTTCGTCGCAGAGCAGCAACTGCGGCCGGTGCAGGAGAGCCGCGCTCAAGTTGAGGCGGCGTTGCATTCCGCCGGAGAACGTCTTGACCGCGTGTCTCCGGCGATCCTGCAATTGCACCGATTCGAGGCCTTCCGTGACCCGTTCGCGCAAGACCTGCCCGCTCAGGCCGCACAGGCGCCCGAAAATCGTAAGGTTCTCCTCCGCGGTCAGATCTTCATACAGGGCCACGGTTTGCGGGACCAGGCCGAGTTTGGTTCGAACGCCGGGACGACCGGGGGCGAGCGACTCGCCGTCGAGCAGGATTTCGCCGCTGTCGGGCCGGCGAAATCCGCTGACCAGCGACATCAGCGTGCTTTTCCCCGCACCGTTCGGACCCAGAAGACCGAAAAACTCTCCTTTGGACAGGGAGAGTGAGATGTGATCCAGCGCGACGATCGGTCCGTACTTTTTTGCGAGGGCACGCAGCTCGAGCATGATTCGAATAGAGAGAGAGATCGCCCAATAACTCGATTCGAAAGATTTGGTTACGGTATTTCGCTCACTCAGCGCGAAGGTGAGTCCCGCGCTTGCGGGATTGGTCGGTTGTGGCGTTCCTCGGCAGGCGACGCCGAATAGCCCCAACGAGAGGGCGACTTACGCTAAAGGGCTTCAGGAAAACGGATCGAAAGGTAGGGGCGGGCCTCTCCCTCGACAAGCTCGGGACCTTGAGCCTGTCGAAACGGTGGACCGCCCATCGAAGGGAGACACGCCGTCTAAAACGTGCGTTTGACGCCGTCCAGCGCTGCGGAAATAGTTGCATGCCACGTTCGCCGCACACGACGGCGAGTCCAGAGGCCTCGCCCTACCAGCAAACCGGTCCTTTAGAGCTTCCCTCTCCAATCCCGCAGCTGCGGGATTCCACCTCAATCTGTCCCTTGTCGGGTTTTCGGAGCTCCGCAAGCTCACCCTACGCGGATACGCGGGTGTGGTTGGGAGCGGCGGGCGGATCGGACAGCGCCACGGCTCCGTCTGCCCAATTGAGACGGTAGGCAAAACCTTCTTTTTCCGCCTGCTTGTAGAGCGTGGTGAGGCGGGCGCAGGCGCGAATATCCCCGCGGGCAAAGACAGACTGGGCTTCGGTGATCTCGATGATCTCCCAACCCTCCTCCCGCAGCCGGTTAGCCAGGTGAGAAAGCGAATCCCGCGGATTTTCGTTCGCGAAGAGGGCGTCGACGCGATACCGCCCAAGGGCGTCACCTTCATAGGAGTCAAAGCGGGGGCGAACAGAAAGCTGGAAGTAGATCATGGCGCGATGAGCTGGCAGGAAAAGGGTCCGAAGGAGAGTATCCGAGAAACAGCGGCTGTGTTTCCGGAAATTTTCCTGGAAGGTGCGCCAGCCCGCCGAAGTGTGGCTTGGGGGGCCGCGGCTCGGATGAGACTCCAAGTTAAACGCGACACCCTTCGGGAGCGCTGAAAACGAGGTGAGTTGCGACTCGGGGCGGAGTTCCGCGCCTGCGGGATTGCTTCGGGTGCGACGTTCCTAGGCCCGCCGACGACTAATAGCCCGCCGGGACGGCGGGCTCCACTCTTTGCTTTGAGTTTGCCACGTTTAGGGGCTCCCTAAAGCCGAGGGAGAAAAACGATCCAGCGTGCTGACGTGGCGCGAAACGCCTCGTTAGAACCGGGTCATCCGCTCAAGCTCCTTCAGGCGGTTATCGATCGTCCGTTTTCCGCCGCCCGAGAGGCGGTTTACGCTGAAGCTCTCGACGGTGAGGCTGGCGCAGGCAGTCGCGTAAGCGACGGCCTTCTTGAGGGCGGGAAAATCGGTGCGGTTGACCGACGCCAGATAGCCGATGAGGGCGCCCGCATAGCTGTCCCCCGCGCCGGTGGGATCCACAAACTTGGAGACAGGATAGGCGGGAATCGCAAAAAAACCGTCTGGGTGGAAAAGCAGCGAGCCATGTTCGCCTTTCTTGAGAACCACGATCCGGGGGCCCATCTTGCGCAGTTTCTTGCCGGCCAAGATGAGGTTCCGTTCGCCGGTCATCAGCAGCGACTCGTCCTCGTTGATCACGAGGAGGTCCACCCGGGGCAAAAGACGGTCGAGGTCTTCGCGGGTCGTCTTGATCCACAAATCAAAGGTGTCCGCCAGGATGAACACCTTTTTATTTTTCAGCTGGTCCACCACATGATGCTGCAGTCCCGGCTGAATCGCTCCGAGCATTACGTAGGGGCTTTCTCGGTACGCCTCAGGCAGGGTGGGTGAAAATTTTTCGAAAACGTTGAGCTGGATCTCCAGCGTTTCACGTCCGGCGAAGTTCTCGTGGTATTTGCCCGACCAAAAAAACGTTTTGCCGTTCGGGTCGACCTGCAGGCCGTTGGTGTCGATGCCGTGCTTCTTGAAGCGAGTCAGAAAAGACTTCGGGAAATCGGCGCCCACTGCGGCCACGAGCCGCGTCGGGGCGAAATAGCTCGACGCAATTGAAGCGTAGCTCGCGGCCCCGCCCAGGATATGATCGCTTTGCGCAAACGGAGTCGCCACGCGATCGATCGCGACGGACCCCACAACAAGGGCGGGTTTAGCGGATTTTGGATAGGACATGGAAAGAGTGCTCAGTGCTCATTTGGCCATTTAATTTGCAAGCGGGCCAAAGGCGGCTGGTTAGTTCGACACCGTCAAGCTCGTTGCGAGCAGGGGTTCGTCGTCGATTTCAATGACGATCGAGTAGTCGCCCGGGGCGGAGAAATTCAGGTTCCTGATTTCGTTGATCAGGTTGATGCGTTGCAGCGGGCTTTGAGATTCGAAGGTGCGGTCGATCAACGGCGAGGGATTGGTCGCATCCAGTCCCAGGGAGATTCGGATCTTGTGTTCACCGGGGGCCACGTCGCTGATGGTGAGAAACCAGATCATGAACGGATGCACGACCGGGAACTGCCGCGCACGGATGTTCGAGAAAACACCCAGGATCGTGTGCTTCCCTGAGCTGGGATCGATGTGGACGCCGTCACAGGTGATCCAAACAAGGATCTGGGGCTTGGAATTCATCAAAGAGGGAAATGCTGCCGCCTCCGCCCGGGCTGGCGCAAGCGGGGAATTTTCCGAACCGATTCCCGCAAGGCGCTGTCGGGAGGGCAGATGATGGATCTGTTTGCCAACCAGGCCGCGGCGTACCCCCGTTGGCTCGTCATCAGCTCCCTGGTCATCACGGGCTGCGTCTTTCTTTGGTTTTTCCTCAAAGTGTGCAAATGGATGTTCATCCTGGCGGTTCTGGCCACCCTGCTGGTCGTGGCCGGGGGGCTGGCTTTTTGGTACTTGGCCTGACGGGGATTGCCTTTCATCTGCGATCGGGCGGGCGCGGCGCAGATTTTCCGAGGGCCGTCAGGCTTTTTCTTGTCACGTTTTTGCAACGCTTCATACCCGTTGCCGATGAAGTATATTTTCGTGACGGGCGGAGTCGTGTCTTCGCTGGGCAAGGGCCTGACGGCCGCCGCCCTGGGAGCGCTCCTCGAGATGCGCGGCCTCACGGTTCGGATCCAGAAGTTTGACCCCTACCTGAATGTCGACCCCGGCACCATGAGCCCTTTCCAGCATGGCGAGGTGTACGTGCTCGAGGATGGCGCCGAGACCGATCTCGATCTCGGCCACTATGAGCGTTTCACGAGCGGCAAGTTGTCCCGGTTGAACAACCTCACCTCGGGCCAGGTTTACGAAAACGTCATCCAGAAAGAGCGCCGTGGCGCGTTTCTGGGGAAGACGGTGCAGGTCATTCCCCACGTCACGAACGAGATCAAGGAGCGCATTTATCAGGGCGGGAAGGACGTCGATATTCTGATCACGGAAATCGGCGGGACGACCGGTGACATCGAAGGACTGCCTTTTCTGGAGGCGATGCGCCAGTTCGCCTTGGAAGTGGGGCAGCGCGATGTGATTTTTATCCACGTCACGCTGGTTCCCTACCTGAAAGCGGCGGGCGAATTGAAGAGCAAGCCGACCCAGCAATCGGTGGCGAAGCTGCGCGAAATCGGCATCCAGCCGCATATCCTGGTTTGCCGTTGCGATCATGCGCTCGACCACGGGCTGCGCGACAAGATGTCCATGTTCTGCAACGTGCCGGTCAAAGCCGTGATCGAATGTCGCGACGTGGAATCGATCTACGAGCTGCCGCTGGCGCTGCAGAAGGAAGGCATGGACGATTTGGTGGTCGACTTGTTCGGGCTGAAAAACCCGCATCCGCAGCGGAATATTTGGGAAGAGATCGTGCGGCGGGTGCGCAATCCCGCGCATGAGGTCACGATTGGCGTGGTCGGGAAATACATCGAGCTCCAGGACGCCTACAAATCCGTCTACGAGTCCGTGACGCACGCCGGCATCGCGAATAACTGCAAGGTCAACATCGTGCGGATCGATGCGGAGGATTTGGAAAAGAAAAACGGTCTCGCCGCGCTCAAACGACTCGACGGCATCCTGGTGCCGGGAGGCTTTGGCGACCGGGGAACGGAAGGCAAGATCGCGGCGGCACGTTACGCGCGCGAAAAGAAAATCCCGTATTACGGCCTCTGTCTGGGCCTGCAGATCGCGGTGATCGAATACGCCCGAAACGTACTGAAACTCGGAGGCGCAAACAGCACGGAGTTCGACCCGAACGCCCCGCATCCGGTGATCAACATGATGGAGGAGCAGAAAAAAATCATCGATAAGGGCGCCACGATGCGCCTGGGCAGCTACGAATGCGCGCTGACCAGCGGTTCGCTGGCCGCCAGGGCCTATGGCAAGGCAAGCATCCGCGAACGCCACCGGCATCGCTACGAAGTGAATAACGCCTATGTCGGCCAGCTTCAGCGCGGCGGGATGATGGTGAGCGGAATCAACCCGCGCCGCAATTTAGTGGAGATCGTCGAACTGAAAAACCATCCGTGGTTTCTGGCGGTCCAGTTTCACCCGGAATTTCAATCGAAGCCCAATCAGCCTCATCCTCTGTTCGCCGCTTTTATCGGCGCGGCGATCAAAGTGAAGCGAGGCGGAAAAAAGGCCTTCGCCAACCGCAAGTCGAAGAAGGGTTAGCACCGCCGCCTTTACCGCCCGACGATGATCTTCGACCCGGCCAAACTCCTTTTGATCGCGGGACCGTGTTCGCTCGAGAGCGAACGCATTTGCCGCACCGTCGCGGAGGCGCTCCTGGCGATCCAAAAAGCGCAGCCCGACCTCAAGTTGGTCTTCAAGGGTTCGTTTGACAAAGCAAACCGCACGTCGCTCGCCGGGTCGCGAGGCACTGGTTTGGATGAAGGGCTCAAGCTTTTGGCAATGATCCGCAGGGAGTATGGCTTCCCGGTTTTGACCGATATCCACGAGACCGCGCAGATTCCCGCGGTGGCCGCGGTGTGCGACATTCTCCAAATACCCGCGTTTCTCTGCCGACAGACCGATCTGCTGCTTGCCGCCGCCGCCAGTGGTAAGGTCGTCAACGTGAAGAAGGGCCAGTTCCTTTCTCCGCAGGAAATGGTCCACGTCGTGGGCAAACTGCGCGAAGGGCGAGCGACCGAGGTGTGGCAGACCGAACGCGGCACCACGTTCGGGTATCAGAACCTTGTGGTCGACATGCGTTCTTTCTCGATCATGCGCGCCAATAAATTTCCCACGGTGTTCGACGCGACCCACAGCGTTCAGCTTCCGGGGGCGGGAGGGGGCAAGAGCAGTGGGCAGCGCGAGTTCGTGCCGCCTCTGGCGAAAGCCGCGCTGGCGGCGGGCGCCCAGGGACTTTTTATCGAGACGCACCCGAAACCGGACGAAGCGATCAGCGACGGTCCCAACATGGTCCCGCTCGCCGAAATGCCGGCCTTGATGGAGCAGTGCCTCGCGATCTGGCGTGCGGTCCGGAACGAGGGCAGATAAATATAGCGTAGCTAAACTCGAAGGGGTAGGGCGCCTCTCCCTCGACAAGCTCGGGACCTTTAGCCTGTCGAAACGGCGGCCGAGCCGTCGTCAAGGTGGAACGCGATCTCCGAGCGCGTTTGCTCATCCGATTCTCTTGAAGGCGTTCCCACGAGATTGCGCTCGACCTCCACAACGCACTAAAAACCCCGCGCCGTTGAAGGCGCGGGGTGTCACAACCACACAACACAGACCGCCGATCACGGAGCCGTGCTCGGGATCAAGTGGAATACCGACACATCGCTGCCCTGCCCGGCCTGAAAGTACGGGGCGCCCGTATCGATCGTCAGGCCCTCGACCCAATTGCTGATCTTCAGGGAGGTCGTGCGATTGGAGAAGAGATCGCGCCCGGTGCCGAGCGAGTTGACGATGGCGGCGTAGCGTGGATCGGCCGGAACGAGCCCCCCATCCAGTACGCGAAAGGTGAGGATCCGGGTGGCGGAAGCGCCCGGATTGATCGTGGGGAACTCCCACGTCGGCACGTAATAGTTGCCCCACGGCGCGACATTGTTGAAACAATACCACGCCCGAAGATCGTTGTTCGCCGCAATAATCCGCGGTCCCGGCGACGGGGTGTACGGAGTTCCCGCGACCGGACCGGCTGGAAACAGGAGCGGGTTGGCTACCGCGAACTCCGCGGCCAGAACGGGCCGATAGAGGATGCCGCGATAGGAAAACGAGGCGTAGCTTTGCTCGCGGTGGGAGTTGCGCCCCGGCTGCCATCCGCCCGCGCCCGTCGTGGTATCGTTATTGATCGTGGCGCTCACGCTGAAGCCGATGATCGCGGTGCCCGGTCCCGCCGCGTAGACAATCGACGCGGTGCGGCCGTAGATGGCGCGCCACGAGGCGACTCCGCCCCCCTGGCCGTTCACGTTGTCGTGGAATTCATGGCTGTAGACCCGAGCGGCTCCGCCGGCCGCGGGAATGACCCATTGACCACGTTGAGCGATGGGGTCGAGCGCCGCGGGTCCCGTGTTCGGGTTGGGGCCGGAAAGGACCGGCGGTTTACGAACGTCGAGGCTCGGCGCCGCGAGGAGAGACAGGCCGGCAAGGGTTGTTGAAGCCAAGGCGGCGATGACGCCGCGAACGAAATGACGATTCATGATCATGAAGGGTTTCATGGACAGTTGAGGTTGGACGAACCGGCGCGCTCCCGTTTGTGCGCCGTCGTCTACCCGTTCTTAGGAAAGAAAGTGGCAGGCGTTACAGGGAGTTATTCGTTCTCGATCGTTTGACGCCGACTAGCGCTGCATAAGTGTTAGCAGCTACGTTGGCGCTCACGACGGGAAGTCCGCTGTTTCGACTTCGCTCAAGGCCCCGAGCCTGTCGAGGGGGAGGCCTCGCCCTTCCAAACCTTCTGCCCCTCAGTTTTCAACGATTCCGCCACTCCCTCAGGGTTAGCACAGGAGCTCGTTGCGTGAGGAAAGAATACTGTCGACCCTGTCAGGGACGGGTTGCCGGGGCCCTCCGGTTCGAGCCAGCCCGTTCACTTTGGTTGACCCCGCCACCCCCATCGCTAAAGCTGCGCGTACTCTTAACCGGAATGGAAACGTTTCTCATCGATGTGCCAGTTCCCTCCATGGGAGCGACCGTCAACGAACTCACTGTCATTGATCTCGTTGTGACGCCCGGTGCGGCCGTCTCGAAGGGGCAGAAAATCGCGGAATTGGAGAGCGATAAATCCGTCTTCGAGTTCGAATCGCCTTGCGATGGTACGGTTCGCGAAGTCGTTGGACGGGCGGGTGATATCCTTCCCTCAGGCGCGCCTTTTCTCAAGATTGAGACCGCTGACCAATCGCTCCGTCATCTGCAGAGCCGCGAAGCCGCGAAACCGGCCGCCGTGAAGTCTGTAGCGGCCGCAATCTCCGGCAATGGACACGGTTCCGTCGTTAAAGCGGTGGCAGCGACTCCCGCCAAATCGGCAGGTGCGGCGGGGCCCCAATGGACGCCTCGCGCGAGCAAGCTGGCAATCGACGCGGGCCTTGACCCGACCGCGATCACGAACATCGAAGCGACCGGCCCGGGAGGACGTGTTTCCGGGGATGATGTCGCCAAATATCTTCAGCGGCTCCAGAGCCAGCCGGCTGCGCCGCGAATTTCGACGGCGCCTGGCGGCCGCGGACCCGAACTGCACGCGGCCGAGACCGTGTGCATCGCCGGCGTGGGATACGCCTTCCCTCGCGGAATTCGCTCGAACAATGAAATTTTGAAGCACTTTCCTCACATGACAGAGGAGGAAGTGTTAAAGCTCACGGGCATCCGCGAACGACGATACGCGGGAGACGGCGAAACCGCGACCAGCCTGGCCGTGACCGCGGTGCAGCACGCGCTTTCACAGGCGAAGATCGATCTCAAGGAGATCGATGGGGTCATCATGGCTACCCTGATTCCCGACCAGCCCGTGCCGGCGATGGCCAGTGCGCTGGCCAAGCAGCTCGGAGTGCCGCGGGCGCTAGCGTTCGACCTGAACGCGGCCTGCGCCGGGTGGCTCTATGCTTTGGAAGTAGGGCGGGCTTTCATCCGATCGGGAACGGCACACAAGCTGGTCGTAGTGACCGCGGAACTACTTTCTCGCATCACGAATCCGAAGGATCACGCGACCGCCTTTCTTTTTGGCGACGGCGCCGGGGCCGCGATTTTGACCGATGCCGAGGGCGGTCATCGCCTCGGGAAATTGACGCTTTCCGGCGACGCCGATCAATTCGAGGCTATTCAGCGGCCGGGTGGCGGCGCTTCCCGGCCCTTCCCTCATCCGGAAGGCCATGATCGCGACGATTTCTTCCTCCAAATGAATGGCGCCGCAGTGTTCAAGCACGCGGTTATCGCGTTTGCCGACCAGATCGAGGCCACGATGGCCCGCCACCGGTTGACCGCGGAAGACATTGCCTGGATCGTTCCGCATCAGGCGAACGAACGCATCCTTCGGGCGGTGAGCAAGCGCGTGGGAATTCCCTACGAACGTTTCGTGGTGACCATTGGCAAGTACGGCAATACGTCAGCCGCCAGCGTTTCGATGGCTCTGGGTTGGGCCGCCGAGGAGGGGATCTTTAATTCCGGCGACAAAATCATCTTCTGCAGCGTCGGCGCCGGACTGACTTTCGCAGCCGGATTGTTGGTTTGGTGAGGAGCGGCCAGCGGATCACGAAACGCAGTTGGCAGGCCCGCAGACGCGAGTCCTGCCGCGAGAATTCTCGTCGTGTCTGCGCGATCAGTGCGGCGCAAACGGATCGTAAGCTACCTCAATCGATTAGGAGGGCCTGAATCTTCGGTTCTTTGAGATTCGCCTTCGTGATGATGGCGAAGTCGGTGTGCACAATTGCCGGCACGGCTTGACCCTTCAACAAAGCGAGCGCGCACTCGACGCCTTTGTAGGCCACTTCGCCGGGCTGTTGGGCAATCCAGGCTTCCATCACGCCCGCGTCGATGGAAGCTGCGACTTTCTGGTTAAGATTGAAGCCGAAGCCGACGAGTTTAGTCGCGCCCACGGGTTTTCTGGCCTCGAGCACCTTCACCATGGCCATCGTGCCCTGCGTGCTGCTGGCGAGGACCGCTTTTGTTTTCGGATACTTCGTCATTACGAGTGCGGCCCGCTCGTCTTCGACGCCCTTTTCGTTCGCGGCATAGATGTCGCCGTGCACGACCGCTTTCGGATGAACGTCACGAAATTTCTCCAGCGCCCCCGCCTCGCGCTGCTCGGTGGCTCCGCTCGATTGATTGTGTTTGAAAATCGTTACCACGTCGTCGGACGTCACGAGACCCGCGATGATGCGTCCGGCCGCTTCCCCCGCTGCACGCTGATTGGTGCCCACGAAGACTTGCGAGGCGTTCCCAGCCAAAGCGGAGTCGATCACCACGATCTTGATTCCTTTTTTCGCCGCGGCTTCCGTCGGTTCCTTCAAGGCGTCCTTTTGACAAGGCGCGAGGACAATCGCCTCGCAGCCTTGACTGACGAGGGCGTTGAAAAGTTGAATCTGCAGCGCGACGTCTGTTTCGGACGGGGGAGCTTTGATCAGCACTTCCGCGCCCAGTTTTTCGCCAGCCTGGACCGCTCCTTTTTCCGCGGCATTCCAGAAGGCGGTCTTTCCCTTCAGCAGCACGCCGACTTTAGGCGCGGCGCCCGCTGAAAGCCCGCAAACCATTACGACGCCCACCAGGGCGGCCCAACAACGAAAAGCAATCGGCTTCATATACCCCACATAACGGCACATCTCCTTCGAAAGTGAAATCTGGGCCGCAAGAAAAATTATGGAACCCTCGCTACGACGGGCGGTTCCACGCGGACACGAGACGCAGACCGCTAGCTGTTCTGCAGTTCATAACTTAACACGCTGAGTGCATACACCGCGGCTGTTTCACAGCGTAGGACGAGAGGGCCAAGGGTAACCGGTTGGAAGCCGGTACTTTTTGACGTGCTCATTTCCGCCGGCGTGAAATCGCCTTCCGGGCCGATGAGCCACACCACTTTCGAGGGCAGCCGACTCGTGTTTTCCCGAAACGCGTTGAGCACAGTTTTTAGCGATTTTGCGCCGGGTTGAAGGCTTGCAATCAACTTCAGATCGTAGCCGCGGCTCGCTTCCATGAACGTAGCCGCGTTTTGGATCGCGGCTATCTCGGGAAGCCAGGCATTTCCACACTGCTTCGCCGCCTCGAGGGCGGCCATTTGCCACTTTTCGATCTTTTTGTCCTGGCGATCGCCGTCGAGATGAACCTGGGTTCGTTCGCTCTCCAGCGGGACAATTCGAGCCACGCCAATCTCGGTCGCCTTGCGAACGATGGCATCCATGTACTGACCCTTCGGCAGGGCCTGCCCCAGGGTGATTTCATAAGCCAGGGGTTTAATCCCCTGTCGGAAACGCACGGCGAGAACGGCGCCGGTTTTGGTCGCACTTGCCAGTTCGCAGATCCACTCGTTCCCGCGGCCGTCGAAGGCGACGACCGTTGCTCCCCTTTCCGCGCGGTTCACGCTAATCAGGTGATGCGACTCATCCGGGGAGAGCCGCAGTTCTTTCGGGTCGCGCTCGGCCGGTGTACAAAAAACGCGGAAGTCGGGCATGCAGGCGAAGCCAAGCCGGCCGTTTTTGCCCTGTCGAGGGCTTACGGAGGGCCACGCCAACCGGCCACTGTCTCGCCCGCCCCTGTTTTTCCGAGACGAGGCCCATGAAACAGTAAGGGCGCCACGAAGTTAACGAGGCGCCCTTGCCGACTTTGAACTACAAACTATGAACCAAAAAGAACGGGTAACTAACACAGAGTAAGACGCGCGCGTTTGACGATTCGTTCAATATGGCCACGGGATTATTTTGGCGGGGCGAAATCGCCGGCCTCTCATCCCCGCACCCTCCCAGGTGAGTCATTCATGGTGCCCAGAGTCGGGGTCGAACCGACACTCTCTTTCGAGAACAGGATTTTGAGTCCAGCGCGTCTGCCAATTCCGCCATCCGGGCGAATGAGGAAGGCTGAAATTAGAGCGGGAAAGCGGGTTGTAAATCGAAAATTTCCAGGACGTGCGTTTGGCGGGGCCTTGCGCCCGTCGGGATGACCGCCCGTCAGCTCTTCTTCTGCTGGTTCTTGTAAATCGCGTCGGCTTCCAGGCCCGTTACCGCCTCGAGGCCTTTGATCAGCCGCCAGAGAACGACCATCATGATCACCATGAACGGCACCATGACGGCAATGGGCGTCCAAAAGTTCATCTTGCCCAATTCGATATTGAACTGCTCGGTGCCAGCCGCGCTCCGCAGGAAATACCTGGCGAGCGCGAAGTTGATCGCGGCACTGATCAAAAACGACAGAGCCAGGCCATAACTCGCGCGCGAGAAAAGAGCCTCGAATTCAGCCCGCTTGCCGCGCTCACCGACGGCCGCTTCGATCCGCTCCACGTCAAAGACAGCGTCGGTGAAGAGCATCGTGCGGACAAGTGGGCGGGGAGATTTGCCCGAGAGCAGCACCCCCACTCCGAAGACAAGCGGGACGGCGGCCTCTTTGATCGCGAAGGCCATTCCGCCCACCTTGAGCAGACCCAGTCCCCCGCTGAGCAGCACACTGGCAAAGCCTATGATCGAAAGGAAATTCGTCTTTTTTCGCTGAGCATAGTCCCACACACCGTACCCCAGCGGAAATGCCAGCGCCACCACGAGGCCCCAGACGGGCCCCAGCGCCTTTTCCGAGCTGAACTTCATCAGGATCAACGTCGGCAATAGGACGTTGAAGACGAGGTTGAGGAGCAGGCTTTCGTTCTTGCGTGCAGCCGGAGGCGTAACAGTCATGCGAACGATTGAGCGTTGGCGTTTTTAGCGCCGCGTCAATGGCAACGGAACTTCAGCTCAAGCGAGAGACCATTGCTTCCGCCGCCATCGGAAAAAGGTCGTGTGCACCCAGTGCAGCGCAAGGTATTGCAGTGCGCGTCCATAGCGGCGCTCCCGCCGCAGTTTTTCCGAGAGCCGCGGCAGCCGGTAGGCGTACATCGTGAACACCGGGTGAAAGGGAGCAAAGTCGTAGAACTCGCGCACGAGGTCGAAATAATCTTCCTCAAAGGCCGGATCGGACTGTTGCGTGCTCAGGCCGCCCGCGTGGAATCGCGCCACGACCAGGTCCATATATCGACTGCGGCACTGCGGGAATACTTTCAGGTTGAAAGCCCAGTCCGCGAGCACGGGGTAACGCAGGTCGTACCGGCCAAACCTTTCGAAAACGTCGCGACGGTAGAACAGGGCCTGATGACTGATATTTACCCGGCCGAGCTTCTTGGTGGTGTAGGCGCCATTAAATATGGTGCCGTGCGCAGCCCAGGAGGCATTGCCGCACATCAGCACGTTGCCGTACACCAAGTCGTAGTCTTCCGTTAGATACGCGGAGACTTCGGCCAGGGTGTTTTCGGCGTGGAGCTCGTCGTCGGAGCCCAGGAACAGAAGCCAGCGGCCCGACGCTCGGACGATGCCCTGATTGTACGCGTCATAAACCCCTCGGTCCTTCTCGCTCCACACACGCACCCGCGGATCCCGTTCTGCCAGGCCGCGCAGGTAGGCGAGCGTGCCGTCGGTCGAGCCGCCATCCATCGCCACCACTTCCAGATCGCGGTGTGTTTGCCGCAGCACGCTTTCGAAGCACCGCGGGGCGTGTGCCTCGGAATTGAAGGTCGGTACGATGATGGAAATCATGGTCGGTGGGCTCGGCTCAGCGGACGGCGGCGCGCGTTTCGGAAACCACCCCCGCCAGATGGCGGACAGCCCGCGGAAGGGACAGGCCGAAGTTCCGTTTCAGGAATCTAACGTGGAAAGGGTAAAGCGAGGGGGGAAGTCCCTTGTAGTGGCGCGCGATGATGACCTTTAAATTGTACAGCGCCGCGGCCTGCATCGCCTCGTAGGAAACCCCGTGGCGCGGGCCCTCGCTCTGCAGATAGCGGAAATGCTGGAGCACCCATCGGATGAACTCGTAGTGGCCCGCGAGCGTGGCCGCACGTTTTTTGGTCACTTGCGACGAAATATTCGATCCGCTCAGCCGCCACCGGACCAAAGCGTCGCCGAGGAAATGCATCCCATCGCGTTGGGAAAAACGGATCGAGGTCGCCCAATCGGCGCCTTGAGCGAAGGGCGTGTGGACAAAACCGCCGGTGCGCCGATAGACCTCCCGGGAAAAAATGTGGTCCGGCATCGAATTTCCACGCTGCCAATGAAGAAGATGAAACGCCATTTCCTCCGAACTTTCATGGACGGGGGAGGGGAGCGAGGGACTCAACGGGGCGTCATTCTCATCGATGACCGAGGTCGCGAAACGGCAGACCTCACCTTTGCCTTGCGCCTGGAAACGGCGAAACGCTTCGACACAATTCGGACTGGCCAAGTCGTCGTCGGAAAACAGCCAGATCCAGTCTTCGTCGCCGATCAAGTCCACGCAACGCTCCCATTGCCGCACTAAGTCGCGGGCTCCGACGTTCTGCTTGAAGCGCGTATAGCTGAGGGACAGTATCGACGCAAACCGGTCGACAATCGGTTTTATCGCTTGCGGGCTGGCGTCGTCTCCAATGTAGACGCGGAAATCGCGGTCGGTTTGCGCGGCGAGCGATTCCAGGCTTTTGGCGAAGAATTTCTCCTTATACGCGGGAATCACAACGGCGAGTTTCATAGGCGACTGCCGGGAAGACACCGCGTGGAGCGGGGGGTTGCGTACGGAAAGAGCCAAGCGTGCGTACCGCAACTGGTTCTCGCTGCGATGAGCGGGTCGAGGAGGGTTCAGAAAACGTGGCAATCTGGACGAAAGGTGGAGCCTGCCGTCCCGGCGGGCTGTTGGATGTGGCTGGCCTGGCAACGCTGCACGCCGGCAATCCCGCACGCGCGGCATTCCACCTCGAATCTCCATCGTGCACACTCCTGCATTGCCACCGACCGCGATTTTCAAACCTTTGGGCACTGCCTCCGCACACCATGATCCTTCTCGGCGTCAATATCGACCACTGCGCAACGGTCCGTCAGGCGCGTTATCGCCAGGCGGCGGCGACCGTTGGGGCGGCGGTGGAGCCGGATCCGGTGACGTTCGCTCTCGCTTGTGAGCGGGCGGGAGCCGACGGGATCACCGTTCATTTGCGGGAGGACCGACGGCATATTCAGGAGCCCGATGTGCGTCGCTTGAGGGAGTCGATTCAGACTCGTCTCAACCTGGAAATGGCCTGCACCGCGGCCATGGTCGACTACGCGTTGAAGCTTCGTCCCGATTCCGTCTGTTTGGTGCCGGAGAATCGGGAGGAGGTCACTACGGAGGGGGGGCTCGACGTCGTGGGAAATCGCGATCGGGTGAAGTCATGTGTCGATGCCATGAATGCCGCGGGAATTCGCACGAGCTTGTTTATCGATCCGGATGAGTCGCAGATCGAACTCAGCGCCCGATTGGGCGCTCCGTGGATCGAGTTGCACACGGGGGCGTACGCGAATGCTTATTACACCCCGGCGCGGGCCAGGGAGTTCGAGCGTTTGCGTTTGGGGGCCAGTCTCGCGCATCGCCAGGGATTGATCGTCAACGCGGGACACGGCATCAACTACGTGAATATCGCCGAGCTCCGAACGCTTCCGCATCTGCATGAATTAAACATCGGTCACAGCATCGTCAGTCGCGCACTGTTTACCGGAGTGGACGAAGCGGTGCGCGAAATGAGGTCGCGGATGAATGCCTGACGTCGTCCTGTTTCCTCTCGAACGATGAATCTCCCTTCCTTGCCTCCGGGTGGACTGCTGCTGGGTCTTGGCGCCGACTTGGTCGACGTGGACCGCATTCGCGGTGTCTGGGAACGGCAGGGCGACCGTTTTCTCGATCGCGTCTTCACGGAGGAGGAGCGTGCCTACAGCCTCGGGATGAAATTCCCCCACAAGCATCTCGCCGCTCGTTTTGCGGCAAAGGAGGCGGTTTCGAAAGCGTTTACGACCGGGATCGGGGCGGAACTCGGCTGGAGGTCTATCTCCATTTACCATGGCGCCCGCCAGGAGCCGCGGGTCCGCCTCGACGAGAAGGGTGCTGCCCTGTTGCGCCACGTGGGCGGGACAGACATCATTGTATCCCTCTCACATACCGATACCGCCGCGTTCGCCGTGGCGGCCGTGGTCAGGGCCGCCTCTGGATAATATGGATACCGACGAACCGAAACCGCGGGCGCCGCAGTTATCCAAGACCCCTTCCTGGGTGATGCTCGGATTTATCCTCGGGGGCCTTTTTGTCTACACGGTCCAGCGCCAGACACAGCGGGAGCCGCGCCCTCGGACGGCGGCGACCGTCCCCGCCGCCCCGAATTCCATTTCCGTTGCGAAGCCGGAACCGGACCGGCGCCCTCAACCCGGAGAGTTGCGTCAGCCGCTGTACGCGGTCGAGGATGTGTTCGAGACCTACAAAGACCACGCGTTGTGGGAATTCGATACTACGCAGGTTGCGATTTTTAATCCTGAGACGAATTCGTGCACGGACTACGTCGAAGTGCTTCGCGACGGGGATAAGTATTATTTTCGCACGCTTTCTCGCCTGACTCGCCCCCTGATCGACCGCGGCCTGGGTCCGCACGCCCCGATCGTGTTCACGGAGCCTGAGTCGATGCGCGAAGAGCGACGCCTCCAAGGCACGGTCGCGCCGCGTCTCGACCTGGAGACCGCCCCGCCCAAAACCACTCCCCTCGATCGTCCCCGGCCTCAGATTCAGCCTCCACCGGCGCCGGCACCCAAATTGCCGGCGGAACAAACGCCGCCGTGATGGTTTGACGACTTTCTTGTGAATCCCTCCTTCTCGCATCCCATCCTTGCTATGGACGAGGTGCCTCGGTTCGAAAACGCGCTGTTCGAGGGGAACGAGGCAAGAGAATGGGCGGCGCTGCAGAGCGCAGGACAGGCCTTGGCTCGCGAGATCCTTCGCGACCATGGCGAGTTGGGCGCCTGGAGCCAAAACGCACGCCTGTTGGTTCTGGCAGGCAAAGGACACAATGCCGGCGACGCGTTGGTTGCGGCGCGACAGTTGATAGCAAAAGTTCCCGGATTGACCGCGGACGTCTTGTTTTTGTTTGGCCAGTCGGCCCTGCGCCCTCTCGCGGCCCGCGCCTGGCGGGAACTCGTCCACGGGGCCCGAGGCCGGGTTCGGGCCCTCCGCGGAGCATCGTCATTTGAATCGTCATACGATGTTTCAATCGATGGCATCTTTGGGTTTCAATTTCGGCCCCCTCTCCATCCCGCGCACGCGACGGCGATCGCGGCGGCCAATGAGTGCAAGGTCGCTTTTCGAGCCGCGGTGGATTTGCCGAGTGGGCTGGGTGATCGTGCTGCCTTTCGGGCCGACTTCACCTACGCGACCGGCAGCGTGAAAGCGCCCCTCGTGGCCGAGACCAATCGACCTTGGGTCGGGCGCTTGAGGTACCTCGACCTGGGTTTTTTTAGCGGCGGTGCCCACGATGGACCACGGGTCGACCACATCTTGACTCTCGCCGCGTTGGAGCCTCTGCGATCGTTGCGGGCGTCGATCTCGGACAAACGTTCATACGGACACGTTATGGTCGTAGGCGCATCACGCTCGTACCCCGGAGCGGTTGTCATGGCCGTTCAAGCCGCGATCCGGAGCGGCGCGGGCCTTGTGACGGCATTCGTTCCGGAAGAGCAAGCGGCGGCCTGCGCGGCTCGCCATCCCGAAGCCATGTGGGTCGGTTGGCCTCTTGCTCCTGGGGGCGGGCTTGCTTTGGAGGGGCTTCATCTATGGCAGGAGCGGTGCATGCGAGCGTCGGTCCTATTGATTGGACCGGGGATGGGGACGGAGCGGGAAACGCGACTCCTCGCGGCTGAGTTGGTAAAGTCCGCCACATGTCCTCTCGTGCTCGACGCTGACGCTCTTCAGCCGGATGTTCTGGCCGCGGCGGCTGGGCGCACCTGCGTACTCACGCCGCACGCCGGCGAGTTCGCCCGCATCGCGGAGGGCCGCAGCGCGGAAACCGTCGCCGGAGCGACCGGTCGCATCCTGGTCGTGAAAGGCACTTTGACGCGTATCGTTGGCTCCAGCGGCGACGGACTGTTGAGTTGCTATTCACCTTTTGGCGGACCGGTCCTCGCCCGCGGCGGCAGTGGCGATATCCTGGCCGGCCTGATCGCGGGAGTGATCGCTCAGGATCGCCAGGAGTGTTTCGCCGCGACCTGCCGCGCCGTCGTTTGGCACGGAAGAGCCGCCGACGAGTTGGCGCGGGCCCACGGGCAAACGGCAACGAAGACCACACAACTGCTCGACTTTTTGTCCGTCGCGCTCCGGTCTGGGGCGACATGACCGCGACCTTGACCGAACAGCAGGCATTCCTCGTCCTGAATGCCCTGCCCAATATCGGGCCGATTACGCTCAACCGGCTCCTCGCGGAATTGGGTGGCGATCCGCGCGCGATATTTTCGGCGGGGTCGCGGCGCCTGGAGGCCGTGCGCGGCGTCGGTCCGGCTATCGTCGCGACGATAGCGGCCTGGACCGAACATTTTAATCTGGGGCGCGAAGAGGAGCGGATGGCGCAGAGCGGGGCGGTTTTCATCACGACGCGAGATGCAGGTTATCCGAAACTTCTGAAGGAGATTCACGATCCTCCGATCGGCCTGTATCGGAAAGGTAGTTACAGCTTCGACCACCCCTGTATCGCCATCGTGGGCAGCCGAAGAACGACGCTTTACGGTCAGTCGGTGGCCAAAAAATTCGCGGCCGAACTGGCGCGCCTGGGCTTCTGCATCGTCAGCGGACTGGCCCGAGGAATTGACACCGCGGCGCACGAAGGAGCGCTTTCGGTCGGTGGAAAGACCGCGGCAGTGCTCGGCTGCGGAATCGATATCGTCTATCCGCCGGAAAACCTTTCCCTGTACCGTCAGATAGAAGAGCAGGGCGCCGTGCTGTCCGAGTTCCCTTTCGGGCGAAGGGCGGACCGGCAGAGCTTTCCGATGCGGAACCGCGTGGTAGCCGGAATGTGCGACGCGACGGTTGTCGTGGAAACGGACGTGAGCGGCGGTTCGATGATCACCGCGCGGTTCGCCGGGGAACAGGGGCGCACGGTTTTCGCCGTGCCGGGAAGAATCGACCAGGCCACCAGCCAGGGGTGTCACCAGTTGATCCGAGACGGGGCCACGTTATTGACGAGCGTCGACGACATCCTGCAGGAACTCAACTACCTCGATGGGTTGCGCCCCAACGCGATTCCGCCGAAGAGTGGCGAGAAAACGATACTGCCCGGCATCGATCTCGATGCCAGCGAAACACGGGTTCTCGAATGTTTCCGGGGCGGGGCTCTCCTCACTCTCGATGCTCTCGCCGCGCAGACCAAGATGTCTGTCTCCGAACTCTCGTCCACCTTGACGATGCTGGAATTGAAACGACGGGTAAGCAAACGGAGCGACGGGACCTTCGAGGCGCGATCCTAGCGCTCGGGCGACTCGATTGGCGTTGTGCCCGACCTTCCGTTCCTGAGAGAAGGAGGGATGAGAAATCGAACAGCCGGGTGGGGGATTTTTTTGTGCGGGCTTTTGGGGTGTGCGTTGCTGACGGCAGCGGAGAAGCGGACGATCACCCATGAGGACGTCTGGTTGATGAAACGGGTCAGTGCGCCTTCGGTCAGTCCCGACGGCAAGTGGGCCGTCTTTTCGGTCCTGGAGCCCGCCTACGACCCCAAGGAAGTATCGAGCGACTTGTGGCTGCGCGCGCTAAACGGCGACCAGCCGCCGCGTCGGATCACGGCCACCAAAACGCCTGAGTCGGGTGTCGCCTGGAGTCCCGACAGCCAGCGCATCGCGTTTTCCGCGAAGCGGGACGGCGACGAGGCCGCGCAGATTTATGTCCTGGACTTGGTGTTGGGTGGCGAGGCGGAGCGCATCACCCAGATTTCGACGGGGGCACGGGCGGCGCGCTGGAGCCCGAACGGCAAACAAATCCTTTTCGTGAGCGACGTGTTTCCCGGCGCTCGTGATGACGAGGCCAATAAGAAAATCGCGAGGGAACGGAAGGACCGGAAGTACACCGTGCGTGCCTACGACGGATTTCCGATCCGCGATTGGGACCGGTGGACGGACGACAAACATCCGCACGTGTTCGTCCAAGACGCGAAGTCCGGAGTGACTCCCCGCGACCTCCTGGCCGGCACAAAGCTGGCCGAGCGGCCCGGGTTTGCCGGGCGAGGCGGCGACGTCTCCGGCGACGAGTTGGACGCTGTCTGGACACCCAATGGGAAAGCGGTGGTTTTTGCCGCCAGGTTGGATAGCGACAAACAGGCTTACTCGCAGGCCCCCGCCCAGCTTTTCGAGGTGAGCGTCGAGGGAGGCGAGCCGCGTCAGCTGACCGAAGGGGATGACCACCATTATCGGCCGACGTTTTCGCCCGACGGTCGCGCCTTGCTCGCAATGACGGAGCAAGGGGGTGACGAAATGAACTATCACCTCGAACGGATTGCGCGTTTCCCGTGGCCTTTCGATCGCGCCAAGCGAGCCGTGCTGACCGGGGACTTCGATCGGTCCGCCGGAAAGTTTGCGGTGAGCGGCGACAGCAGCACGGTTTATTTCACGGCGGAAGGGGAAGGTAACGAGACCCTCTATCGAGTGCCGCTGTCCGGAGGACGGGTCGAGCCCGTCGGTGTGCTGGCCGACGGCTGCACGACGAGTGTGGAAGTCGGGAAGGGTGCGACCGTCGCGGTCTGGGAACGCGCCAGCAATCCCCCGGAAATCGTGGAAATCGACGTGGAGAAAAAGCAGCACCGCCTGCTTTCGAGTTTCAACGCGGCCCGCGTAGCGCAACTCGACCTGCCGCAGGTGGAGCACGTTTGGTTCACGAGCGCCAAGGGACGCCGGATTCACTCGATCCTGGTCAAACCACCGGGCTTCGATCCGTCGAAAAAGTACCCGCTCTTTGTGATGCTGCATGGCGGCCCGCACACGATGGCGCGCGACGCTTTCAGCGCCCGTTGGAACTATCATCTCCTTTCGGCTCCAGGCTATGTCTTTTTGATGCCGAATTTCACCGGCTCAACCGGCTTCGGCGAAGCCTTTTCCCAGGCGATCCAGCGCGATCCGCTTCGTACGCCGGCGGAGGAAATCAATCAAGCCGCCGACGAAGCGGTGAAACAATTTCCCTTCATCGACCGCGAGCGCATCGCGGCCGGCGGAGCAAGTTACGGTGGCCACCTCGCAAACTGGCTGCAAGCCACGACCGCGCGTTATCGATGCCTCATTTCGCACGCGGGGCTGGTGAACCTGGAAGCCCAGTGGGGCACCAGCGACGTGGTTTATAGCCGCGAAGTGAACAATGGAGGACCTATTTGGGGGCAATCGCCCGTCTGGCGTGAGCAGAATCCCATCCGCTACGCAGGCAACCACGCGACAAAGACCGGTTGGGTTACGCCGATGCTGCTTACCGTCGGGGAACAGGATTTTCGAGTGCCGCTCAACAACACGCTGGAGAACTGGACTTATCACCAGCGGCTCAAGATCCCCAGCCGCCTTCTCGTCTTCCCCGACGAAAACCACTGGATTCTCAAAGGCGAGAACAGCAAGTACTGGTACGGCGAAATCCACGGCTGGCTCAGTCGGTGGCTTCGCGCACAGTAGCGCGAAGCCACCGGCGTTTGGAGTTTCGAGTTTGGGGTTCGGAGTTGATTTGGAACCTGAAAGTTCGATCAAACCAGCTCCGCTTCCGGGCGTCCTCAGCAACTCCAAACTGCCGACCGACACCGCGCGCGGGCTAGCCCGGCGGCCACGTCATCTGGCGTTTTGCCAGGAGATGCACGTGGAGGTGAGGCACGGATTCGCAAGCGTCGGGCCCGTTGTTGATCACGATGCGAAAGCCCCTGGGCAGGTCGAGTTTTTTGGCCATGGCCCCCGCCGTAAGCAGGAGATGCCCGAGCACGGTTGCGTCTTCCGCGGACGCCTCCCCGACACGCGGAATGAGCTTCTTGGGCACGATCAGCAAATGTACGGGAGCTTGCGGCTGGATATCGTGAAGGACGACGCAGCGGTCGTCTTCATGTTCGATCTTCGAGGGAATCTCTCGGTCGATGATGCGTTGGAAAATGGTTTTCATGGTATGCGTAATGAGTAGCAAACAGGCTGGTAGCGTGGAGAAAACATCGGCGAAAATCCAGCGATACGACGGCGGCGTTGATCGCCACTCCATCCCTACAAGAACAGGAGATGCAGGTTTGCACTTCGTGCGCTGCGGGCGATGGCGAGTTGGCGTACAAAACCCAGCGTTTCCTCATATTCTCGGCGCCGGCGCTCCGTTTCGCGCCGTTCCGGAGGGAGGATCGCCCGGCGGAGATTGGTGACGAGGAGAGTGGACTCGCGGAAGCGCGCGAGATGTTTCAGTCCCTGCATGACTTCGGTCCGCGCAAAAAGAGGCGTCGCCGAAGCGAGCGTGCGGGAGGCATCCCAATGATAAAAGCCATGGTCCGACCTTTGGTTGAAAAATTTCTCCAGCAGGGATGCGGCGGCGGCACTGAATGCGGCGTCGTATTTGGCGACCGACCCGGGCTCCGCCAAGGTTTGCGCTTCGAGCTCCGACAGGCTGAAGGCAATCGCGGCTTTGATTTGGTGAGCGAGATAGAGGTCGTGGCCGGTCACCTGCGCGAAGAGCGCATTGACAAAATGCAGCCGGCGAAGGTCGTCCCGAGAGGCTGCCATTAGATACCCCGCGAACGGCGCCGCCCGGAATTCCCGCGCATGCTCTGCAGGCTCCTCATGTTTCCGGTTTGTTCTCTTTGGGCTTATCCAAATTGCTTATCTCCTGCATAAACTCGGAGACGTCTCGAAATTCTTTGTACACGCTGGCAAAGCGCACATAGGCCACCTGGTCGATCTTGCGCAACCGCTGCATGACAGCGTCTCCGATCGCTTGGGATGGAATTTCGCTGTCGAATTGCGCTTCCACCACATCGATCACGTCTTCGATCAGCATGGTCATCTGTTCGACGTCGACCGGTCGCTTGTGGCAGGCCGCGCGCACGGCGCGCACCAGTTTCTCCCGGTCGAATTCCTCGCGGCGGCCGTCGCGCTTGATCACGACAAGCCCTTCTCGCACGAGCATTTCCGTGGTGGTGAAGCGATGTCCGCACTCCAGACATTCGCGGCGGCGACGGATCGTGCTCCCTTCTTTGCTGATGCGGGAATCGATGACTTTATCGTCGATGGAGGTACAGCGGGGACAACGCATGGATTCGCGGCTACCATACACCAATGCAGGCAAAGTGCAAAGGGATAGAAACCGACGGCGTTTAGCCGAAGGTAGGGCCGCCTGCGGACCGGCCGTCAAAGCGGAAATTGGTCGCGACGATGCGTTCCAACGCCGTCCGGCGTGGTGACAAAGCATGAGGCGGCGCCGACCGCGCGCGACGGAGGTCCAGAGGACCCGCCCTACCCTCGTACAAAAAACCGCCCCCCAGCTCAGGGGGCGGTCTTTTTAAGATCCTAACGTGTCAACGCTAAATCGCCACAGTGTCGCTGTAGTTATTTAGCAGTTACGGTCTTGCCGCGCTTGAAGCGACGGTAGCCAACCAAGCCCAGAAGGGCGAGGCCGCCAATCAGACCGTAGGTGGAGGGTTCTGGAATTGGCTGCGTGGGGAGGAACTGGAAAGCGACGACAACATCGTTGAAGTCACCATCGAAGAAACTCACCCCGCGGCGCGTGTCCTCGAAACCGACCAACAGCGTGGTAACTGGGGCGGTGACAAAGGACGTTCCGTTGAAGTAGTTGGTGTTCACCGACCGAGTGCTCCACTTGACGTGGTTGCCCATATCCGTGCCGGAGAACTGATTCGCGGTTCCGAACGCCGAGAACAAACCGCCTTGGCCGACGTCGCCGCCGCTATTCACCCAAAAGTCAAGGGTGCTGCCGGCTGCGTAATCGACGAAGGTTTCCCAGCCGCTCTGGATGTTACCCGGAGGAGGCGTAAGGGAGTTCTCAATGTCCGTTACGAGCGGATTGTACGTGCCCGGAGCGGTGCTCCGGGTGAAGCCAAAGTCGTCTTTCCATCCGGCGGTTTCGCCGAGGAAGATGACTTTGACCGAGCCGCCTGCGGCCAGCCAGGGGCTGGAGCCGAGGGCAGCGGCGAGGTTCACCGGACCGTCGGTCCAGGTCTGGATCGCGCTCGGGACGTTCGCGTCCGAGTCGAAATACAGATCGCCCAACTGCGCTGTGTAGAGCGCAGCGTTGGTCGCGCTAGGCGCGCCAAACGCGTTGGTCGATGAGAACCCCGGCGTTATCTGCGCGCTGGCCGTGATGGCGAGCGCGGCGGCAGTGAGCGCCGCCAGTGTTGTTTTTACTGTGATCATGGTCGTTCTGTGGTGGTGCGAGTATATACCTGACTGACAGAGTCTATACCCCGTCACGGGCCGCTTTGATTCGCAAAGTGGCAGTTTGTTCGCCGTCGTTTTGAATTATTCGGGGTGACATGGCCGTTCATGCACCTACGTGGGAAAAAATTCCCACAGGTGGCCTAAGAAAAACCCTTACAGAGCCGTGCAACATCTTTGCACCGTCTCGTAGTGTTCAGGTGGTTACAACGGGGTTTGCGTAACAAAACGGTGCGAAATGCACGGATGTCGGCGCTGCCGTACGGGCAATCTTGCAAGGGCGTGGCGGTGCCGCTCGAATCAGCCATCAAAACGGCGGTGCGGCGGGGCGGGCGCCCGCGCGTGCCGCGCATTGCGGTACGCTGGTCCTGCAAAAACCCTCGAGCGAGGCCTCGCCACAGCCCCCCGCAGTCGGAGGAACATTTCCTCGTTCCGCCCTGTCCGGCTAATTCGCCACAGTTTATCGGGGGATTTCCGCCACGACAGAATTGGTAAGTGCACCCAACCCCTCAATCTCAACGGTCACCGAGTCGCCCGCCTGCATCCAAAGGGGAGGCTGTCTCGCGGCACCTACGCCATGCGGCGTTCCGGTAAGTATGACCGTTCCCGGCAAGAGGGTTTTGCTGCCGCTCAGGAAAGCGATGAGCGTTTTCACGTCGAAGATCATGTCGCCCGTTGTCCAATCCTGCACCACGCTGCCGTTGAGGGATGTTTTCAAGCCCAGGACTTGCGGGTTGGGAATATCGTCCGACGTGACGATGGCCGGCCCGAGGGGGCAAAACGTATCGAAGCTCTTGCCCTGGCAGAATTGGCCGCCACCCCATTCGTACTGCCAGTCCCGGGCGGACACATCGTTGGCAATGGTGTATCCGAGAACGTAGGACAACGCGTCGGCCTGACTGACATTCTTGCAGCGCCGTCCGATCACGACGGCAAGTTCCCCTTCGTAGTCTACTTTGTGGCTGGCGCTGGCCACGGGGAGTTCGATGGGATCGCCCGGGTTTTGGACCGCCGTGGTCGCTTTCATGAAAACCATGGGGCGGCTCGGCGCGGCCTTGCCCGTTTCCTCGGCGTGCTTCCCGTAGTTGAGTCCGATCGCGAGTATGTTGCGGGGAGAGAGCGGCGCGAGAAGTTTACCGGGCGTGATGCGGCGCTTCGTCACCTTGAACTCAGCCAAGATGTCCCCGTCGATTTCCAAGGCGCTGCCGTCAGTTTGCAGCGCCGCATAGGCCGGTCCGGAAGGAGTGAGGTGTCGGATGATGCGCATGAATCCGCTTGCGGGTGCTCGCGGCTATGTAGCGGCGAGCGCCGGCGAGTCGATCAGTCATAGTTGGCCAGGAGGTGATTGTAAACACGACAGAAGCGATTCCAGTACTCGCCGTCTACATCCAGTGCGGGATACCCTGCAACACAGCATCCCACATAGGGATATTCTGCCCTGTGTTCCACCAACGAAGCACGCACAGGGTTCTGGAGGAGGTGGCCGGCTGCGTTTTCGAATGCTCCGTGGACACGCTCCGCTTCGCGCAGCGTGATCGTGCCTCTGCTTTTGCCATTTCGCCGGGGCTAGATGTGGCGGGAGTTGACGGGGGATGAACTCGATTCCGGTTCGTTGGTCGCACTCGGACGCCAAGCCGAGCAGCAACAAATGGATGTGATCCGGCATCAATACATAGACAGGACATGCCATCTTGTAGCGGCCGCAGGCATGAGTGAGGATATGATCCCAACGATGCCTGAAGTCGGTCGTGAGCCACCCGGTCCCTCGTTGCCCGACGGTCAAGGTCCAATGAACGTAAGCGAGCCCGCGATAGAGCTCAGGCTGCAGCCTCGGCAGGTTGCCCTTCTAGGCAACGTCGACTCGCTGGCGCGAGCCGCCCCGGCCTGGTTCGTTCATGTATCGGCGGGCGCCCGCGCGTCGGCTCGGGCACCCCGTCGTCTCCCAAAACGCCCACATCCCCACGCACGAGCACACCAGATTCCGATCGCCGTAAACATTGTCGACGCGGCCCACGGAGGGCCAGAACTTGGACTCGCGGACCCAGCGGGTGGGAAAAGCGGCCAGTTCGCGGGAATAAGGCCGGTTCCACGTGTCGGCACACACCACTTTCGCGGTGTGAGGCGCGTTCTTCAGAACGTTGTTGGTTTTGTCCGCCTCGCCGCTGGCGACCGCCTGAATCTCCGCCGCGATCGCGATGAGCGCGTCGCAGAAACGATCGAGCTCCACCTTCGTTTCGCTTTCCGTCGGTTCGATCATGAGGGTGCCCGCGACCGGCCAGCTCATGGTCGGCGCATGATAGTTGAAATCCTGGAGCCGCTTGGCGATGTCTTCCACTTCGATCCCCGCTTTTTTGAACCCGCGGCAATCGATGATGCACTCGTGCGCCACCAAGCCGTTCCCACCCTTGTATAAGACCGGATAGTGGGGCTCCAGCTGCTTGGCCACGTAGTTCGCGTTCAAGATGGCAAGTTTGGTCGCAAGCGTCAGGCCCTCGGGCCCCATCATGCGAATGTACATCCAGGAAATCACCAGGATGCTGGCGGACCCCCAGGGCGCGGCGGAAACCGCGCCGAGGTGGGAACGCGCCGAACCTGAATCGGCCGCCACGGGCGAGACCACCGGGTGTCCCGGCAGAAAAGGCACCAGATGGCTCGCCACGCCGATCGGGCCCACGCCGGGACCGCCGCCGCCGTGCGGGATGCAGAACGTCTTGTGCAGATTGAGATGGCAGACGTCGGCCCCGATGAACCCCGGCGACGTCAACCCGACCTGGGCATTCATATTGGCTCCGTCCATGTAGACCTGGCCGCCCCGTTCATGGATGATCGAGCATATCTCGCGTATCGATACTTCGAAGACACCGTGGGTCGATGGGTAAGTGACCATCAACGCGGCGAGTTCGCGGGCATGCTGGTCCGCCTTGGCCTGCAGGTCGTTCAGGTCAATATTTCCCTGCGCATCGCAGGCCACCGGCACGACCGTGAGGCCGGCCATTGATGCCGTCGCGGGGTTCGTGCCATGCGCGCTGGTCGGAATAAGGCACACGTTGCGGTGAGCTTCCCCGCGGGACTCGTGATAAGCTCGGATCACGAGAAGGCCCGCGTATTCGCCTTGCGAACCCGCGTTGGGTTGGAGGGAGATGCCGGCAAAACCGGTGATCTCCGCCAGCCAGGTCTCAAGGTCGGCGAAAAGTTTTTGGTAGCCTTTAGTCTGTTCCGCCGGAGCGAAGGGGTGGAGCTGGCCGATTTCAGGCCAAGTCACCGGGTACATCTCGCTCGCGGCATTGAGCTTCATCGTGCACGACCCGAGGGAAATCATCGAATGGCAGAGAGAGATGTCCTTCGCTTCCAAACGCTTGATGTAACGCAACAGCTCGTGTTCCGTATGGTAGGAATTGAAAACGGGGTACGCGAGGTAACCGCTGCTGCGCGCATGGGGACTCGCGAAATCCGGCTGGAGCGCCTCGGCGCGCGCTTTGAGTGAATCCGCAGACACCGACTTTTGAGTGAGGA
Organism: uncultured Opitutaceae bacterium; assembly: GCA_964546955.1. GTDB lineage: Bacteria > Verrucomicrobiota > Verrucomicrobiia > Opitutales > Opitutaceae > CAZJLP01. The sequence goes on along the minus strand of CAZJLP010000017.1, from coordinate 12,476 downwards.
CTTGGAGAAGGTCCGCGATTTCCGATAGGCCGGTCGTTTCGTCGAGAGACACGCCCACGGTTCGGTCATCGATCGCTCGAAGATTAATCCGTTTGGCTCGGGCGCGGGCATGGAGGGCGCCGGCATCGACCTCTGAAATCTGGAGCGTGTCGAAGACGGGCTCGGCATTGGTGCGCATTCCGGCGCTTCCCAATGCATCTTGCAGCAGGCGGGTCAATAGGTTGACGCGCCGCGCGATGCGGCGAAGGCCTTCCGGTCCATGATAAACGGCGTACATCGAAGCGATCACCGCAAGGAGGACTTGGGCGGTGCAGATGTTCGACGTGGCTTTGTCGCGGCGGATGTGTTGCTCGCGGGTTCCAAGGGCGAGACGCATGGCCGGGTCGCCTTGGGCATCTTTGGATACTCCCACCAGTCTTCCTGGCATTTGCCGTTTGTAAGCGTCCTTTGTGGCGAAAAACGCGGCGTGTGGACCGCCGAAGCCCATGGGAACTCCGAAGCGCTGAGCCGATCCGACCGCGACGTCAGCGCCGAATTCCGCCGGCGCGCGCAGCAGGGTGAGCGCGAGCAGATCCGTTGCCACCACGGACAATGCGCCGGCCGCGCGGGCGGCCGTGAAAAAGGCGGCGTAGTCGTGGATGCTGCCGTTCGTGTCGGGGTACTGCACGAGCACGCCGCAGTACGTGGAATCGAGCGCGGCTTTGCGGTGATCGCCAATCACCACCTCGATCCCGAGCGGGCGCGCGCGTGCGCACCACGTCGATTGTCTGAGTGTGGCAAAGGGAGGAAATGAAAAACTTCGTCTTTTCCGGGGCCGTGGCCACGCGATGGCAAAGCCCCATCGCCTCCGCCGCCGCCGTTGCCTCGTCCAGCAGCGAGCCGTTGGCGATGTCCAGTCCGGTCAGGTCCGTGACCAACGTTTGAAAATTAAGGAGCGCTTCCAGCCGACCCTGGGAAACTTCCGCTTGATAGGGCGTGTAAGCCGTGTACCAGCCGGGGTTTTCCAGAATGGTCCGTTGAATCACGGCTGGGGTCAGGGTGCCGTAGTAACCCTGGCCGATGTGGCTGCGAAAGAGTTGGTTCTGCGCAGCCAGCGATCGGAGCTCGGCGAGGGCGGCGCTTTCGCCCAAAGCAGCGGGAAGGTTGAGCGGCTTTGAGGTGCGGATCTGTGTCGGCACGGTCGCCTCGATGAGCGAATCCAGCGTCGGGTAGTCCAGCAGGTCCAGCATGCCGGCGATATCTTTCTCGTCCGGTCCGTTGTGCCGCCGGGCGAACGTATCGATCGGCGCGAGCAGCGACGCAGGGGAGGCGGCGGACGCGGTTGAGGTGGCACGGGAGGGAGCAGTCGGAGACGGCTGGGACATAGCGCGCAACCTAGAATCCGGCGGGGGCGATGCAAATGGAAAGACGCCCGGCAAACGGGATATTATTCCCTTTGAAATCCTCGGTTTTGGAGGTGTGATTGTGGAGGTGTCCGCCGAAAAACGCCAACGCGCTGCTCACATCGATCGCCGCCTGGCGGAGTTGTACCCGGACACGCCCGTTCCGCTTGCGCACAAAGACGCTTATACGTTGCTGGTGGCGGTTTTGCTGTCGGCCCAATGCACCGACAAGCGGGTCAACGAGGTCACGCCTCGGTTATTTTCGCTCGCCGACAATCCGGGGGCCATGGCCGTCCTCCCGGTGGAGACAATCGAAGAGGTGATCCGGCCCTGCGGACTGTCGCCTCAAAAAGCCAAAGCGATCCTCGGGTTGTCGAAGATTCTGCTCGAAAAACACAACGGTCAGGTGCCCCGCACCTTCGAGGAACTGGAGGAGTTGCCGGGAGTGGGGCACAAAACCGCGTCGGTCGTCATGGCGCAGGCCTTCGGTGTGCCGGCGTTTCCGGTGGACACCCATATCCACCGGCTCGCCCAGCGGTGGGGTTTGTCGAATGGCCGGAGCGTGGAGCAAACCGAGGCGGATCTGAAGGAACTGTTTCCGCGGGAGCATTGGAATAAATTGCACCTTCGGATCATCTTTTACGGAAGGGAACACTGCACCGCCCGAGCTTGCGATGGCCGCACCTGCGAGCTTTGCCGGGAGCTTTTCCCTGCTCGCAAACGCGCGGTAAAGTGGAGGAAGTGACACAGAGAGCACAGAGGTCGCGCCGGAGGGGTGAAGACACCGCAAGTGACTCTGACTCCTTAGAACTTAACCCGCAGCTCTTTCGTTTCATCGCCGCAGGAGAAAGACGCTCCGTGTCCTCCGCGCCGACCTCTGTGCTCCCCTGTGTTACCGCTTACTTAAAATCGGCCAACAGAAGATCGAAAACAGGATTGATTTGCCCGATGCCCCGAGCCAACGTCACCCCTCATACCCGGACGCTTAGCTCAGTTGGTTAGAGCACGTGCTTCACACGCACGGGGTCACTGGTTCGAGTCCAGTAGCGTCCACCATCTTGGCGGGGCCATCTGTGGACCCGGAATCAAGTATGCCGGCTGGGGATTGTCTGATCGATCTTGTTTGGAAATTGGCAAAAGGGAGCTAGCTTGAGGCAATGAATTCGCGCTGCCTCAGCATCCGAGCGATGGTCTGAGTCGTATCGTTTGTCGGCTAACCCTCAACCCGCGCCCCCGCCATGCTCATTCGCACACCGAAAGATTGGGAACTCCCGGAACATCTCGTGTCACCAGAGACCATTTATCGCATCCGGCCGCGTCGTGAGTTCTTGAAAGCCGTGGGGGTCGGCCTTGCGGGCGCCACGTTTGGCGCAAAATCTCTGCTCGCGGCGACCGAGGGATTTCCTTCGAAGGAGAATCCGCTGTATCCGGCCTCCGCTCTCAAACCGACGCCCTACGACGCAATCACCAGTTACAATAATTTTTATGAGTTTGGCTTGGGCAAGGAAGACCCGAAGGTGTACGCGAACAAGGGATGGAAAACCGAGCCGTGGACCGTTGAACTTTCAGGGCTGATCGCCAAGCCGGGCAAGCACGACGTCAACGAACTCATCAAAAAGCTGGGCGGAATCGAACAGCGCGTCTATCGGCATCGCTGTGTTGAAGCGTGGTCAATGGTGGTCCCGTGGGACGGTTTTCCTCTGGCCAAACTGGTCGAGCTGGCTGAGCCCAAGGCCGAGGCGAAATTTTTGAAGTTCACCACCTTCTTTGACCCGAAATCCGCGCCCGGACACAAGACGTCCGACTTGGAGTGGCCATACCTCGAGGGTCTCCGGCTCGATGAGGCGACCAACGAACTCGCCTTCATCGCCACGGGAATTTATGGGAAGCCCATCCCCAATCAAAATGGCGCGCCGCTGCGCTTGGTCGTTCCGTGGAAGTATGGGTTCAAAGGAATCAAATCCATCGTGAAGATAGAGTTCGTGGCCAAGCAGCCGCGGAACACCTGGAATGTCATGACGCCGCGGGAGTATGGCTTCTACGCCAACGTAAATCCCTCCGTGGACCATCCGCGTTGGTCCCAGGCGAGCGAACGTGTGATTGGCGGGGGTTTCTTTTCCGGGAAACAAAAGACCCTGATGTTTAACGGCTATGAGAAACAGGTCGCGGCTCTCTACAAAGACCTGGATCTGACGAAATATTACTGATCGCGGCTCCCCGGATTTGTGAGGTTCCTCGAAAAACTGCTCCGATCTAAGGCCTTCGTTCTCGTCCTGATTATGCTGCCCGGCCTTTGGCCCGCAGTGCCGGTGCTGCGCCAGGATGCAAGCGTGCTGGCGGATTTGCCGAAGTATCTGCTGCACCATCTGGGATTTGTCGCCTGTATCTTGTTGGTCTCCGTTCTCACATTTTCACCCTGGCGGGTCCTCTTTCCGCAATCGCCCTACGCGCGGGCTCTGAATCGGCACCGGCGCTTGGTGGGCGTGAGCGCGTTTGTCTACGCCTCCTTACATGTCACGATGCATTTTATCTACGAGGGCGGATTCGCCACGTTTGGAACGGACCTCGCGAAGGTATTCATTTTGTCCGGTGCGATCGCGTTCACGATTCTCTTCCTGCTTGCGGTGACGAGTGTCGATCGGGCCGTTCGACTCCTCGGCGGGAAACGGTGGAAGTTTCTGCATCGGTTCGTCTATGTCGCGGCGGCCCTCGTGGCCTACCATCAGGCTGCGGCGCGGAAGATCTTCCCGCTGCAAGTCGTCTGGATTTTCGGCACGCTGCTGGTGCTCGAGGCACTTCGGATTTGGAAGAGTAGAACAAAACCCCAGCTGGCTGGCGGAGGGTAGGGCCCGGCCTCCAGAACGGACCGCGCTCGTCGAGGAGGACAAGGCGCGACAAGACCCTACAAGGCTACGCCGGGATCGAGACCTTTTTCCCAGTCCGCATCGCTTCGTAGATCGCGAGCATGATCTCGACGTCACGGCGCCCCATCTCGCCGGGAACAATCGATTCGCGTCCCTCGCGGGCGCAGAGCGCGAAATCGTCCATGTGCGCGGCCTGTTGATTCATGGGCGGGAAGGTCACTGGTCCCCGGCTGGTGACACATTTCGCCCCGCGATAAGTGAACGCTTTCTCCGGAAACTCCCACCAGCCTTTGTCGCCTTCGGCCCGGAATTTATCGCCACTGCCGTTGTAGCTGCAGCCGGCGGTCAGTTTGGCTCCGTTGGGGAATTCCATCGTCCAGTCGATCGATTCTTCGACTTCGTTGAACAACTCCGGCTTGAGTTTGACTCCCTCCTTGGCGGTGACCGCGTTCGGCTTTCCGGCGATCATGCACGCCGCTTGAATGATGTAGACACCGAGGTCCATCAACGGTCCGCCTCCGGCGAGCTTTTTGTCGACCCGCCAGGCCCGCTGGGCCATCGTGAAGGCGCGATAACCCGTCATGGTCTTCAATTCGCCGAACTCCTTCGCCTTCGCCACGCGCATCATTTCGCGGTGATAAGGATCGAAGTGCAGCCGGTAACCGGTGGAAAACTTCACCTTTGCCGCTTTGCACGCCGCCAGCATCGCGTCGGAATCCTCGAGCGTGGTCGCGAGCGGTTTCTCCGCGATTACGTGTTTGCCCGCTTTGGCGCAGCGCACGACGAAGTCGCGCCGCACGCCCGGCGGCGTCACGACATAAACAATGTCGATGTTGGGATTGTCGGCGATCTTCTCGAGATTGTCGTAGGTGTAGACACTGTCTTCCTTGAGATTGTAATCCGCCATCCATTTGGGCGCCTTCGATGGCGTGCCCGTGATGACGGCCGCAAGGTGGCAATGCTGCGTGAGCTTCAGCGCCGGTCCGAGTTCGCGCTCGCTGTAGCGTCCGAGGCCGAGCAGTGCGTAGCCGAGTTTGCGTCCGGAGGGTTTGGCGAATGGCTGCGCACGCAGCGGAAGCGCGGAACTTCCTGCCAGGGCAAGGCCACTGGCCGAAAGTAAACGCAGGAAGTCGCGACGGGAGGGAGAGGCGGTGCGGGTAGATTTCATGGCAGGGGGAGGCCGATGAACGCATGAAGCGTGTCGGGAACGCGCGAATCGGAACAGAACTATTCCGATTTGTCACCGCTGCCCTTGCGGGTTTCCGCTGCATACGCCTCGGCCAAAAGGAGGATGGGATGTACGACGGAAATGTTCTCTTCGGACTCGCGGATGCCATTTTCCAAGTGGAGCACGCAACCTGGATTCGCCGCGGCGACCACCGTCGCGCCGGTGGCTTTAATATGCTTCAATTTGCGCTCCCGGAGCCAGGCAGCGGTTTTAGGTTGGGTAAGCGAATAGATGCCGGCGCTTCCGCAGCACCACGTCGCTTCCCCGCACTCGCGCAATTGCACCCCGGGGATCGCCCGCAGAATTTCGCGAGGCTGCCGTGAGATGGCTTGGCCATGGCACAGATGACAAGCCTCGTGATAGGTCACCGCGAGATCGCTCCGTCCCAAGGTGCGGCGCGTGCGCGCGGGGCGGGCGCTTGGCTTGCGGAATTTGATTTCGACCAGCCATTCAGAAATGTCGCGGAGCTTGCGCGTCCACTCGAGTGCTTTGGCCGCGTAGACGGGGTCGTCGGCCAGTAGGTGGTCGTAGCGTTTCAGATGCGACCCACAACCGGCTGCATTGGAAATGATCGCATCGACCGCGAACGGATCGATCGTGTCGAGTTGTTTGCGCGCGAGTTCCCGCGCGAGATCGAGCGCGCCATTGTGCGCGTGCAGCGAGCCGCAGCAGTGCTGCGCGCGCGGGGTGATCACTTCGCAATCGTTGGCCAGGAGAACATCCGCGGTGGCGCGATTTACATCCGAATACACGAGATCCTGCACGCACCCCGTGAGCAGGGCCACGCGGTAGCGGCGGTTCTTCGGCGTTTCCGTCGATCGTATGAGGCTGTCGGAGAAACGGGCCTTGATCGCAGGGGACAGCGGCTCGAGTCGGCGAATCCCTTCGGGTAGCCACCGAACCAATCTCGTCAGTCGAGCCACCGCCTGCAGTCCTGTAATCTGTGCGAACCAGACCATTCGCCCCGCCAGGCGCAGGAGGCGGGGCTGCATGAAAAGTTTCTCCAACGTAAGCCGGCGCCACCGCTCGCGCTGAGGCGTGCTGAGCGCTCCCACGGCTTCGACTTGAGCCCGGGCATGCTCCAGTAGGTTGGTGTAATCGACGCCCGCCGGACACGCGGTGGTGCAAGCCAAGCACCCTACGCAATACTCCATTTCTTCGGCGAAGCCCTTTGTGGTTTCCAGTTCGCCGTCGGCCACGGCTCGCATCAGCGCAATCCGCCCCCGCGGGGAATTTCGCTCGCGCCCCGTCTCCGCGTACGTCGGACAGGACGGCAGGCACAGCCCGCAGTGGATGCACTGTTGAAGGACGGAGTAGTCGAGCCCTTGAAGGGGTAGGGTGGTCCGGGAAGAGTCGGTGGAGGAGGTAGCCACGGGAAAGGCGCAGCTCAGGCGTGATCGAAGATCTTGCCGGGATTGAGCAGGTTGTCCGGGTCCAGCGTGCGTTTGATCGCCCGGAGCAGTGCGTAGCTGCTGTTCCCGAGCTGTTTTCTGAGGAAGCCTTTTTTGGCTAAGCCGACCCCGTGTTCGCCCGTGATTGTGCCGCCAAGACCAAGGGCGAACTCGAAAATTTCCTTCATGGCTTCTTCCACGCGACGCATTTCGTCCGCGTTGCGTTCGTCGGTGAGAAAAGTCGGATGCAGGTTTCCGTCTCCGAAGTGACCGAAGGTGGCCACTTCGAGATCGTACTTCGCCGCGACCATCTGAATGAAACCGATCATCTTCGCGAGTTCGCTGCGCGGCACGGTCGCGTCCTCGAGGATCGTGGTGGGTTTGACTCGCGCGAGAGCTGAAAAAGCGCTGCGTCTCGCCAGCGCGAGCTGGGCCGCTTCCTCCGCGCTGCGCGCGCGGCGCACGGCGAGCGCGCCGTGTTGCTGGCAGAGTTCGTCGATTTTGGCGGCCTCGTCCGCTGCGGCGGCGACATGGCCGTCCGTCTCGATCAACAACAAGGCCTCGGCATCGGTCGGCAGGCCCACCTTCGTGTAGGCCTCCACGCATTCCATCGTTTTCCGATCCAGGAACTCGAGTGTGCACGGAATGATTCGCGCGGCGATAATGCTCGAAACGGTTTCGGCGGCGGCCTCCATGCTGGAGTAGGTTGCGAGCAGCGTGTGGCGCGCCGCGGGCACGGGCAGGAGTTTGAGCAGCACTTTGGTGATGATCCCGAGCGTCCCTTCGCTCCCGATAAAAAGATCGCGCAGGTTGTACCCGGCGACGTCTTTCACGCATTTGTTGCCCAGCCAGCAGAGGGAGCCGTCCGCCAGGACGACTTCGATTCCCATCACGTAGTCGCGGGTGACCCCATACTTCAGCCCGCGCAACCCACCCGAATTCTCGGCGACATTGCCGCCAATGGTCGAAATCTTGATCGAGCCGGGATCGGGCGGATAGAAAAGGCCGGCCTGCAGGGCCGTGTCGAAAATCGTTTGAGTGATGACTCCCGTTTCCGCCAGGAGCGTCAGATTGCGCGGATCCACTTCCAGGATTCGGTTCATCCGGGTGGTGCACAGCACGATCGCGCCGTCCACTGGCACGCTTCCCCCGCTCAATCCCGTGCCAGAGCCTCGGGTGACGACCGGTACTTGGTGAATTCTCGCGACGTTCAAGACGGCTGCCACGTGTTCAGGTGTCCCGGGAAACACCACGACCGCTGGCCGCTGCTTGAGGGCAGCCGTGCCGTCAAAACCGTAAGGGATAAGGTCCTCCGGTTCGGTTAGGACATGTTCCCGGCCGACTGCTTCCTGCAGGGGTTGTATCACGGGAAGCGAGTGAACCGCATTCCGGGCGCGAAGCAATCAGTGACGCATTGGCTCGGACTGTTGAGCCGGCCGCGAAGATCTGTCGCGCTGTGCCGGAATGCCCAACGTTTTGTCGTGGGGAGGCGCACCTATGGCTCCTGGAACGGTCTGTGCAAGGGTCGAAAACAATCATGGACCCGCAACAACTCACCGCGATGTCGCGCCAGGCGATCACTGAGGCGCAAAACGAAGCCCGTCGCCGGCAGCACAACGAAGTCGACACCTGGCACCTGCTCTATGCCTTGTTAGCGCAGGAGAACGGCTTGGTGCCCGCTCTCGTCGAGAAACTCGGGCTCACTCTCGGGCCCCTGCAGCTGGCGGCGGAGCGGGAGCTGGATCGCCTGCCGAGAGTATCCGGCAGCGTGGACGTTTCGAAGATCTACGTGACACAAGCGGTCAATGAAACACTCACCCGAGCGGAGGAGGAGGCGAACAAACTCAAAGACGAGTTTGTGAGCGTCGAACACCTGCTGCTCGGCTTGCTCGACGTGGGAAAACCTGAGTCGCTCAAAAGCTATTTCAAGAGTTTCGATCTGGACCGCAATAAAGTGCTAAAAACGCTGCGCGACATGCGCGGCAATCAGCGGGTCACGTCGGAAAACCCCGAGGCGACATATCAGGCTTTGGAAAAATACGGCATCGACCTCGTTGCTCTGGCTAAGAAGGGCAAGATGGACCCGGTCATCGGTCGCGACGACGAAATCCGGCGCACCATCCGCATTCTTTCGCGCAAGACGAAGAACAATCCCGTGCTCATCGGCGAGCCGGGTGTGGGCAAAACCGCCATTGTCGAAGGCCTCGCCCAGCGCATTCTGCGAGGCGACGTGCCGGAGGGACTGAAGGACAAGACCATCTTCTCCCTGGACATGGGAGCCCTCCTGGCGGGCGCAAAATACCGCGGCGAGTTTGAAGAGCGCCTGAAGGCTGTGCTCAAAGAGATCAAGGAAAGCGACGGCCGCATCCTGCTCTTTATCGACGAACTCCATACGATCGTGGGCGCGGGCAAGGCGGAAGGCGCGATGGATGCCGGGAATCTGCTGAAGCCCATGCTGGCCCGCGGCGAGCTGCATTGCATCGGCGCCACCACCCTCGACGAATATCGCAAACACATCGAGAAAGACGCCGCGCTAGAGCGGCGCTTTCAGCCGGTCACGGTCGAGCCGCCTTCGGTCGAAGACGCGGTCTCTATTTTGCGTGGCTTGAAGGAGCGTTTCGAGCTGCATCACGGGGTGAAGATTCAGGACAACGCACTCGTCGCGGCGGTCACGTTGTCGGATCGCTACATTTCCGACCGCTTCCTGCCCGACAAGGCCATCGACTTGGTCGACGAAGCCTGTGCGATGATTCGCACGGAAATGGATTCCATGCCGCAGGAGCTCGACGAGCTGACCCGGCGCACCATGCAACTCGAAATCGAGGAAGCGGCGCTGAAACTCGAGAAGGACACGGCGTCGCACGAGCGTTTGAAAGTGATCCGCAAAGAGCTGGCCGACGTTCGCACGCAAGCCGCTGGGCTGAAAGGCAAGTGGGAGAAGGAAAAGGCCGCTATCGATCGCGTGAGAAAAGTCCGACAGGACCTCGAAACCGCGCGTCTGGAATTGGAAAAAGCCGAACGCGCTTACGATTTGAACAAGGCGGCGGAACTGCGGCACGGACGCATCCCGCAGCTGGAAGCCGAACTGAAAAAACTCGAGGATGACAGCGCCCGCACGGAGCTTTTCAAAGAAGAAGTTTCGGGAGAGGAGATTGCGGAGATCGTGGCGAAGTGGACGGGCATCCCCGTCCGTCGTCTGGTCGAGAGCGAGAAGGAGAAACTGCTCCGCCTCGGCGACGTGCTGCACCGGCGGGTGATCGGCCAGGAAGAGGCCGTCCAGCTCACCAGCGATGCCATTCTCCGCGCGCGCGCGGGCATCAAAGATCCGCGCCGCCCCGTCGGAAGCTTCCTTTTTCTCGGGCCCACGGGCGTGGGTAAGACCGAGCTGGCCAAAACGCTCGCCGAGACACTTTTCGACAGCGAAGCAGCCATGATCCGCATCGATATGTCGGAATACATGGAGAAACACAGCGTCGCGCGTCTGATCGGAGCTCCTCCCGGCTACATCGGCTATGACGAAGGCGGTCAACTGACCGAGGCGGTCAGGCGGAAGCCTTATGCCGTAGTGCTTTTCGATGAGATCGAAAAGGCTCACCCCGATGTGTTCAATGTTCTCCTGCAGGTGCTGGACGACGGACGCATCACCGATTCCCAGGGCCGGACGGTGGATTTCAAGAACACCATCATCATCATGACGTCGAATCTCGGCAGCCGCTTCCTTTTGGAGGGGGTGACGGGCGACTCAATTCCGGAAAGCGTTCGCGAAAGCGTGATGACGGAATTGCGGAGGTCATTCCGCCCCGAATTCCTTAACCGCATCGACGAAACCATCCTCTTCAAACCGCTCGCGCTCGAGGAAATCACTCGCATTGTCGACTTGCTCGTTGCCGACTTGAACAAGCGGCTGACCGAGCGCCGCGTGCGGGTGGTGCTGGAGAAAAAGGCAAAAGAGTGGGCGGCCGAGAAGGGTTATGATCCCGTTTTCGGCGCCCGTCCCTTGAAGCGCTTCCTCCAGCGCCAGATCGAAACCAAGCTGGCTCGCGCGCTCTTGACCGGCGAAGTTGCCGGAAATTCCGCGATCGAATTCCGCGTGAAAGGCGACGACCTTTTCATGGAGCCTGTCAAGGTCCCTGCAGCCGAGACGGTGGGCCGTTAACGGGTGGAACGCGACCTCCGGGCGCGTTTCTGGGGGCGAGCAGGCGAGACCGGTCAGCGTCGTTCAAACCGTAGGCTAGAACGCGCGGTGGGCGTGCACCTCGCCGCAGCGTAGTGCGCGTGCCGATGCACGTTGCGACGCACGCTCCTTCCGCGTCGCCTGTCTGGTTTTTCTGCAGCTCTCGGTTAGAGCGCGCCTTACGAATCGTTGCCGTGCACACTACTACGTGGCACGTGCAGAGCTTGCTCTGCTGGCACTATGAATAC
>CAZJLP010000017.1:0-1179 GCA_964546955.1 uncultured Opitutaceae bacterium | reverse complement strand
AATACCGAAACAGTACTCGTCACGGGAGCATCGAGCGGCATTGGCCGCGACCTCGCCCGGCAATTCGCAAAACATGGCCACCCGCTCGTAATTACCGCGCCAGTGGAAAGCGAGCTGCAGGTCGTGGCGAACGAGCTTCGGCAGGAGTTTGGCGTTTCTGTGCAGGTCATCGCAAAAGACCTGGAGCAGGAAGAAGCCGCGGAGGAGATTTTCAGCGATTTGGCGGAGGATGGAGTGCAGGTCGATATCCTCGTGAACAACGCGGGCCATGGACAGCGTGGGCCGTTTTGGGAAATTCCGATCGAGCGTCATCTGTCGGTCATCCGGCTGAACATCGAAGCCGTGATTCGGCTGACTCGACTGTTTCTTCCCCCGATGTTGAAGCGCGGACGGGGACGGATCCTCAACACTGCCTCGGTCGCAGGGTTCGAGCCGGGACCGCTCCTCGCCGTTTACCATGCCTCGAAGGCATTTGTGCTTTCGTGGTCGGAGGCGCTTGCCACTGAGCTGAACGAAAGCGGCATCACTGTCACGGCGCTCTGTCCGGGACCGACGGATACCGATTTCTTTCCCAAGGCCGAGATGGTCGAGTCGCGGGCGTTCCAAGACGCGAAGGTCATGTCGCCCCAGGAGGTGGCCGAGGCCGGCTTCGAGGCGCTCATGCGCGGGGAGCGTGTGTTTGTCCCCGGCGGCATGAACAAGGCGATGGTTTTCTCGCGCCGCCTTACTCCCGAATCGGTCCAGGCCAAGATGAATGAAAAACTGTACGAGGATGCCCCCAAACAAAAACGGGTTCGCGGCGAGATCGAAGCCGAAGCGGAAACCAAAAGAAAAGACTAGGTGGGGATTTCCCTTCCCGCGCAGATAAAGGGGTAGGGCGGAGGGCTCTCTTCGGCGGTCCCGGGCTCGATAACCGAGCTTGGCACGCGATTCCGTTGAATTTGAGATTTGAGGTCGGCGACAGCCCCCCACACCGTGCGGCCTGGATGGATCCCATTCGCTATTACAATCGTTATACCAAACAAATCGAGACCGAGAGCGTTTACGGTGAGTTTTGGATCAAGCTCACTTACGGCAATCCGATCGGTTCGTTCTTTCTTTGGGCGCTCGTGAAGCGGGCCGCCTTCTCGAAATATTACGGCTGGCGGATGAACCTGCGGTCGAGCGGCGTGAAGGTTT
>CAZJLP010000016.1:76534-84207 GCA_964546955.1 uncultured Opitutaceae bacterium | reverse complement strand
GTCCGCTTCAGCATACGTCTTTTTTCGCGCGACAATCAACATGCCCCGCGGTTCGTCTCCGGCCGACACCATGATCTTGAGATTACCCTCAACCATCGAATTTGCGGCGATCAACCGTTCGCAACGTGCGCGCAAGGACGACACATCCACCACGGAGGCGAGTCCAAGCTCATCGGCGCTCTGTGACAGTCGGGCGCGATGGTGGGGCAAAAAACGCACCCTGCCCTCGCGGACCCGCAGGGTCTCGAACAGGCCCTGAAGCGGACCGTCGACCGCGGAAAGGCGCAGATCCTCGATCTTTCGCAGCGTTCCCTCAAGGTCGGCAAACGGGAGATAGTCGGACGGTGCCATGGAAAAATCGGGCGGGTTCAGTCGGCCACGGACGACGCCAGTGCTTTGGCCAAGGCTGCGCCCTTGTCGAGAGTCTCCTGGTATTCGCTTTCAGGATCGGAATCCCACACGATACCCGCGCCAACATGGTAGCTGGCCGTGCCGCCGCGACAGACAATGGTCCGGATCGCGATATTCAGATCGCAGTTTCCATCGAAACCGAGGTACCCGATGGAGCCTGTGTAAAGCTGGCGGCGATCTCGCTCCAGTTCGTCGATGATCTGCATGGCGCGAATTTTCGGCGCGCCCGTGATAGAACCTCCCGGGAACGCCGCGCGGAGACAGTCGAAAATATCCAGACCGGGCCGCAATTGGCCCGTCACGGTGGCCACGAGGTGATGTACCGTCGGATGCGTCTCCACTCGGTAGAGTTCTTCGACCGCGATACTGCCGGGTTCGCACACCCGTCCGAGATCATTCCGTTCAAGGTCGACGATCATCAGGAGTTCGGCCCGTTCCTTCTCACTGGCCAAGAGTTGGTCGGCCTGTCGTTTGTCTTCGTCGGGGCTGCGCCCTCGCGGCCGAGTTCCTTTGATCGGTCGCGTTTCCACCCGACGTCCCCTGATTTGTAGAAATCGTTCGGGAGAACTGCTGGCGACCTGCAGCGTGGAGGTTTCGAGAAAGCTTCCGAAAGGCGCCGGGGTATGTTTGCGGAGTTGCAAGTACAACGCGAACGGAGCCAAGCCCAACGGAGTCTCGAAGCGGTGGGAGAGATTGACTTGGTAAACATCACCCGAGGCGATGTAATTCTTGATCCGACCGACCGCGGTCAAAAACTCGGATTTCGACCAACGAGGGCGTGGCGGGCAGTTCTCTGCCGGCGGGGCGACCGGCGTCAGAGAAGGGCGCGAACCCTTTGTTCGGAGAAAACGACGAAGCCGCCCCAGGATATCCTCGGCAGACGCGGCGTGCACCGGGTTTGCGACCAGAAAAGTTTTTTGCGAGGCAAGCTCGCGCACCACGACACCGTCGTAGAACGCAAGTTCGACTTCCGGCACGTCGATATCGGGCAAATGGCGAGGAGCGATTCCTTCAAAGCGCAATCCAAACTCGTAGGAAAAGTAGCCGACCGCGCCGCCGGCAAATGGAAATCGGGTGGTGTTTTCGCGCCGGAAGCGCCGAAGCAATTCGCGAAGTTCGGAAATCGGATCGCCTTCACGCGTTTGGGTTCGACCCTTTTCCGTAATCGTCACGCGCCGGCCCACGGCGCTAAACGTGAGAAACGGATCGAGTCCCGCGAGGGAATAAGCCGGTCCCGTGAGACCCGGCAGCGCGGTATCAAGGAAGAACCGCCCTGCGTTCGAGCCCGCGCGATCAAAAAGTTCCTCGAGGGGCGGCGCGCCCTGCACTTCTTCCACGACGATGCTCATTCGCGAACGGGATGGGCCGGCAACGAGCCACGGTTCGTCAGACGGCTTTGATCGAACTGATTGCAAAGCTCGCGCGCCGTGCGCTCGCCGAGACGCAGCTCCGGTGCGAGCTCCGCGAGAGGTACGACAACAAATGCCCGCTCCTGCAGACGGGGATGAGGAAGGGCAAGCCCCTCCTCGTCGCACAAAAGACCATCGTACCACAGAAGATCGATATCGATGGTCCGCGGGCCCCAGCGTTCGTGGCGTACGCGGCCGAGCCTGGCTTCGACGGCCAGGCACTCCCGCAACAAGGCGCGCGGCGAAAGTGACGTATCGATCGCCGCGACCAGGTTCAAGAAATCGGGCTGAGCGGTGAGTCCCACCGCGGGGGACTCATAAACGCGGGAGGTGGCGACCAAGCGCACGTTGGGAGTGCGCGCCAGCTGCTGGACCCCCTCGGCCAGAAACGACATCCGGTCGCCCAAATTACTCCCGAGGCCGAGGTAGGCTCTGCTCACGTGTCTTGCTGGTTTCGATCGCCACGTAATCGAGAATTCCCTTCAAAGGGACCGAAGGCTTTTTGATGGTGATCTCGACTTTCGCTACGCGGTCGCATTCCGCGAGGATGCGATCCATGAGGTCTTTCGCCAGTGTTTCCAGCAGTTTGACCCGATCATGTTCCATCACCTGACGGCACAGATCGTAGATCCGCACGTAATCGACGGTTTTCTTCAAGTCGTCGGTACGGGCCGCCTCCGCCATGTCCACACTCAAGGCCAGATCCACAATAAATCGCTGCCCCAGGCGGTTCTCCTCGGCCAGCTCTCCGTGGTAGCCGTAAAAAACCATATTCTTTAAGTGGATTCGTCCGTTCATGGGCGGCGATAAGCGCGGAGGGCGGCTGTCATTTTGGCAGCCCGAGCATTGGCGGCGACGTCGTGCACGCGAATAAATTCCACACCGGCCCAAACGGCGAGTGCGGTGGTTGCGAGCGTGCCCTCAAGCCGGTCGGCCGGCGGCAGTCCCAGGACATTTCCAATGACGGACTTTCGAGAAGCGCCCAGCAAAAGGGGAAAGCCAAGGGCGCGCAGCTCTTCTATACGCGAAATGATTTCCAGGTTTTGTTCGTGCGACTTAGCGAAGCCGATCCCTGGATCGAGCGCCAATTGATCGTCGCCAATGCCCGCGCCACGGGCGATCGCGTGCGATCGTTCGAAATACCGGAATAGCTTTTCCAGCGGATCGCCCGGCACTTCCTTGAAGTCGGGTGCCTGATGCATTGCGATCACCGCTGCACCATGCCGTGCAGCAACCAGCGCCATCTCCGGGAAGCGGTGCAAACCGTGCACATCGTTCACGATGTGCGCACCGGCTTCTAACGCGGCCGCGGCCACGGCGGGCTTGTAGGTATCGATCGAAATCGGCACGGCGAGACGTCCGCTGAGCGCGGAGATCGGGGGCACGACCCGGGCGATTTCATCCTCGACCGAGAGTTCCTGGAACCCGGGACGCGTGGACTGGCCCCCGATATCGATCAGCCCCGCGCCTTCAGCCACCATTCGATCCGCCTGTTCCAGGGCGGCCTCCACCGACCGGTACCGGCCCCCGTCGAAAAACGATTCCTCCGTGATATTGAGTATGCCGACGATGACCGGACCCGCGTCCAACGCGATCGACTTGTCGCGGCATCTCAAGCGCGACCGCTGCGGGATTGAGCGGTGGATCCGGTCGGTCATGGAAGGCTCTTTCTGACCGGTCAGATCCCTTTCGCCAAGCCCACAACACGCGGCCGCACTGCGCTTTTCCGTTTATTCCACGGGCGGGATCGTCCAGGTTCCAACGGTGCACCACTTTGTGCCTCTGGATGAAGGCTCGCCGACACAAGGCCCGCCGCGCGCCGAACTGCAAGCGGCGATCAAGCGCTGGGCGCGCGAAACGCTCGGATTGAGAGAAGACGCGGTGGTCACCGTGACCGAACTGGCCTGCCAAGACGCCGGATGTCCGCTCGTTGAAACCGTAGTAGCCGTGTTCGAGGATGGAGGTACTCGTCAATGGAAGTTCACGCGACCGAATGTGACCGTGACAAAAACAATGGTGCGGCAGGCGCTCGCCGGGCGGTAGCGCGGCGAGCTGGGTTCGGAGTCCAGGTTTTGGAGTTTGAAGTCACTGCCACCCGTTTCCTCGACCACCAGTCTTCTGCAGCTAGAGAAGACAGGCATCGAGGGAGCCGCGAATGGCGGCTTCGTTGAGGCCGACTCCGATCAAGACCAGTTCTTGGCGACGATCGCCGTGTGGCTCCTCCCAGATCGCTTCCAGCTTCGGGGGAACCTGAGCGCGGGACACGCGACGGTTGGCGACCAATGAAGCCCACCAATAATGAAGAAAATCGTAACGCAAAACTCCTCCGGCAATGGACAAGAAGCCCATTTCGTCGGGTTGATCCGCGGCCCAGAAAAATCCTTTTGCGCGAAGGAGCCCGGGCAGGCCGGTCGTCAACAACGCGAATAGCTTCGTTCGGTCGAAGGGACGGCGGGCCTGGTAAACAAAACTCACGATCCCGTAGTTTTCGGTGTGCCGCGCCCGCCCTTTCGGGCCGAGCGCCGATCCGCCGGGCTTGGCCACGAAACGACCGGCCTCCTGCGCGTCGGCGGTGGCGTTGAGGGTTCTCAACCACTGGGCTGCTCCGAGCGTCTCATGGCCGGCAAAACGTATACGCTCGAGCAAGAATTCACGCGAAACCTGCGCGTTTTCCGTGCGCAGCATTTCGGCGCGTGCGTTCAAGCCCCCGAGGATGGTTTCCAACTGCGCGAGTGCCTCGGGCTTTGCGAGGTCGCATTTATTCACGATAAGCACGTCCGCGCACTCTACCTGCTCGATCATGAGTTCGAAAACCGGTCGCTGGCCGCTCGGAGGGACGGTTCGCCCGGACTCGGGTCTGTTCTGCGCCTCCCATTCGGAAAGAAAATGCGCCGCGTCGACCACCGTGACCAACGCTGAAAGTTCGGCGATGTCCCCCAAGCCGCGACCGAACGGATTCTTCTGCAAAAACAGATTGGCGATTCCGCGGGGTTCGGCGACACCCGTCGTCTCCACCAAAATATGGTCGTACTGGCCATCGATCGCGAGCTTCGCGATGGTTTCCGCGAGGTCTCCACTATTCGAGCAGCACACGCAACCGTTGCCCAACGCGACGATGTCGCTGGTGTTACCCGGTTGCTGCCCCACTACCGCGGCATCGATGTTGATGGCAGCGACGTCGTTCACCACCGCGGCCCATCGACGCCCCTCCGCCTGACGCAGAAGGTGATTGAGCAGAGTCGTCTTGCCGGCGCCGAGAAAACCGCAAAGGACCGTAACCGGCGGGCGTGCAGGGGCTCCGGCGGACTGGGCTGAAGCAGAGGTCGGCGCGGACTCGGGGGCGGGCATAGGCTTCAAGAAGCGCGGGAAAAGCGGGAGCGCAAGAGTGGAGGGGGAAGAGCCGATGAATCGGGATTCGAATCGTGAATTGGGAACGCCGGGGGCGATGGCTGAAGCTTTGGGCTCGGACCGCTGAAACGGTCCGAAAGGTAGGGCGAGGCGTCTCGCCGAGCCGTCGGCACTTTCTCTTCCAGTCAAAAACGTCGTTGCGGCGCAATACGTCCAATTGAACAACGAATGCCGCAAAATCGCACCCGCCCACGGCTCACCGGGGACGGTTTCGCCCTGCTCTTTTTTAACGATTCCCTAGTCAAATGCCGCCCGCGGCTTTGATCTTTGCGATCAGGGCCGTCGTGCTGAAACCGGGAAGAAACGGCATGAAATCAATCTGGGCGCCGACTTGCTGCAAGGCGGAGCGCTCTTCCGGGTCGAGCTTCTCGAGCGTGTAGTCGCCGGCTTTCGAATACACGTCGGGTTTCAACGCGAGGATCTCGGGCACGAGGCGTTTCTCGCGGAAAATCACGATGCCATCGACAAACCAAAGAGCGGCCAACGCGTAGGCGCGTTCGATCTCGCTTTGCACGGGGCGGGTCGGTCCTTTCAACTGGCGAACACTTTCGTCTGAGTTGAGCGCGATGAACAACGCGTCCCCCAGTCTTCTGGCTTTTTGCAGGTAGTACAAATGCCCGGTGTGCAACAGATCGAATACTCCATTCGTGAGCACGACGCGGCGCCCGGCCGCGCGGTGATTTTCGCGCTCGGCCACCGCTAGGCGAAGCGTGAACAATTTCGGGTTATCGAGAAAGGCGGAGCCGCTCATCCTTGGCGACGATCACTGAGGGCGGTGGGATTTGTCATGAGCGGGCCCAATCGAGAGGCGGCGGACTCAGAAAAACTTCTTCGCTTTCTCGAAGAAACTCTTGGACATGGGCTCGTCCGCGTCGCCGCTGAGCAGCGCAAATTCCTCGAGTTTCTTTCGCTGCTCGGCCGTGAGCGAGGTGGGGACCTCGACGTGCACGCGCACGAGTTGATCGCCGTGATTTCCGCTGCGGAGGTTTCGCACGCCCTTTCCTTTGAGCCGGAAGGTGGTGCCGCTCTGAGTTCCCGGCGGGATCTTGAGAGAGGCCTTGCCGGTCAACGTGGGTACTTCGATTGTGCCGCCGAGCGTCGCCAGCGTGAATTTGATTGGGATCTCACAGAAAAGATCGTCCCCCTGGCGCTCGAACACGTCGTGATCGGCGACGGAGATCACGATGTAGAGATCGCCAGATTGGCCGCCCGCGATCCCCGCCTCGCCGTTTCCTACGGAGCGCAGGCGCGATCCCGTGTCGACACCCGCAGGGATGGGCACGTTGAGTTTGGTCGCTTTGGCAACGCGGCCTTCGCCGCGGCAGGCGCTGCAGGGCTTTTCGATTTTCGTCCCGGCGCCCGCGCAGGTTGGACAGGTCTGGGTGAACGTAATGATTCCGCCGGAGCGTCGAATTTGTCCCGCGCCCCGACAGGTGGGACAGGTCACACGTTTGGAACCCGGCTCCGCCCCATTTCCGTGGCAGCGCTCACAGCTGACGGCGCGGCGAAAGGTGATTTCCTTTTCGACGCCGCGCGCCGCCTCTTCGAGGGTGATCTCAAGGTCGTAGCGGACGTCCGCGCCGTCGCGGCCGCCATCGCGGCCCCCGCCGCCGCCGCCAAAAAACTCTTCGAAGATCCCCCCGCCACCCCCTCCTCCGCCTCCGGCCCCGAAGACCTCGCGGAAAATGTCGAAAGGATCGTGAAAGCCACCACCACCGCCGCCGCGCGGCCCCGCTCCCTGCTGGAAGGCGGCGTGGCCATAGCGATCGTAGGCGGCGCGCTTCTGGGGATCCTTCAGGATCTCGTACGCCTCGGAGACTTTTTTGAACATCTCCTCAGCCTCCTTGTTGCCGGGATTCTTGTCGGGATGATATTGCACGGCCTTCTTGCGATAGGCCTTCTTGAGCTCCTCTTCCGAGACGCCCTTCGTCACACCGAGCAGTTCGTAATAATCGTCCTTAGCCATGAGTAGGAAGGTGGGTTGCGCGAATTTCCAACGATACGCCGGCCTCGCGCAAATGCCGAGTGCCGAGCTCTAGCCTGGAAAGGCCGCGCCAGCTCCGTTAAGTGGCACCTTTCTCCGCGGCTGGGCCGCTCGAAACAACGACTGAGGCGGGACGGAGCAGGCGCCCGTTCAACGTATAACCGACACGGACAACCTGAAGAACGGAGTCGGCTGGAACGTCGACACTCGGCTGCGAGGCGATCGATTCGTGTTGGTTCGGATCGAATTTTTGACCCGACGGATTGATTTCCTTCAATCCATGGGAACTCAGAGCCGTTTTCAGCTGCTCCTGAACCATCGAGATACCGCCGGCCAGGTTCTTCAGGTCGGCGTTAGGCGCCTTGGCGGCGGCGAGACCAAGGGCTAGGTTGTCCAAGATAGGCAAGAGATCCTCTAATACCCGGCCAGCCGCGTACTGCCTGAGCTCATCTTTTTCGCGC
>CAZJLP010000016.1:69471-76524 GCA_964546955.1 uncultured Opitutaceae bacterium | reverse complement strand
GCCGATTCCTTCTTTGCCGCAGCGAGCTGTTCTTCGGATGTGGGTGCCGTGCTGGAACCCTGCTGCTCTCCCGCGGACGGGATTCCCTCGCCGGAAGGAGCCCGCGAGGCTGCCTGGGGCTCGGTTTTCGGGGTCGTGGTCGGGTCGTTCAACGTTTCAGCTTGTTCAGATGCGGTCATAGGAAGCCGCCGAATTAACTATGGCTTTCGGCTTTCTTCAAGCGCATCGGAAAGAGTCTTTAACGTATCGCGAGGCGGCTGTCCCGGGGCAGCGGGAGCCGGCTGGAAACGAGCGCGCGTGGCGCTATGGATTGCCACCCCTAGCGGCCCGGGCACAAGGGCTTTGAGAGCCGAACCAACAGACGTAAGTCCGCCGTGGACAGCAAAAAGCGTAGGCAGGGGTTTGGTGTCGCTCACGTTTTCGAAGGTCTGGGCCAGCGCCACCGGGTATTCTTTCACCGCCGGGGCTCCGGTTTCTCCCTGTGAATAGTCCACCACGACGATCTTATCGATCTTGATTTCGAGGGACCGGATGAGGAACGGCCGCGGTTTTTCGATCGCCACCTCGGCTTCGGCCTTTTTCTTGCCGGTTTTTTCTTTGGGCAGAGGATTCGACGGCGTTTCAATGGGCCACTCGTTCTCTTTCACAGGGTTCAGGCGGCTCTCGAAGAGGCCTGCGTTCAGGGCTCCGCCGCGGGTTCTGACGAACGTCAACTGGGCGATGTCCAGTGCAGCGCGCTGAACCACCGGTCGCTCTCCCATCAAGCTGAAGAAGCTGCCCTGTGCGTCAAAACGCCGAATATCGAGGAATTCCAATCGCTCGAAAGGTGCTCCGGAGGCGGTCACGTTGAGGTCTTTGACATCCACGTGAACCGCGAAGGGATTCATCACCAATCCCGTCACCTTCACATTGAACCCCGTCTTCTTCTGCAGCGCGCTGGTGACCATCGGAGGCAGGCAAAAAATCCATGCCGCCGTCACCACGCCGGCGAAAATTACCAGGAAGACCAGGACGCGAAAGAAGGAAGCGCCCTGCCCGCCGGCAACCCACGTTTTTGAAATCATGCCGGCAGGCTGCAGAAATTTTCCGTGATGAGCAACACCGCGGGTTCGAGCGCCCGGACGCGAAACGCTCCTTCGTACGGCAGCAGAACATTTTCGCCGCGCGAAAAAACTTCGTCCGGGCCCAAGGCGGAACGTCCCTCACGATGCATTTCTCGGCGAATTCTGCCCGTCGCGACGCTGACAATACGCGGCTGTTCACGGGCAGCTAGCGAGAGGATCTCGCCCGCCGCGAGAGGCACCCGGCGGATTCTGAATTCCGCGGCGTCGGCGATCACCGCAGCCGTGCTGGCTCCCCTGACCGGAACCGGCTCAAAATCGTCCCAGGCAATCGAGCGAAGGGACTCTTGAACGTGCATCTGCCGCGGTTTCCCGTCCAAACCAACGCGTCCCCAATCGTAGACGCGGTACGTGGTGTCCGAGTTTTGCTGGATTTCGAGAATGAGATTGCCCGCGTCAATCGCGTGGACTTGACCGCTGCGCACCAGGATCGAGTCCCCTGGGGCCACCGGAAAACGGTGCACGCACGACTCGAGCGCGGTCTCGCGGAGCGCCCGCTCGAAGCGTTCCTTCGTCGTGCCTCGTTTCAGTCCCACGATCAGGCCAGCGCCGGGCGCCGCTTCGGCGATGTACCAGTTCTCTGTCTTGGGCTCGCCCCTGAGCTCAGTCGCAACCGAGGCCGGCGGGTGCACCTGCAAGCTCAGCCGCTCGCGGCAATCGAGCCATTTCACCAAGATCGGGAAACGCCGCGCAGGGTCCCAGAGAGGGCCCATGATCGGCGTAGGATGGACGGAGAGAACATCCCGCAGGCGCTGCCCATCGAAAGCCCCCCCGCGGACGAGGGACTGCGCTTCCGGGCGGTCGACCAAATCCCAACTCTCGCCGATCGGTCGCTCGGGGGGCAAATGGCGGCCGAAGGCTCTCTCCAGGGCCCTTCCTCCCCAGACGCGTTCTTGGTAGATCGGGTGGAAGCGAAAAACTTCTTGCATGCGAATGGTGAGAAAGTTGTGAAAGCAGCTGCAGGAGTTATTAAATTTGACCGTTCAGCCCGATGGCCTGGAAATCATTGGCGTTAGCCGGAGCTCCCAACCCACATGGCCAAGTCTGCGAGTTCAAACTCAAACAGCAGTCCTTCTTTCCAAGCCCCGCGCTACGAACCGCGTTGGGTCATCGCCAGCCTGTGCTTTCTGATCGGCACGCTGCTCATCGTCGCCTTCATCGACTTTGTCCCGGAACAAAGCACGATGGTGTCGACGAATCCGACCGCCAAGAATTTGGTCGGCAAGTTCGGATCCGAGGCGGCGTGGTGGAGCCTGCATCTCATTGGGATCAGCACGTGGCTGATTCCCGCGTTTCTCCTCTGGATGTCTTACGTGGCCGTGCGCAACGCGCGCCGTCTTGTCCTGACCCGGTTTGTCGCGATGATCATGTCGATTGTGGCATTCTCCGGGCTCGGTGCGATGGTGGAAAGTTTCCCGAAGAATCAGTACTTCAGCGAGGGTCTCGGCGGTATTTTGGGCACCTTGATCTACCAGGAAGGCTTGAGCGAAACCGTCGGTGTGTTCGGCTCTGGCCTGATGCTCGCCATGATCTATGGCATTGGTTTGATGTTCATCATCACGAAGGACATCGCAGCTGAATTCGAACAAGCGGCGTCCGGTTTCCACGAATGGCGCGAGCGAATGGCGCAGAATCGCGCGGAAAAGGCTGAAATCAAACGCAAGCTCAAGGAGGCCAAGGAGCGGCAGAAGACCGCGATTCCGCCCGTCTTGGTCGGCCCACCTCCGACGAAAAAACTTTCCATTGCCCGCACCGGCGGGACCAACGCCCCGATCGGGGGCACGAATACGCCCTTTGCGCCCGAAAAAAACGGCCAGCCTGTCGCCGGCTCCCCCGCCGCGGACGCGCGCGCACGCCTGGCCGAAGCGAAAGCCGCGCCGCTCAGCGAAGATCCCGCCACCCGCGCGCCCCGCACTGCCGCCGCCGAGGGCAAGGGGACCGTCAGTCCTTTTGCCGAGAATGCACCCCTCGCCACCGATACGAAGGATTTGGCCGTCAACGCGGCAGGCCGGATAGAACTGAACATCGTCAAGCCGGAGGAACCCAAGAAGGCGGCCAAGGTTACCGTGCCGCAAAGCACCGACGAGAATTACAAATTTCCTCCGCTGACGCTGCTGAAAGAGCAGGCCAAGCCCGCTCAAGGCAACTCCGAGGACGAGCACCGGCGCAACGCGGAGAACCTCCTGCGGATTCTCAGTGAGTTCGGCGTGGACGTTTCCCTCGGCGAGATCCACGTCGGGCCCGTGATCACGCGGTACGAGGTCATCCCGGCGCCCGGCGTGCGCGTGGAGAAGATCGCCGGCCTGGACAAGAACATCGCTCTCGGCATGCGCGCTCAGTCCGTGCGTATTCTGGCGCCCATTCCCGGCAAAGCGGCCGTGGGCGTGGAAGTGCCGAACCAGCACGCCACCCCCGTCGGCATGCGAGAGCTGCTGGAGTCCGAAGACTGGGTGGGAGCGAAAGCCGAGCTCCCAATTGCGCTGGGCAAGGACGTCTCCGGCAAACCGCTCGTTTCCGACCTGACAAAAATGCCTCACTTGCTGATCGCCGGTGCAACCGGGTCCGGCAAGTCGGTGTGCATTAATTCGATTGTGGCTTCGATTCTCTATTCTAAGAGCCCCAAGGACGTTCGGCTCCTGATGGTCGATCCAAAAATCGTGGAGCTGAAGATCTTCAACACCCTGCCCCACATGCTCATCCCGGTGGTGACAGAGGCGAAGAAAGTGCCTTCTGCCCTGAAATGGCTCCTCGGGGAGATGGAACAGCGCTATCAGATTTTTGCCAAGGTGGGTGTGCGCAACATCACGGGTTTCAACGGTCGAAAGAAGACCGCCCCAAAAGAAGGCGCAGAGATCAAGGATCCCGCCGAAGACGCCGCTGAGGTCCAACAAAACCTCAATGGCGTCGCTCCCGCGCCGGACGACATCGAGATCCCGGAACGCCTGCCCTACATCGTGGCGATCATCGACGAGTTAGCCGACCTGATGATGGTGGCTCCGGCTGAGATCGAGACCTCCATCGCCCGGCTGGCCCAATTGGCTCGCGCCGCGGGAATTCACCTGATCATCGCGACCCAGCGGCCTTCGGTGAACGTCATCACCGGCGTGATCAAAGCCAATTTGCCCTCCCGCATCGCCTTCCAGGTCGCGTCTCAGGTGGACTCGCGCACAATCCTGGACACCAAGGGAGCCGACACCCTGATCGGCCGAGGCGACATGCTCTTTTCCCCCCCGGGTTCGTCGCGCCTGGTACGCGCGCAGGGCTGTTTTGTTTCGGACGAGGAAGTCCATGAGCTGGTCGAATTCTTGAAAAAGAACGGACCGCCGCAGTACGCGCAGCACGTTCAGGCGCAGATTGACCGCGATCCCGACGCCGACGAAGAAGGCGACGACGGGGACGACGCGGACATGGGCGACGACGACGAACTGCTGAAAGAGGCCATTGGCGTCCTGAAATCCACCCGTCGCGCCTCGACCTCCATGCTTCAACGCCGTCTGCGAATCGGCTACAACCGCGCGGCCCGCCTGATGGAAGTCATGGAAAACAAGGGTATCGTCGGACCGGAAAACGGCGCTCAGCCGCGCGAAATTTTGGGCGACTTGGACAAGCTGTAGCACGCGCCAGGTGCCACGTTTTGAGGTTTGCGTTTCTGGTTTTGAGTCCGGCCGGAAAGCACGGCGAGTGCGGCCATCGATCGGCAATGATTCGGAGGGGGGCCCCACTTCCCTATTGAACCTTTCTCAAATCCTCCCTCATCCTGTTTCCACTGACCCTGCATGCAATCGATCGGCGAACGCCTTGAGGAAGCACGAAAACGCAAAGGCATCTCGATCCGCGAAGCCGCGGAAGCGACGAAAATTCGCGGCGACTACCTGCATAAGTTCGAAAGCAACCAGTTCGACATCAAGCTGCCCGAGATTTACGTCCGCGGATTTCTTCGAACTTACGCGAACTATCTTAAGATTCCTTCTGAAAAGATCGTCGCGGACTACAATGGCTTGGGCCTGAGCGAATCCGGCAAACCGCAGCGGGTGAATCGGGAGGTGTATGGGCGAATGGACTTGTCCGTCGCGTCCAAGGCCGAAAAAGAGGCCGCCGAGGGGACGACCCCGCCGGGCGCGACCGACACCGCTCCGCCGACCGATCAAGGTACCCGCAATCCCGCCACTTTCGTGCCACGTCCCGCTGTGGGAGGAGGCGGAGGAGGAATCACGATCGACCGCGACTTGCTGATCAAAGGCGGGATCGTCGTCGTCGGTTTGACCACCCTGATCTTTCTCGTCGTGTGGTTGTTTTCGGATCGAGCGCCGTCCGCACCGCGGACCGCGGCTGGGACGGCCGCAAGCCAAAGCGGAGAAATCTGGGTGAAGCCGGGCCCCGGCGAAAAAACATTTGCGCTGGTCGCGCTGGATCGCCCGGTAAAGGCGGTGGTGACCTATTTCGACGGAACCGTGCTCTTTCAAGGCACGATTCCCGCCCGCGACGTACGCGAGCTGCCGCGCCGCGGCCGGTCGAATAAGGTCGTCGTCGACAACCCGGCTAGTTTTCGGATGCGGATCGACGGGGTGGACTACACCACGCCGAAAAACGAGCGTGGAGAACTGATGGAGTCGGCTTTGATCGACGATCGGCGTTAGCGCCCTGCTGCCAGTCCTCCCAAAAGGCGCTGAGGCCGTTGCGGAGCGCAAGGGTCAGCGTTTTAGGTACAAAACAAAAGCGATCAGCAGGAACACGGCCACGCCCACCCACTTGAGGTATTTGCCGCCGGGTCCCGATACCACGCTCGACGTCTCCGCCGCGAGAGCGGCAACGGTCTGCTCGGCAAAGGTGTCTCCCTTGGGGAAATTCAAAAACTCCAAAGGCCGCGGGTCGGATCCATCCGCGGCCATCAAAAGAATGGTGGGATAGCCGCCAACTCCGTACTTCCGCAGCAATGCTTCGTTTTTTTGTCGAACCGAGGCGGGCTGCGGACGGGTGCGAGGATAGTCGAGTTTCAGCAAGACAAACTTCTTTTGGGCGGAATCGAGGAACTGCGGGTTTCGCGCCACTTCCTTCTCAAAACGGATACAAGGTGGACACCAGTCGCTCCCCGTGAAAAGCGCGAGAATACCCTTGTTTTGCTTTGTCGCTTCTTCCTGCGCCGCGTTGAAATCGGTCAGCCAGCCCATCCGGACCTGCGAAGCCCTCGCCACGCCTTCGCCCGACGCACCAGCCGCCGCACCCGCCTGCGAGGCAGGCAGATCGACGGCGAAAACTTTTCCGTCCTTGAGCGTGATCTTGCCTTCAGGGTAAGTGAGGATCTCCCGATCGCCCACGGCGATCACTCCCACCGGTTGGCCGCGCGCCTCGATGAGTTTCTCACGCGGCGTGCCCACGGCGATTTCGGAAGCGCAAGCAACGGCGCCCCAGGATGCCAGTGCACACAATGAAGCACGAAGGAAGCAGGACAGTCCCATGCGCGGCAGCGTCTCCTATTTCGCCGATTTCACGAGGAAAAAAGCGCGAACCAGGCTAACGTAAACCTACGGGCGTGCTTAGCATTTCCTTCATTATAAATGCCTTACGAAGTTCAGCGCGATCGTGCAACTCGGCTTTCAGCCTATCGCGGCTGACGGTCGACACAGGCGCGGTCGAATAGACTGCCGCCGTGGCCGCAGAGGCGGCGGCCTGAGTTGCCTGCCGGCGGCGCGTCTCAGCTTTCTGATACTCAACCGCGCGAAACTGTTCCATCAACTCCCGCTGCCGCTCCAACGCTTGCTCCGTCTGGACCACGGTCGGAGGGGGTGGAGGCGGCGCGTAGGGCAGAGGCGCGGCGAGCGGCGCACCTTCCTCCGCGCGGCGCCTCAGCACGGGAGGCTCCGACTGCGCTTGGGGCTCGGCTCGTTGATACGGCCGCTCCGGCGGACGCGTTTGGTTGGCGGCCTGGCGTTCC
>CAZJLP010000016.1:0-69461 GCA_964546955.1 uncultured Opitutaceae bacterium | reverse complement strand
ATTTTACGGCGTATTTCCTCCTGGATACGCTTGCGCTGTTGTTCCGCATCGAGCGCGTCTTTTTGGGCCCGTCCCGGATCGAAGCCGCCCTGCTCCGCCTCGCGCTGTTCGCGCTCGTATTGTTCCGCATCGCGCCGGAGGTTGCGATCTCGGACGGTAGTCACGATCCAATACACCACGCCCGCCGTGATGAAGAGGATGACGCGGAGATTGTCTAGGAGCCAATCCATGGATTGAGGCGACTCGCGAGCGATGCCGCTTCCTACTTCTTGCCTTCAGGCCCGGCGATGGAATTACGCATCGCGGTGTCAGACTGGACGTTTTCCATCTTGTAATAGTCCATCACCCCCAGCCTTCCGCTGCGGAATGCTTCGGCCATCGCCAAAGGCACCTGGGCCTGGGCTTCGACGACCTTAGCCTGCATTTCCTGCACGCGGGCTTTCATTTCCTGCTCGAGCGCGACGGCGGCCGCGCGCCGGATTTCAGCCTGGGCCTGAGCCATGTTCTTGTTGGCTTCGGCCTGGGCTTCCTGCAGCTTCGCGCCCACGTTTTCACCGACATCCACGTCGGCGATATCGATGGAGATGATTTCGAAGGCGGTGCCGACATCGAGGCCGCGGTTAAGCACGGTTTTGGAAATCGAATCTGGGCTCTCCAACACCGTTTTGTAGCTTTCGGCCGAACCGATCGTGGTGACGATGCCTTCGCCCACGCGGGCAATGATGGTGTCTTCCTTCGCATTGCCGACGTACCGATCGAGATTGGTGCGAACGGTCACGCGGGCTTTGACCTTCACCTGGATGCCGTCCTTCGCGACGCCATCGATGGTGGTGCGGCCCTGCTCGGGATTCGGGCAGTCGATCACGCGCGGATCGACCGAGGTGCGAACCGCCTCCACGACGCTCTTGCCCGAGCCCTTTGTGGCCAGGTCGATCGCACAGGCTTTGTCCCAGTTGAGGGCTATGCCGGCCTTCTGCGCGGCAATCAGCGCCTGCACGGTGGGGACGACGTTTCCACCGGCCTGGTAGTGGGACGCGATCTGGTCGGCGGTGAGGCTGATGCCGGCGCGCACCGCGGTGATGCGCGCATCGACGATCAAACCATAGGGAATGCTCGCGAATTTTAGCGCGACCAATTTCGAGAGCGGCACCGGAGCGCCGTTGAAGAGCGCCTTCACCCACGCGCCGATCAAACTGAAGACGACGGCCACGAGCAACAGGAGGAGCACTCCGCCGATGGCCAATCCGATATAGAGCAGGTTCATTTTCGCGATTACGTAGTTTCTGCAGTTACAACCAGACGGAAATTATCGAGCCCCACCACGCTCACCGGTGTCCCGGGGGCGGCATGCCCGCTGCGGCAGAGCGCATCGTACCGCTTGTCGCCAATTTTTACCGAGCCGCTCGGTGTCAGCGGCGTGACGGCTACGCCCCGTTGGCCGACCACGGACGCATCGGCGACCGGAGCCTGGCTCTGTCCGGCGACCGTGCTGTCCATGGTGAAGATCTTCGCAAACCTCGACTTCGGTAGATAAACGAATTCCGCGTAGCAAACGATCAGGAGCAGCACCATCGCCACCGCGCTGGCGATCGCTCCTTCGCGCACGCCCAGGGTGGCGAAGGCAGAGATCGTTCCCGCGACCATGCAGATCGCGCCCGCGATTCCCAGCACCGCGCCCGGCACGACGATCTCCAGGGCGAGCAGCAGGATACCGATCAGGAATAAAGCGATGACGAGGGTCATACCTTCGCCTCCTCGACGATCAACGAGAAATCCGTCTGCCGCACGACCACAACTCGCGCGCCCTTGGCGAGCGAGCCCACCTCGAGCCGGGCCTCATACCTCTGGCCGTCGATTTCGATTTGACCGGAAGGAAAGAGCGCGGTGGCGGCCATCCCTTGCCGGCCGATCAAGTCGGGCGATCCGATCGGGGCCGGGGCCCCGCCGACGGCTTCAGCCACCGCCAGTCGATCCCAGAACCACCCTTTGGGGATGAAACGAATGAGCGCCGCACCCATCGCGACAGCGATCGCGAGGCCAAGGGTGAGATTGACGATCGGCCGCAAAAACACGTCGCCCGAGAAACGAAGCGGCTGATTCGGCCACAGGTCGGCCATGCCCCAGATCAATGCGCCGAACATCAGTACCACGCCTGACAACGCGACGAACACCAGCCCGGGAAAGAACAGGAGCTCGAGCATGACGAGAATGAAACCGAGTCCGAAGACGAGCATCGGTTCATGGCCGGAGAGACCGGCGACATACCCGCTGATGAACACAACCGCGAAAAGCACGATGCTCGTGATGCCAAACACGCCAAAACCCGGCGTCTTCATCTCGACGAACATCGCGAGCATGGCCAGGGCGATCAGAAGGGGTTTTAAGTCGCTCAAAAACTGAGCGACGTTTTCGGACCAAGTGACCTCCAGGCGCCGAACCTCGTAACCGCCCGGTCCAAACTCCTTGGCCAGAACCTCGTCCAAGGTGGCTGCGACTCCCGCGCCGAGGAGCGGCTGCGAGGGCTCGCCGTATCCCTTGAGGGCCTCCGTTGAGGTGAGCGACAAAAGCTTGCCCTTCGGTTTGATCACTTCATCGCCGATCTTCAGCTCGAAGTCCGCGTCGATCATCGCGGAGATGACATCCGCGCGATAGCGCCCCTTGCCTTCCGAAATCGCGCGAGCCCGAGCCGTCATGTAGCTGACGGATTTTTCCTTCATCGTCGCCTCAATGTCCTTCCCGTCTCCACTTACTGGAGCGGCGGCACCGATGACTGCTCCGGGACTGAAATAGATTTTCTGAGTGGCGATGGAAATCAGCGCGCCGGCCGAGATTGCCTTGCGATTGACGTAGCTGATCGTGCGACCGGGAAATTTCTCGAGCGTCTCCAGAATGGAGAGCGTGGCGCCGGCCTCGCCTCCCAGCGTGTCGATATCCAAAACGACCGCATCTCCCTGTTCCTTTAAGCCACGGCGGATAATAAACAGGACGGGATCGGCGATGGGGCCCTTCACCGGAATGACCATCACCTTGGTTTTCGCGGCGACCAACTCGGGCATCGGCTTATCGGCCGATGCGGCCAATAGGATGCCGCACAAGAACGCGAGCAACAGGCAATGTGAGAGGGTGCGAAGCATGAAAGCGAGGGCGAGCATTGCGGACCGGAGAAGCGCATGCAAGCATCCCGACGCCCTCGGCCGTTACAAGGCGGACGAAAGTTTCCAAGAAATATTGCCTGTGCGTCGCGGAACGACGTACATCTCCCCTTCGCACCATGGAAAAAGTCGACTACCTCGGCAAGACACTCACGCGATGGCAAGTGGGCAACTCGACATTTCTCGCGATGCCGGAAATTGGCGCGCGCCTGATGCACTGGCATGTGACCTTCGGCGATGGAACCGTGCGCGACGTGATCTATTGGCCCGAGGTGAGCACGCTGGAAAACTTTTTCAAAGTGCGCGGAGGAAATCCGGTTCTATTCCCTTTCTGCGGCCGCACCTTCGACCAAGGCGAAATCTACCACTGGCGAGGCGCGGATGGCGTGCGTCGACCGATGCCCATGCACGGTATCGCGCGGCAGGGCGACTTCAAGGTGCGCAACGATCCCCGCGGTTTCTCCGCGCAGTTCGTTCCTGGAGCCGAGGCGCGCGAAGCGTACCCGTTCGACTACGAATTTACCGTTGCCTATCGCTTCGAGCCGCTCGCGCTGACCTGTGAGTTCATGCTGCGCAACCTGGATCAGCAGCCGATTCCGTGGTGCGCGGGTCATCACTTCTACTTCACGGTGCCATGGCATGAACGCGGCAAGCGTGGCGATTATGCCATACGCATACCGGCCACGCGGACCTTGCGACAAGATCAAGTCAAGGGACCTGCGCTGCCGGGTCCGAAGTTGCAGCCCCAAGAATCGCTGGCCAACCCCGCTTTGCTCGATGTCCAACACCTTGGCCTCAAGTCCAACACGGTGACATTTGGGCCGGTCGGCGCACCGGGAGAAGTCACGGTGAAGCTCGGAACGGAAAAGATTCCCCACCCTGACGCGACCATCGTCACGTGGACCCTGGACGAAACCGCCCCCTTCTACTGCGTGGAACCGTGGATGGGGCCGCCCAATGCGCCCGAAAACAAGACGGGACTTCAATGGGTGCCTCCCGGTCAGACACAAAGCTTTGTTGTGCAGATACAAGTGAAATAGTGCTGCGCTCCCTCTCAAGATCGGGAATCCGTGGTGCGGGCTAGACCCCGTTCGATTTCGGCTTACTGTCGCACGACCAAACGGATTACGTCCTTCCATGACCACTTTCATCACAATGCCCGCCGGACTCATCGGGGATGTCGGCGGATTGGAGATCCTCATGGTGTTGTTCGCGGTCTTGATGCTGTTCGGAAAAGACAAGTTGCCGGATTTTGCGCGCGGGGTCGGGAAATCGATTCGCGAGTTCAAAAAGGCCACGGCCGGGGTCGAACACGAAATCAAGCGGGCGATCGAAGACGTCCAACAACCCGCGCGCATCGCGCCGCCTCCTCCCCCGCCCCCCGCGATCGTGGCGCTTCCCGAGGTCGATCCGGAGTATGCTCCTTACACCGATCTGCCGACGGAAGAGAAACCAAAATCGGAGGGGACGACGGCGCCTTCCGAATCGCCAGGCCCCCCGCATCAAAAGCTGGGAGATTAGCCGTGGTCCACGGCGGAGTTCGTCGTTTGAAATGAAATCGCCGCTTGAGAGTCAACGTATGTATTTATTCGACGGATACGACACTTGAACTGCTGTGCAGCCCTTCCCCATGGATGACGGCGACCCGGTGCGCATCCCGATCAACGGAGAGTTGGACCTGCATACTTTCGCCCCGAAAGATATCGCCTCCCTGCTCGATGCGTACTTTGAGGCGTGCCGCGAACGAGGAATCCTGTCCGTCCGGGTGATCCACGGCAAGGGCAGTGGGACATTAAGGGAGACGGTGCATGCGCTGCTGAGGCGGCGGACGGACGTGGTTGAGTTTCATCTCGGCAACGAGTCGAGCGGGGGTTGGGGCGCCACGATCGTCGCGCTGAGGAGCAGTGCCTCACCCCGCGGGTAGCCCTACACTGACCGCGGCGAATGCGAAAAAAAGCCGGCCATGAACCTGGCCGTCTCGATCTGCTGTAACTTTCCGGGTCGTGGGGGTGTTTTTAGGTCAGAACTCAATTCTGAACTTCGAAATCACGTCATGAAAATCAAAGTGCTTCTCACTCTCGCGGCCTCGGCCGGACTCCTCGCTTCCGTCCTGAGCGTAGTTGTCCCCGAGGCGACGGTTCCTTTCTACGCCACCTCGATCGCCTTGATGCTGCTCGTCGTATTTGCCCAAGACTACCTGCCGCGAAGTGACAGCAAGGGCCGCCGCCTTGGAACGATCACTCCCTTTCCACCGGCCCAGAGGAGCCGTAGACGCATTGGAATGGCGAGCTGACAAAGGAGCGAAGATGCTCCTGTCCTCCGCCAATTCGTTCTCGCTCGGCGCTGTTTGTGGAGCGCTCGCGACAGGCGGAACCTCCTACGTTGCGAATCACTATCGTTCGGATATTTCTTTCGATGCGACTCGATCTTGAACCAAAGAAGCGTTGTGTTACCCCCGCATGAACGCGATGCACGAAATCGACTATAAAATTAACGGCGGCGATCTTCAGTATGTGGAGATCGAGCTCGATCCGAACGAGGCGGTGGTCGCCGAAGCGGGGGGCATGATGTACATGGACGACGGGATCGCGCTCGAGACCATCTTCGGTGACGGCTCTTCGCAAAGTCGCGGGATCATGGGGACCCTTCTGGGCGCCGGAAAACGCCTGCTGACCGGGGAATCCCTGTTCATGACCGTGTTCCAGAACCAAGGAGCGGGAAAGCGACGCGTCGCCTTCGCTGCGCCTTACCCGGGCATGATCATCCCCGTCAATCTACGCGACCTCGGCGGCGAACTCATCACGCAGAAGGATTCTTTTCTCTGCGCAGCGAAGGGGGTATCGATCAGCATCGCCTTCCAAAAGCGCCTCGGCGCCGGTCTTTTCGGCGGCGAGGGATTTATCATGCAACGTCTGACTGGCGATGGCCTGGCATTCGTTCACGCCGGCGGAACGCTGATGGAACGCACCCTGGCGCCGGGCGAACTCATCCGCGTGGACACGGGTTGCCTGGTTGCGCTGCAGCCATCGGTCGACTACGACATTCAAATGGTCGGCGGCATCAAGACGGCGCTGTTCGGCGGCGAGGGCTTGTTTTTCGCCACCCTGCGTGGCCCCGGGCGCGTCTGGTTGCAATCGCTGCCTTTTTCCCGCCTCGCCGGACGAATCGTCGGCGCGGCGAAGGGCGGACGAGAAGAAGGCTCTTTGCTTGGCGGCCTCGGCCGAATGATCGACGGCGACAACGAGTAGTCTCCCGCCGCGCAATCCCTATACAGAACCCTGAAACGGGTTGAAGGAAGGGCGAGGCCTCGCCCTACCTTTCGATCCGTCTCATTAGACGTGTCTTCGAGCAACTCGGCCTCAGATTGCCTGGCGGGCGGGAGCGGGAATGAGGATATCCTCGGTGCCGCCAATCGGGGCCGGACGCGTTTCGAAGAGTCGTGTTTCGCCGTCGAAGTCGCGGTCGGTCTTAAAGCGAAATTCTTTCATGAGGTCCAATTTCGGGATGCGTTTGCGGACTTCTTCGGGCACGGCTTTCTCCTCTTCCGGTGTATTGAAGGGCCCTGAGAATTGGGTGTTTCCCTTCTGATCTTTGGCCAGGACGGTCTTCTTTCCGTCGTCCACTGTGATTTCAATCGTCCCTTGGTCGTCGCGAAAAACCATGTGGCTGTCCCTGAAATCGATTGCCGTCGTTGCCGGCATCCCGCCCTCCATGCGGCGCACGATACGCACCCGGTCGTGCAGAGGGAATCCCGGCCCCTCCCCTTCAATCAGCGACAAAAGCCGGTCGGCGCGCTCGTGAGAACCCGGCGCGAACGGAGCCGGGTGCTGCCATTTTTCCGGCAAGGGGGCGATACCGAAGGGTTCGATCGCCATTTCCCTCTTGGCGAGCTTGACCTTAGCGCTGGCTGTTTTGCCCGCCCGAACGTAGGTCAGCACGACCTCGTCGCCCTCCTTGAAGGAGCGCACTAAAGCACCCAGTTGTCGCGTATCGACGAGAAGCTGATCGTTCAGCTTGGTCAACACGTCGTGGGCCTGCAGCGCGCTAGCGGCAGGGCTATCGGGCAAGACGGTTGTCACGACCAGGCCAAAGCCCTTGGGCAAACCGAGTTGAGCCGCGAGGGCTGGACTGGCCGGCGTACTTTCCACGCCCAGGAATGTCACCGGCTCGCGCGCGATCGCCTTCTCGTGAAAGACGCGCTTTCCGCGTTCCGCCGGGGCCGGGGTCGGAGGAGACGCTTCGGCGGCAAGACAGGGCAGGACGACGGCAGACAGGGCAAGAAGGCAAGTGAGGGATGTTTTCATGGGAATAAATTCAATAGGCATTCACCGGCACCCAGCGGACTTCGTCTCGCGGAAGCGTCCATTGGAACGAAGCGTTGGTATCGGCATTCCGCCACACGATGGTATCGACATAGCGGTTACGAAGTTGACGTGCCGGCGAACCGTTGGGCAGGACGACCAGCCCTTCCAGTTGGGCCGAGTACAGAATCGCTTCCGTCGCGACGGGCCGGAAAACACCGGCTGGCTCGGACGAGGGCCGCGTCGCGGGCAAGCTCGACGCGCGGTTTGCGGCCCGCGGAATGGCCAGCCAAGCGCAGCCCGCGACAAACGCCGCGGCCACCGGCCACGCGATCCACCGAAGCCTGGTTCGGACGGCTGCCATCGGCTGGGCAGAAGCGGCGCCGAGCGAAGCGGCGACCCCGGCCGTGCATCCCCGGGATAGGGCGCGCGGACGCAGAGCGTATAATTCCCGTTCGAGTTCCTGGAGGTCTTCAGGGTAAGCGGGCATTCGCATTCTCCTCCGTCAAATGTTTGCGCAACGAGCCGAGGGCGTAGCGATACCGCGAAGCGGCGGTGTTCGCGGAGATTTCCAGCTGCCGCCCGATCTCGTCAAAACTGCATTCACCCCAAATTTTGAGAACCAGAACTTCGCGCTGCTCCGCCGAAAGGCGGCGGAGCGCCGCTTCGATGGCGATCCGACGTTCCTCGTCAGCGGAAGACTCGAAAAAGGGCTCGGAGATGCCAGGATCGACCGACATTTCCCGTGCCGTTCGACGTTGCTCGCGACGAGCCAGGTCGACCGCGGCACGGCGGATGGAGGTAAGCACCAGAGCCACCGGAGACCCGGCCAGGGCCCTTTGCCTGCGCCAAAAGCGGACAAACGCCTCTTGAACGATATCTTCCGCATCGGACATGGAACGGGTCCATTGGCGTGCGCAGAGGAGCAGTTTGGGGCCGTGACGATTGAACCAATCCTTCCAAGAGTCATGATCTGGCGTTTCCTCCATGTTGGGGTGAAGAGCGCGTTGTTTTCGAATAAAGCGCCGCCGATGGGCCGATTTGTCTATTTAAGTCGGAAAATCAGGCGGCGGCGTTCCGCCAAATTTTGAAACGAACGAAAGCCGACAGGCTGTCGTCTCTTTTTCCCTCCCAAACGGTTGGACGTGAAGGGCGCAACACCGGGAGCTCGGAAGGCTTCCGGATTCCCACGCAAATCGCGCTGGAATCCAATAGGCGCCGCAATGACGAACCGCGTTCTGTGCCTTCGGCGCCTACGTACTGCCCGACACCCGCTAAATCAGTTGCTGGTGGTGTGCGGATGGATAGAAGTAAGGGATGTCGGAAACCGCCACCGGACTGCCGGTTGAAACAACATTCGCGCCGCGTCCCGTGACGCGGCCGGAACTCCTTGCGCCGGCGGGAGATTGGGAATGCGCGCGGGCGGCGGTAGAAAATGGAGCGGATGCGATCTATTTCGGCCTCGAGCGTTTCAACGCGCGAATGCGGGCGAAAAACTTCACGCAAGCCGACCTTCCCTCGCTGATGGAGTTTCTTCACAGGCGCGGCGTGCGCGGATACGTGACGTTCAATACACTGGTTTTCGCGAACGAACTGCCCGCGGCGGAAGACTATCTTCGCTCGATTATTTCCGCCGGGGTCGACGCCGCGATCGTTCAAGACGTGGGGATTTGCCGGCTTATTCGACGCCTGTCGCCTGATTTTCCGATCCACGGGTCCACGCAGATGACGGTGACCAGCGCAGCCGGCGTGGCCTTCGCGGAAAGCCTCGGAGCGCAGCTGGTGGTGCTCGCACGGGAGAACTCGATCGCTGAGATCGAAAAAATCCAGGCCGCGCAGGCCGCGGCCGGACGCAAGCTTCCCCTCGAAGTTTTCGTGCATGGCGCCTTGTGCGTGGCTTACTCCGGCCAGTGTCTTACCAGCGAATCGCTGGGCGGTCGTTCGGCGAACCGCGGCGAATGCGCCCAAGCCTGCCGTCTCCCCTACGAACTGATCGCCGATGGAAAAAAGGTCGATCTCGGCGATCGCAGTTACTTGCTCAGCCCGCAGGACCTCGCGGGACTCGATGTTCTCCCCGAATTGGTCCGCTCCGGCGTCGCTTCGCTGAAGATCGAAGGCCGGCTCAAGAGTCCGGAATATGTGGCGAGCATTACCCGGGTGTACCGGCAGGCGTTGGACAAGATTGTTCCGCCAGACGCGGCACCGCCCAAGCCTATCGATGCCGCGTCGGCACGTTATGCACTCGAAATGAGCTTCTCCCGCGGATTGTACACCGGCTGGTTCCGAGGCATCGACAATCAAGAATTGGCCCACGCCCGCTTCGGCACTAAACGCGGCGTTTTTCTCGGCCACATTGCCGCGGTCAGTGACGAAAGTGTGATGGTTGAGCTCGTCGCGCCGCTCAAACCCGGCGATGGAATTGTCTTCGACGCCGGAAAGCCGGAGCAGAAAGAACAGGGTGGACGCGTTTATGAGGTCGAGCCGCGCGGCAAAGCGTCGGTCCTGCGCTTTGGCCGGGGCGATATCGACTTCGGCCGAGTCCGGCCGGGGCAGCGCCTGTGGAAGACCAACGACCCGGAACTCGACCGCCGAGTACGCCAGACGTTCGAAGGTGGGAAAATTCGTTTCCAGCGGCCCATTTCATTCGAAGTGCATGGACGAGCCGGCGAGCCCCTCACGGCGATCGCCGACGATGGCGAAGGGCATGTAGTCCAGCGGCAATCGAACCTCCCCCTGGCCGCCGCGGAAAATCAACCGTTGGGCGTGGAGCGGCTGCGTGAACAACTCGGGCGCTTGGGTGGCACCCCTTTTCGCCTTGGGAAGTTGGACTGCCGCCTCGAGGGCGACGTCCTTCTGCCGGTCAGCGAGCTTAATCAGATTCGCCGCGAGGTGGTCGCCGAATTGGACCGCCTCCGCTCACAACCCCACCGATGGCAGCTGGCTCCGCCATCGCCGGAGACGGCCCGCATTCGATCGAATCCTGCGGAGCCGCCGCCGCCGGCGCGCAGCCCGGAAATCGTGCTGGTGGTGCGAAACCTTGTTCAACTTTCTGCCGCGCTCGGGTGCCCCGGCTGCGACACGATTTATTGCGAGTTCGAAAACCCGAAGCATTACCGCGAAGCGGTGAAGCTTTTTCGCGACGACGCGGGCCGGCGCGAGCCGACGGAGGCGGCCCGGCGGTCGATCTGGGTGGCGGCGCCACGAGTCTTCAAACCGGGCGAGGAATGGATTTTGAAGCAGGTGCGTTCTTGTGAGGCCGACGGCTACTTGATCCGCAACTACGATCATCTCGCGTTTTTTGCCGGCGACCGGAAACGCGGCGACTTCTCGTTGAACGTGGCCAATCCGCTCACCGCGGAGTATTACGTGAAGCACTACGGACTTGAACGCGTGACCGCCTCCTACGATCTCAATTTCACGCAACTGGAGGCGCTCCTTCAGTCCGCCCCGCCCGGCTGGTTCGATCTAACCATCCACCAGCACATGCCCATGTTTCACATGGAGCATTGCGTGTTTTGCGCCTTTCTCTCGAAGGGAAAAGATTACCGCGATTGCGGCCGACCCTGCGATTCACACGAAGTGCGCCTCCGCGATCGAGTGGGAGCCGAACTCCCCCTCAAAGCGGACGCGGGTTGCCGCAACACCGTTTATAATAACCGGGCCCAGACCGGAGCGGAGTATGTGGAGCGGCTGCTCGCTCTCGGGGCGCGGCAATTT
The DNA here is from genome assembly GCA_964546955.1 of uncultured Opitutaceae bacterium. GTDB lineage: Bacteria > Verrucomicrobiota > Verrucomicrobiia > Opitutales > Opitutaceae > CAZJLP01. Next base: position 58,291 of record CAZJLP010000016.1, on the reverse strand, counting down.
CGAGTGGAGTTCGTCAACGAAAGCGCCGATGAGCTCGGGCGCACCGCCCGCAGCTACCAACAGCTGTTGCGGAAGGAAATCACGGGGCCGGAGCTCTGGCGCGAGCTCAAGCTTCTCAACCAGCTCGGCGTCACGCGCGGGCAGATGGAAGCCGGAGCGGTGTCGCTCCACCGCAAGGGATGAGCGCGGCTACGCCGCGGGCCGCGCGATCCGAAGCCGGCTCCGCTCAGGCAGTTCGGCGGAGCGCGACGAAAAGTCCCGCCACGACGAGGATGCCGCCCGAAATGAAGTAAAGGGTTTCGCGATTCGCGCGAGGTTCCCCATCGACGGCGGTGACGATGTTATTGCCAGCGGCTTCAGCCCGGCCGGCCAGAGAATCGCGGCGTTGAGCGCCCAGATAGAGGAGCACGCCGCCGAGGACAACGAGGATAACTGCGAGGATGTTTTTATTCATGGGAGTATGCGGATCGGAGGGACGTTTGGGTTCTGTTCATCCAGCCTGCTTGAAAGCGCGAAATGCCTTGAGGACGGTCGGCGCGAACTTCATCGCCATGCCAAACCAGCCGGCTTTTCGGGCCGGTTTACTCCGGGTGAAGAGCATGGCGGACAAACCGACGACGGGCGCCGCCTTGCGGACTAGAGATAATGCTCCCTGGATCCAGGTAATGGGTTTGCCCATGACCTCGGCGGAGGCCGCCACGCGCAGGCGAAGCAGGTCGCTTTTCGCTACCAAGAGCTGCTTCCGCAGCGCCAATCGGTCTAGTTCACCGGACGGAGACATGCTCGATCCTTTTTGATTTCCCCCAGCGTTGTATCGAACGGCACGGGCTGGCGCGCGAGAAAACGGCGAAATTGCCGCACGATCACGAAAAAACACACCGCATAAAAAACGGTCAGTCCGACCAGCACTCCCACCGGGGCTCGCTCCCAAAGGAGATAAACCAGGGTCGCGCTTAGAAACGTCATGACCATGCCCGCCGAAAACACCGCCGCGGCGATCCAAATTGCCAACTGAACCATGCGCAGCTTTTCTTCCTGCAGTTCGACGCCCAGCAAACGGACGCGGGTCTGCACGGTCTCAAGCACACCGTCGAGCGCGTCGCCGGCGGCTTCGAGAATGCCCGGGGAATGGGCGGTTTCGGACGACATGGGTAGCGCTCGCACTAGTTTTTTCGTCCGCCCCGCAACAAGGCACCGATCAAGACTCCCACGCCCACGGCGACGGCCACGGACTCATAGGGGTGGGCGCGGATCGTCTCGTCCGTCGAACGCGCGCCGGCAATGACTTTCTTTTTGGCGCCTTTGTAGTAGGTCCCCATTTTGTCCATACCGTCTTCCAGGCGCTGGCGGAGTTCGGCCAGCGTCTCCTTGGATTTCTCGCCCACTCCATCGGTCAGAATGGTTTGGGCCTCATCGATCAGATTACGGAGATTCTCGACCAGTTCTTCGGCGGTCGATTCGGTTTCGGAGGCGGAGGAAGTGCTACGTTTCATGAGAAAAGGGAGGTTCGGATTGCGGACAAGCGAAGTGATTACAGGAAACAGACCGCCGAATTGAACGGCGGTTGCGTAAACATTTTGCGGACGGCTAGTTGAGCCGTCCCGAACGGTGCAAAATGCACAGGAAGCCCCCGCCCTCTGCGGCTTCGCCCTTACCTTAATCAGAGATTCGGTCAAAATGGCGTTACCGCGCCGCGACAGCCACTTCGGGAGCCGGCGCGGAAGTCCGCGGCGCCGGCGCCAGAGGCAGGAGGAAGTAGAAATCGCTGCCCTGCCCGACCTTGCTGCTGCACGCGATCGTTCCGCCGTGAGCGATCACGATCTCGCGCGCAATCGTGAGACCGAGGCCCACGCCTTTTCGCGTTTGGTTGGGCGCGCGATAAAAACGTTCGAAGATGTAAGGGAGGTTCTCCTCCGGAATACCGGGCCCCCGATCTCGGACTCCGAAGCGGATAAAACCGCTCGAATCCGGTCGGGCATAGAGGACTATGACGCTTTCAGGAGGCGAGTATTTCGAAGCGTTGGCGAGGAGGTTGATGAAGACGTGTCGCAGCCGGTCGGGATCCACCTGGATGTTCTCTAATCCTGGTGTGATTTCGATGGAGGCGGTCTGCGACGCCGTCTCCATGATGGGCTTCATTTCGCGCACCATTTCGTCGAGCATCGCCGGGATCGATACCTCCCGGTAGGCCAGCGAAGAGACACCCCCTTCGAGTCGCGCGAGATCGAGCAGATCGTTGAGAATGCGAAGCAGCCGATCGGCATCGTCGCGAGCGGTTTCGAGCAAGTCGCGCTGGCGGGGCGAGAGTTGACCCACATTCTGCTCCAGCAACAGGTAGACCGCCATGCGCAAACTGGTAAGCGGCGTCTTGAGTTCGTGGCTCACCGTGCCCACCAAATTGCTTTTGGCATCGTCGAGGAGCCGGAATTTGGTGACATCCTGGAGAATCATCGCCGCGCCGCCGAACCCGGTGAGTTCGTCGCCGATCGCAAGAATGCGCGGCAGGTAGTGCCGGTCCTGGCGCCCGATGCGAACCGTGAAGATTTGGTCGTAGTCCGTGGGCAGGTAGTGCTGGCCCGTCGCGAGGACCTGCTGCAGGCGCTCGGTGATCTCCGGGGGAAAACCTTCGGCAAACTCGGGTGTCGCGGCCAGTTGCTCGGCCGCGGGATTTCTCACTTCGTGAGCCCCGTCCCGGTTCACGACAAACAGGGGATCCGGCGTCGAGGTCAGCGTGGCCTCCATCGTGCGCTGGGCGCGCATCACCTTGGCTGTCGTGGCGTCGCGGTAAGCTCGAAGCTTCGCTCCCATCGTGTTGAACGTCTGCGCGAGTTCACCGATCTCGTCGCGGGAGGTGACTGGAACCTCCCGATCGAGTTTTCCATCCCCGAGCGCGGCGGCGTAGGCCGTGAGCGTTTGGACCGGGCGCAGGAGCGAGCGCGCGAGGCGGTAGGAAAGAAAAAGCGACAGGAGAATTCCGCCGGCCATGGCGGCGGCGATGACGTTCACGCTGGTCTTCACCAATGCGCTGACGCGCTGCGCTTCAGCTTTGAGCGACTCGTGATCCCTCCGCGTGATCTCCTCCAGAGAATTGAGCGTGTGGAACCGGGCCAGGAATGTCTCGTTGTAGGCCGTCAGCGTCGCGGCCGCGCCCCGCTCGAAAATGGCGTCGCCGAAACTGGTCAGCCGGTCGAAGGCCGCAGCCACTTTTTCGACCTCGGCCGCGCGGTCCGTCCCCGCGGAGACGAACGACTGATCCATCAGCGCCTTGTGAAAACGACCGCGGTATTCGAGGAACGTCGGCTTGGCCTCCAGCACGCGGCCGCTCTGCGCCTGCTGAATCGCCGTCGTCATGCCGTGCGCCGCATCGCGCATTTCGTAGGTGCCGATCATCAGGCGATAGCTGGCGTTGAGCTTTACCTCAATCGACTGGGCGAGCTCGCGACAGATCAGCATTGCCGCCATGCCCACGACGATGAACAGGAGCAGAAGCGGCAGAAGTCCAAGATAAAGCCGCGTGCGAAGCATAGGGTGGCCGGAGTTCCGGAAGGTGAATACCGCAAGAGAATCGATCCTAAGCGAGCGTCGGTTCGCTTCGACCGAGGGAAGAAGTTAGAGATCGGCGGCCAAGTGTCGAGGAGAGAGCGGGGAAGCCGACGGTGCGGCCCAGGAGGCCGGGACGCCGCGAAGCATCGTCTAGCTCGGTCGGCGCTTCACAACATACCCAGCTTTTGACGTTTGCGGTACAGCGTCGCCGGATCGATGCCGAGGGTGCGGGCCGCATCGTCGAGGTTGCGGGCCGTGGCCAGGACCCGGCGGATATGCTCCGCCTCCAGTTCGTCGAGAGTGACGCGCGCGCCAACCGATATGGTGGAATCCGAACGCTGGGCGAATTCGTCCGGTAGGTCCTCGAGATCGATCGTTTCGCCGGGAGCCAGGATGACGGCGCGTTCGACCACGTTGCGCAGTTCGCGCAAGTTGCCGGGCCAGCCGTACTGAACGAACGCATCGCGCACGCGGGGCGAATACGCGGTGATCTTCTTCGCGATGCGCGCGGCAAAGAACTCCCGGTAGTTTTCGGCCAGCTTCAACAAATCCGCCGGCCGATCTTTGAGTCCGGGCAGGGTAATGTTGATCACGTTTAACCGATAGAAGAGATCTTCGCGGAATTTTCCGGCCTTTACCTCCTCGGCGAGATTGCGATTGGTGGCGGCCACGACACGCACGTTGGCCTTGCGGATCTTGGGTTCGCCTACCCGCTCGTATTCACGCTCCTGGAGCAGCCGGAGAAGCTTGGGCTGAATCTCGAGCGGAAGCTCGCCGATTTCGTCGAGGAAAAGCGTGCCTCCATCGGCCGCCGCCACCTTTCCGAGCGTGTCGCCCACCGCGCCGGTGAACGAGCCCTTGACGTGGCCGAACAGCTCGCTTTCGAGCAGCTCGCGGGAAAGACTCGGGCAGTTGACCGTCACAAAGGCGTTGTCTCTCTGCGCGCTCCGTTTGTGGATCTCGCGCGCGAGAACGCTTTTTCCCGTGCCACTCGGACCGAGGATCAGAATATTGGCCGGAGTTTCGGCCGCTTTAAAGGCGATCTGCAGCGTGCGCTGCATCGTTGGCTCATTGGAAGACAGATCCAGCTCAGGGGACTCCTCGATCAACTGCGATTCGAGCTGCTGCACGCGCTGCTCGAGTTTCCGCGTGCGCGCGATCTTGTCCAAGACCTGCCGAATCTGATCCGGCGTAAAGGGCTTCGGAATAAAATCGAACGCGCCCCGCCGCATGGCGTCCACGGCGGTGCTGATGCTGGCGTACGCGGTGAACATCACCACCACGATCGTGGGCTGTGCCTTGAGAATCTTGTCCAGGACGCTCAGTCCGTCTTCCGTCCCGAGATTGACGTCCAGGAAACAGACATCGCAGGGGGTTTCCTCCAACAGCTTCAGTGCGCGCAAGCCGTTCGGAGCCGCAACCACTTCGTGACCCATTGTCTCGACCGCCACCGACGTGGTTTTGCGAATGCTTGGTTCATCATCAACAATCAAAACGCGCATGGTGTTCGACAAAAGGGAATCGTGCTCATCAACCAGCAAAAGGTGCAAGGCCCGATCCCATAAAAAGCCAAGGCGGGGCCGCGCAAGGCGACCCCGCCAGGTCCAGCTTCAACTAACAATCCCGGAAGTTACACCTCCGGGAATTGAAAAAATCACAGAAAAGGAGTCCCAAAGAACCGGTCTCGCCCGCTAATTCGAACCGGGATGGCGATGACGATGTTTAAGATACATCCCGAACATTGCAACCGCCAATATCAGGAAACTAGCCGCGAGAATACGTCCCACAAGACTCGCGAACGGTGCGTCGGTTCCGAGCGTGGAAAAAAATAACGACACGAACGCCAGAAGGAAAAACGAGATAGTCCAATTGATCATGGCCGTGCGCGTTGGAGGGTTTGAGGCGCCGCCGAGCCCGCTCCGGAAGGAGGCGAGCTGCCGAAACATCGCTCGCACTTCCGCCCGATTTGCGGAAGTTGCATACGGCGACGGAATGCGGTAGGGTTCATGGGAGACAGCGTTGAAGTCGGCGGGTTTATTCTCTTAGTAGTGCTTCCTTCCTTTGCGTCCGCCGTGCCAATTCCTGCAGAATGACGCCTAACCGACTAGATCAAAACGGCTTAGATGGAAAACCCGATGCTTCCTCCCCCGGGACAGCGAGGAAGAACGTGCAAGTTGCAGGCTGCGACTCCACCGATTCCCCGCAGATTGCAAGAGATTCGAAACCCCACTCGCGCAACTTTACTGCGCCGCCTGCGTCAGGCCCGTCACAGCAATGCACGCGCATGGAAATTACCGAGACCCCGCCGTTGACGGAGCTGGTTCGTCAGGCTCAACAAGGACGCGAGGACGCCCAGCGATCGCTCATCCTCAGCTATCAACACCGAGTTGCCGGATTTATCTACACCATCACGGGCCGCAGTGACTCCGTCGAAGATCTCGCCCAAACCGTATTCATTAAAATGATTCGCGCACTTCCACGTCTCGATCAGCCGGCCCAATTCGAAGCCTGGCTTTTCCGTCTGGCGCGGAATGCGTGCATCGACCACATCCGTCGGCAGCGGTGGCAAAAATTCTTTTCCCCACTCGAGACCGACGAACACGCCGAAATTGCGGAAGTTCCGACCTCTGTCGACTCGGAGGAGCTCGACGCCCTGCGACACGCGTTGGACCAGCTGAAGCCTAAGGATCGCGCGTTGCTGGCGCTCGCGCAGGAGGGATACAGCCAGAACGAGATGGCCGAAAGTGTCGGCATCAGCGTGGTCGCGCTCAAAGCCCGCCTTCACCGCGCCCGCGAACAACTCAGGTACCACTACGAACATGCAATTTAGTTCCAACGCCTGGGAGCAACTCCGCAGTCATGCAGCCAGCCAGCTGCCTGGCAGCTTTGCCGATGATGTCCTCCGCGCCGCGCGACAAACGCCCCCGCGTGGCCGATTCGCGTCCCTTCTCCTCTCGCCGGCCGGCATATCGACCCTGACGGCCGCTTGCTGTCTCCTGGCGGTGGTCGTCTTCCATCTGCAAAACAATCAAGCGATCGCCGAGCAGCGTCTCGCGGAGTGGCAGGAGATTTCCATGCAGGTCGCTAGTCTTGATCCGCTCTAATGAAAAAGCTTCTTCTATCCGCCTTGGGCACAATCCTCGTTTTTACTGCCGGGCTCACGGCAGGGATGTGGATACAACGGACGCGGACCGATTTGCCGCCGGCGCCGCCGACAGAGGTTCTGAGCGAGTTTCGCGACATGCCGATTCAAGCGACGGCCGCCGCGAGCGTTCAGGCCCGGTCTACCGCGAACTCCGCTGATGCGCTCAAACGCCAGATCGATTCGTTGAAGCCGGAGGTCGAAGCCTTTCGCAAGAAGGTCGAACCGATCAAAATCGAGTTTCGTTCGAGCTTGGAGGCGCTGCTGTCGGCCGCGCAAAAGGAAAAATTGAAGTGCATGACCGAACGCCCTGCCGCGAATGAAGCTTCTTCTGGGGACAAGCGCCGTAAATCGCGGCACGACGGCATCGATTCCCTCGTGCCGATCGTTCTGATCCCGAGCACCCTGGAGAAATTGAGCTTTGAGTTGAATCTCAATTCCGAACAACGGGCCGCCGTCCATTCACTGCTCGTCGCGCGTCGTTCAAAGCTGCTGGAATTGGTGGATGCAAGTCCGCCTCCTCCCAGCCTCAAGCTGGAACAGCTGATGCCGCAAATTGCGAAGCCGGATTCGAAGTAAGGGTTCGTGGTCCGCGGGGGCAGTCCATTTATTAGCGGATAGGACGCGGTAGTCTCTCCCGTATCTCACCGCCGGGCAGAGCGTAAGATACGACGTTCGAAGCTCTTTGGTATTCCCGTCGGCAATCGCGGACCAACCGAAGGCAATTTCTGGTGTCGAATAGTTCGACGGAAACGTTCTATCGTGTTCCGCACCCAACCATGAACGGTCCGCTCGCCACCAAAATCCCGACTTCGCTCACGACGCCCTCGATTCCCACATCGACCAATTCCGCCGCGAAGTTGACGGACCTCGAGATCAAAGACGCCCAGATCATTTTCGAATCGGTCTGGCAGGATCTGGAAACCGACTTTGGCCGGGAGAACCTCCGGTTCCCCAAAGAGTTGATCCTGTTGGGCGGCGCACCGGGCGCGGGCAAAGGCACCAACACCTCGTTCATCGGCAAGGCGCGAGGTCTGACCTGCCCCCCCATCGTCATCAGCGCACTCCTCGATTCCCCCGAGGCACAGCGGATCAAGAACGCCGGCGGGATGGTGGGAGACCGCGAGGTCATCAATCTCCTGTTCCGGCAGCTGCTCGGCGAAGATTTTCGCGATGGTGTCATTCTCGACGGATTCCCGCGCACGAAGGTCCAGGTCGAGTGTCTGAAGCTCCTCGTCGATCGCATTCTCCAGTTGCGACGGGAGTTTTACCAAACGCCATTGGGGATTCATTTCCGCCAGCCGACGATCCACGCCATGGTGCTCTTCGTGGACGAAAGGGAAAGCGTGGCGCGCCAGCTGAAACGCGGACGCCAAGTCCGAGAACATAACGAAGAAGTCCGGCGCACCGGCATAGGCGAACTGCTGGAAGAACGCCCCACGGACTATGACGAAGCGTTGGCGCAACGCCGCTACCGGGTGTTCAAGGAGCAGACGTGGGCAGCGCTTCAGTCGCTGAAGGAAATATTTTATTATCACTTCATCAACGCGCAGGGCACGATCGAGGAGGTTGAGCAAAACATCCTCAAGGAGCTCCAATACCAGAGTTCGCTCGAACTCGACCCGCGCACCCACGACCGGCTGCGCAGCTTGCCGGTTGCGAGCGAAATCATCATTCATGCCCGGCAGGATTTGGTCAAACGGCTCGACAGTTATGAGCTCGAGCACGGCGACCTCTTCGCCCGCGTCGTCACGTTCGTCGAGAAGAAGGTCATTCCCATCGTCCTCCGCCACGCCATTTCCGGGGTCGCCCTGGTGAATACCGAGGAGCCGGTCCTGGATCAGCCGCTCGCCCTCGCGATGCTGATCGATATTTTTTCGGAACGCGGCTATCACGCCGTCGTCGATCTGCACCGCATCGAGGTGCCCGAACGGGTGGACCTGACAACCGGGGCTATTAAGTGCCGGATCAAGAAGGTCTACCGAATCCAGATTCGATTCCAGGGCTCCGAAATTCGACGCGGATAAAAGGCAGGCTCGCTCCGGCTGGGCGGTGCCTATGTGTCTAGCTGCTAACGGCTAATGCGCGCGGCTTTCTCGAATTCTCCCGTTCCGAGCAGCCCCGTGGCGCGCCCTTAACCTGCGGCGCTTTCGAGCCGATAAAGGGTTGTGAAGTCAGTGCTTTCATCGAGCTGGAATCTACGTCTCGCCTGCCAACCGTCAGGGAATAGCCTAATTTGCTTATTCCCAATTTCTTGGCACTCAATTCCATGACCCTGGACCTTGCTGCCTGCATCCCCGATGGGACATTGTTGGCCGACATCCCGGCCGCCACCACCGCGTTGCTCCGCGACGAAGCGAATCTTTCAATGGCCAAACAGGTGCTGGAAGATGCCCGCAACGACTGCCTCACACGGCAGGATACGATCCGTGCGCAGCGCCCTCCCCTTGGATTCTTGGGTACAAAGAAGCACCGCGACGAATACACGGCGTCCCTTCTGTCCATCGACACCCAAATCCAGACGATCGACGGAATGCTCACCCGCGTGGCCTCCGCTCGCGAACGACTCCATCCCTATCTTCGCGCCGCTTTGATCGACCATCTCGGCCGCGTCGATCCGGTCTACAAGCAAGGACTGCAAGCCATGCGACTCCACGGCCACTGGCTGGCCGGCCATGGCGTCATCACGGACCGTTTGCGCGCGTTCGTCCGCGATGTGAAAAACGTCAAGAATGCCTTCGCTTCCGACGCCGCGCAGGGCCGCTCCCGCCATTCGGGAGACTCGACCTGGCGCCTGACCGAAACGCGCAAGGCCGCCGGCGAGCTCGAGCAAGCCATCGCTCAGGTAAACCAGATCGCCGCCGAGCACGCCGCCTTCGTCGCCGAAGGCGCTTACGCCGAAATCCGCCTGCCTGTCCTCGAGGCCTGGGACAGTATTCAGCGCGTCGATACCTTCTACAACCAAACGCCCCTGGACGCGGACAAGCAGGCCGATGAAGTCCTGGCCGAGTACCTGGAATATCGGCAGCCCAGTCTGGAAACCTTGAGCGCGATGGCGCGCGTAGCCGGGGAGGAACAGGCCCAAATCGCGGAGAAACGATTGCGCGAGCAATGGGGCGCCCTGCTCAAGTACGCGGAATCGCATTTCGTCACCGATTCCGAGCTCGAACCCACCCTGGCCGACATCGAGCGCCGTCAAATCGAAACCGAACGGATCAAGCTGGCTTCGGAAATCCCAAATCGCCCCTTTTCCGCAGAACGATAAGCCAGCGGGAGGGCTTGAGCGGGATCGATAAAGTCGTCGGCGATCGCGCCCCAGCCCATTCAGATTCCGCGAGGAGACCACTGATGGGATTTCACCAATGGGCAAATCTTCAATCTGAAGCTTCGGCTAATCGCGGGTCGATGTCTGCGATAAACAGACCCTCAAGAATATAAGCGAAGGCGATGAGCCCCAGCTGCGCTTCAAAGATTTCGCCCATTGGTGAAATCTAATGAGTGGTTCACTATCCTGCCTGGCCGCCAGACGGTCCACGCGGGTCAGAATTGACCTTTGTCGGGAAACCGCGTCCCGTTTTGGCTGTTTTTAGACCGGCCGCATCTTCTTAGCCAGTCGCCGCAACGTTTTCTGCAAATCGGTGTAACATCCTTATGAACGTATCTCGCCTGTTTCTCGGTTTCGCTCTTCTTCCCCTCATTGCCTTCGGAGCAGAGGCCCTCTCCGCGCCCCCGACCATCGAAGGGGTGAAGTACGTCAAATCCGTCGGCGGCATCGCCGAGTACACCCTTGAATCAAACGGGCTGCAGATCCTGCTCATGCCGGAACATTCCGCCCCCGTGCTCACGTTTATGGTCACCTACCGGGTGGGCTCGCGGAACGAAGTCACAGGCACCACCGGGGCCACCCACCTGCTCGAACATTTGATGTTCAAAGGAACGCCAAAATTCCTCCGCGCGAACGGTACCGGCGTAGACCAGTTGCTGGAAAAAACGGGTGCGGTCTACAATGCCACCACCTGGCTCGACCGAACGAACTACTACGAGAACATCGACAGCAGCCATCTGGCCCTCGCGGTCGAACTCGAGGCGGATCGCATGCGGAATCTGCTGTTGAAGGAAGAGGATCGCAAACCCGAGATGACCGTCGTGCGCAACGAGTTCGAGCGGGGCGAGAACAGTCCGATCCAATCCTTGATCAAGGAAATCTTCCAGGCCGCTTATGTCGCGCATCCCTATCACCACAGCACGATCGGCTGGCGCAGCGATATCGAGAAGGTATCGATCGCGAAACTTCGCGAATTCTACGACACGTTCTATTGGCCGGACAATTCGACCGTGTCCGTGATCGGCGATTTCAAGACCGAGGAGGCCTTGAGCCTGATCAAAAAGTTTTACGGTGTGATCCCGCGGGCTCCCAAAGAAATCCCTCAGGTCTACACCGAGGAACCCAATCAGACGGCGCCGCGCCGCGTGGGCGTGAAACGGTCCGGCCAGTTGGGCGTGGTCGGAATCGGCTACAAGGTGCCGGCGGCGACCCACGCCGACTATCCGGCGTTGAGCGTGCTCAGCAACATTCTGACGGACGGTAAAAACAGCCGCATGTATCGCGCGCTCACGGACAAAAACCTCACGACGAGCGTCTCCCCTTTCCTCGGCTTCAATCGCGATCCCTCGCTCTACATCACGTTTGCGTTGATGACCCCGGGGTCGAAGCATGAAGAAGTCGAGAAGATCATGCTGGCCGAGATCGACCGAATCAAAAAAGACGGGGTGACCGAGGTCGAAGTCGCGACGGCGATCAGCAAGCTTCTCGCCGACGCCGCCTTCGAGCGAGACGGCTCGTTCGCCATCGCGGGCAATCTCAACGAGTGCATCGCCGCCGGGGATTGGACCCTTTACTACAATCTCGAAGACAAGATCAAACAGGTCACCGCGGCGGACATCAAGCGGGTGACCAGCACCTATTTGATCGAAGATCACAGCACCACGGGTTGGTTCACGCCAATCGTGGCCGAGGGAGGCCCTGCGGCTCCGCCCAAGAGCGCGGGAAAAACCGGCCGAGAGGACGAGCGCCCGGCGGATGGTCCTTATTACTACCGCGCTCCGGCCCTCGATGCGACGGGACCGCTCCTCCAGACGCCGTCCGCAGACCTGAAAGCCCCCCCGGCGGCTCCAAGCGGCGGAACCACCGACATCGCCAGCAAGGTTCAGCGCGCGCGAATCAACGATATCGATCTCGTGATCTATCGCACCGGAGTGAAGGACGTGGTCACCTTCCGGGGTTCCATTCCCGTCGGAGACGTCGCCAGCCCTCGTGAAAACATCGCCATCGCCACGCTTACCGGCGCATTGCTCGACAAGGGAACGGTCAACCAGGATAAATTCGCGATCTCGCAGAAGCTGGAAAGCGTCGGAGCGAGCCTGACCTTCTCCGTTCGCAACGACGTCCTCTATATTTCAGGCCAATCTCTCCGAAAAGACGTGCCGCTGGTGATTTCCCTCCTGGCGGAGCAGCTCCGCACCCCCGCGTTCAGCGCGGAGGAATTCGAAAAAATCAAAAAGCAGATCGCGGGGAGCTTGAAACGCGCCCTGGAAAGCCCCGACTACCGCGCGCGCGAGGCGTTTGGGCGCGTTGCTTATCCCGTCGGACACCCGAATCACCAGCCCGGAAGCGACGCGATGCTCGCCGCGGTGGAAAGCGCCACCCTGGATCAAATCAAGGCTTTCCATGCCTCGCATTATGGACCGGCGCATTTCACGCTGGTGACGGTGGGAGACCTGGATCCCGCCCAAATCAAAGCCGAGGTCGGAAAGAGCTTTGCGGGCTGGACCGGCGGGAAGCCAGTGCCCGCCGCGAGCCGCGTCACGAGCGTTGACGCCCCCAAGGAACAGACGGTCTTCATGCCGGACAAACCGAGCGTGAGCGTGGTGCTGGGACAACCCACTAAGCTTAAGTATTCGGATCCGGAATACCTGCCCCTGCGCGTCGCGACGGCGATTCTCGGCAGCGGCTTCACCGGCCGGCTGATGGCGAATGTGCGCGACAAGGAAGGCCTCACCTACGGCATTTCATCGTCGCTTGCGAATGACACCTACTTCGATGGCGATTGGCGCATTACGGCCACCTTTGCACCGGCCCTTCTGGACAAGGGCCTCGCTTCCACCCACCGCCAATTGCAATCGTGGTACGAGCAAGGCGTGACGCCCGAGGAGCTCGAACGGCGGAAGAGCAATCTGATCGGCTCGTTTAAGGTCAACCTTGCCACGACCGGGGGGCTGGCGGACCAGCTGCTCGTGACCGTGCAGCGCGGTTTCGACCTTTCGTGGATGGACCAATATCCGCAGAAAGTCGCGGCACTGACCCCCGAGCAGGTCAACGGCGCCGTAAAGAAGTATTTGAAACCGGAATCGATGGTGCTCATCCGCGCCGGCACGGTGCCGAACCCAGCAGCGAAGTAAGGCCGCGGTCCATCCGAGGTGGAGCCCGCTGTCCCGGCGGGCTGCTGCGCGTCAATCGCTAGGGACGCGGTAGTCGAGCCAACCTGCCTGGACGCAGGTTCCGCCTCTTGCCGCAGTTTTCCCCCGGGGCCGGGTTTCGGCAATCCGCGCGTTAAATATTCGTCAGAATCGCACCGCGGGGGGCTCTTCCCTCGCGAAAGCCTGGGTGCAGCCGAATCTACGAGGGTAGTCCGCTGGCGTGGCTCGAAACCGCCGGGCCGCGGCTGCGTCTTCCCTCGTATCGCACCATGCGCCTTCCTTTCGCCGTTATCGCTTGCGCCCTCCTTGCCGCATCGGCAATGGCGCGGGATTTTACGGTGCTCGTCTATAACGTGGAAAATCTCACCGGGGCGGATGGCAAGACGACTTCGTCCGACTACAGCCCGGCCCGCTATTCGCGAACGCATCTCCTGACCAAACTCAACAATATCGCGTCGATCGCCGCCCAATTCGAATATGGGCGCGGGCCCGACATCATTCTCTTCCAGGAATTGGAGCGCGATTTCGGAGCGGATCAGTACCTCTTCGATCACGAAGGCATGCTGAAGAGTTTTGCCGGGACCCGCATAAAGGACATGTTAGGCGACGATTTTAATCGCGATATCGCCAAGCTGCCCGTCGAAGCGTTGCTCTTGAAAGCCTTTGAGGATCGCGGATTGAAGGGGTATCAGGCCGTCGCGGCCGACGATGCCCCAAGGCAGGACGACCGCCGCTACGTGACACACATAAATGTGGTTTTCACCCGTTTTCCCGTGGGAGCGGTGCGCACGTACCCCATTCCGAACGCACCCGCGATTCTCGAAGTGCAAGTAGAAGTGGATGGATACCCACTGTACCTTTTTAACAATCACTGGAAGGGCGACCCAACCGACCCACGCGCCGAACGGCTGCGGGTGGACGCGGCCAAAGCGCTGCGCCAGCGTTTGGACGATATTTTTTCGGCCAATCCCAACGCCGATGTCATCCTGGGCGGAGACTTCAACAGCTTCCACGATCAGAAAGTCCGATTCGGTTGGAGGCGGACGGCATTGAACGATGTGCTACGCGTGCAAAACGAGGAAATCCTTCTCCGCGGCTCCTCCGCCGACCTCTACAACCTATGGTACGAAGTTCCCCATAGTCAGCGCGGCAGCGAAGTGTTTCGCGGCACGTGGGGGACTTTTATGCAAATGATGCTCTCGCGCGGCTTGTACGATTTTTGCGGCATCCAGTATGTCGACAATTCGTTCGCCGTGGGGGCGTTCGAAGGCTTAAACGTGACCGATATCGGCGAGCCCTACCGCTGGAGCTTCACCGGCATCGGCCGCGGATTCTCCGAGCACTTCCCACTCTCTGCGAGGTTCAAGACGGTTCGGAACAATCGCACGAACCAATATATTCATCTGCTCCCCCGTCCCGGCACCGTCGCTGTGCGGGACTGACGCGAGCGGACGACAGAGCCCACTTGCCCGCCGGACGAGCGCGCTGCAGGTTGCGAACCTGGCACCGCGTGTGTCGTGCTTTTCGCAAGGAGCAAACGGGCAGACAATGCTCTGAATTTGCGCGAGCCGTCTCTGTGCCTAGGGGCTATAAAGGCCCGGCGCGTTGGCACGCGGTACGCGAGAACAAGAATGCCATCCTGGCATTTAACCCAACTACAGAAAATCATTCTATGAAAAACCTCCCACGTTATCTCTCGGTCCTTACCGTCGCCTCACTGCTTACCGGCGGCGTCGCCTCCGCACAATCGTCGGCTTCCCCCTCCAGAACAGACCGTCGCACGTCCGAGCCGGCGACAACCACCACACCGCGCGGCACCACGGAAGGCCGCAACGCCAACAGCACCGCCGGTGTCCCGCCAAGCACGGACCCCACCGCCAACCCGCATGCAAGCGATTCGACCGGCAAATCTCAGACCCAAGGCACCGCCCGCGACACTCGCGAGAATCGCACGCCACGCAGCTACAGTAGCGAAGGCACGATACTCCCGCAGACATCCGGCACGGGCATAACCACCGGAGCTGACGCCACCGCGACTGTCCACGCCATCCAAACGCAACCGATCGAGTCGCAAAAGCAGTTGGTCAGTGAAATCGAACAACGGGTCGAGGAGTCGTCGCGCATGATCAAGCGCAAGGCCAACAGCGGCGCCGAGACGACCGTCGATGCCGCCCGCGACTCCCTCAAGCAGGCCGAGCAGCAGTTGAAGCGCAGCCTCCGCAACGCCCGTAATGCAACGGCTGATACCTGGGAATCGGCGCGCGCCGCTCTGGCGGCCGACTACGCCGCCTATGCCACCGCGCTCTCGAACGCCTATGCGGCCTCGGGCAGCAACCTGAACTCGGGCTCCGTCCTCCCCGCCGATCCGAGCGCAAGTTCGACCTCCGATCGCGACACCTCGACCCCGCCGCGTAATCCTTAAGGAAGTGCCGAAAACGGATCGCAAGGTAGGGGCGGGAACCCAGGACCGCCCTTCGAAGAGAGAGGCGCCGCGCCAGAACAGGCGTTTTTAATGCCATGACGGCGAGTCCAGAGGCCTGCCCTACCTTTCGATCCCCGTTGTAGGAATTCCTCCCGAGGTTCTGTAACGCATCCGCAGGTTACGCATTCGCCCCGATGTTTCGAAGGCACCGGGGCTTTTTTCTAGCCAACCGGCCGACTCTGCCAATCTTCGGGGGATGGATCACGACCTGACAATTTACACGTACGCGAACTGCAGTACCTGTCGCGACGCGACGAAGTGGCTCAAGGCTCGAGAAATTCCTTTCAAGGAAAGGCCGATCCGGGAAACCCCTCCGAACCTCACTGAACTACGCGCCATGCTCGCGGCCTTCGAGGGACAGATCACGCGCCTCTTCAACGCGTCGGGCGACGAGTACCGCGCGCTCGGCCTGAAATCGAAAATGCCAGGGTTGTCGCCCGGCGAAGCACTGGCGCTGCTGGCGTCCAATGGGAGGCTGGTGAAGCGGCCGTTTGTGATTGGATCCGATATCCACTTGCTGGGTTTCAAAGAGGCCGTTTGGGAGAAAGCCTTCACGCAACGCGCGCGTCGATAAGCACAAGGACAGCCCGAGAACGTCGGCAGGAGGTGGCACGAGGCGATCTGCTATCCCCCTTGGAAGTCGCGGTCGGAGCCTCCGTGAGCGCGATGCAGCGAACCTTTGACCTCTGACAGCGCTTCGGCATCATGGGTCGGATGAGCGATGCCGCCCTGAAACCTTTCGACGCCACCTTGCGCTGGCTCTCCCAATTCGTGGGTTTTCCCGGGAACCGCCTGCCGGTGAAGGCAGAGACACTGCTTCTCATCGCGACCGCGGCCGAGACAGAAGAGGCGGAGGCGAACTCCGCGAACCTCCGCTTCAATATCGAACGCCGCGATGGGAAAAAAGATGCCGCTCTGCGCGCGCATGCCCTTCGGCGGTCGATGGTGCACTACAAGTGCGACAATAGCGCAAAGGTGTAGGTTTCGGAAAGGGGGGGGCGTTTTCCCACGCCACGCCTCGGGGGCCATCGTTCTCGTACTCCATACTCCTACTCGTTCTCGACTCTATGTCGCCGATCTAGAGAGGCTTCGTCAAAGAGCTGCGGAAGACGTGGGGGCGAGAACGAGTAGGAGCACGAGTACGAGAACGATGAACTGAAGTGGCCCCCCCCGGCTCGCCGAGGCGCCCAAGGGCTGTAACCTTTCAGGGCGGCGCGGGTTATACCTCCTTGAGACCGCTCTACCATGAAACTCCACCCTGTTCTCCTACCCGGCGTGCTTTTTGCGCTGCCGTTTATCGCTTCGGCTGGCATCGAACGTCAGGTCGAAAAAACGTTTACTGTCCAAGTGGGCGGTCAGCTCAACCTCCACACGCAGGGAGGGCACCTCAAGGTCAACTCCGCTGACACGAACGAAGTCAGAATAGTCGCGAAACTGCGTTTCAAAACCGACGACGACGCTGAAGCGGACGAGATTCAAAAGAAGCTTTCGTTGAGCTTCGATCAGCAGGGAAACGACGTCTCGGCCACGGCAGCTTATCCTCGGGAGGGCGTGAGCTCGCGGTTCAAGAACTGGCCTCCGGTAAATGTGGATCTCGAGGTTTCGGTGCCCCGCGAATTCCATGCAAATCTGCGCACATCCGGCGGACATATCGACGTCGGCGACCTCAAGGGAAACGTTCAAGCCCGGACCTCGGGCGGGCACATCAGAGTAGGCTCAATCGAGGGATCGGTGGACGTTCATACTTCGGGCGGGAACATCTCGCTCGAAAACGCGGAGCGCCCGGTGAAACTCAACACCTCCGGCGGCAATATTCGCGTGGGCAACGTCAACGCGGAAGCCGAACTCTCCACCTCTGGCGGCAATATTTCCATTCGCTCCGCGACGCACAAACTGCATGCAAAGACTTCCGGCGGCAGTATTGAGGCTGCCATCACGGGAAAACTCGCGGGTGACTGTGAACTTTCTACCTCCGGCGGCAACGTGCGCCTCTCGGTCGATCCCGCGGCCGCTTTCGAATTGGAAGCGCGTACCGGCCACGGCTGGATCGAGGCAGCGCAACTAAAACTTACGAGCATGACGGAGACACGTACCTCGCGAGGACGTTTAAGCGGCGCCGTAAACGGCGGGGGGCCGACGGTAAAACTCAGGTCCTCGGGCGGCAACATTCGAATCGCGAGTAACTGACGAACGCATCCCCGGGGCCCCGCAAGGATTGCCCTCGCCGCCGCGGGTTGCTCTTGCGTCAGCGCAATTTCCTGCGAGCTGTGGGAGGTGAGCGTATCAAAGCGCGCCCTTCCCCTTCTTCTCATTGCGTTGTCGTGGACTGCCCCGGCCGCTTTCGCGTTGATCGAACGGACGGTTGAGCGCCGGTTCAACCCAGGCACTCACGCCGGCGTCAAGGTCGACGTCCATCAGGGCGCCATCGCCGTCAGCGCGGCGGAGGATGGCGAAATCCACGTGGTGGTGAAACAATCGATGGACGTTTCCAGCGATCGCGATGCGGATCGGTTGCTCGAAGCCCTCGATCTGACGCTGGTGCAGCGCGACAGGCAGGTGATAGTCCGCGCGCGGGACAGGAAAGTAGTCCGCTGGAGCTGGGAGCAATCGCCCCCCGTAGGTTTGAGTTACACGATCAAAGTGCCGCCGTGGTGTCGGCTGGACCTCGTTACCAACGACGGTCCCATCACGATTACGAACCTCCAGGGCGATCTCCGGATTCGCACCGGCAAGGGTGCGATTTTCGCGGGAGAAATCGATGGCAGTGTGGACGCCGCCAGCCTTCAAGGGGACGTCGCCGTGACGGCGTGCACCAAATCACTCACCCTCGAAACCGGGTCGGGGAATATTTTGGTCGGACGTTCCCTGGGGAAAGCTCGGTTGAAAGGTGCCGGAGGGACATTGGAGATTCAGAGCGCCCGCGCGACCGTGCAAGCGGACGCCGACGGGGCCGATGTCAAAATCGCATTCGCGCATCCCATCACTGAGCCATCGACCTTGAGCGCGACGGGCGGGGACGTCGTGATCAGCGTCGATGCGCGATCGCGCTGTATTTTGGATGCCCAGGCGTCCCGTTTTGGGACCGTGAAAACGCGGGAACTGGACTTAAAAATCGCCGAGGGCGAAGTCGGCGCATCGAAGCTGGTCGGACATTTAAACGAGGGCGGTCCGCGCATTACGCTGCGGGCCGGCGGTGGAAACATCCGAATCAACGGAGTTCCTTCCCTCCCGTGAGCGCGCCACGCGCCGAGGCGCGACTTCTACCCACTCCCCCCTTGCTGCCGCCCCTTCGGGGACTTAGGTCTGTCTCACATGTCCGTGGACGCCGCTCTTTCCGAACTGACCCGCAAACTGCGCCGCGCCCAGCTCTTGGGCACGATTAGCGACCTCCTGGGCTGGGACGAGCAGGTTAATCTGCCGGGAGCGAGTGCCGACCAGCGGGCGGCACAACAAGCGGTCTTGGCGGAAATGCAGCACGCCGCGCTCAGCGAACCGCGAATCGGAGAGTTGCTGGTGCAGCTGGAAAGTCAGAGCACGTCGCTTTCGGCGGACCAGCGCGTCGTTCTCCGCTGGGCTCGGCGGGATTACCATCGTGCCACTCGCCTGCCCACCGATTTCGTGAAGGAGAAAGCAGCGCAAAGCAGCCGGGGCTACCACGCGTGGGCAGCGGCCCGCGCCGCGTCCGATTTCTCCAGCTACGCGCCCGTGCTCGCGAAGAACCTCGAACTCGCTCGTCGCGAGGCGGCGTACTTGGGTCACGACGACGCGCCCTACGACTACATGATCGACAAGCACGATCCCGGCATGACCTCCGCCGCGATCGACGTCTTGTTTTCGGAGCTGAAGATCGGCCTGGTTCCGCTCGTCCGCGAAATCGTGTCGACAGCCGAAAAGGCGCCCACGGAGCGCTTCAAGAACTTCCCCGTGGACAAACAATTGGCCTTCCTGCGGGAAGTCACCGAACGGATTGGCTTCGACTACCGCCGCGGGCGCATCGACGTATCGCTCCACCCATTTTGTTCCGGGACGGGGACGGATGTCCGCATGACGACACGTTTTGATCCCGACAACCCCCTTGATTCGCTGTTTAGCTCGATCCATGAGACGGGCCATGGCCTCTACGAACAGGGACTCCCCGCCGACCAGCACTCGACCGCTCTCGGGCAGGCCGCCGGCATGGGGGTGCATGAATCGCAAAGCCGCCTTTGGGAAAACCAAGTCGCCCGCAGCCGGGGTTTCTGGCGGTTTTTCGAACCTAAGTTTCGCGAAGCCTTCTCCGATCAACTGGCCGGAGTGACGTCGGAGCAATTGTACCTCGCGATCAATGCCGTACAGCCGACGTTGATCCGAGTCGACGCCGACGAGGTCACCTACAATCTGCACATTATCCTCCGCTTCGAACTCGAGAAGCGGCTTTTCGAGGGGAGTCTCGCGGTGACGGATCTGCCGGCCGCCTGGAATAAAGCCTGCCAGGAATTACTCGGCCTGACACCCGCCAACGACGCCGAAGGTGTGCTCCAGGACGTCCATTGGAGCGACGGCGCCTTCGGCTATTTTCCAAGCTACTGCCTGGGAAACATGATGGCCGCTCAATTTTGGTACCACGTTCTGCGGCTGCGCCCAAACTTGGAGGATGATTTCGCTCGCGGCGATTTTTCGTGGCTGCTGCGCTGGCTGCGGGAGAATATTCACGCCCACGGCAAGCGGTACGACCCGCTCACCTTGGTTCACCGCGCGACCGGCGAAGCCCTTTCTCCGCGGCCCCTGTTGCGGTATCTGCGGGAGCGATATGCCAAAGGAGCGGGTAGTGAGTAGCGAGTAGACAGACGCAGGCGGCGGATTGGGTTCTATCTCCTCCTACGAAGTCTTTTCGCCCATTCCACGGCCCGAAAGGTGGAACCTGCCGTCCCGGCAGGTTTTCGGGGACACAGGCAACATCACCTACCCGGCGACGTCATCAAACCCGCCGGGACGGTGGGTTCCACCTTTCACGCAATGAAAACAATCCTCCGGCGCTCAGCTGCTCGCCGGCGGCGCGAGTGGTTTTTCTACTCGCTACTCGCTACCCGCTACTCGCTACTTCCCTCAATGCTGATCGACACCCACACCCATCTGGAGAGCTTCGCCCGAGGCGGGGCTTTGGACGGTGTATTGACACGCGCGCAGGAGGCGGGGGTAGAGGCGATGATCACAATCGGGACCTCGCCGGAGGATTGGTCTCTTTATCGGGACCTGACACGTGCGCACGCGGGACTGGTCGCTTTTTCGGTGGGGCTGCATCCGTGCTCGGTGGACGAGTCCTGGCCGGTGGCGATTGAGCAAATCGAACCCTTTTGGCGGCATGGCTCGTCCCCTGCGCCACGGCCGGTGGCGCTGGGCGAAATGGGGCTGGACCGTTTCCATCTACCCAAGGATGCGGCCGAAGCCGAGCGGATCTTCGGCTGGCAGCGTCAGGCGTTCGCCGCGCAGCTGGAGCTTGGGAAGCGCCTTGGATGCCCCTTGGTGATTCATTCGCGCGGCGCGTTCGCCGAATGCGTCGCCCTGATCGACGCCAGCGGAGTGGATTGGCAACGCGTGGTATTCCATTGTTTCGTCGAATCACCGACCGACATGGACGAACTCCTGCGTCGCGGGGGGTATGGGTCTTTTACCGGAATCTTGACCTACAAAGCCGCAGACGCCGTCCGCGCAGCGGCAAGGAAGCAGGGCCTCGACCGCTTCATGCTTGAGACCGATGCTCCCTATCTCACGCCCATGCCGCACCGCGGCAAACCGAACGAACCGGCTTACCTGCGACATACCGCGGAATTTGCCGCCGGGGTTTTCGGTGTGCCGCTCGTCGAAGTCGCCACGGCCAGCACGCAAAAGGCTCGCGAGTTTTTTGGGCTCAGGTAGCCGCGAGCGGGCTCGCGGCGATTTGAGATTTGAGACGGGTAGCGGCAGCGTGGTCGTCCTGCCTGGATCGGCTACTCCCCCAAAGGGGCAACTCTCAGCGCTGCCCGACTCGCTGGCGCTCGCCGCTACGGGGGCGCTTCGACGATTTCCGGGCTCCAACTCCAAACCCTAAACCCCGACCTCCAGAGTGAAATAGCCGCGCGCGGCGATCTATGCCTCGTCGAACTTTCGCGCGAAGAGCTGCTCCAATTCGGTCAGCATTTGCGGGCCATCCTCGCCGGTGGCGATGAACTTGACCTTGGACCCCTTGCCGGCAGCCAGCATCATCAAGCCCATGATGCTTTTGCCGTTCACCTGCTCCTCGTCTTTTTCGACAAAGACATCGGCTTTGAACTTATTGGTGATGCGAACGATCATTGCGGCAGGCCGCGCGTGAATGCCCATCTTGTTGTGCACCACGAGTTCCTTGACGGACTGTTTGGTGGCAGGCGCGGTATCGTTCTTTTCCATTCTTAAATGAGGGGCCCAAATCTTTCTGGCTGGGGCTGGCTTGCAACCCCAAAAACCGCCCGCCAGCTTCGTTAACCATGGCCAAGTTAGCGATTATCGTGCCCTGCCGCCTGGAATCTACGCGCTTCCCTCGCAAGCTGTTGCACCTGATCAGAGGAAAGCCTTTGCTGGCCTGGGTCGCGGAACGGATCGCAAAGGAGGCACCGGAAATCCCCCTTTCTTTCGCCGTCGATCACCCCCTCCTGGCCGACTGTGTGACTTCCCGTGGCTTTCAGGCCATTATGACCGCCCGCGAACACCAGAGCGGCACGGACCGAATCGCGGAAGCCAATCGACAGGTCAAAGCCGATTATGTGGTCAACGTTCAAGCCGACGAACCCTTGGTGACCGGACAACAGCTTCGGGTTTTGGCGGAACTCATCGCACGCGGGACGCCCATGGCCACGCTGGCCACCCCTTTCACCGCCGCGGCGGACTTCGCCAACCCCAATCAGGTAAAAGTCGTGCTTCGAAATGATGGACGCGCCCTTTATTTTTCACGTTCGCCCGTGCCCTTTGCGCGCGATCTGAAAGGGCAGGTCGAGGACGGGTGGTTGCAGGCGAATCTCTGCTACAAACACCTCGGACTGTACGCATACCGCTCCGACCTCCTTGAAAAATTCGCGTCGCTACCGGTTGGCAAGCTGGAGCAGATTGAAAAGCTCGAGCAGCTGCGAGTCCTGGAAAACGGCTACGATATCGCGGTGGGGCTGACCGACGATCCCACGATCGGCGTCGATACGCCGGACGACGCGGTGAAATTCGAGCGATGGCTCGGGTAACGGCGAAACGGAAAATTGAGAGTTGAGAGCCGGAACAGGGCTGAGTTCTAGACGCAGACGCGACGCGGAGTCTAGAGCCGAGAAGCAGAAGCTCTGCCTTTCAACGCTCAACTCTCAACTGCTGTTGCTATGGCTCTTAGCTCTAGACGGTCACCCTCAGATCTTCCCCGCTTTGCGGGCCTCGACCATCTTGTAGAAATCGACGAAAAGCGGATCTGCGTCATTCGGACCGGGAGCCGCTTCCGGGTGATATTGAACGCTGAAAACGGGGAGTTCCTCGTGGCGCAGCCCCTCGACGGTGCCATCGTTCAGATTGATCTCGGTCACTTTTGCACCGCTTTTTTCGAGCGACTTCGGATCGGTGGCGAAACCGTGATTCTGGGCGGTGATCGATACGCGTCCGGTTTCGAGGTTCTTGACCGGTTGATTTCCGCCGCGATGACCAAACTTCAGTTTGAACGTCGAGCCGCCCAACGCGTGAGTAACCATTTGATGTCCCAAGCAGATACCAAAAATGGGGTACTCGGGCAGGAGTGAGGTGACGGTCTTATGGATGTAAGGGAGCGCGGCGGGATCGCCCGGCCCATTCGAAAGGAAGACTGCGTCCGGCTTGAGCTCGCGAACCTGCTCGGCCGTCGCGGTGGCGGGCATCACCTGGACATCGAAGCCGTGCCGAATCAGTTTCCGGAAAATGGAGTGTTTGGCGCCAAAATCATAGGCGGCCACGCGGAAATGTTTCGGCGGGATGCCCGGGGCATTCATCGTCGTTCCGACGGGAAAATAAGGCTGATTGGTCGGGTCCGCCGGATTCCAAAGGTAGGGCACTTTGCTGGAAACATCCTTCACGTAGTCAGCCCCCGCCATGTCCTGCCACTCCCGAGCCCGCTTGACCGCTTCGTCGTCCGAGATGGGAAGGGTGCTCAAGCAGGCTTTCATCGCACCCGTCACCCGCAGTTTCTTGGTCAATGCGCGGGTATCGATTTCACTGAGCCCCGGAATACCGTGCTTTTTGAGGTAATCGTGCAGGGAGAGCGTGCTGCGCCAGTTGCTCACGACCGGCGAAAGTTCGCGGACCACAAAACCCGAACACTTGGGCGTTGCGGCCTCGGTGTCCTCATTGTTCACCCCATAATTGCCGATTTGCACGGCGGTCATCGTCACAATCTGGCCGAAATACGAAGGATCGGTCAGGATCTCCTGGTAGCCCGTCATGGAGGTGTTGAAGACGCACTCGCCCGCGATCGTAGCGTCGGCACCGAACGCGACGCCGCGGAACACAGAACCGTCTTCGAGCGCGAGAACTCCTGGCTTGGGTGTGGACATTAAAGCCAAACGAAAAACCCTCCGGCACGGTCTGCCAAGGGGAATGTGGAAAAAGTAGCAAGTAGCCGGGTGTGAGTAGCGAGGAGAATACCTTCGCTTTGGGATGTGGGGCGTCGCAAGCCGACGCCCGCTTGGGTAGCCCGGGTGGAACCGGACCTCGATCCGCGGCACGCTGCCTCTCCGTCCGTCTTCTATGCGCTACTTTCGCGCCCAGATTTGACAGAATTAGTTAGCCGCCTAATTTCCTCCCGCTTAATTATGCCGTACACCGAAGACCGCACTGCTTGGTTCGAGGGGCAGGGCCTTTGGCAGCACGTTCCCGAAACGGATTGGAAGGATTGGACGTGGCAGCTGAAGAACCGCATCACGACCCTCGATCAATTGGAACGCTACATGACGCTGACTCCCGACGAGCGGCGTGGCATCGCGTTTGCGGGGTCGAAACTGGCGATGGCGATCACCCCTTATTTCTTCAACCTGATCGATCGCGAGGATCCGAACTGTCCCCTCCGGCTGCAGCTCATCCCGCGGGAGGGCGAGATGCTGGTCACGGCAGAGGAGCAGCTGGATTCGCTGGGCGAAGATGAGCATTCGCCGGTCGAAGGTCTGGTTCACCGTTATCCGGATCGCGTCCTTTTCCTCGTCACGGACCGCTGCGCTTCCTACTGTCGGTATTGCACGCGCAGCCGGTTAGTGAGCAACGCACAGGACTACAACTTTCACCCGGAGTACGAACAGGGCCTGCGGTACATCGAAGCGCATCCCGAGATTCGCGACGTGCTGCTTTCGGGTGGCGACCCGCTGCTCCTTTCGGACAAGAAATTGGAGCATCTCCTGAGCCGCCTGCGAGCGATCAAACACGTCGAGTTCATTCGCATCGGCTCCCGTATACCGGTGTTCCTGCCGCAGCGCATCACACCAGCCCTTTGCGAGATCTTCAAGAAGTACGGGCCCATCTGGATGAGCATCCACGTAAATCACCCGAAGGAATGCACAGCCGAGCTGCGGGATGCCTGCGAGCGCCTTTCGTTTGCCGGGGTGCCGTTGGGCAACCAATCGGTGTTGCTCCGGGGCGTGAATGATGACGCGGACGTGATGAAGGCGCTCGTCCATCGCTTGCTGCGCATGCGCGTCCGCCCCTACTACATCTACCAGATGGACCTCATCACGGGCGGGTCGCATTTCAAGGTGGACGTGAGAAAGGGAATCGAAATTGTGCGCGCTCTGCGCGGGCATACCACCGGCTATGCCGTCCCGCAGTACGTGATCGACGCGCCGGGCGGCGGCGGAAAGGTGCCCATCAATCCGGATTACGTCGAACGCATCACGGATCAGGAAGTGGTTTTCCGAAACTACGAAGGGCGCCAGTATCGGTATCCACTTACCGCTACACCGCTGGTCTCTCCTGCGGCACAGGGCGCGCATCCTGCCGCGAAAACTTAACCGGCGAACGACCGCAAGCCGGAACCGCGGGCATTCCATCGCGACGTGCCGCAATCGCGAAAGTTGGACGCCGCGATTCTTAGCAATTGTTTCATAAACGCTAAGTGTTACTAAATACCAGCTTAAGAAAGAAATGAGCGCTTTTAAAAAAGTTGGGGTTTTTTTGAGCAATTTCGGAAAAGCCCCGTCTATCACCGTGTAGTCAGCATCGTTCCTGGTTGGAACGATACTTGTTTGTAGTTCTTACGGTTTGCTTGGTGTTAGGTCATGCGGGCCGCCCCTATCGGGGCGGCCTTCATGTTTTCAAGGATTGTTCGAGAGGGAACGAGGCACGTTTAGGGAATTTCCCTACTGATTACGCAGTGATTCTCCTGATCCTACAAACCGCCGTCCGTGCGCGGCGGCGGCTGGTCGCTGCTCGCTTCCTCTGCCTCACTTTATTGGCGCCGATCCATAAGGGTTTGGCGGATCAGCAGGGCACTCGATGACTCCGCAAGCACGCGACACCATGAGTATTCCATTTGACGACGATCTCTCACATTTGGCGCTCGACCTTGAGCGGGCGGGCTACGGCCAGCCCCGGGTATTGAAATTTCCCTACACGCCGGCTCGACGAATCGAACTTCACTTGGCCGACGGCGTCGTGGTGAATTGGGACCGGATCGAATGCCTCCTTTTTGTGGAGGGGCCCCGCTTAAAGCGCGAACAGATGGAGAAATTCCTGGAGCTGCGCGAAGAGCATGGACTCCGTCGAGTTTGGGCCTTTTGCCCGTCCAGCTTCAAAGTCGCAGCGCTGTGCACGCTTCTTCTCGGCGCTGGGGCGCTGGCCGCGTTCGGCATCACTCAGTGGACGGACAATCGGGCGGGCGCCGAACCTTCGCGGACTACATTGTCCTCGTCCTGGCGTCCCTGAAACAGACTCGGCGAACAAACGTCGACAGAGGTTTCCTCAGCCTCCCTCCGCGTGCCCTGTCATGGGTACAAAGCGCACCGCCAATACCGTCTGGGTTCGCACGCCATCGCCCTCGCGCGTGACCACGAGGAGATGCTGCACTTCCCGTCCCACCGGAATCACGAGCCTGCCCCCGTCCTTCAATTGCCCCGAAAGCGGCTCCGGCACTTTCTCGGGCGCTGCCGCAACGATGATCGCGTCATACGGCGCGTACTCTGGCCAGCCGCCGAATCCATCAGCGACGCCTGTTTTGACGTTCGCGTAACCAAGCCGCGAAAGCAGCCCCTGCGCGCCGAGCGCGAGCTCCGGAAGAATTTCCAGCGTGAAGACCTCCGCGCCCAATTCCGCCAGCACCGCACACTGGTAGCCGCAGCCGGTGCCAATTTCGAGGACGCGGGAACCCGGCTCTATCCGCGCGATCTCCGCGCAGAGCGCTACGATGTACGGCTGCGAAATGGTCTGTCCGCTCCCAATTGGAATCGGATAGTCCGCGTACGCCTCAGTCCGGTACGCAGGGGGCACGAACTGGTGGCGAGGCACCGCCGCCATTGCGGCGAGCACGTGTCGATCGGCAATTCCGCGCCGCACCAATTGATCCTGCACCATTCGAGCACGTTTCTCGCTCCAGCGCGCCTCCTCGGCCTCGCTCGCAATCGCCTCATTGTCTACCGATGGGCGCCGCCGCTTCATCCACGGAAAATGCACGCATTACAGTAAACGCGTGCGACCGCCTCGCCAATCTTCCCGGCACAATCTCGAACCCTAAAAAAAAAGCGGAGGGGCCCACAACGGCCCCTCCACAAACACAACTGAATAACTACGAACAGGCTCTTTTTGAGCACAGACAGGGCGTGTGAAAACGGGTTTGCGACGAACGGACCCTTTTTCGCGACGAAATCGAACCGCCGCACACGAGGGACCCTAAGATTGGCAAGCGGTTACATCTGAATCGGTGAGCCTCCCATTGCCGCCCGATCTGGGCGAAAGAACCCTCGGCCTGAGGGCCCGAGGCCCTCCAGATAACATCGCTGCGGTAAACTCCTGTCCGCGTGCACTGCCACAGAAGGGTACCGTATATCCTACCCTTTCGTGTCGCCCGTCTGAGATTCCGTGGCTGCCGCGAATACGGAAGACCGGACTGCAGGCTGAAGGGGGAGACTCCTCACTGCCGCGAGCGATTTCAATCCGGTGGTCGAGCGGACAAGCTCCGCCAGGTCGGACGGCCATTTGCGTGCCGCCCGTACCGGCTTTGGACCGCCGGTCGGGTCGACGACAAAAATCCCTTCAGCGGATTGGAAAGCAAGGACGCAATGTCCGCTGACTCGGCTAGGCGAGTAGTACATCAAGAGACGCGCGTCGGTGATCCCCCGGCGCACAGCGAGCGACCGGGCTAGGACGACACTTTCGATAAAACAGCCGTTGGGGAGAACCTCCGGAGCACCGCCCCCGGGAAAGCCTGCGGCCTCCTCATTTCTGGAGATCGTTTCGTAGCGCGCGAAACCCCGGTCAATCTCGCGCAGCAACATCGCCAGTTCGCCTTTGTCCTGCGCGGTGCGATGACGATAGAGCGAAAGGCTCTGCGTTCCCTCTGCTGCCGTATAGAACCAGAGAATGCCCTCCAATTCGAAGATGAGCGCATAGACTGTCTTCGAGTACACGGCACCCGGCAACGTGTTTTCGATCTTCACCACCTCTGACCAGGTCTCCGCGCCCAGCATAGCTTGCGCACGCCGCGCCGCGGGAAGCGATCCGCAGGCCACGCAAAAAGTAAACATTAGAAGGGCGCTCAATTGACAGAGGCGGGCACACATGAGCCCTTCATTGCAGGAGCGATTCCCCGGCGTTCAGTTTGCGGTGAAGCCGTGCGTGGCTGCGACAATCAGGCCTTCGGTCGCGCCGAATCGCAGTCGAACAAGAACCGGTAGCCGTTTTTCGGGGAAACTGCGTGCCATTACCGAATACGGCAGTCCCAACGTTGGGACGGAGCACGATCCGCCCAAAGTAGGACGGAACGGCTGAACACCCGCTCGGTGGGCAGTCGGGGTCTTTACACGCCAGCGACGGACGGAAGCCAGGTCGTTTACCTCGGCGTGATCGGTGGTGTCACAACGCGCTTTTCAGCAATGCCTGCAGGCGGTCTTGATAACCGCGGCTGAGACGCAGCTTGGTGCCGTCCTGAAGGATCACGGCGTACTCGCCGATAAAGGCAGGGCTCAATTTTCGCACGCGGTCGATGTTCACGATGGTCGACCGGTGGATCCGGACGAATCGTTTGGGATCGAGACGAGCTTCCAGCCGCGCCATCGTTTCTCTCAACAGGTGAGTTTTTCCGCCGACGTGAAAGACCATGTAATCGCCTTCGGCTTCGATCCAGTCGATCTCCTCCGTCTTCAAAAAAAAGATTTCCCCCGAAGATTTGACGAGAATTCGATCGGGCAACGCTTCTTTCCCGTCCGGACTTCCCACCGGCGTTGTCTCGAGAAAAGCGAGCAGGCGCGACAGCCGGTCGTCGGCCAACGAGCGCCGTTTCTGCTGCACCGCGTTGCGAGCGCGGCGCAGCGCGGCGCTAAAACGGTCGTCTTCATAGGGCTTGAGCAGGTAGTCGACCGCATTCACCTCGAACGCCCGCAGCGCATACTCGTCATAGGCGGTGATGAAGATGACGGCCGGCATCGCGTCCACTCCGACTCTTTGAATGATCTGAAAACCGTCCGGGGCGGGCATTTGGACATCCAGGAACACCAGGTCGGGTTTCAGCTTGGCGATCAGCTCCACGGCCTCTTCTCCGTTGCCGGCCTCACCCGCGATCAAGACGTCTTCTTCTTTTTCCAGGAGCAAACGGACGCCGCGCCGGGCGGTGGGCTCGTCGTCAACGATCAGGATCCGCAATGCGGCGGTCGTAACCGGATGAAGGGGCGTGGTCATGTCCGACAGGGCAAAACAATGCGAACGGAGGTTCCCCGTCCAGGCTCACTTTTCAGCACAAGCGCGGCGCTTTCGCCATAAATTTTTTCGATTCGTTCTCGCGTATTTGATAGCCCAATACCCACTTTCCTTGCCGGATCGCGCGCGGGCGAGATACCCGCGCCGTCGTCGCACACCTCGATGTACAGCCGCCCGTCCGACACTCGCGCGCGGACCTCGACCGTCCCGGGAGAGTTTTTCGGGGCGATCCCGTGCAGGATGGCGTTCTCGACCAGCGGCTGGAGGAGCAAATTGGGAACCCGCGCGTCGAGGGCGTCGGACGAAACGTCGGTCTTGACCGTCAGCCGATCGAGAAAGCGTGCTTTTTGGATTTCGAGGTATTGTTCGAGGAACTCCATTTCCTGCCGCAGCGTCACCTCGTGGACACGGGTGCTCTCCAGCGACATCCGCAGCAGCGAGCTCAAGCGGGCCAGAAGATGCACGGCTTCATCGTTTTTCCTCTCCCGCACGAGGACGGCGATGGTGTTCATCGTATTGAACAGAAAGTGAGGATGAAGCTGCTGCTTGAGCGCATGCAGTTCGGATTCGATGACGCGCGACTCCAATTGGGCCGCCTTGAGTTCCTCGTTCTTCACGCGCTGCTGCAGGGCGGTGCCGTA
This sequence comes from uncultured Opitutaceae bacterium, assembly GCA_964546955.1. Classification (GTDB taxonomy): domain Bacteria; phylum Verrucomicrobiota; class Verrucomicrobiia; order Opitutales; family Opitutaceae; genus CAZJLP01. Next base: position 28,119 of record CAZJLP010000016.1, on the reverse strand, counting down.
GCCATAAGCGATCACACCCCAATAGAACGCCATATCGATGAGATTGCGGCCGAAGAAACCCCGGCGCGCCACCGTCCAGAAATCGTGGAGCGACTCGCCTGCTTTCATCATGTCAGCCATGACAAAACTCATGCGGCCGAGGTAGAAGACAGCCATGACGAGAAAGCTGACCGCGGCGTGGAACGCGATTCCTCCGACCCAGCGGCCGCGGCTGAGCGGAACACGCATGCGCAGCACAAGGACCAGCGGCGAGAGCAACGCCCAGTAGATGGCCCTGATATATTGGGGTACAACGACCTGAGAGAAGTTTACTTCGGGCGCCAGCACCCGGATATTGAAATAGTTCTCGAGCGAAAGCACAAAACCGACAAACGCCCAGAATCCCAGAAGGAGGAGCCATTTGCCGAGTCGACTGTACATGGGAGCGAGCGTTCTTCGCCCCAATCCCGCCAGCAGACAAGCGCATAACGAACTGGCAGAGCCTCGAGAGCGGAAAGGACTCTCCGCGACAGCCGCAGCCTTGAGCGGTTTGGAGGTAGGGCGATGCCTCTGGCCAATCCGTCGGCACGGTTGCTCCGAACTTCGGGCAGACAACGCGGCGCACCGACTCCGTAGCGAAAACGCCCATCTACCCAATTCCCGATATCTCCCGCCAACGACGGGCTCTCTGGTTGTGTCAAATTTCGAGAATTCGTTGTCTCGAATCGGACACGCTCATCGCTATTTCAGAAACCGAGCGACATCGACTTCGGGGTCGAAGCCTGCGCCATCCCGGAGATGCTTCACCCAATGAGAGGCAAAACAGGGCACGAGCAGTGCGCCTTTAGAACCGAAGCCATTAAACACGCCGAGCGCCGGATTCCCTGGCAATCGTCCGAGGATGGGACGCCGGTCCGCCGTCGTCAGGCGGACCCCGGCTTCGTGCGACAACACTGAAAAAGGAGCGCCGATCAAAGCGGCGGCGCTCGCTTCGAGCTCACGCCGTGCCGCCGCCGTCGGCTCGACCGAGTCGAATTCACGCTCGAAAGTCGCACCCACCTTGACTGTGCCATCGTCGAACGGCAGCGCCCAATGGCCGCGATTGAGCACGAGATCGCGATCGTGCGTCCACCCAGTGGAGCCCTCCGGGCGAAGCCGCAGCACCTGACCTTTCGCCGGTGCGAGCCGGGACTGCGCGACGTGGGGAAGGTGTTCGCATATCCCGGCTCCGGTGCAGAAGATCGCCAGGCTGTAGTCGCCCTCCATCTGATCCGGGGAAATCTCGTCTTCCACGAGACGTCCCTTTTCCCGCAGCCACTCCCGAGAGCCGGCGAGCAGCGCCGGAAGGTCGACGTGAGCGGCCCCGCCGATCCATAGTCCGTCCTCGTCGGCGTCCACCAAGAACGGCGCGAGGTCGCCTCGTTCCCGCTTTTGTTCGAACACCAAACGTTCGCGCTCGTCGCGGAAAAAACGGCGCACTCGCATCGGCCGCACCAGTTTTGTGCTCAAGGCCTCTTCGATTGCGCGGTACCGGGGAAGCGCCTCGGTTTGCCAGCTCTCGATGCGCCAGCTTTTCACCAACCGCTGGCCGGTAATCGGATTCACCATACCTGTTCCGATGCGGGACGCGGCGGTCGCATGGCCACGGTCTGCGATATCGAAGGGGATTCCCGCGCGGGAGAACTCCCAGGCCAAAAACGTCCCGGCGAGTCCCTGCCCGACGATCAAAACGCGCGCAGGCATGGGTGAAAAGCCGAGCTGGGCCCGAAGAGCCAATGGCCGGCTCAGCGGCCGCGCTGTTGCGCGGCCCAGAGGGCCGCTCCGACAATGCCTGCCTCGTTGCAGAATTCCGCCGCCACGACTTTCGCGCGGGTTTTGAGGTACTTGAAGAACTTGTCGCTCTTCGCGCTGACTCCGCCCCCGATGATGATCACCTCAGGCCAGAGGACCGCTTCAACGACCGCGAAATACTCGTTCACACGTTTGCTCCACTCCGCCCAGGAGAGATCCTGCTTCTTGCGCACGGAGGCGGCCATATACTTCTCCGCGTCTTTCGCGGAAGGCAGCATGATATGTCCCAGTTCCGAATTGGGGAAGAGCACGCCGCGATAGAATAAGGCCGACCCCACCCCGGTGCCAAGCGTGACGATGAGGACTGACCCGCGGTAACCCTCGCCCACTCCGAAGGTCATCTCCGCGATGCCGGCGGCATCGGCGTCGTTGACTACGCTCACGGTGCAACCGGTCGAAGCCTTGAAGAGTTTTCCCAGATCGCAATCGATGAGCCCCTTGTGAACGTTGGCGGCAGTCCGAGCGACGGTTCCGTGAACGACGCCGGGGTAACCCACCCCGATCGGACCGCGCCATTTGAAGTGATTCGCGATTTCGCCCACGATCGCGGCCATCCGGCGGGGCGTGGCAAGCTCGGGAGTTTCGATCCGAAATCGCTCGGCCAGAAGCTCGCCGGTGGCGACATCGACCGGCGCGCCTTTGATCGCCGATCCCCCGATATCGATTCCCAGGACCTTCATTGCTCGGGATGGCAACCGCAGCTTCCTTTGCCACAGCCGTGGGCATGGCCGTGCGCGAGTTCCTCCGGCTTGGCTTCACGCACGGAGACGACCTCGACGTCGAAAGTCAGATCGACTCCGGCGAGCGGATGGTTCGCGTCGAGCAGCACTTGGTCACCGTCGATCGCGGCCACGCGCACGACCGGAGCAGAGCGCTCCGGGCCGGTCTGAAACTGATCGCCGACCTTCAATTCTCCTTCGATCGGCAGCAAGTCGCGCGGCACGCGCTGGACCTGCGACTCGTCCCGGAGTCCGTACGCCTTGGCTGCCGGAACCACCACGCGTTGTTTCGTGCCGGTAGAGGCGCCGCGGAGCTGCTCGTCGAGGCCATCGATGATCTGCCCCGCGCCCTCGAGGTATTGGATCGGCTCGCCACCCGCGGAGGTGTCGAGCAGCTGCCCCTGCGGATCGCGCAAGGTATAATGGAACGTGACGACGTGTCGGGACATGAAGAAAAAGGTGCTCCGGAAACGCAGGCAGTGACAAGTATCAAGTGACTCGAAACCGGTGGGTCAGGTCTCGTGTCGCAGGACCTCCAGCGGGGGATGGGTGGCCACGCCTCGATTCGCGATGAATCCCGTAGCCACCGTGAGCAGCGTGACACCCCCCGCCGCCGCCGCGAGATAGCCGGCCGGCGCTACAACCGGCGTCTCAAAGACGAATACTGCCAGCAGAGCCGTGCTCACAAACGCGAGCGCCCCGCCGGTCAAAGCTCCGAGAAAACCGAGGGCGGCGTATTCCACCAGCTGGATTCGGATCAGCTGCCGGCGGGTCGCGCCCAGCGTTCTCAACAAGACCGTCTCTCTGATGCGCTGAAAACGACCTGTCATCACGGCACCCGCCAGGACCAAAGCACCCGTTGCCACCGTGAACAACGCCATGAAACGCACGACGTACTCCACTTTGGTGAAGATGTTATCGAGCGTTTGCAGAATCAGGGAGAGATCGATGGCAGAGATGTTCGGAAACGCCTGCACCACGGCCTGCTGGACCCGAGCGGAATCGGCCGGTGTCTCGGCCCGGCTCGAAGCCAGGTAGAACTTGGGCGCGGCCTCGAGCACTCCCCTCGGAAAAACGACGAAAAAATTAGGCTGAAGCCGTTGCCATTCGACGGCGCGCAGGCTCCGAATGCGCGTCGTCATGGGCAGGCCCTGCACATCCCATTCAATTCGATCGCCCAGCTTGAGCTGCATATCTTTCGCCAACCCTTCCTCGATGGAGATCGGCACGTCCTCGCCGGTCGCTGGATCGAAGGCCGGGACCCATTCGCCCGCGATCAGTTTTTCGGTCGACCCCAGCCCCTCCCGGAATGTACTCCGGTACTCGCGGCGCAAGGTCCATCCCGGGATCCGATCGCGATTATCCTTGAGCAGGTCTTCCACCGTGCGGCCATTGACCGCGCGAATCCGCATCGTGACGACCGGGGCCTGGGCGCGGATTGGAGATCTCGCGTTGGCGAGCAGGTCGTTGAGAGGGCCAATTTGATCGTCCTGAATATCAAAAAACATCAGATTCGGACGATCGCTACCGCCCGACAGCCGCACCTCGGCTAGGAGGGTTTCGCGGGTCAGGGCTAACGTCAGGAGCAGAAACGTGCCGAGCCCGAGCGAGAGCAAAAGGAGGACCGTACGATTGTTGGGTCGGTGGAGATTGGAAATTCCCTGCCGCCAAACGTAGGACGCTTTGCGAGGGAAAAATCGACGCGCGGCCCAGGCCACGACCCGCGCCAACCCGGCGAGGAGGCCAAACGTGACCGCCAGCATGCCGGTGAAGCCTAGCCCCAAACGCCATTGCCCGGTTTGCCAGACGCCGAAGGCCGCAACCGCCGCGACGATGATCGAAAAAAGGACCATTCGCCACGGGTCTCTCCCTCCATTTTGATCGACCACGGAGGAGCGCAGCGCGGCGAGAGGGGGAATCCTCCGCACCGAAAGCAAGGGGAGCAGCGTGAAAAGGAGGCAGATCGCGAGTCCGGCTCCCATTCCCTGCGCAACGGCCGCCCACGAGACCGTGAAGGCCACATCGAAGGGAAGGAAATCGCGGGCAAGGCCGGGCAGCGCCAGCTGCACCGCCACCCCCACGGCCGCGCCGACGACCGCGCCGAAAACGCCGAGCGCAAGGCCCTGCAGGAGGTAGACGGCAAAGCTTTGCCGGGCGCTCGCACCCAGGCAGCGGAGAATCGCGACCGTGCCGATCTTTTGTCGCACGTAGACGTGAATCGCGCTGGCGACGCCGATCGCTCCGAGGAACAGCGCGCAAAAACCAATGAGTGTCAGAAACGAATTCACGTTGCCGAGAGCGCGCCCCAGGTCCCGTTTGCGGCTCTCGACGGTGTCGAATCTCAGCCGCAGCGGGCGGTATCGCTCCCGCAGTTCCAGCCGAAGCGCTTCCGCGTTCACTCCCGGCGCCAGCCGGTAGAAAATGCGATGGCGCACAAGGCTGCCCGCCCCGGCCAGGCCCGTGGCGGCGAGATCGTCGAACGCGATGTAAACGCGGGGCGCGAGGAGAGCGAGGGCAGCCTGGTCTCCGGGCATTTTCCTGAGGGCTCCGACGACCTGGAACACTTTGTCGCCGATTTTTACCGGGTCGCCTACTTTCACCCCGAACTGCGCCATGAGCGTTTCCTCCAAGACGGCGCCCCCCCCGCCGGGCGCGTGAAGCCGCTGCGGTGCGTCCGCCGGCACGGTAAGGAAGTCACCATAGAATGGATACGACGGCTCGAGCGCCCGGATCGACACCAGCCTCGTCTGGCCGTTCGAGCCGGGGAATACGATCATGGAGGACAGCGCCATTTCGCGGGCACGAGCCACGCCGAGTGTGTCAAAGTACGGCTTCGCTTCCGGCGGAAGCGCCTGCCGCGATTCGACCGCAAAATCCGCGCCCAATAATCCCTTCGCCTGATCGTCGATCGACAGGCGCAGGTTGGCGCTGAAGGAGCCGATGGCCACCAACGCCGCGATCCCCAACACGATCGAAAACGAGTAGAGCACCAGGCGGCGGCGCGAAAGGCGCGAATCGCGCCAGGCCATTTTTAGGATAAAACCCATGTGCCAAGTTCAGCTGTCCGGGATCCGCTCGATTTTCGAAGGAAATTGGATACACATGCGGCACCGCGAAGAAAGCGGTGAGTCCCATATACGCAAATGATGAACGCAGTGCCGTGGCTTTTTTTCCTCTTGGGCATGACCCTCGCCGTGCAGGGCGCTCCCACGAAAACGATCCTCTTCTTCGGAGACAGCCTTACGGCCGGTTACGGCCTGGAGGACCCGGCGGACGCCTTTCCCGGAGTGATCCAGAAGAAGATTCAAGGGGAGAAACTCCCTTACCGGGTCGTCAACGCGGGGGTGAGCGGCGACACCTCGGCGGGCGGCATGCGTCGCCTGGACTGGGTCCTGCGCCAGCCGGTGGATGTGTTTGTGCTGGAATTGGGCGCCAATGACGGCCTCCGCGGCGTGCCACCGGCCAAGACTCAGGAAAATTTGCAGGTCATTATCGACCGTGTGCGCGCAAAATTTCCGGGGGTCAAAGTGGTGCTGGCCGGGATGATGATGCCGACGTCGCACGGGCCTGAATACACCAAAGCTTTCGCGTCGCTCTTCCCCGCCCTGGCTGAAAAAAACAAGGTCACCTTGATTCCGTTTGTGCTCGATCAAGTGGGGGGAAAGACGGAGCTCAACCAGCCCGACGGAGTTCATCCGACCGCGGAAGGACATCGGATCATGGCCGAAACGACCTGGAAATATCTCCGGCCTCTGCTTTGAACTCGGTGAGGAGATAGGTTCGTATACCATAAGCTGACGAAAAATCCAGAAAGGCGTCATCGAATAGATGACGTCCACTGATTTTTCCGAGGTCCTGATCCACTGGTGATAAGGTCAGAGGTTTGTCAGGTTGTTCGAGGAAACCGCTCCAATTAAGCGGAGTGCGACTTGCAATTTCCGGAAATCGCCGGAATTTAAGGAAGGCACCCTCAGGGGCTTCCGTGATCCGTTCCTCGCTAACCCTTTCCCCCCTTCCGCAGAGTCCAAGCCCTGTGGTGCAAGTGGAAGCCCGGTTTCGCTTCGCGGAACCGGGCTTTTCCGTCCGTAAAACCGGTCTGAAACTCCGGCCACCAACCATTTAGCTGCTTGCAAGCCGATAGCAAGTGGGGCTTAACCCCTAGCATGCGCTTTTTGCGCCTACTCCTCATTTATTGCGCCGTGACTTCTGCGTCGGCCGCCACGTTTACGTGGAGCGGTGCCGCAGGCGATCGGCAGCTGTACAACCCGGGCAACTGGGTGGGAGGCGTGGTGCCGCCGAATGACGGATCGGCCACGGTCGTTTTCACGGACACAGGTGCTGGAGCGATCACGGTCCCTTTTTCCGTCCAGGTTTCCGAGATCCAGTTTCAGAATACACCGGGCAAGAGCTACAGTTTCAACACGCCGGTTTTCGCCATCATCGGCGTTAAGAACGGCCTGACCTCGGCTGGCGGCGGTCTCACGCAGGTCGGCGGCAACGTGTGGCTCGACCTCAAAGCGCCCCAAACCGTCGACGTTTCAAACGGAGGCACTCTGGCGATCGATGGTCTCGTCGCCGGCCACCATGGCCTGACGAAGGTCGGAAACGGCACGCTTCGCTTCAACGGCCTCACGCTTTACACCGGCGGGACGCGTGTGACCGAGGGCTCTGTCGTGTTTGGAAATAGCCTCTCCGTGCCTTTGGTCGGCCAAATCGAGTCGAGCGCCAGGGGTTACGTAGGAGCGACCTTCTCCGACAATCTACAAGCCTCGCTGATCGATCGGATCGATCCTTCTGCCTTCTTTGGGACGATCGGTCTCGACGCCGATCCCGGCCAAGCCGTGGGGACGTTCACCGGACAAATCGACGTGAGCGAGCTCGGCTCCTTCGCGGGCCTCGGGTCACAAACCGCGGCACGGGTAACCGGGGAAATCAAGGCGGCGCAAGGCGGCGACTATCTGTTCGGCAACGGCGGCGGCACGCTCTACGTCGAAAGCAATCTGACCGCCCGCAGCAATAACGTGCTGGTGCGGTCGGCCCGGGGTATACCGCTGACTCTGGTGCTGAGGGGAACCAATACTTTCAAGGGCGCTTTGAACGTTTTGAATTCCGTCGTCGTGCTCGACAGCGACCGGGCCATCTCGTCCAACACCCAGCTCAATCTCGAAGGCGCAGGCTACATCGGGTACACGGAGCGCTGGCTCGGCACGCCGGACAGCTTCCTCTCGCGCCTGGGCACGATTGGCAGTCCCAACGCAATCGCCGGTATCGATTCGGTCGACGTCGCCCAGCCGCGGACCGTGACCCAGGCGATCGACCTCTCGGTGGGCGGCACACGCAGCGATCCCTACTACCTCGGTACTTCGACTCGCGTGACGGTCACTGGCGCCATCACGCCGACCGTCGGCGACAGCCTGTACCTCACGGCGGTCAAGGGCGGCCACCTGAACGTCGCCTCCAATCTCGGATCGAACATCCCGGCCGTTGTGGTCGGCCAAACCGACTCTTTCGATCCACGAGGAGGCACCGTCGAGCTCTCCGGCAACAACTCCTACTCTGGCGGCACGCAAGTGCGCGGAGGCACCCTGCAGATTTCCAACAGCAATGCCGCTGGCTCCGGAGCCGTACTAGTGGCCGATCGGGCAACTCTGAACATTGGCGCGAGCGTCTTGTTTTCGAATCCGCTCTCGCTGACCTCCGGCGCTCGTTTGAGCGGCACAGGCGGTCTCTCCACTCCCGGCGGGGTGCTGATCACGCCGCGCTCCATCCTGTCGCCGGGCGGCACCGGTTCCGTCGGCACCCTCACCTTCAACACCGGATTGACCTTCCTGGGCGGCAGCGCGATCGATTTCGACATCCACTCTCTCAGCGGCGGGCCGGGCGCGGGCTGGGATTTCATCAATGTCGCGGGCGGTGCTTTGAATTTCTCCGTCCTTGGCGCACCGAGCTCCACCATCACGATCAACATCAATACGCTTCTTTCGGCCAACATGCCCGGGGATTTGAACGGGTTCGATGCCTCCCAGAGCTACAGTTGGAATTTTGCCTCCGCGGGGCAGATGAGTGGATTCTCGGCGGTGACGTTCAACGTCAACACAAGCGGTTTCGCGAACGCCCTCAATGGCGGCAACTTCTTCGTCACGCAAACGGCCGGAAATCTGGCGGTCAATTTCGCGCCGGTGCCCGAGCCGAGCACTTATGCCCTGATGGCCATCGGCCTCGCGGGAATCGGCTTGGTCGAATGGCGCCGCCGCCGGCGCAGCTAGAGCGGTTTAATTAGGGAGGCGCCCCGGTCGGAGAGTGCGTTGAGCCGAGCCGTGAGTGGCCTCGATGGGGTTTTGTCGACCCACTTTATCAGACTGCGCAGTGGATGATGTCCGCGCGTAATCGCCATCCGCGGCCCGTTAACGATAACGAGCCCTACCCTCGATCCCCGCCTCAACCGTTCCCCCTTCCACCCTCATCTCGCCCTTCACTCCTAGTAGCGAGCATCGCGCTACAGCGGCCTGCGACCTCTTACTGGGTATTCTACTCGCTAGTTCCCCGCTGGGGCCGGATCCGCTTTCTTGGCTTTCTTGACCAGTTCGATGAACTCGTGGCGGTAGCCGCCGTCATCCGTGCCTTGGCCGTCCTTGGCCCAAGAGAGCACGTTGTCGTACGTGACGGTACTCTTCTGAGGCGACTCCTTGAGGATCATGCCAAAACCCGCCACGGCGGCGGCAAACTTGAAGTCTTCGCTCGCGGCAGCAAACGTCGCACCTGTATCCACCAGGGTGAATTTGAGGTCGTTGGTCGTATCGACCAAGGGGGCCTTGTAGCGCACTTTCAACGTGAGCAACTCGCGGCGGGCCGGTGCGCTCGCGCCCGTGCCTGCCTTGTGAAGAGGAGGATCCTCGCTGGAGATGGAGAACTTTACCGGGGCAGAGGTCGAGGCAAACGTCGGCTGGGTGGGGGTGACCGGTACCACCTCATACAGTGCCGTGACGGTGCGACCGGAGGGCAGATCGGCCGAGACGGCGGGTTCGGTCTCAAAGTCGTCGTTTTTCGTGTAGCGCGTTTCATAGCCAATCAACCGGTATGACTCCGCCAGCTCGGGATTGAATTCCACCTGCACTTTCACGTCACGGGCGATCGCCATGAGATTTTTTGCGGTTTCATCGACGAAGAGTTTGCGCGCTTCGAGGCGGGAATCGATGAAGCCGTAGAGTCCGTTGCCTTTGTCGGCCAACTTCTCGAACGTGGCATCTTTGAAGTTGTCCGACCCGAAGCCCAGGACGGAGAGGCAAATGCCATGCCGAGCTTTGTCTTCGATCAGACGCGAAAGCTCCGAATCGGCGGCCGCGCCCTCGTTGAAATCTCCGTCGGTGCACAGGATGACGCGGTTCGCGCCACCTGAAATTTGGTGATTGCGAGCGACCTGATAGGCGAGTTGCAGTCCGGAAACGTCGCCCCCCGATCGCACTGGGGCCAAGTCTTCGAGCGCGGCCATGATGGCGTCTCGATTTTCGACGGCAGTGGACGGCAGCGCGATGCCCGCACCGCGTCCGTAGGTGACGATCGCGATGCGATCGGTCGGCTTTAGCTTTTCGATCAACATCCGCAGCGAATCCTTGACCAGGGGCAGCTTGTTCGGGCCGTCCATGGAACCCGAGATGTCGATCACGAAAACAAGATTTGCGGCGGGACGTTCGTTGTCCGCCACTTCGCGGCCCTTGAGGCCGATCCGCACGAGGCGATGCGCGGGATTCCAGGGAGCCGCCGTCACCTCCATGCTGGCGGCGATGGGCGCATTGTCGGCCGGGGGCGTGTAAGCCCAGGGGAAATAGTTGAGCAATGCTTCGAGGTGGACTGCATCTCGCGGCGGCAGGCGGTCCCGCGCGAGGAAACGGCGCAGGTTGGCATAGCTGGCGAGATTTACATCGACCGAGAAGCTGGACAGCGGGGTGTTACGAACCGAGAAGAAGCCGCTCAGGCCCCCCGACAACCCAGCTTCGCCAACGAGGGAGAGCGAGCGCGCGGCGTCGCCGAGGAAAAGCGCGCCCTCGTAAATTGGAGCGCTCGGATCGATCACGCCTCCCCGGCTGAGCGGACCGGGAAGGGGCAGCCGATTCGAATCCGAATGAGCCGCCGCGGAGGCCTGCGCGCCTGCTCCCGCGCGGTTGGGTGCGATGGCGAATTCGCTGAGCTTGTCCTGGCCGGCCTCAGGCTGCGCCGTGGACGAGACGTGCGGGCCGCGCGGCAAAAACGAAGCGGCGTTGTCGCCGATGGCGGTTCCCTCGCCGGCGACCGCATTTTCGGCCAGCGTGATTTCCACGTGTTTCGGCTCGCCTTGTACCTTCAAGGAAGGGTGCGTCTGCGGCCCGGGCGCATAACCGTGAAACACGATGAGCGCGGCGAAGCAGGCGGCGCTCAAGGTCGCGACCAAGTAATAGGGGAAACGAACGATTTTCGCCGGGCCTGCCGCGAGGGTGCGAACGGTCGCGTCCCCTGCATTGGAGCCCGTGGCGGTCGGAATAGGTGCCCGCGGGTCGATCACGGGTTCCGTCGCAAGAGCCGAGGTCAGATCGCCGGCAAACGCGCGGACCTCCGCCACGATCGCCTGCGCGGAAGGATCGCAACGAAGCAGCGCCTCCACTTCCGCCGTCTCGGCGGGATCGAGTTCGCCCAAAGCGTACGCCGTGAGCTTGGCTTCGAATTCGGTTTTCTGTTCGTCGTTCATGGCGGTGGGATCAGCGCCGCTGGGCGGCGTAGTCGCTGCGCATGCGCGCGACGGCGTGGTGGATCAAGACGCCGATATGACTGACGGAGAGCGTCGTGATGCGGCTGATTTCTTTGTAGCTGAAGCCACTTTGGAATTTGAGGCGAATGACCTCCTGTTGGTTGGGCGGAAGGCGGTCGATGAGCCGGAGCAATTGGTCGTGGGTTTCGGCGGCCTCGATGGCACGAGACGGCCGCGGTTCGTTCGCGGTCACGCGTTCGACTTGTCCTTCTGCGAACCGGATCATCCGTCCTTCCTTGCGCAGCACATCCAGCGCGCGATTTCGACAAACGGTGTACAGCCATTCCGCGACGTGCCCGTTGAGGGTCGCCGGCTGCTGGGACATGAGTTTGACGAAAGTATCCTGCACGACATCGCGGGCCCGATCAATATCGCCCACGAGCCGAGCCGCGTATCGCGTGAGAGGAGCTTGAAACTCCGCCACGGCCGCCTGCACGAATGTTCCAACATTATCAGGGGGGCTGGCCCGATTCATGGGGTTCGAGGGTTGACGAGACCTACGAGGAATTAAACGTGCGATCTGGGCGGTTCTTAAAAGATAATCGGATTATTCTGTCCCTGACTTTGTAATGCGGTCGCAAGCCGGAAAGGCCGCGATCAGGACTTTCTAACTACCCTAGTACCAGCTACATAATCATGTAAGGCCCGTTTTTCGTCGTCGAACGCGGCGATCAAATACCCGATGAAGAGCGTGATGTAGCAGAGGATCTCGGCGAAATAGCGCCCGATGATCTGCCCATTGCCGATCCGCGATCCATCCGGCCGCACCACCCGAAGGCCGACCGCCAATTTGCCGGGCGTCGCGGCAAAACGGGCCAGAAAAAACCAGGTGTAGGAAATGCCCAAAGCCAGGCTGACCCAAACCGCCTTGGAGAGATAGGCAGCCATCTCAACCAGCAAACGCTCCTGATCCTGAGCCTCCATCGCGGCCATCATTCCTGCATCGCTGAGACCCAGAAGGGGAAATAGAATAAGGCTCACGACGTACAGCACGACAAAATCGATTAAATGGGCCGCCACCCGATGCCAGAAGCCCGCATAAGCGAGCTTGCCGCTCGCCGGTCCCACGGGCGACGGGCCCGGACCTGGGCCCGGCTGCAAAGGCTGCACCGGATTCGGCAAGGGTACCGGAATGGGCGGTGTGGGCGCGCCGCCGGCGACCTCGCCGTAAGGCTGCCAGTTTCCCATCCCTTGTTTCCACACGAGCGTATCGGGTCGAACGACACCCTCGCTTACGAAACGCTCGAAATCGACTTCACTGACAGGTCCCTGCCGCTGTCCATTGTGAGAATAGTACCATTGCATAGGAAAAAATAGGCCTCCGGTTGAAATGCCGCGCACGCTAAGCAAGGGCAACGGGAATCTTAGGTCCTTAGGTTAGCCGCCCGTTCGTATTCCGGGCCGGTCCTAAGCCGCCATTTTTCGCCTGCTTCGGTGCACCGCCGCCCGCGGCCCCCCGGGGCGGGCGAGCCCCTCCTGCTTTACACCCACGCACAAGCGTGTTTCGTTCCGCTTCATGCCTGCCCGTCTTTGTCTGCTGTTGTTGCTCGCGGCCGGGGTGCTCGCGGGGTGTGGAAAACGAGAGAATAGCAGCCGCTCCTCCGCCTCGGCGTCCGACCGTTCCACCCTTCACCTAGGCAACGGCGCGGAGCCCGCCACGCTGGATCCGCACCTCGGCGTAAAATTGCTCGAATACAACATTATGATCGCGCTGTTCGAGGGACTGACGGTCAGCGATGAAGCGACCTCCCTGCCCCGGTCAGGCATGGCTGAAAAATGGGATATTACGCCCGATGGACTCGTCTACACGTTTCACCTGCGCAACGCGACTTGGTCGAATGGGGACAGCGTGACGGCGGACGATTTTGCTTTTTCCTACGAGCGCATTCTCAACCCGGTCTTGGGATCGCCCTACTCTTACATGCTGTACGCGATCAAGGGAGCTGAGGACTACAATTTGGGCAAAACCAAGTCTTTCGATAGTGTCGGCGTCCGTGCGCTCGATCCTAAAACGCTTGAAATCACCCTCGGTGCGCCGACGCCCTACCTTCTCGCACTCGCCGCCCATCAAGCCTGGTTTCCCGTGCACAAACAAACGATCCTCAAGCACGGTGGCGTCTACCAGCGCGACACCAAGTGGATCCAACCGGGCAATCTGGTCGGCAACGGCGCGTTCCTCCTGGACGAATGGAAACTGAATCGGCACATCGCCGTGAAAAAAAATCCACGATACTGGGACGCGGGTACGGGCCGCATCGAACGGGTGGTGTTTCATCCAATCGACGACCCCGTGGTCGAGGAGCGCAATTTCCGCACCGGACAGTTGCACGTGACGGACAATGTCCCGATCGACCGCGTCGGCTTCTATCGCCAGCAATCGCCCTCTCCGCTTCGCGTGGATCCGCTGCTGTCGATCAACTATCTCCGCTTTAACGTTACCCGCGCCCCTTTCGACAATCCCAAGGTTCGCCAGGCGCTCTCCTACGCGATCGATCGCCGGGGCTTGGTCAGTTCGGTCCTCCACGACACACGGCTTCCGGCTTACTCCTTGGTACCTCCCAATACGGCCGGCTACAATTCGACGGCCCGGATCGACGTCGACTATCCCCGGGCCAAACGGCTGCTGGCGGAGGCCGGTTTTCCGGATGGTCGCGGTTTCCCCAAGGTGGAAGTCCAGTACAGCCAGCCGGTCGTCGACACGAAGGTGCTGGAAGCGCTTCAGGAAATATGGCGCCGCGAACTCGGCATTGAGCTCACACTGGCGCTCCTCGACAACCGCGTCCACATCAGCAACCAGCACTCTCTCGACTTCCAGATTTCCGCGTCGCGTTGGGTGGGTGATTACAACGACCCCTCGACTTTTACCGACCTGATGACGTCTGAAAGTGGCAACAATGACACGGGCTGGAAGAATCCCGCTTACGACAAGCTCGTCGCCGAGGCCGCCCGGCAGGCAGACGGCGCGGCGCGCTTCGCCCTGCTGCAGCAGGCGGAAGCACTGTGCCTCGAAGAAGCAGCCATCAGTCCGCTCTTTATCGGGACCCGGCTCTACCTTGCGCAGCCCAACGTGAAAAATTGGGTTCCCTCACTGTTGGGCATTCACCGGTACCAGACCATTCACATCGAATAACTGTCAGATCGAGAATCGACAACCGCTGCGGGTGGCCTTCACCCTATCCTTTATGCGTTCGCTGTTTGGCGTCTTGCTCCTCACTTTCGCTTCGTCCGTCTGGGCGCAAATCGACATTCGGCGCGTCTGGCCGGAATACCGCGATGCGGCTTCGTTCGATCGGATCTCGGAGTATTTTACGAAGAAGGAAAACACCGGAGGCCAAATCGTCCTTCGGACGCAGGCCGGCGACCGCGGCGGATTCTATTTTCTGGTGCGTCTAAAGAACAGGGGAACGGCGATCCCCAATGCCCGCATCGAGCTGAATGTGATCGCTCCGACGTCCCCTCTGCCAAAAACCCACGAGTTCACCACGTCTCTCGCCGCCGGGACAAACGTGCTCAACATCGGCCTGACCGGAGACGATTGGAGCAGCCCGAAAGCGCATCCGGTCGCATGGGAGTTGCGCCTCCTCTCCTCAGACGGAAGCGAAATAGGAAAGAAACAAAGCTTCCTCTGGTCGAAGCCGCCTTCGTCGTCGGCCGCACCCGCAAACTCGCCTCCGCCCAGCCAGGCGAAATGAAGCAGGGCGGTCGTGCCGAAAACCGGGCCGCTCCTCCTGGTCCCGGCCTTGTACCCGCGACGGGATGGTCGCGTTGGTCGGCGCTGCCGAACTCCCCCGTCTTCAGCGACTCCACCCTCGCGGAACTGCTCGATGGCGGACAAAGTTTCCGCTGGTACCGACAACCGGATTCAAGCTGGCTGGGGGTGTGGGCGGATTGCGTCGCGCGGTTGCGCTTGAGTTCCAACGCGCAACTCGAGTGGTGCGCCCCTGCTTCCATCCGGAAGCATGTCGCGAGGGAGCTGGCTTATTACCTCGCTCTCGATGCGTACTTCGACCGGCTGGAGGATGCCCTGCCCTGGCGCAGCGATGCTCATCTGTCGCAATGCCTTCAAAGCTTTCCCGGGTTGCGTATTTTGCGCCAGCCCTTCGGCGAAACGCTCCTCTGTTTTCTCTGTAGCGCCACGAAGCAAATCGTACAGATCAAGCAGATGACAGCCTTGCTGGCGTCGCGCCTGGGTAGCGAGATCGCCGCAGGATTCCACCGGCTGCCGACCTGGCACGAACTGAGGCTTGTACCCGAAAAAGACCTGCGCGACTGCCTTCTCGGTTTTCGCGCCCGCCATATTCATCAGACCGCCCAGTTTCTCGCCGAGCGACCCGGATGGCTCGCGGAGACCGAAACCCTGCCCTACGCCGAGGCGAAAACGCGTCTGTGCGAATTGCCGGGCGTGGGTGAAAAAGTCGCCGACTGCGTCCTTCTGTTCGGCGCGGGACGACTCGAAGCGTTTCCCGTGGATGTGTGGATTCTCAAGACCATGGCGCGTCGCTACGGCCTGGATGGCTGGCGTCCCGCGCAAGTCGCCCACTTCGGACGCACCCATTTTGGAGCCGCCGCCGGCTTGGCGCAGCAATTTCTCTTCGCGTGGGAACGCGCCGCCGCGCGCGCCGCCAAGCGGCGCGCGGAGGATAGAGGATAGATACTCGGACACCCGCAGCGAATTCCTTGCGGCACCAGAACAGCGTGGGCCCGATCGAATTGATTCTATTGTCTTTCCTCTAGCTTCTGACCGCTTCCTCAGCGCGGCGCGCTACCCCGCGGGCTGGATCAATTCCACCTCATAACCTTCGGGCGCGTCGATAAAGGCAATGGTCGAGCCGCTGCCCGTCTGGGTGGGACCGTCGCTCAGTTTGAAGCCTTTTCGTTCGAGCTCAGCGGCGAAGGCGGCTAAGTCGTCGACCTGGAATGCAAGATGCATCAGATCGGGTTGGACTTTCACGGATTCGGAATTCGGCAGCTGACAAAGTTCAATTTCCTCTTCGCTGTTGGGGGTTTTAAGGAACACCAACTGCGCTCCGCGCGGAGACGTGTGGCGTCGCGAGACGGTCAGGCCCAAGGCGTCCTGATAAAACTTCACCGTGCGTTCGAGATCGTTCACGCGCATGCGCGTGTGCAAAAGTTTCTTGACGGGCATCCCTCGTAAGAGAGCCGAGACGTTCAAAAACGCAACTGCCGACAACGCGTCATTTTTTGCGCGCCACCGGTGGGACTTTCCTCTCTGCTTGGTGTCTGTCGTGCCGCTTGGCTGCCCATGCGCAAGAAACTCTTTGATACGACCTTGGTGGGATCCTCTCCGCAGGAAGCGCTCGATTTTGTGGCCAATATCCTGGAGTCGTCGACCGAGTACTCGATCATCGGAAAAGACCTCAAGGGGAAGATCGTGCTCTTCAACGAAGGCGCGCGTCGCCTCTATGGTTACGAACCGGAAGAAATCATCGGGCGCGCTACCGCCGATATCCTGCATACCCCGGACGACGTGGCCGCCGGTGTGCCGGCGCGCATCATGGGCGAGGCGCTGCGCGACGGCAAATGGGAGGGCCAGGTGAACCGGGTGAAAAAAAACGGGGAACGCTTCATCGCACGCATGGTGATGACGCCGCGCCACAATCTGCGCGGAGAGCCGGTGGGGTTTCTTCTCATCTCAAAGGACATTTCCCAGGAAATCCGCCTCACGCGCGAGGTGGAGCAGTCGCGCGCCTCGCTCGCCGAGAAGAATGCGGAACTGGAGACCGTGTTGCGGGCGAAGGATCGCTTCCTCGCCAGCATGAGCCACGAGCTGCGCACGCCCCTCAACGCCATCATCGGCTTCACCGGAACCCTCTTGATGAGGCTTCCCGGGCCCTTGACCGGCGATCAGGAAAAACAGCTGCGGACGGTCCAAACGAGCGCCAATCATCTCTTGTCGTTGATCAACGACCTGCTCGACCTGGCAAAAATCGGCGCGGGCAAAGTAGAAATCGTCAAAGCCCCCGTGAACGCGCGCGGCGTGATCGAGGAGGTCGTCCGCACCGTTCAGCCCTTCGCGCAGACCAAGGGGCTTCGCCTCCTTGTGGAAGCTGCCGCGGCGGATGTGACCGTACAAACCGACCGGCGCGCCTTCACCCAGATCCTCATCAATCTCGTCAATAACGCCATCAAGTTCACTGAACGCGGCCAGGTGGATATCAAACTGCGGGAAACGGAGGACGGCGAGGATCGTTGGGCCTGCGTCCAGATAGTGGATACTGGAATCGGGATCCGGCCAGAACAACAGGACCGACTCTTCCAAGCCTTCGAGCAAGGCGAGCGAGCGTCGGAGTCGCAGGCCGGAACCGGACTTGGCCTTCACCTCAGTCAAAAGCTGGCTGAACTCCTGGGCGGGCGCATCCACTTAGAAAGCGAATGGGGCAAGGGCAGCACCTTTTCCCTGCGTTTGCCCCTTTGACCATGCCAGGACGCATACTTATCATCGAAGATAATGCGACCAATCAGGAGCTGATGCGCTACCTTTTGGAGGCGTACGGCCACAGCGTGATGATCGCGGTCGACGGCGAGACCGGATGGGAAACGGCCCGCCGGGAGCGTCCCGATCTTGTCCTCTGTGATATTCAGCTGCCGAAGCTGGATGGCTACGAATTGATTCGCCGCTTCAAGGCCGATCCGGACCTGCGCAGCACGCCCGTCATTGCCGTGACCGCTCTTGCCATGGTGGGAGATCGGGAGACCATGCTCAACACGGGCTTCGATGGGTACATCTCCAAGCCGCTCAAGCCTGAGTCGTTCGTGCAGGAGGTCGAAGCATTGCTGCCACGGACTCACAAGAAGTGCATCCTGATCGTCGATGATCGCGCGACCAACCGGCAGCTCCTGCTTTCTCTCTTGAGTTATGGCGGACACGATCTGCTCCAAGCGGTGGACGGTGCCGATGCGTTGGAACAGGCGCGGGCAAAGCGCCCGGATTTGATCATCACCGATATCCTCATGCCGCGCATGGACGGCTTCGAGTTTGTGCAGGCATTGCGAAAGGATCCTGCGATTCGGGACACGGCCGTGATTTTCTACACCGCCACTTATCGGCAGAATGAAGCGGATGCATTGGCCAAGGCCTGTGGAGTGGCGGTGGTGATCCCCAAGCCGTCGGAGCCGCAGGTCATTCTGGACCACGTCAATCGCCTGCTCAATCTGCCGCCCCAAACCGGTTTTCCTCCAGCGGGCGTCGTTTCCACCCCGCCGGCGAGCGCGTTCGATGGAGATTTCTCCGATCATCTTTCCGTCCTTCGACAGCTCAATCAGCATCTTCTCCGCGCGACGCAGAGCGGCGAGGCGTTGACCGCGGAGCGCGATAAATTGCAGATCCTGTCGGGCAAACTGGTGCGGTCGCTGCAAAGCCTCGAGTTGATCGGCTTTCGTTTGTCCGCGCTGCTCGATCTGAGTTTGGAGGTCGCACGACAGCGCGACCCAGTCCGCCTGCTGGAAATTTTCTGCGGCGCGGCGCGCAATATCCTCAACGTTCATCTCACGGCAATCGGCATTGTCGGCACAGACGGCAGGACCGTGGAGCACTTGGTGGAACGCAAGAGCGCTCAAGCCAATGGCTCGTTTTCACATGCGGCCATGCGGGCCGAGATCGAACGGGCATTGTCCAGCCAGCAAGCCTACCGCGACGAGACCAGACTTCTCGTGCCCCTCGTTTCGCACCTCGAACCCCTCGGCTGGCTATACGCGGGAGAACGTCAAGGCGGGGCGCCCTTTACCGCGGATGATGAGGAAATCCTGCAGACGATCGCCGCCCAGCTCTCCGTGGCTTACGACAACCTACGTTTGTACGACATGGTGCAGCGTCATGCCGCGCGTCTGGAGCTCGAGGTGGCGGAACGGAAAAAAGCGCAGGAGGACCTCGCCGCTTCCAATCAACAACTGGAAGCGCGCGTTGCGCAGCGCACGAATGAATTGCAGAGCGCCAACGCAGAACTGGAATCGTTCTCCTACTCCGTTTCCCATGACCTGCGCGCGCCGCTGCGAAGCATGGCGAGCTTTTCGCAAATGCTATCCGAGGACTATGGTGCGAAGCTGGGGCCGGAAGCGGGGCAATTCGTCGAACGGATTCGCCAGAGTTCGCAACGCATGGGCGAACTGATCGATGGGCTGCTCGCCGTGTCCGGCGCCGGAAGCAAAGAAATTGCGCTTGCTCCGATAGATTTGACGGCCATGGCGCAGGAAGTGGTGGTCGAACTCCGGCGGGCACATTCCGATCGCGCGCTTCAGGCAACGATCGATCCGAAACTGAGCACCATTGCGGATCCCCGTTTAATGCGGCTGGTCCTGGAGAATCTGATCGGCAACGCGTGGAAGTTCACCGCGAACACGGCCGAGCCGCGGATACATGTGGGACAGGAAACCACTGCGAAAGGGCCGGCTTTCTTTGTCCGTGACAACGGCGCGGGCTTTGCGATGGAGTACGCCCACAAACTCTTTGTGCCGTTTCAACGACTGCACCGGCAGGAAGACTACCGTGGCACGGGCATCGGCCTAGCCACGGTTCGCCGCATCCTGAAGCGTCACGGAGGCGAAATCTGGGTCGAAGCAAAACCAAACGAGGGCGCGACGTTCTACTTTACGTTGGGCCAAACATAGAGGTGGACCGATAGGCAATAGGCAGCCGAATGACGGCTTAGCCGACGCGTCGCATCCAGATCGCGGCGTCAAACGTACTTTCTCTGCCAACCCAACTCGCCAGCATTCGCTACTTTTCCGATGTCTTCGTCCAACATTCAAATCGTTCAAGCCGCCTACGCAGCGTTCGGCCGTGGTAACATTCCCGCTTTCCTTGCTCTCCTCTCGCCCGAAGTCGAATGGACGCTTCCGGGAGACGGTCTGTTTCCGCAGGCGGGCACGCACCGCGGCCATGGCGGTGTCACGCGCTTCCTTCAGATCCTCGCGGAAACGATGGACTTTCTCGCGTTCGAACCGCGTGAGTTCTTCGCAACCGGCGATCGCGTGGTGGCGCTCGGTTGGTACCATCTCCGCGTAAAACAAACGCAGCGTGCGTACGAGGCGCACTGGGCGATGGCTTTCACGATCCGCGAGGGGAAGGTAACCCAGTTCCGCGAGTACCTGGACACCGCGGCCGAAGCGCTCGCCTACGGAACGGTCCAGCGAAGCTCTTAAGCAGGTGGAGCGCGTTCTTCCGAGCGCGCTTGTTGGGCGTGGGTCCTTTCGGCAACCCAGCTAAGACCAACGCACCCGGAGGTCGCGTTCCACCCTCTCAGTTGGCTCAGCCCTACCTGCCCTGGCAGCTTTGAGCTGGGACCGCTCCTGAAGTTCTGTCATCGCTGAAACGCGACATGGATCTTCCCTCCATTTGGAAAAAGCACGCCTTCTGGATCGTGCCCGGGCTGATTGTAGCGGCGCTTTATTTCCAGGTCCGCGGGCACGACTTTGTCGACTACGACGACTTCGGGTACACGTACGAGAATCCGCACGTCGCGACGGGACTCACGTGGGAGAACATCCGCTGGGCATGGACCACGTCCCACTTCGCAAACTATCATCCACTGACGTGGATTTCGCATATGGCGACGTTCCAACTGTTCGGCGGTCGTCCGGGACCGGAAGCATTGGTGAACGCGTCCCTGCACGCCGCCAATGCCATGCTCGTCGCGCTCCTCTTCAGCCGCCTCTTCCGCAGTCGGTGGTGCGGTTTCGCCGCGGGCGCGCTGTTCGCCCTGCACCCTGCCTTGGTCGAAGCAGTGGCGTGGGTTTCGCAGCGCAAGACCACCCTCTCCACGTTTTTCGCCCTCCTCTCCATTCTCGCCTACTTGGCGGCTCGCAATCCCAGCAACGCACCAGGCAAACAGCGATGGTTTTGGGTCGCTTCGTTCGCGACCTACTTCGCCTCGCTTTGCTCCAAAGGAATGTTCGTCACGCTGCCGGTGCTGCTCCTGCTTCTAGACTGGGTGCGGGCGGATCAAGAGGAGAGCGCGCTCGAACAGCCTGCGATCAATCGAGAGACCGTTTTCCGCACCGCGTTCCGTCTCTGGCCTTACGCCTTGCTGGCGCTGCTGTTTTCGATCGCGACGTATGCGGCCCAGTCCAAAGGAGGCGCCACGACGATGGTGCACGGAATCAGCGTGGCCGACAAAGTCGCTACTGCCGCCCACGGCTACGTGGCTCACCTGACCCATTTCATCTATCCCCTCGACTTGTCGGTGCTCTACCCGTTCGCTCGCGAATGGAACGCAGCGCGGCTGGTCCTCCACCTGGCTCTGCTCGCCGCCATCACGGCGGGCGCGTGGAGCTTGCGGCGTTTTACTGGCAAAAGCGTCCTTTATGGCTGGCTCTTCTTCCTGGTCGGGTTGCTTCCTGTAATCGGCTTCGTTCAAATCGGGGTTCATGGCTTTGCGGATCGCTATGCCTACGGGCCCATGCTCGGATTGCTTATCATGGGGATCACGCTGGTGAAAACCATGCTGCGAAACCCGAGCGTGCAACCGCTCTGGCGCCGCGTCATTCCGGTGGGAGTCGCGCTGTGGGCCGCAATGCTCGGAATCATCTGCCACGCTCAAGTGGGCGCCTGGGAAAATAGCTACACGCTCGCCGCCCTCTCCGAGCGCAGCGTCGGAAAGGTCGCGCTGTTTTCCTACATGAAGTCCCGGATTCTGGCCAAGAACGGCCAGCTTCCGGAAGCGGTCGCTCTGGCACGCGAAGCCCGCCAACTCGATCCTGAGTCTCTGTTCATGTTGCAGAACCAGGTGCTCCTGGAGGTGGATGCCGGCAATCTGGCTGAAGCCGAGCGGCTCTGCCGCGAGCACATGCAACGGGCGCCCGACCAGTTGTCACCGTTTTATCACTACGCCATCATCTGCGTCCTTCAACAACGCTGGACCGACGCCGAGGCTGCCATCGCTGAGGTCCTGAAGCGGCAGGCGCAGCGGCCGCGCATGACCGTTTCGCAAAAACAAGGACTAGCAGAGCTTCAGCGACGGATCGAGGAAGGTAAAAAAACTGGGCAAAGCCAACGATGAGGCATAGGGCGAGATCATCGCCCCGGGCCATAGTGTGGGCGCCAACAAGGTCCGGAATCAATCCCGCGCCGCCATCGTTCTCATTCTCTGACTCCTACTCGTTCTCGCTCCCCCAGACACCAGAGCACTAGACGCATCGCTTTCCCTCCAGGGGCGTGATTGCGATAGAGAACGAGTTGGAGTAAGAGCAGGAGAACACCCCTCAGGCTATCGCTTTTTCTTTGCCGCAATAGCCGACATTCTGTCGGTAGCGCGGCGGTACTCGATGGCGGCGATGAAGTCGTCGATCTGCCGGTCGGCCAAGAGACTTTCCGCATCGCTCACGATTCGGTCCCAGTCGTAGCCAGGAGAAGTGCCGCCCGGTGCTTTCGGTGGTGGGATGCGATGCTGGGCGACGATGCGGGTGAGTTCTTCCGCCTGCGCCGTCGTCAATGCGCCGGAACCCTGAAACGTCTTCTGCACAATCTCCGCGACGATTGCCCGCGCGGGTTCATTGCGATTGGCATCAACCCATTGCTCGTAGTGTGATCCGAACAGCTCCTTCAGTTGGGTATCACGAGTCTCTCGTGCATGTTGCCGGACCGCTTCGGATTGTGGATTATCCAGCATCACTTGCTGCCATGAACCAAGAATACGGTCAAAGACCTGCAGTTTTTCCTGCGTGAAGCCGACACGTTTGAGCAGTCCGGCGTAGCGCAGCCGCTGGTCGCTGACGAAGGCCTGCACCTGTAGGCGGCGCAGTTCCGAGTTCGGCGGGATCACTGGGGGCTTCGGTGGCGGTGTGGGCATGCGGCTCTCCGACGGCGATCGCAGGCCGGACGCTGCTGCCGAACCTGGGCGGTTCATCCGATCCGCGAGCAGCGCTTGCAACTCACCTTGTGCGACGGCGACCTCCCGTAAGGCCTCGTCGGCCAGCCGGCGCCTCTCGGCCATGTCGTGCAACGCTCGCGCCCGCTCGGTCTCCAGGCTCGAGCGCGTTTGCTTTAGTTTCCAATGATAGCCACCGGCCGCCACCGCGGCCGCCAGTGCCGTCAAAAGCATTAGAAACCGCGCATTCATCACTTGGTAGGCGTGGCCGCTTTCAAGGCGAGGCTGATGCGTTTTTGCAGAGACCAGACCTCAACTGCTGTTTCGAAGGTAACGACCTGCTCCGGCGAGAGAAACTTCGTCGCCGGCTCCCAAACCTCGTTCCATCTCACCTTACTTGGATCGGTGCCTTTGCCTTGCTGATACAGCGAGTCGTGCGCGAGCGCCAAGGCCGTGAGTCGGTCGGCCTGCTCGAGCGTGATCGGTTCGCCACTTTCATAACTCTTGGCCGCGATGCCATCCACGAAGTTTCGGACGGCATTTGAGCGCAAATAGTCTTTTAACTGGTTCATGCCGTCCGCGCCAAGGAGATCCCTCATCGCTGAATTCCACGCCGGGCCGCTGAGACGATACACCGCCTGCTCATCCCGTCCGAGATCGCGCGCGATTTGCCCGTCGAGGGCGGCTTCATCCTGCCGCACCATGATCTGCTCAAAACGTTCGATCTGCTCGGGAGAGAGCCGGCGCGCGCGATAAAAGCGCTGGAATTCGAGATGACGCCGCGCCTGAGAGGCGAGTCGGGCCTGCGCGCGGTATTCCGGGTCTTGCAGGTGAGGCCGCAGTGGATTTTCCATTGTCGCGACGATGTGGCGCTCGCGCGCGTCCGCCTCGACCTTTTGCCGCTGCACGACGGCCAACTCCCGCTGGTCGGCTTCGTAGCGCTGCGCGAGCGCGGCCAGTTCGGACACGGCCGCGGCATGGCTGCTTTCCGCGATTCTTAGCAAACCGATCTCTCTGATCACCGTCGTCGCAGCGAGCAGGATCACGGCCGCGGACACGGCCATCGTCAGTTTCGTTGAACTCATAAAAATTCCTAGATTTAGCACTGAACCAATGGAGGCTTGCTGCCACGCGGCAGCGGTGATGGCAGCCAACGCTTCGTGCGCAACCACAGGTGCCGCATGGGCGCCCAAAGTCGTGCCAAGCGCCGAGGCGGTCGAAGCGATCCCGCGCCGGCCCAGAATGTGGTGGAGTTTTTCGATCGCGCGCTCGACGCGTTTCCGCGCGGCGTCTTCGCTGATTTGAAAAATGCGGCCGACCTCGGCGAACGATCGTCCCGAGAAAAATCGCAGCAGAACCACATTCCGATCCGCCTCGCCGAGCTGGGCCATGGCGTCGTCGAGCACCGGTCGGAGCTGTTCCCAAGATGCCTGCGTTTCTTCGGTTGATCCAGAGTTCATAGAGCCAGCCTTTTCTTCCCAGTTGCGCCGCCTCGCTTCCGCCCGAACCGCACGAGCGGCTTCCAGTCGCGCCGCGGTGTAAAGCCAGCCGACCAGCGTTGCCTGCTCCCGAAGCAAATTGGCTTTCCGTGCGAGCGCGATGAACACCCGCTGCGTCACATCGTCGGCCAGATGCGCATCGATGCCCGCCTGCCGGCGTGCGACACCGTGTACGATCGCGATATGCCGTTGCACAAGTTCGCGAAATGCCTCCTCGGAGCGATCGTCCGCGTACGCACGCAGGAGTTGGTCGTCGGTCATGGGCATGGGCATGGGTCCTATCCTAGCTTCCGTTCGCGCGCAAACCGGACGGGAAATCGCAAGTGCGTCGCTCGGTGGCGGCGCAGGTTCAATAGTCGGGGTGATTCGTCCGCATCACCCTGTCCCAGAAGTTGAAGTAGAGGCTATAGTTTCCGTTAACATGCCGGTGGTGCATGTCGTGGTGGGTCGTCGTGTTATGCCAGCGAAACACCGGATGACGCCGAAAACCCGCGGGGAGCAGCTCGAAACCGAGATGACCCCACGCATTGATCACGATCATATAGATCAACCACAGCAGCGCAACGGACGGGTGTAGCGGCAACAACATCGCTGCGAGCGGGAAAACAAGCGCCTGCACCAACGCCTCGGTGGGGTGAAACGCCAACGCAGACCACGGGGTCGGCGTGTGGCTTAAGTGATGCACGCGGTGCATGATCGGGAACAATCGCCGCCAATGCATCAGGCGGTGAGTCCAGTAGAACCACGTGTCGTGCAGCACAATCAGCGCGACCAACGAAAACCAGAAGTAGGGCCACCCGTAGCGATCGACGCGGAAATAGAGTTTTGTCCATCCGTGCAGCGCCAACTGGCGGCTCAGCACGCCGACAAGGGCGAAAACAACCACCGAGCTCAGGCTGTACAAAATATCTCGCCGAATAGCGGCTCTGGAAGGCTGACGCTGCTGGATCTGCCGGCCGGCAAGCCAGCGTTTAAGCAGCACGTGAAAGACTAGATAAGCTCCCCCTGCAGCCGCGCAATAAAGGAAGAGGTGCCATCCGAGATTAGCGATGAAAACCTGGGCGTCGGTGACCACCACCGCGCCCGTGTCCGCCAACGTGTTTTTTCCCGAGGAATGCATGCGTAATTCGCTTCGACGTGTGCGGTGCTCGCCAGATGACGAGCCCGGCCTCGGGTCTTAGCTTCCGTTCGCGCGCAAACCGGACAACAAATCGCAACACATCAGCCGGCCCTGGAAATCCGCCACCCGATCATTCCTAAAATAGTCGCGCGGGTGAATGCCGAAACCCCTTGTCCGCAGAAAGACGCTGTCAGGAAGCTGTGAGGACCGGCCTACCCGGCAACGGCTGCCCTCCTCCTTCGCGCGAGTTTCTCGGACCCGGTGCGCCTTGCGCCGCCTCAATCGACCGAGACGGCGCAAGGGTACAACTGTCGAAACGACCGCCCGGGTGGCGGATAGGACAATTAACGGTGCCCGCGAAGTAGCTAGCAACCCGGTTTCGCCAGCCAGCACACGAACAGGGCAGGCACCGGATGCCCGCCTCAGAAACACTAGGCCCAAACGGGCCTACTCGGGCAAATTCATGAGCGCCAGCAGCGGCGGCCCGCGGAGTATCAACGAGCCGGACAACGTCCGAGGAAAACCATGCCCCTCGCAAATCGATGACCGGGGCTAGGACCGAACCAGCCTCGACGCGATCGCAGGTAATAACGGAAATTCCCGGCCGTTCGGGTGAGAAACGACCGTCAATTGATCGTTCGTACCTATCCCTTCAGCGGTTTGACGCTGTAGCGCGACAATGCTTCGCCAGCCTCAGCGCGTTTTTTTCGCCGGGACTTGATCTCGATCGCCACGGCATAGATGTGCGTAAATACCGCGGAGTCGGGGTTTTTAATCAGATAGCAGTCTACGCCCAACTCATACGCTTTCTTCACTTCGGGTTCTTCGCCAGACGTGCTCACCATGATTACCACCAAGTCTTCCAACTGAGGTTGGCTGCGTATCCAGTGGAGAACTTCAAAGCCGCTTTTTTTCGGCATGTTGACATCAAGCAGTATGAAGAGCGGCATGCATCCGCCAGGCTTCATCCTTTCTTCCAAAAAACAAATTGCCGCTTCGCCGTCTGGAACGTGCTCGACCGGTCCGTTGACCCCGGCCTTCTTCAGCAATCGTCGGAGGAGGAAAGTCGCATCCTCGCTGTCGTCGACCACGAGGATAAAACACGATCCCGTGTCGGAGGAGTTGTGTGGGCTTAGGTTGTTTTGCATTTCAAAACAGAGCCCCGCGATTTATTTTGGTGCGGACGCCTGCTCGTTTGTTTCAAGTATGCCGTTAATTAGTAATAGGTAACGATTTCACTTTGGTGCGTGGGGTCATGTAGTCGTCAAGAGCCGGTCGGGCGATATGAGGCGCTGACGGCTTAGCAAGCGGGCGATATGCATCGCCGACCAAGCACGCAGCCTGCGGTTAAGACGCGGCGGGCAAGCCGGGCCTTAGCATGGAGCAGGCTGAGCGCAATCCGCGGGGGAAGGAAAAGTCCGACAAGGCGCTAGAGCCGACGATCTAGTATGCGAAACAGCCGCCTATGGGTTCCTCTTTCGAAAAACCCGCCAGCTTCAGCTAGGCGGCAGGCTGGGACCTGCTACGCCGCCGGTATAGAGGCACGAAGCAAATGCCCGGTCAGTTGATTACTTGATGGCGCGGCCACATAAGTTAGCCTCGGTCGACCCGTTTCACCTCGCGGCATTGCACTCGTTCAGCACTCTTAAGTCACAAACCATGAAACAACTTGTCGTCCTTTTGCTCGTAGCAGGCGCGTCATGCTTCGCTGCCGATACGCCACTTCGTTCGCTCCTAGGCGTAAGTAGCCTCGCCTTTCAGGTCCCACATATGGCTAAAGAATCGAGGTATGAAATCGGCCTAATTTCGTATGTGGACGGAGTCCAAGTAGGAAAGCCGAGTTTCTCCACGGTTGCTTCGCTCGGTGGCAATCACCAGATGGAAGTTCTGTGGCATAAGGAGGGGCCCCAAATCAAGGTCGTGTTCGCGCGAGAAGGGCAAAGCATGGTTTCAACCTTGCCGTCATTTCCCGAGAACTCACTTTCAATGCAGGAGTCCAAAGGAAAACCGCTGTTCATCACAGAGGACGGCTGGTCGATTATGGGATTCTGGAGCGCAGATGAAAGCCTCGCGAACAAGCCGATATCGCTTGATTTCATGACTGAGGTCAAAGGTCACAAGCGAGTCTTGGCCGTAGCTCTCCGCGAGAAAAAGTAACGTCGGAGTGAACAGTCAGTAGAGCGAACAGTCCTCGCAGGCGATCAGCTGAGTGCTTGATGGCCAGAAGGTATGAAGTCCGGCTTTCTCCATGCTAGGCCCCTGCTTCCCTACCGTCAGTAATATGAAGCTCCTAATTGGTGCTCTCTACTGAACTATCTTCGAACCTTTTTCGAAAAGGAAAGGTCGCCCG
>CAZJLP010000015.1:40204-85789 GCA_964546955.1 uncultured Opitutaceae bacterium | reverse complement strand
CCGCTGGCCGAGATCGGCACGGATCGGGAGCGCTGGGAAACCTGGACCAAGCCCGCGGCAGAGGAGGCCAATCGGCGGGTCAAGGAAATGGGCATTGTGCGTCCAGATATGGTCAAACAAGAAGGGTACCTCTCCCCCCCGTTGGACGGAATTTGGCTGCGGGCGCCCTACCTTCACCACGGCGCCGTCCCCACCCTGCGCGACCTGCTGTCGACTCCTGCGGCGCGTCCGAAGGTCTTTTATCGCGGCCACGATGTGTACGACCCGATCAAAGTGGGGTTTGTCACCTCGGGCCCGGCAGCGGAACGCACCGGCTGGCGACACGAGACCGCCGAACGCGGCAACGGGAATGGCGGACACACCTACGGAACCTCTCTTTCCGAAGGGGAGAAGGATGCGCTGCTAGAATACCTAAAAACCTTGTAGCGGGACACCAGGAAAACAGAAGTAATAGGATGGAGCGGCGATCATGACTTTCCCAATCACAGGCGCGGAGTGCGGCCCGGGGCGATTGCCGCTCATCGCCTCGTCGGGCGACACCACCGCCTGAGCGGCGTCCAAGCGGCGCGATAAGGATAACCCACCTTACTCAGAACCTCCGACACCGCCAAGTTCCCCATGCCGCCTCCCCGCACTGACCACCTTGATGCTGCCTATCCCGTGCCGCTGCGGACCTGCGAAGCCAATGCCGTGGAGGAACGCCGCAAGCGCAACGGCATTGATCCCGAGCGGCCTCTGGTCGGAGTAGCTCTCTCGGGTGGAGGCATTCGCAGCGCGACTTTTTGCCTGGGCCTCTTTCAGGCCCTCGCCAGGCAGAAGCTCGTTCGCAAGATCGATTTCCTGTCCACCGTATCCGGCGGCGGCTATTTCGGCAGCTTTCTCGGCGCAGCCTGCATTCGTCCCGAAGCGGATGTGACCACCGTCGAGGAGGAACTGGCGGACAATCACTCGTGGTCCGTCCAGTGGTTGCGCAACAACGGACGCTTTCTTTCTCCGAACGGGTCCGGCGATAGCTGGCTGGCGGCAGCCGTGGCGGTGCGCAACTGGATCGCGCTGCATGTCGTGCTCCTGACCTTCGGATTTTTCGTTCTCAGTCTCGGGACTTTGATCCGCGCCGATCTATGGACCGGCAATTTCACCCAATTCTGCTGGAGCTGCATCGAACAGTACCTTTCCCAGCGGCCCGTCCTTGGCATATTTTGGAGCCCTTGGATCACCCTCCCCTTGATCCCGCTCGTGCTGATCGCCGTGCCAACGGGCACGGTGTACTGGTTCACGCAGTTCCGCTTTCTGATGGGCATGGCCCGCCGCGCGACGGGGATAGTCCGGCCGCTGGCCCGCAAATGGACGGACCACGAGTTTGCCGCGCGAGCCCAGATCATCCTGACTCGCAGCTTCATGGTGGGCCTCGTGGCCTTCATCGGCCTGCTGATTTTCGCGACGATCGATTCGCTCGGTCAAACCCTGTACTTCAAGTGGGCGAATGCCGAATTCGCGTTCCCTTCGCTCTGGGCAGGCATCACCGGTGCGGGCGTGGCTGCATATAGCTTCGGAGCCAAGATTTTCATCTTCGTCGAAGGGCTACTGGGAAAAAAGAAACTTCGCCTCACCTTCGATATGGTCGCCCTCGGTCTGGCAATGGTGTGGCTGCTTTTCATCGTGGTCGGGCTTTCCGTCGTCGCCTGCGGTTTCGCTTGGAACTGGAACGCGGAAATCTATCGCCCCATGGAACACGGGCTGTCGCTCAGCATAGCGGTCTTCATCGCCTTTGTCCTCTCGTGGTGGTTCAGCCGATCTTTCACTTTCGTGAACCTGTCATCTATGCAGCAGGTGTACGCCGCGCGGCTGCGCCGTGCCTACCTGGGCGCGACCAATCCGGAGCGACGCCGCGCGGAAAACTACAGCATGACCGACCTCATGCCGGGAGACGACGTCTGCGTGGAGGACTATTTCCCCCACCGGCAGGGCGGTCCCTTGCACTTGATCAACGTAACGGTGAACGAAACGATCTCGGGCAAAACCCAGATCGAGCGCCAGGATCGCAAGGGCCTCGCCATGGCAGTCAGCCCGTGCGGACTATCGGTTGGCACCGATGCACATGCTCTTTGGGCGCCTCATACGGGCGAGGCTACGACCTCGCCTTTCCAAGCGTTGTGGGAAGAGCGCCGGCGCAAGATCCTCGCCATCCCGCACGAGACCGCCGGCGAGTCGCATGCGTTGCACCCCCGCAGGCTGCACGTCGATCCGGGTGATCCGCCGGAACTCGGACGTTCGCACAAAGTGGAAGCGCTTTCGCTCGGGCGCTGGATCGCGATATCGGGCGCGGCCTTCACCACGGGCACCGGGGCTCGGACGCAACTCGGGTTGAGTCTGCTGCTCGGATTGGCGAACGTTCGGTTGGGATACTGGTGGGATAGCGGCATCAAACCCTCGCGCGAGCGTCAAAGTACACCGCCCACCTTCATCGAGCTTTTTGCGCGGGTCGTCAGCTGGGTGCTGCCGGTCCAAGCCTGCCTGATGAGTGAATTCTTCGCGCGCTTTCACGGCCCCGCGCGGCGTCATTGGTATCTTTCCGACGGCGGCCATTTTGAGAACACGGGATGCTACGAACTGATCCGGCGGCGCGTGCCTTTCATCATCTGCAGCGACAATGGACAGGACCCGCGTTACCAGTTCGCCGACCTTGCGAATCTGGTACGCAAAGCCCGCACCGACTTCGGAGCGGACATCCAAGTCCTGCGACGCGCCGCCGACACGGCAGGCGACGATCCAGGGGTGGAATACCCGCTGCCCAAATTGGAGTCGGTGGTTCACCCTTCGCTCCTCGACGTCATTGGCACGCCGGAAGACTTTCCCTCATTGCTCCAGCCGGCGACGGAGGGGGAAGCAAGCGAGGAGCCGCCTGCCCGGCCGCCCTTGGCAAAACATCACGCACTTCTCGCGAGAATTCACTACACGGATACCAACGAGTTTTCCTGGTTGCTGGTCGTGAAGCCCAGCCTGATGGGCGACGAAGCCGTTGACGTGGTCCAATACCATCAGACGCATCCCCTCTTTCCGCAGGAACCGACGTCCGATCAATATTTCGACGAAGCCCAGTGGGAGAGCTATCGCAAGCTCGGCGAACACATCGGGGTGGAGCTTTTCACCCCTCCCCCCGCCGGAGCGGGGCGAGGCTGGAGCCCGTCAGAGTTTAAGCCTCCCACCGGGCACACGATCAGCGCGGCCGGAAAAGCGAGCGCGTCGAACGACGCAATCGATGGCCTGTATCTTCCACGCGAGCCCAACAACGGGAACCTGGCCCGCGCGAGGGACATCCCGACATACTGATCGGTGTAGCGGAGAGCGCCGGCGAACCGACAGGGGCCACTGCAGCGTTGCGGCAGGGGCCTTATCTCAGACGGCACTGCCCCTTCAGCTCAACCCAGAATCAAGCTCTCACCGGTCATCTCTGGCGGTTTGGGCAGTCCCAGCATGTGCAGGATCGTGGGCGCGATGTCGGCCAGGCGGCCACCCGCACGCAGCTTGGTTTTTCCCGCCGCGTAGCGATCTCCAACCACGAAGGCTTCCACCAGGTTCAGCGTGTGCGCGGTATGAGGACCGTTCACGGTGGGGTCCCACATTTGCTCGGCGTTGCCATGGTCGGCGCAGACGAGCGCCTCACCCCCAACTTGTTTCACGGCCGCGAGCAGCTCGCCCACTCCGCGATCCGTCGCTTCGACCGCGGCGACAGCCGCTTTCAGCGAGCCGGTATGGCCGACCATGTCGGGATTGGCAAAATTGACCACCAGCAATCCGTATTTCTTCGAGAGGATTGCCTCTTTCGCGAGCCGCGTGACCTCAGAAGCCGACATGTCGGGCTGCAGGTCGTAAGTGGCGACTTTCGGACTGGCGGGACACGCGCGTTCCTCGCCGGGGAAGGGCTCCTTCCGGTAGTTGTTAAAGAAAAACGTGACATGCGGATTCTTTTCCGTTTCGGCACACCGAAACTGCGAAATGCCGGCATTCGCGACGACTTCCCCCAAGATGTTCTTCAACTTCTCGGGCTTGGGCAGAATGACGTTCACCGGCAGGCCGGATTCATACTCGGTCATCGTCGCGTAGAACAAGTCGAGCTTCGGGCCGCGATCGAATTCCTTGAACTCCGGTAGGACAAACGCCCGGGTTAATTCCCGGGGCCGGTCGCCGCGGTAATTATAAAAAATCACCGCGTCGCCGTCGCGGATGGAGGCAACCGGCTTACCCTCGCTTCCGACAATCCACGTCGGAAGCACAAACTCGTCTCCTTTCTGCGTCTCGCTGAGAGGGCTATTGTAATACTGCTGAACAGCAGACTCCGCGTCGGGCGCCGTGCGCTCCGCCTTTTGGCCGGTCAGCATGAGATAGGCCTTGCTCACGCGTTCCCAGCGGTTGTCGCGGTCCATGCTCCAAAAGCGTCCGCAAACGGTGGCAATACGTCCGAGGCCAATGACGCGGCACTGCTCTTGGACCTGTCGAATATAGCCAAGACCGCTCGCTGGCGGCGTGTCGCGTCCGTCGGTGAAGGCGTGGATAAAAACTTCCGCGACGCCATCCTCCTTTGCCTGACGCAGGATGCCGTAAAGATGCTCCAGCATCCCGTGAACGCCGGCATCGGAGACGATGCCCATGAGGTGAAGCCGCCCCTTGCGCGTCTTCACCCGTTCGACCGCACCTCGCCAAACCGCATTGGCTGCCAGTTTCTTCTCCGAGAATAATTTATTCAAGCGCACCAATTCCTGGTCGACGATTCGCCCTGCCCCGATGTTTTCGTGGCCGACCTCGCTGTTGCCCATCACCGCGTCCGGCAGGCCGACGTCCAGCCCACTGGCCGCAATGAGCGTGCACGGAGACGTCGCGTGAAGCAAATCGTCCGTGGGCTTGTTCGCGAGATGAATGGCGTTGGTGGCGTTCTGTTCGGGATGAGGGTTTTTTCCCCACCCATCGCGGATGATCAGGAGTACGGGTTTTCGCGAATTACTCATAGAGAATCTTCACGGATGACGCGCCAGCGCCGTGAACTAAAGTCAAAATTCAGGTTCAGAGATGATTGTATCCATCCAGCGAGGTCATTCTTTGGTTAAAAAACACCAATTTGTGCCGAAGCTGGCAGTAAGTTTGCTAGAAAGGTATCCTCGATGGCCCTCATCATCCGAGATCAGTTGGTAAATCCACCCACGTGGTTCTCTTCCTTTCGCGATCTCACGCTTTATTGCAGCGTTTTCCTCAAGCTGGATGTCGTCATGGAATCCGACGACATCGACACCTATTACCGATGGATTAAACCCCGTGGGGGCATGGACTTCGTGAAGGAGTTCGTCCGCCCCGGCTCGGAGGATGGCCTCCACCTGGATCTGGAGCACAACTACCCGCGCACGGTCATTACCGATCGCATCGCGCCCGAAAACGTCCACCGGCTCATTTCGCAGATCCAGTATTTAAAGGCGGGATAGTGCCGTTCAGCCGGCACGGATTTGAGTTTTGGGCTGCGACTCTTCGCGTATGCCGGGTCTGTGCCGCCGGAGCCGCGGCTGCCGGTGCGGGCGGCCTCGCATCACCTGAAATGCGAGACCCTCGGCCATCGGTCGACGCATAGCTAGCGCCCCAACGGGCGCTCAACTCAAAACCGCGTCGGCCGTCGGACGATGCTACCACTTCCACGCGGACGAGAGTCCCACGGAGTAGGCCTTGAAGTCATCGCCCGTATCGTAGTTTGCTCCAACTACGACACTCCATGACTTCGTCGCCCGGAGCGTGACTGACGCGCCCAAAGTCCAGAATTGCTCGACCGCCGCATCCTTGAGAAACCGTGTGTCCACGACGAAGACATCGCCCGTCCAGCGGTCGGTGAAAGGTGTCACGACGCGCACGCCGTTCTTAAGAATCTGTTGATCGATATCAGGATCGAATTCGAAATCGTCGTAAGCCATGGAAAAACTCTGATGAGTCGTGAGTTGGTTCACTAAGCCGATCACCAACTTCTTATTCACTCGGTAGTCGATCGTGTTAACTGCGCCGAACTGCCAGATCGGACTCAGGGACGCTAAGTCCACCGACCCCCGCAGACTTACTCCGGCGAGTGGTGTGATCCGCCAGTTCCATGGGTTTTCCTTGCTCATGATCTTAGCGCGAATTGGCAGGCAGAAATTGATGCCGGCGCCGCCCACCTGCGATCCCGCGTCGAATTTCAGAAAATTAAAGTCGACGGGAACAACAAATCGTACGGTCTCTCCTCCGAAGTTCAGGACGGTGCCGGCAAAGCTGTACATCGAGCCTTTGAATCCCGCCGCGTCGAACTTTCCGCCGTTCATACCGAAGGAAACCCCGCCAAACTTGGGCTTGGTGCCGTCGTCCGCCGCGGAAAGCTCGTCTACCGACGTAAACCCTTGGGTCATGAAAGCGCTGCGGGCGGCAAGAGCGGTTGAGGCGCTGGGATTACCGTCCGTGACGGCGATCGGCGAAGTACGTGCAATGGCCTTCAGAAACGCAGCGTACGTCGCGGCGCCGTCTTTCTCGAAGAATTCCTCCACTTGATCGTTCACCGCTCGACTATCCGCGCCGGTGAATGTTCGGGTAAAACCAATGGGAGCCAGCGTCAGCGTCACGGACGTGCCCGTGCTGTTGGCTGTAAAGCGCGCCGCGTTGGCCACGCCGAGGAAAGTCATGGAGGCATCGAACGGCCTTCCGTCCAGGGGCTGGAATGCCCCTTCGCTATTCACGAGGTCGTCGACAAAATCGAGAAAGTTGCTGCTGCCCACCCTCAACGACACGGGCACCCCGATGTCAGTATTGGTGGCGGTGGCTTCAAATGGCGATTGTGCGAAAACGCCGGAGGCGGCCGCGCTCAAGCCGAGCGCCGCGATGAAACGGAGGGACAGTTTGGTCATAGTTTGGTGGGTGTCTGGACTGCTGACCTTCCTAGCATCGGCGAAACCGCCGAAAAATGTAACCAAACTTTGCGCAGGTGATGTGCTTAGGCGGGCGAAGCCGATGGCTCGCCTCCGCGCCTTGCCGTATCCAGGTTCGGTTGTGAGCCGCCCTTAAGGACGTGAATCGATTCGAAGAGCCCCGTCGTCACATCGTCTCCAAATACCGTTTCACCGCGTCTTCCAGCGGCAAGGTGCAGCCCTGTCTTTTGCGATCGGCGTTATGGCGCAGAAACGGGACGATGTGAAATGACGCCGTCAGGACCTCCCGCCGAAACAATTCGGCCATCGGGCCGGCTTCGCGGAGGTACCCGCTATCATGGAATCGCTGGGCGGCGGCCCCCACATCGTAGTCGACCTTGCGATGCTCAAGCCGCCACTTGCCACCGGACCGTTCGAAGAGAGCGAACTGGGCCGATGGCGATCCGTCGAGGGGAAGGCCGACCGATCCCGTCGTCACAATCGTGCGCCCACGCCAGAGTCTTACGCCTGCGTAGTGATTGTGCGCGCGCACAATCCACGGTTCGTTCACGCCCGCAAACATGGGATCGATCTCCTCATCAGGCGTATACGGAAAGACGAGGTCGCAATCGTTGCGGGCCGAACCGTGCACGATCAATAGATCCGGGGCGTCGGCCAGCCGGACCGTGGCCGGAAGTGCGGCCAGCTCGGCTGCAGAGCTGTCTCCGAGCTGGCGCCGCGCGTAGTGCACGGGGGCGAACTGCGAACCGCCCCAACCCGGCTCGGCCCGCTCGGTCCCCAAATCAAAAACATAACGTTCGTGGTTCCCGCGAATGACCGGGCAATGGAGGCCTTTCACGCGTTCGAAGAACCAACCACGATGTCCCCGGCGATCACAATTCGATCGACGCTGAGCTTCTGCACGGCCGACAGCGCCGCTTCCAACGCGAGCAGATTTCCATGAATGTCGGCAAGGACCGCGATGCGCATCGACGCAACCGTGAGAAATTGGCGGTGTGCTTCAATCGGATTTTCTGCGCCTCTGGGTTTCTCGAGGAGCTCCGGAAGGAGCGAATCGAGGTGGAACGCGACCTCCGAACGCGTTGGTTTGGAACCCGCGCCGCTCGTTGAAAACACCTCCAGAAGCGCGCTCGAAGATCGCGCTCCACCTCACAACCCATAGTTGAGGCGCCCTTCGGCGAACTCACGCCTGCCAGCGACCGGCGCGGCGAGCTCCGCCGGAACCACGCTTGGGATACGCCTTTTCAACACGCTTCGGTACTTTGCGAAAATCGCCACTTTTCAGGGCATTGACCTGGTCGCGCAGCAATGCAGCGCGTTCGAACTCCAATCGGCCCGCCGCCTCTTGCATTTCCTGCTCTAGTTCCGCAATGACCGCGGCCACGTCGTCCGCCGAGCCTTCGGCGGCCAGCGCGTCCTCCGGCTGGTTTCCACTTCCGTCGTACACGTGCAGGCTTGCCTGGGCGGCCCGTTTCACGCTGCGCGGAGTAATGCCGTGCTCCTGATTGTAAGCGACCTGCTTCTCGCGCCGATACGTCGTGACCTCTATCGTTTTTCGAATCGATTCGGTGATCTGATCGGCGTAAAATATAACCCGTCCATTTTCGTGGCGCGCGGCCCGGCCAGCGGTCTGAATCAAACTGGTTTCGCTCCGCAGGAAACCTTCTTTGTCCGCGTCGAGTATCGCCACCAGCGCGACTTCCGGCAGATCCAAGCCTTCCCGGAGCAAATTGATTCCGATCAGGACGTCGAAGTTGCCCAAACGCAGATTGCGCAGGATCTCCACCCGTTCGATCGCGTCGATATCGGAGTGGAGGTATTCCACCCTCACCTTCGCCTCGCGCAAATAGGAGGTCAAGTCCTCCGACAGACGTTTGGTCAACGTCGTTACCAAAACCCGTTGCCCTTGCTCCACCGCTTTCCGCACCTCTCCGATGAGATCTTCGACCTGACCCTTCGTCGAACGCACCGCGATTTGGGGATCGAGCAGTCCCGTGGGGCGAATAAGCTGTTCCGCCACGACCGTCGAGCGCTCGAGTTCATACTGGGCCGGCGTGGCCGATACGTACAAGGTCTGGCCCGTGATCTTCAGGAATTCGTCGAACGATTGCGGGCGATTGTCGAGTGCCGAAGGCAGGCGAAATCCGAAGTCGACCAGCACCTGCTTGCGCGCCCGGTCTCCATTGAACATAGCGCCGACTTGGGGAATCGTCGCATGACTCTCGTCCGCGAAGAGCAGAAAGTCCTGCGGGAAAAAATCGATCAGGCACGTCGGCCGATCCCCGGGCTTCCGCCCGGACATATGAAGAGAGTAATTCTCGATGCCGTTGCAGAATCCCATTTCCTGCAACATCTCCAGATCGTAGTTCGTCCGCATGCGGATGCGCTGCGCCTCGAGGTAGAGCCCCTTGCCCTCGAAGTAGGCGACCCGTTCTTCCAGCTCGCGCTTGATGGCTTCGATTGCCTGGCCGAGCTTGCTCTTGGAGGTCACGTACTGGGTCGCAGGATAAAGATCGAACTGCTCGATGGGCCTCAGCACATTTCCGGTCAGAGGATCGAATTCGGTCAACGAATCGACTTCGTCTCCGAACATTTCCACGCGGAGTCCGTGCTCCAGGTACGCAGGCATGATGTCGACCACATCTCCGCGCACCCGAAAACGGCCTCGCTTGAGCTCATAGTCGTTTCGCTCGTAGAGGTTGTCGACCAGCCTCTCCAGGAGGTGATTCCGCGACAACGTGCCACCCCGGCGCAGGGCAATGCGTTGCTCCGTAAAATCCTCGGGAGAGCCCAGCCCGTAGATGCACGACACGCTGGCGACGACGATCACGTCTCGCCGCGAAACGAGCGAACTCGTGGTCGCGATGCGCATGCGCTCGATTTCTTCGTTGATCGAGGAGTCTTTCTCGATGTAGGTGTCGCTCGACGCGACATAGGCCTCCGGCTGGTAGTAGTCGTAATAACTCACGAAGTACTCGACTGCGTTTTCGGGGAAAAAATTTTTGAACTCCGAGTACAGCTGCGCGGCGAGCGTCTTGTTGTGCGACATGATGAGTGTCGGCCGATCGCATTGCGCGATCACGTTCGCCATGGTAAAGGTCTTACCCGAGCCGGTGACACCCAACAATGTCTGGTGCTTGTTCCCTGCTTTGATCGAAGCCACCAATTTATCGATGGCTTGGGGTTGATCCCCCGTCGGTTGGTAGTCGGCGTTAAGTTTAAAAAGCATTGGGCGTAGGCAACCGAAACAGAGACTCACCTTTTGCAAAGGCGCAAGTGAGGCAAGCGAGCGCAAAGCGCGCGTCCTAAACTCCCCCGGCTCTCACGAATCGCCCATGAACGCCCGCCAAAATGCGGCGGAAGGCCCTTGCCTGGGTGGGCGGCGGAGCTTGCTGGACGATGAAAAGACCCGAGCCGGAAAAGACGGGATCAAAAAGCCGGCCGCGATGATACCAGTAGTTCCAAAAGCGTGGTGTCCGCCGGACGCTGTATTCCAGGTTCGGCGTGAACCCGATCAGCGCGTGCAATTGAGTCCGCCGAAACGGAAGCGGGTCGTCTTCGCCGGCCGACAGCCGCTCTGCCTTGATGCCACGTTGTCCCATCACAATGAGCCGGCAAGGGCCCTGAAATTCGCAATACCGAAACTGACCCCCGATCCACGCCTGCCAGCGCCGAAGCCGCCAACGCTGCCGGATGCGCAGCGGATGGCTGGCGTGGCTGATCGCACCGGCGAGGTGGCTCAAGCGCACGACGATGGATGACTTGTCGGGAATATGGACGACGGCAAACGCGAGCTGCGGGTCGCCGACTGCGGCGAGGGTTGCCTGACATTTTTGACCGGCTTGCTGATTTCTCACCTCGGCCAAACCCGTCAGTCCGGAAAGCCAGCTCGCCACGGGCAGGCTCCAATCGAGGACGCTGCGCTTTCGTTCCACGGCCGCCCCCACAACGAGACGAAGGTACTCGCTCCGCGACCAAAGGATCTCCCCGGGCCATAACGCCAGCTCCAACGAGGACCGACTTTCCTCGGCGTGGGGCAGACTGCTCATCGTCTCTTCCAACTGAACCGGTCGACCCCGCGCGACGCCGGGTGCGATGCCGTAGAAGACGATGAACTTGCGGATCAGGGTGCCAAAAAAATACAAAAAAAGACCGGCGAAAACGAAATGCCGAGCGCGCATCCACGTTTCGGACGCGTAATGCATCAGGGGCGTTTCTATTTGCCGGGCGAACGCCAGATCGCGGTCGATCCGGGCGAACTCCTTCTCGATGCGAGCGTGCTCCGCCGTCAGCTTTTCGATCAGCTCGGTCAAGCGACTAGCCTCGGCGGACGTTTCACGAGCAGCTTGCTCGACTAGGGCGAGGCGCCCCTCCTGAACGGCTTGCTCGTCCCGCTTTCCGATCAGGCGGCGCCACCACGGCCGGGCGTCACGCAGCCCACGAGCCAGCTCATTGAGCTGCTCAGCGCGCCGCAGCACGTGCGGCAAGGTCTCCTGCGACTGAAGCAACCGATTTTGAAGGCGCGCGTCACGGTCGGCCAGATCCTGTCTCGCCGTTTGCAGGGCGGCGAGCCGCCGATCCCGCTGCACGGCGAGATCGACATCGTCCTCGACAAAAAGGTGGATCCCGTAGGCAGCCAGGCCCATGACGGCCAGCAACACGCCGACCGCAATCTTCCTCACCACGGATAGAACCGACCTGGAAAAAGACGATGCCACGTCGGCTGAAGTGTGCAGCGGTCTCGCTCTGCACCGCAAGGAGGAAGGGGGAAAAGTAGCGGGTAGCGAGGAGAATGCCGCAAGCGTGCTGCGCGGTCCGCACGAAGCGCTAGTAGTACGTGCGCGATGCACTATTCCAGTCGTTCCGTATGCTCGCTACTCGCTAGTTTCCTCCCATTTGCCTTCCCTCGCCAACCACGCTAATCTTCAAACCGTCGAACGCCATGTCCAAGGTCATCATTTCGAGTTTGTACAATTCCGAGGTGTTCAAGATGGCTTGCCGGCAGTTCGATCAGGCCGCGGACGCGATTAGTTTGCCTGAAGCGATTCGCGATCGGACCAAATATCCGCGGCGCTGTCTTTCCGTAGCGCTGCCGATCAAGCGCGACGATGGCAGCGTGACCGTGTTCGAGGGTTATCGCGTGCAGCACAATCTTTCCACCGGCCCGTCGAAGGGAGGTATTCGCTTCCACGAGCATGTCACGATCGGAGAAGTAGCCGCGCTGGCCATGTGGATGAGTTGGAAATGTTCCTTGGTGGGACTTCCCTACGGGGGAGCCAAAGGCGGGGTCATCGTGAATCCGCGCCAGTTGTCGCTCGCGGAATTGGAGCGACTCTCGCGCCGGTACATGCAGGAGATGATCAACTTCATCGGTCCCGACATCGACATCCCGGCCCCCGACATGGGAACGAACGAACAGATCATGGGCTGGATGATGGACACGTACTCCAATCACGTCGGGTACAACGCGCCCGCGGTCGTCACCGGTAAACCGATCAGCCTCGGCGGATCCGAAGGCCGGCGCGAGGCGACCGGAGCAGGCGTTGCGTATTTGATTCGGGCCTACCTCCTGGATCTGGAAATACCCCTGTCCGACGCCACCGTCGCGATTCAAGGATTCGGCAACGTGGGCAGCGAGACGGCGCTCGCTCTCGCCAATTTTGGCGTCCGCGTCGTGGCGATTTCGGACTACACCGGCGCGATCTACAATCCGGCGGGAATAGATATCAAGAAAGCGCTAGCTTACCTGCAGTACGCGAAGGTCCTGAAAGAATTCGATGGCGGCGATGGGATCACCAATGAGCAGCTGCTGGAGTTGCCCTGCACCGTCCTCGTTCCCGCCGCGCTGGAACGCGTGATCACCGACGAAAACGCCCCGCGGTTGAAATGTCGTCTGATCGCCGAGGCGGCGAATGGCCCCACCACGAACGAAGCCGACAAAACGATCGAACAGCGCGGCGACATCGAAATTATCCCCGATGTCCTCTGCAATTCGGGCGGAGTGGTCGTGTCGTACTTCGAATGGCTGCAGAACCGGCAAAACTATTATTGGAGCCGCGACGAGGTATTGCAGAAACTTTTCGCGATTCTCGATCGGGCGAAGACGAGTGTCGAAACGCAAAAAAAGCGCTACGGTTTTAGCCGCCGTCTTGCCGCTCTGACGCTTGGAATAGGGCGCGTCGCGGAAGCGAAACAAAGCCGCGGGTTATTCCCCTGAGTCGCTGGTGAAGCAATGGTCGAAAGGGAGGGCGAGGCTGCTGAACTCGCCGTCGCACCGAGTGCCCCCGCCAAACCTTTACTACGCAGCGTTGGACGGCGTGAGAACGCGTGGTGTTCGCCGCGATTTCCACTTCGACGGGCTCAAGGTCCCGAGCTTGTCGAGGGAGAAGCTCGGCCCCTACCTCGATCCGTTTGCACCGCTCCCAAATTATTCTCAGCGCCTTCGGGATACTACTGCTCGGTCTCACTTTCGGACCTCCGTATCCGCACTCCGTGCCCTCTGTGTCACCTCAAACTATTCAGTATTTCCGCGCCGTCAGCTCGATCAGTTTGCGTTCGAAGTCTCCCAGCACGCGCGAACGCCGGAACTGGTCGACCCACGTCTTCCCGTTGCGACCCCACGCTGCCTTCTGTTCGTCCGAAGCGGACACCATGGCTTCCGCCGCGGCGAGCAGCGCGGCGCTGTCACCCGGCTCGACCACCAGCCCAAAGCCGCCTACGCGAACCGCCCGCGCGAGTTCGCTGCTGTCGTCCGCGACCGCCAGCACGGGTCGGCCATATTGGAGGATCGAAAGAAGCTTGCTCGGGAAAAAGAATTGTCCGGTGCCCCGCTGCTGGGCGATGAGGGAGACATCCGCCTCGCGGAGCAAGGCGTGATACAGATCGTCAGGTTGCAGCGGATACAAGCGCACTCCTTCCTTCACCGAGGACCGACGAATCATTGCCTCCAAGGCGGGTTTCGCCGCCCCTTCGCCGCAGATGGCCCAGTGAATGGTGCGAGCCGAGCCTCCGGCCGGCGAGCGCGCCGCCGCTTCAACGACCGCCTCCAGCCCCTGCTTGACGCCGACATTGCCCGAATAGGCGATCAATGGAGTACGAGGGTCGATCCCGTGAGAAGCACGGAACGAGGCGCTGGCCGCGCCGGCCGGAAGCGCCTCGTCGGGGATCCAATTGGGGAAGTAATACTGTTTCGACCCCGTTACATTTTTGCGCGTGTAGGCGTCGAGCATGCCCTGTGAGATACCCGACACGACCGAAGCGCGGTTGTAATTCCATTTTTCCAACCGGTACAACCATTTGAGCGCGAAACCCATTTTGAGCATTCCCAAACCCGCGGCCGCGTCAGGCTGCAAATCCTGCACATGGAGCAACACCGGCCGGCGGAAAAGGGCCCCGATCGTAAAAACCGCTAGGCCCGAGAATAACGGAGGACTCACTGCCACAAAAACGTCTGGCCCGCGGCCAGTGACACCTTGAAACAGAGCCGCCCAAAAAGAGAAAAAAACAAAGCTGAGTTCGTGGAGCAGCCGCTTCACCGTCGACGGCCGAGCTGGCACGTAATGCCAACATCTTACAACATTCACTTTCCCATGACGCTGCCGGCTGTACATTCTCCCGGCCGCTTCGGGCTGTTTTTTCCACCAGGGATAATAAGGGAAAGCGGTCAACATCGTCACCTCATGCCCCCGCTCGGCCAAATAAGCACAAAGGTCGGTGTTAAAAGGTCCAATCCCAGTCGGTTCGGGCGCGTAATTGATTCCCCAGATGGCTATCTTCACGGCAAAAGGTCTCTAGCTAAGGCCATGCGCCAAATAGGCTAGCCTCAAAACGGTCAAACGGTCGGGTTTTTCCCGGATGGTAATACCGGGCGGCCGTTTGAGATTAAAATAGCCCACGGCCACCGAAACCTTCTATTCTCACGCGATATCGTTCCTGTCTGCTTCTTTTTGGGAACATTTGCCCACAAAAACCTTCGCACAAGGCCTTTTCATCGGATGAAGGACTTCTCGCTTCGACCCGCACTAATCATCAGTTTGGCGCCACTCGCCATCTTCTGGTTCCTCCTGTTCAACCGTCTCCACATGGAGTGGACGGTCAACACCTTGTACTCGTACGGGTGGGCCGTGCCCTTCTTGGCGCTGTATCTTTTCAGCGAGCGCTGGCGAGATCGGCCGGCACCGGCCGACAAGCCGCTTCCGTCCCTTTGGCTGATCCTGCCGTTCGCCCTGGCGCTGGCCTATTTTCCGATCCGCATTGTGAACGAGGCCAATCCAGACTGGGTAAAAATCAACGCCTACCTGGTGATGGTGGTCTGGGCATTTTCGTTCGGTGTCCTCTTCGCGATCGGACGATTCCGTTACGTGTGGCATTTCGCTTTCCCGATTCTGTTCACATGGACCGCCATGCCCTGGCCGGTTTGGATGGAGGAAAACCTGGTGCAAACGTTGACCCGCTGGAACACGGAGGTGAGCGCGGAGTTTCTCACCCTGACCGGCAATCCTGCCATCGCGCATGGAAACATCATCGAGATCGGGTCGACCAAGGTGAACGTCGAGGAGGCCTGCAGCGGCATCAGATCCCTGCAAACCTCTTTCATGATGTCGCTGTTTTTGGGTGAGTTCTATCGCCTAAATATCGTCCTCCGCGTCTTGCTGATGCTTTCTTCATTCGCGGTTGCCTTCGCTTTGAATATCGGGCGCACCATCTTCCTCACGTACTTGAGTGGCGAATACGGGCCGGAAAGTCTGGAAAAGTGGCACGATCACGTTGGCACTGCCGTCATGATCGCTTGCCTCGCGAGCCTCTGGTTCCTCGCCCTCGGCGTCGAGAAGATCAAAAATCGCCTCGAGGCGGAAAAAGGCCCGCCGGATACCCCTCCGAGCCCTGCGCCGAAATTCTCCCCGATTCTGCTGCCCTTTCCCCGGGCCTTCGCGGTGAGTGTCGTGGCGTTGCTGGTCGCTTCTGAAGTGGCGACGGAGGCCTATTATCGTTACAACGAAGCCAAGCTCCCGCCGGTCGCTCAGTGGACCGTGCAATGGCCGGAACAGGCGGAAGCGTTCAAGCGGGGCGAGTTTCCCGATCGCACGCGAGCGATTCTCAAATACAATTCGGCCGACACGTGCTCGTGGCTAACTCCGGAAGGTCACGGATTTCAGATGTACCACATTCGATGGGAGCCGGGTCGCGTTTCGAAATTCCTGTCGGGCGCGCACTATCCCACCGTTTGTCTACCTGCGACAGGCCTGCAATTAGTCGAAGAGACCGGCCGTTTTGTCTGCCGCGTGGGCGACATGGAAATTCCGTTCGCGACTTTTCTTTTCAAGTCTGGCAATCAACCGGTGTACGTCTTTCACGCCATTCTCGAAGATCAACCTGCCCCGGACGGTGAAAAAATCGAGTACCGCCAAGTTACGACCGAGGAGCGCATCGCCTCGGTCAAGCGCGGGCATCGCAACATGGGCCAGCGCGTTCTCGGCATTTCCATCGTAGGACCGTTTACGGCCGACGACGCCGAAGCCACCGTCAAGACTGTGCTGAACAACATTGTCAAAACCCCGCCTGCAAAACTAGCCGACCGCTAATCTGCCCGTTATGCCCTCCTT
This sequence comes from uncultured Opitutaceae bacterium, assembly GCA_964546955.1. GTDB lineage: Bacteria > Verrucomicrobiota > Verrucomicrobiia > Opitutales > Opitutaceae > CAZJLP01. The sequence goes on along the minus strand of CAZJLP010000015.1, from coordinate 69,261 downwards.
CGTACCACGAAAGCGTTCGACCCAAGTCATTCTCGGCCTCCTGCTCGGCGCAATATTCATCGGCGCTGTCGCCGCTAAAAAATTTGCTCCGCCGTACTACCGGGCCTGGCGCGAGAAAAAAGCCAACGCCGATGCGCGCGAGTTCCTGAACAAGGGGGACTACGCCGCCGCCCGCCTCTCCGTCAACAAGACCGTTAACTTCAATCCGAACAATATCGAAGCGTGGAAGCTCGGCGTGGAGATTGCGGAGAAACAGCAGAGTCCCGATCTCGGCTATTACATCCAACGTCTCTCGGTCGCCGAGCCGACTCTCGAGAACAAGCTGCGGTTTCTGCGAACGGTCATCAAATTGAACGCGGGGTACCGCGAGGCGGACGAGATGTTGTCCAAAATTGGGCCTGAAGCGTCCAACTCGGCCGAATTCTACGAACTTGCCGCCGAGATCAGCCGGCGCACCGGGAAGCTCACCAAAGCGAAATATTTCCTGGTCGACCTCGTTCGGCTCCGGCCCGAGGACAACAAGGCCAAATTCGAGCTTGCCCAGATCCGACTCCACGAGGGCGTGCCGGAAAACAAGCCTTCGATCCGGGCCGAAATCCGCAATCTCGCTACGGATCCCGCGCTGCGCACGAACGCGCTGACGCTGCTTCTTTCCGATTCGATCCAGAGCGGGAACGCGGCCGAGGCGCTGGACCTGGCCGGACAGCTTGAGAGCACGCCGAATCTGCCCCCGTACGTGCGGGTGAACGTGATCGGCGAAGCCTATCGCAAGTTCGCCCCCAGCCGTTTTCCGGTGTATCTCACCGAGCTGGAAAAAACCTCCGGCGACGCACCCGACAAGGCCATCATTCTGACGAACTATTTGATGGCCGTACAAAAGTCGGACGAGGCTCGCCGTTGGCTGGAGACCTTGTCGCCCGAACTGCGCAAAAACGAAGGCATCGAGGTCACCTACGGCTATGCATTGCTCATGGCCAAGGACTGGCCGAATTTGGAAAAACATCTCCGTGCGAGCAAGTGGAAGGAAAACGAATACGCGCGTCACGCCATGCTGGCCTATTGCTATCGCAATGCCGGTCGGCAACGGGAGTTCAACGAGGAGTGGAAGCTCGCCGTGCACGAAATCGGCAACGACGCGCGCCGCCTGCAAACGCTTATCGCGCAAACGACGGCCTGGAATTGGACGGAACAGCGTTTCGAACTGCTCTGGAAGCGGTTTTCCCTCGACCCCACCAATCGCGACGTGCGCCAGCAACTGATCACCTGGGAGCGCTCGCGCGGAAACACTTCTCAACTCAATCGGATTTTCGCGCGGCTCATGGAGCTCGATCCCAAGGACATGGAGGCGAAGAACAATTACGCCTACACCAGCATTCTCCTCGGGCTCAACCTCGATCGCGCCTACCAGTCCGCGCGCGAAGCCTACGAGTCGGACCGGAAGAATCCCTCTTTCGCCACCACTTACGCGGTGGCTCTTTATCGGCAGGGAAAAATGGCGGACTCGCTGCAAACGATCCAGTCGTTGAGCCTGGCCGCGCTTTCACAGCCCGAGCGCGCGCTGCTTCATGCCATCATCCTCATCGGCAACGGTCAGCATGAAGAAGGGTCAAATATCGTCTCCGCTCTCCGCCAGGACAGTTACCTGCCCGAAGAGCGCCGTTTCCTCGGCGAAGCCCTCGCGGCGGTGGACCGTTCGCGGCGCCAGAAGGGCGATGTCGTGCGCTTGCAAGCCCTCGCCAAGGGCTCCGCGGTTGAAGGCGGACCCGATCGCAAGAGTTGGTTGTCCGTTCTTCCGGGCACCGACACGAAACCCACGGTGCAGATGGAACTCGCGGACTCGCTGTACTCCCATGACGATTTTCGGGGTCTGGAAAACTCCTTGAATCGCGAGTCGTGGGGAGACAAACACGACTACCTCCGCCAGGCGCTCCTCGTTTATGCGCTTCGCAAGCAAGGCAAGGATACCGAGGCTTTGTCGTCGTGGAAAATCACGTTGGCGAGCGCGGGGACTAGTTCCCAGAAACTCACCAGCTTGGCTGCCCTTTGCGATCATTGGGCCTGGACCGCCGAGCGGATCGACGTCCTCAATCGTGTCTTTCAACGCGACGCCACCGACGCAAATGCCTTTGCCGAATTGGTCGAGCATTACACGCGGGGGAATCAGACGACCGACCTCGCCCGCATTTATCAGCTGCGCGTCGAAGCGGGGGTCAAGGACGCCGACGTGAAGAGCCGCACCGCCTACTACAGCCTCTTGACCAATCTCAATCTATCGCGGGCCCACGTTCTGGCCCGCGAAGCATACGAAACGGCGCCGGAAAACCCGTTTCACGCCAAAGTCTACGCCTTCTCGCTTTTCAAGCAGACGCGCACGATGGACGCATCGAGGATCTTGGAGAAGCTGCCCGACCAGAAAGAATCCGGCGCGGCCCAGCTGAGCCTGTTGAAAGCGGCTCTCGCCTCGCAGCGACACGAGACACAGCAAGCCAAAGACTACCTGAAAGCGTTCGATTCCGGCTCGGCTTTGCCGGAGGAAAACGCCCTTTCTGAACTGATCGCCAAAAATGTGGCAAAAAGCGACACCTAGCCGGCTTGCGTCGCAGGCGCGGCCCCGCGCGAGCGCTCTGCTGCGCGGCCTCGACTTCGGTTCTTACTTACGGAAATCGCGACCGGGCGCTCGTTTCGGGTTATGTGGGGCCAGCCGAAACCCTGCTTGTGACCGATCTGAGACGAACCGCGGATCGAGGGAACAGACCGCTACGAAACTAGACCATTCGGAGCTATCAAACCGACCTGTCACCGCCGCCCGCTCTTTCGTTTTCCTCCGGCACTCCTGCCCGGCGGAAATGAGAGCTTTGGCTCTGGGGACAATGGTGTCTCGGCCCCGACGGCCGAGAGCCGGGTGATTTTCCGGGAAACACCGGAAGTCGCCTCCGTATGCACTTATTTCGTCGTTCTTCCCTCGCCGTCGCTTTATCTCACTTGGTCCGACTCAGGAATATCTCAGGTCCGCATCACCCGCCGCAGTCAACCCAAGCTCAAGTTCGATTCACCGTGACCACACCGAAGCGATTGCCCGCCTATTGCACCCTTCTTCTCTCCGCTATCATGTTCGCCCTCTCCACACGCCCGACGGTCGCCTTTTTCGACGTGGGTGGCACTTCGCTCGTGCTGGAGACGCGTCTGACAGCGACTTACGAGTCGTACTTCGTCGGTACAACGGACCAGCGTCCCGATACCTATTACACGCTCGGACCGACCCTGCTGTTCAACCGCAATGCGGGACTGGTAAGGATGAATGCCGAAGTGGGCATGAATTTCACGCGGTACGAGAAACATACGACCCTGGATTCCGAAGACGCGCGCGGCACGGTCCGCGTGACGCTCCCGGACCCAAAAGAGGCGGGCAATCGCCTGACCGGCTCCTTTTTCGCCAGCTATCACGAAGGGGTGGAGATCAGTGAGCAGGTCAATGACCGAGTCTACGCCGAAACTCTCACGGGAGGCGCCAGTTTCGAATATGCTATGAACCCTCAATCATCTATAGGTGAAGGGTTTAGCTATTCAAAATCGACCCGCAACGTATATAGCGATCAAACCCTTTTCTCCAACGACCTTTCTTATATCTACTACGGTGCTCAGCCCGGGGCGAGCGCTCGCTTGGTTTATACTTACAACCGCACGTTCAGTTCGGGCAGCAAAGTTCCGATTCCGACGGGCGATCCTCTGGAGCCTCTCGCCAAGACCCCTCCTCTCGATCAAACTGCCCATGCGGCGAGCACGGTGGTCGCTTACCCCGTGTACGGACAGATCATCGGCCAGGCAAATTTTGGATACCGCGTCCTCAACCGGTCTTCGGGCGAAACGAAGCAGGGGCAGAGCTCCGACAAAGGAATGCTCTATGGGCTGTCATTCACTGGCCCGCTTCTTTCTTCCGAGTATTTTCCGTCGACCCAGAACACCTTCACTCTCTCTTACCAGGAATCTGCAACCCCGGGCGTTAACGACAGCGGCGGCAAGACGCTCACCGGCGCGCTCAACTTCGGGTGGCAGCCCCGCGATACGGCCCGTTTCAGCGTGCATGCCAATCGCTCCCTCACCTTGGGCATCTCCGACCAGACCATTGAAAACACCGTTGTCGGCGCGGGTTTTTCGACGCAGGTTATGCGGTTAGTCTTTGATACGACGGTGGATTACATCTGGCGTAAGTACCGCGGCGTAAACCGCCAAGACACCCAGTTTGATTACACGGCGGGCGGGCGCCTGCCCATCTTGGATTTTTTGGATGTCGGTGCGTCGTATAACTATGTGGCGATCGATGTGCCCGAAAACCAGATCACCACGACCGGTCTTCCGCTGAAAGACTATGACCGTCATCGGGTTTCCGTCTTTTTGGCCCTTCGATTCTGAAGTTCTGGCACTTTTTCTGCAATCTGCTGTAAATAACGCCCTCTTACACTGTCCGCTCCCATGCACTCTCGCCGCTCCCTCTGTTCCTCTATTTTGGCCCTTCTCTTCGTATCGGTCGCCTGCGCTCAGCCGCGCACAGGTTCGGAAACGCGTCGCGATCGGGCGGACACGCGCAGCCCCGCCCCCGCGGCCGGCACCGTCACGGATAAAGAGTATCGCCTGGTTAACAACGATACCGTCGCGATCAATGTCGTGGGGCGAAACGAGTTCATGGCCGAACAACGCATCGACAATCGCGGCATCGTGCGGCTGTGGCTGCTTGAGGACGTGCCGCTTGCCGGAAAGACCATACGCGAAGCCGAAACGTACCTGGAAAAGCTTTATGTTCAGAAGAGACTTTTGAAGAAGCCCTGGGTTCAGATCTCCGTCCGCGGTTATGATCCGCGTGAAATTTTCCTAACCGGCGCGGTCAACGGCTCCGGCGTTTACCAATTGGAGAGCGACGAATCCAGCATTGAACTGAAAAAACTGATCCTTTCCCGTGGCGGTCTTCAGGCGAAAGCAGACGGCTCTTCCGTCAAGATTATCCGCGCCGGAACCTCGGAATCAATTTCGGTCAATGTGAACGATCTGCTCAAAGGTAAAGGCCCCGATAGTTTCCTCATCTATGCGGGTGATACGATCCACGTCCCGCTGAAATGGTTCTAATGTCCGCGGCAACTCAGGTCCCTCATGTCTAAAATCGCCAAACAACCTAAACGCGTCGACGCTGCGGCCCAGAACAAGGCCTTCAGCGGTTTCTCGGCGCGCAGTCTTTTAAACCTGATTCTGGAGCGCTGGTGGATCGGTCTGCTGGTCGCGGCGGTGTTCGTCACGGCCTTCATTCTCGCCCAGCCCAAACGCGAACCGCAGTATGAGGCTCGGGTGAAACTCGCCTTCGAAACGAAGAGCAAAAACATCCTTCCGATCGCCCAGGTTCGCGACACCGTGACCAGCTCCGCGCCCGAGTTGAACATGCACGTGGCCGAGCTGAACAGCGAAACGTTCTACGAATATTTCGCAAACTCGCTCTCACCCAAGGACGTCGAATTGATCGTCGGACGCTATCGCGACCCGAACAACCCGAACGGCGCGGCTCCGAACCTCCGCAACATCGTAAAGAGCAACCTCTATCTCGTCCCCGAGAAGCAGACTACCATCGTGCAGGTCGTCGCGCAAAATCGCGATCCCGAGGCCGCCGCCTTGGTCGCCAATCGCTACGCTCGGAAATACATCGACTATGTTCTGGAACACGCGACCGGCGATGTGACCGGCGTGCAGATCCTCCTGAAAAACCAGTCCGAGGAAAAGCGCATCGAAGTGGAAGCGGCAGACCGCGCCATGCAGGAGTATCGGGCGAAGCACAACATGGCTGCCTTGGGCGAAAACAAGAACGTGACGCTCCAGAAAGTCGCCACGCTTGGCAATGCTCTCGTCCAATTGAGTCTCGAACAATCGACGCTCAAGAACTTGATCGATGCAATTGAAGACTACTCCCGCAATGGCAAAGACCTCTTCGAGATTTCCGCCATCGCCGCTCATGGCAGCGTGGCGAATCTCAAGGGCGAACTCGATGCCGCCCGGGCCGCCCGCATCCAACTGGAGGAAGATTTGCTGGAAGAACATCCGCAAATGAAGGCGAATGCACTTCACATCGAGACAACCGAACAGCGATTCAAGAATGCGGTGAATCTCGCGGTCGCAGAAATGAAAAACCGCTACGCGACCGCCCAGCAAAATGAAGTGCGCCTGCGCAAGGATTTGGCCGAGGCCGAGGCCCAGGTGCTGCAACTGGACAAGATTGCGGACGCCTACCGCTTCCTGGAGTCGGACGCCAACATCCGCCGCGCTCATTTCACCACCATCCAAAACCGCCTGAACGAAACCAATCTGGTCAGCCAGATGGAGAACGCCGGCATCCGCATTCTCGACAAAGCCTACATTCCCGGCATCCCCATCAACGCGACGCCCAGCAAAATCGCGCTTCAGGCCGGCCTGATCGGCCTAGTGCTCTTCCTCGGCGTCCCAGTGGTCCTCGGATTGATGGACACGCGCGTCAAGGCCCCTTCGGACGTCGAACACGGCTTGGAGATGGTCCTGCTCGGCGGCATCAAGACGATGAAGAAGCTCAGCGAAACGGAACGTCCCAACGTTTTCCGCCTGGGTAAAGACGACGCGCTTTCCGAAGCCTACCGCGGCATCTTCAGCGAAATCGAAATTCGCTCCGTCGTTCCCTTTCCCAAACGCATGCTGATCACCAGCAGCGTCCCGAGCGAGGGCAAGAGCCTGACTGCAAGCAACCTCGCGGCTGTTTTCGCGGCGCATGGTCGGAAGACCCTGCTCGTCGATTGCGATTTTCGCCGGCCCACCCTGCGCCGTTATTTCGGCGCAACCGCTGGCGTCGGACTTCTCCCCTGGCTGCGGGAAAACAGCCACCGCCCCGATAGTGTGGTCGACCCGCACAAGCTGGGCATTATGAACATCGGACCCGCTTTCGACCTGCTTCCCGCCGGCGACGCGATCAAGAACCCGACGGAAATCATCGACCAGATCGCCTCGTGCGACCTGTTCAACAAGCTGTCGAAAATCTACGACCTCGTCGTGATCGACACGCCTCCGTCCGCCGTCTTCCCGGACGCGCTCCTCCTCTCCCGGTTTTGCTCAGAGATGGTCTACGTCTGCCGTTTTAAGACCGTGCGTCGCGCCTTGATCAAGAAGACCCTGGCGAAGTTCCAGGAGTCGGGTATCACCAATCTGGGTGTCGTGCTCAATTGCGTCCCAAGTTCTTCGATCATGAACTACGGCTACGACGGTTACGGCGCTTACAACTCCGAGTACTATCGCTCGTATCAGACGGAAAAGGCAGCGTCATAAGCCTCGTGCGCCCCGGTGTTTTGATGGAAGAACCGCCGCCGAATCGCCGGGGCTGAATCGCGGCCGCCTGACCGGGTCGGCTCCGAGCAGCCTCCCGGTACTTCCCGAAAGACGAAACGATGCGTTTGTGGTAACGTGGAGCGAACGACCGTTTCCCAGCGCTCAGCCTGAATCCTTCCTCCACCTACGACCGGCCAGTCCAACTTTCCACCCGTGAGCACCACTGTCGAACCCGACTACGAGATTCGGATCAAACCCAACCAAGGTTGGTTTACCATCGATTGGAAAGGCATCCGCGACTACCGCGATCTGCTTTTCCTCCTCGTGCGCCGCGACTTCGTCTCGCGTTATCAGCAGACAATTCTTGGGCCGATCTGGTTCGTCATCAATCCGCTGGTCGCGGCGTTGATGAACATGCTGATCCTCACCGGCATCCTGGACGTGAAGACGGACGGCGTACCGGCCGTTTTGTTTTTCTTTTGCGGTCAAATCGCCTGGAGCTACTTCGCCGGGCTCCTCGACTCGACGAGCAACACATTCCTCGCGAACGCCCATCTCTTCGGGAAAGTCTATTTTCCGCGCCTGGTGGTGCCGATCGCGCAGGCCCTTTCCAACTTGATCAACTTCGGCGTGCAGCTCCTCGCATTCCTTGCGCTCTACATGGCGGTGAAGATCAAGTCGCCCGACTCGTTTGGATTCAACGGACCGATGTTGGGGCTGTTTCCTTTGTTCATCGTGCACATGGCTCTGCTGGGATTAGGCGCGGGCATGATTATTTCCGCGTTCACCGCCAAATACCGCGACTTTCGTTATCTGACCGGCTTCCTGCAGAACATCTGGATGATGGCTTCCGCCGTCATGTTCCCCACTTCCAAGTTACTGGAAAAGGTACCCGATCATCTCGAATGGGTGCTCGCGCTGAACCCCATGATTTCGATCATCGAGGGCACGCGGCTGGCGTTTCTCGGAGCCGGAACCTTCAACCTCGTCCACTACCTGATTTCGCTCGGAGTAAGCATCGTCATCTTTTTTGTCGGGTTGATGCTCTTCCAACGGAGCGCTCGTACGTTCGTCGACACGATCTGACCGCGCACACGGCCAGATGAAGACCATCGTTTACCAGTCGTTCCGGACGGAAAACGTTCCCGCGTGGATCAGCCGTTGCATGGAGTCCGTGCGCCGCTGGACCGCCCAAAATCAGTTCGGCTATCGCTTCTACGACGACCGATTTTTCGACCTCGTTCCACGCGAGCTGTATCCGCGCGCGTCCGCCTTCAAATGCGTGCTCTCCGACTACGCGCGATTGGTGGCCGCGAAACAACTGCTGGAGGAAGGTTGGGAGCGCGCGATCTGGCTCGACGCCGATGCCCTGGTTTTCGATCCCGATCACTTCGAGATCGAGGTGACCCATGGCTATGCTTTTTGCCGCGAGGTCTGGCTCGACCGCGTGTTTTTGGGCAGTCCGCAGTTCCGCCTTACGGTCAACAATTCGGTCTCGGTCTTCTGCCGCGATCAAACGATCATCGATTTCTACCTGGAACTCGCGCGGAAGATTCTCGCGGGCACCCAGCCGATCACGACTCTTTCCATCGGGACGGACGTGCTCCTCAACCTCCGCCGCACCGCGCCGTTTCCACTGCTCACGTCGGTCGGCATCTTCGGCTCGGAAATGGCGGAGCGATATTTGTCGCGGGACGAGCGCTTCCTGCGCCAGTATCTCGCCTACCAGACGTCTCCCATCCGCGCGGTCAACTTGTGCCTCTCCCACCAAGTGCCCACGACCAAGACGGGAAATACGTCGGCCAACCTCCACGAACCCGTGATCGACCGCCTCCTTTCCGACCAGGGCGCGTCCTTGAATCGCTGCTTCGAATCCTCCTACCAGCCGCGAACCAACGAGTTCAACCGGCCCCTCTCCACTTATCTGGCCGTCCGCAGCCAGTTAAAGGATCTTTGGCATGCGGCTAAAGGCCGCTAGCCGTGGAGATTCCGCGTGCCGGCAGCTCTCGTGCGGTTTATCCGAACCTGCAACCTATTCTTTGATTTACTCTTAGCCCCCGATCAGCAACTTCTTAGCGTTTAGCTTCTCGCCTCTTCGAGTACTTTTTCTCATCCCTCTTCCATGTCGCGCCCGATCATCGAGGTTAAAGGCATCTCCAAGAAATACCGACTCGGCAAAATCGGTATGACGAGTTTTCGCGACGAGCTCCAACGCATGATGGAGCGGTTTCGCGGCAAAGCGGAGGATCTCGCCCAGACCGCTCAAACCGACTTCTGGGCTCTGCGCGACGTCAGTTTCGACGTCAATCGAGGCGAGGTGATGGGCGTGATCGGAAAGAACGGCGCGGGCAAGAGCACCTTGCTTAAAGTGCTCTCCCGCATCACCGAACCGACCAGCGGCGAAATCCAGATCCGGGGGCGAATCGCGAGCCTTTTGGAAGTGGGAACGGGCTTCCATCCCGAGTTGAGCGGCCGCGAGAATATTTTCCTCAACGGCGCGATCCTGGGAATGAAAAAAACCGAGATCAGCGCGAAGTTCGACGAGATCGTGGAATTTTCGGAGGTGGCCAAATTCATCGACACCCCGGTCAAACGGTACTCGAGCGGAATGTACGTGCGCCTGGCTTTCGCGGTGGCGGCCCACCTGGAGCCCGAAATCCTCATCATCGACGAAGTGCTCGCCGTCGGCGACCAGGCCTTCCAGCAGAAATGCCTCGGAAAGATGCAGAGCGTGGCCCACAGCGAAGGCCGCACCATCCTTTTCGTCAGCCATCACATGGCGGCGGTCCGCCGTCTCTGCCAGCGGTGCGTGGTGATGGAAAAAGGGACCTCGGTCGGGGTCATGCCGGTGGAAGAGGCGATCGATTACTATAGCACCACGGCCAACGCCTCCGCCCTCGATCTCGATGTCTCGCAACGTTCCCGGGACTGGGGTACCGAGGGGCAGGTCTGCCGCATCCTCCGCGTCACCGTTTCTTCGCGCGGGGGGTTGAAATTCAACGAGCCGCTCGCGCTGGAGGTGCTCGTGCAATCGGAGCGCCACCTCGAGAACATGATGCTGGGTTTTGCGTTCAACACGGTCGAAGGGCAGCGTATTCTGACTCTCGATACGGACAACACCGGCAAGACGTTCGCTCTCCGTCCTGGGAAGACACTGCTGAAACTCTCGATCGACCGGCTGCCGTTGCACCCCACGCGATTCTACGTCAGCGCGGCCCTCGGCTCGGGAAAGCACTTTTATGACATCATCGACGGCTTCGCCCTCTGGGAAGTGAACACCGGCGCCAACGATTTCGAGAGCGACCGCAGCTTCGGCGGCTGCCGCATTCAACCAGCCCTCCAGGTGGTGCCGGTGGCGGGCGGCGACTGAGTGCGACGTCAACGGCTCCGCGCCCGCTTCGCTCGCATGCCCAAGACGAAACTACTGGTGGTGACGCGGCATTCGCCCCTGCCGCAGAACGATGGCGCCGGCGCCTACCTCTTCGACTTGCTTCGCTACCTGAGCGAGCACGACGTCGAGATCGAGGTCACTTGGGTGAAGGCGGAAGGCCTTTTTGTCCTGCGAGGCTGGTGGTTCGTGCCGCGCCAGATTTCCCGGGTCGCCGACATTCGCGTCATCGGCAGCCTGCCGGTGGGGCCTTTCCGCTTTTTCTGGTGGGGTCCGCTCGAGGCGATGATTCTCAACGCGATCAAAACGGCGCTGGTCAAAAGCGGCCTCTGGCGGCGAAAGGCCGCAGTCTCGCTGCCGGGCACGGCGGGCGCAGGGCTTCCCGTGGCAGCGGAAGCGGAACCCCAATGGAGCGAGCTGCCTTCGCGGCTGGAGACCCGGTACGTGCAACGCCGGCTTCGCGAATTTGCTCCGGATGCCGTGCTCGCGAACTATTGCTGGATGACACCGGTCCTCCCCGCGCGGGAGGAAACCAAACGACTTGTGCTGACGCATGACGTCGCGTCGCAACGCCTCAATCTCAAGGCCAAGCTGGTTCCTTCGCTCGGAGCCTTCGATCCGGCCAGTCCCGAAGGCGAGGCAAAGCTGATCAACCAGGCGGACACCGTCCTGGCCATCAGCGAAGACGACGCCAGTGTCTTTCGGAGCATGCTGCCGGGAAAAAAGATCCTCGTGACGCCAAAGGCAGCCGACGCCCGCCCCTTGGGCACGGGCTCAGTCCCGGGCCGCTGCCTCTTCGTCGGCGGAATCAATCCACCCAACAAGGAAGGACTGGCCTGGTTCCTCGCCGAGATCTGGCCAGCGATCCGCGCCGCCAACACAGGCGCCACGTTGCACGTCGTCGGCGGAATCAGCGACACGCTCCCGGCGCCGCTCCCCCCGGGGGTTGTCGCCCGCGGCCGGGTCGAAACATTGGAATTATCCTACGCCGAAGCCGCGGTGGTCGTCATTCCACTTCTGCAGGGCACGGGCATCAAAATCAAACTGGTGGAAGCCTGCGGGTACGGGAAGGCTTGCGTGACCACCGCGGTCGGACTCCAGGGGCTTCCTTTCTTCCAGACCGCCGTGCGGGAAGCAAACGAGGCGTCGACCTTCGCGGAACAGGTGATCGCCTTGCTCGCGGACGAAGACACGCGCGGCGCCCTCGGACGACTGGCGGCCGATGCCGTGAAGACGCACCTTTCTCCCGATCGTTGTTATGGGCCCGTACTGGCCGAACTCAAAGCCTCCTGACGCCCGTGTTCACCACCCCGATCATCTACGTCTTCTTCAATCGGCCGGACGTCACGAAACGGACGTTCGCCCGGATTCGCGCCCAGCGTCCTACCCGGCTCTACCTGATCGCCGACGGGCCGAGGGCGGCGCGTCCTACCGACGCCGAGCGCTGCCAGCAGACGCGGGCGATCGTCGAAGGGATGCTCGACTGGGACTGCGAGGTCACCCGCGACTACGCGGGAGAAAACATGGGTTGCGGACGACGCCTTTCCTCGGGCTTCACTTCCGCGTTTGCGCAGCTGGGCGAAGCCATCGTGCTCGAGGACGACGTGCTCCCTCATCCGGACTTTTTCGCGTTCTGTTCGGCGATGCTGCAGCGCTACCGCGACGAGCCGAAGGTGCACGCCATCAGCGGATTCAATCCGATCGGCTGTTTCGAGCCGCGCCGGGGTCCGGCCATCCCGACCTTCTTCAACAACATGTGGGGCTGGGCTTCCTGGCAGCGCTCCTGGAAGGATTATCACTTCGACGTCTCCGCCTGGCACGATTCCGCCACCAAGGAACGTTTTCGCGAATTCGTGGACGATGCGCTGATCTATCAATGGCACGCCCACAACTTCGATACGCTGTATAGCGAAAAACTGGATACATGGGATTTCCAGTGGAACTTTTGCATGCTGGAGCAGCGGAGGCTCAACCTGGTTTCCTCCGTGAATCTGATCGAAAATCTCGGCTTCGATTCGGCTGCAACCCACACCACCTTCAAAGAGCCGTTCTTCCATCATCTTCGCACCTATCCCGCGGTGCCGACTGCCGCCTCGCGCGATCCCCACTCCGTCGACCGGCTGCATGAAAAGCTATACAGCGAGATCGTGATGACTCCGTCGCTGCGGAAAATCGCCCTGCTCCGCCTGATGGCCCGGCAGTCCTGGCTGCTGCCCGCCCTCCGTCGCCTGACGGGTTGACGGAAACTCTCCGCGCCATCATGCCCGCCCCCACGATCAGCGTCGTCATGCCGGTGTACAACGCGGCGCGTTACCTGCGCCTCGCGGTGGAGAGCATTCAGGCGCAGACGTTTAAAGATTTCGAATTGGTGGCGGTCGACGACGGATCGACCGACTCCTCCCGGGCAATGCTGGAGGTCATGGCCGCGGCGGACCCTCGGCTCAAAGTTTTCAGCCGGCCGAACACCGGCATTGTAGGCGCGCTGAACGACGGTCTGGCCGCGGCGCGCGGCGAGTTTGTCGCGCGCATGGACGCCGACGATTGGTCGCTGCCGCAACGCTTCGATCGACAGGTGGCGTTCCTGCGGCTGAACCCGGCCTGCGTCTGCGTCGGCTCTTATTTCAACTACATGGACGACCGGGGAGCGCTGGTGAAATGGAATCCCCGCGAAACCGAGCATGAAGCCCTCGAACGCCAATTGCTCGCCGGCGATGGCGGGTCGCTGATCCACCCGGCCATCATGCTGCGGCGGGATGCGGTGGAACGGGTGGGCGGATATCGCGTCGAAGCCCAATGGCTCGAAGACCTCGATCTCTACCTCCGACTCGCCCGCATCGGGCGGCTCGCCAATCTGCCGGAAGTGCTGCTCCACTACCGGTATCATTCGCAAAGTGTGAATTTTACGCGCAATGAAGGCCGGCATCAGCGCAAACTCTGGGTGATGGAACAAGCCTACGCCGCGCGCGGATTGCCTTTTCGGCGTGAAGACTGGCCGGCACCGCCCGTAAATACTCGAATTGGGGCCGACGACGCGCGCGATTTCGCCCTGACCTCCCTCCGGTTTCCCGGTGCGCAGACCGCCTGGCGTTATGCGTTTCGGGCCTGCCGTCTGGCGCCGGCCGATGCACGCTCGTGGCGCGCCCTGGCCTATGTCGCGAAGGCAACCGTCGGACTCGTGCCGCGACCCCGCTGAAATGCCTCGACTCACTTATATCGGCCAAACTCCCACGGAAGGCACCGGCAGTCCGGTCATCCTCCTGCGCCACCTCCAGCGCCTGGCCGCCCACGGGTGGGAAATCACGATCGTGGGAGAGCACGGGCAGGATAGCACCGCCTGCGATCGCGCCGGTTGGAAGGTGCTCCAGCTCCCCTTGCGACGGCCCTGGTGGCCTCCGTTTCGCAATGACCGCAGCCTTTCGCGCAAGCTCCGGACCTGGTTGCTGGGCCGCGAGTGCGGTAACCTTGTCGCGGATACACCGCCGGACGCCGTTCTGGGCTATCTTGCCGCACACTCCGACTTTTTCCCGGAAATCGCAGCTCATTTCGCCAAACAATCGGGCAAACCGCTTTCTTTGCTGATCCACGACGATGCCGCCGCCTTTGCCCGGAATGAGGCGGAAAAAATCACGCTGCGTGCCCGTCACAACTGGATCCTGCGGCAAACGCACCGCAATTGGTTCGTTTCGCCCGAATTGGCGGCCGAATACGAGGTCGAGGCTTCGAACCGCGGGGTATTGCTGCCGATCCCGGAAGGTTGGACCAAACCGGCGTCGTGGCAGGCCTCTTTTTCGGTGCAGCCGAAGGTCTACTACGCGGGCTTCATCTGGCCGCCCCAATACCCGCTCCTGGCTCAGATCGCCCGGGCGCTGCAGGCCGCCGGGGCGCAATTGGTGTTGCTGACGAAGGACTCCCCCGAGCTGCGCGCATTCCTCGCGAGCGAACCGGCCGACTGGGTGCAGCCGTTTCCGGGGAATCGCGAAGCACTGCAACACCTGCTCGATAACGCGGCCGGCTTGATTGTGTCGTACAGCGAGTCCGTCGCGGAAATGCCGTGGATCGCGACGAGCTTTCCGAGCAAATTCATCGAATACGCTCATCTCGGCCTTCCGTGCACCGTTGTCGCGCCGCTCGACAGCTCCATCGGCCGGTGGGCCGCGCGGGAGTCGTATCCGCATTTCTACACCGCGGCCGAGCCAGCCGCGCTGAGCAGCTGGGCGGGCGGTCTGCGCCGCCAAGCCACCTGGCAGGCCTCCGCGGCGGCGGTGCAAAAACTGGCGCGCGGGCAGTTCAATCCGGAAACGATCCACCGGCAACTGGAGGAAGGTTTGCTGCGATGACGACCTTGATGCTGAAAAGCAATGCCTACGCGTCGGTCGCGCGGTCCAACCTTGACTCTCGCCGCGCCGGGCGCGTCCTCTCTGCCTTCCTCGCGTGACTGCTCAATCGAAAGTTCCTGTCGTCCTGATCGGCTGCGGCGCCGTTTCCCAGCAATTCTACCTGCCAACATTGCGGGCGTTGGAGGCCGCAGGCGAACTGACGGTCCAAGCGTTGGTGGATCCGTCGGCGGGCGCGCGATCCGCCTTGGCCGGGGCTTTCCCCGGAGCGATCCAAGCCGAGCACGCCACGACGCTCGACCTCGCCGAAGGAAGCCTCGCCATCATCGCCTCCCCTCCGCGTTTCCATGCGGCGCAGACAATCGAGGCCGTCAGCCGCGGGTGGCATGTGCTCTGCGAGAAACCGATGGCCGCGAGTTCCGCCGAGGCCGAGCAAATGATCGAAGCCGCTCGCGTCGCGAACCGCCTGCTCGCGGTCGGCCTTTACAAACGATTTTTTCCTTCGAGCGCCTATTTGAAGAGCCTCTGTACGGACGGCCAGCTCGGGGCGCTTCGGTCGTATACCATCGCGGAAGGCGGACCTTTCAAATGGCCGGCGGCCACCCCCTCTTTTTTCAACAAGGCCCAGACGCCCGGCGGAGTACTGCTCGACATCGGTGTGCATGTCCTCGACCTCCTTATTTGGTGGCTCGGCGAACCGAGCGCGCTCGCCTACGCGGACGACGCGATGGGCGGGCTCGAGACGAACTCCCGGCTCGAACTCACGCACGCAAACGGCGCGCGCGGCGCGCTCCACTTGAGCCGCGATTGGGCGACCGCGCAGCAATACCGTTTCGTCTTCGAGCGCGGAGTCGTTTCGTGGAAGGTCAACGACGCCAACGGCGTCCTGGTCCAGCTCCAGGGCACACCGGGCGCGCTTCGCGCGCAGCTGGTCGAGCCGATCGGTCCCAGGCTGACCGAGCGCTCCCCATCGGCCCTCGCGACCAATCCGCAGAGTTTTATCGCCCAGCTGCTCAACGTCCTCGGCGCCATTCGGGGACGCACCCCCTTGCTCATTCCCGGCACGGAAGGCGTGCGTTCGCTTCGCCTGATCGAGACGTGTTACACACAGCGCACGTGGCTGCCTCATCCCTGGTTCACCCCGGCAGAAGCATCGCGCGCAGCAACCCTCGCCACGGGCGCGCCATGAAAGTCGCCGTCATCGGAGCCAACGGTTTCATCGGGAGTCGCATCGTCGAGCAGTTTCACCTCGGCGGATTGCACGAGGTCGTTCCGATCGTGCGCAAACCGGCCAGCCTCGCGCTGCCCGCGCGTTTTTCCCTGCCGTGGCGGCTGGCCGACGCCCTCGAGGTCGAATCGCTGGCCAAGGGTCTGGAGGGCTGCCAAGCCGCGATCCATGCCGCGATCGGCGATCCCGCGCAGATCGAGCGGATGCCTGCCGTGCTCTGTGCAGCAGCCGCGCAAGCAGGCGTGCCGCGCGTGGTTTATTTTAGCAGCGCCTCCGTCCACGGTCAGAACATCGCGACCGGCACCACCGAGACCACCCCCCTTCACACGAACCACTCCTTGGAGTACAACAATGCCAAGGTCCGGGCCGAGCAATCCTTCTTCAGCGAAGCGCGCCGCCACAAACTTGAGGCGTTCGCCCTGCGGCCCGGCGTGGTTTACGGGCCCCGCTCTCGCTGGATCGCCGACCTCGCCGCCGAACTGCGCGACGGCCGGGCGTGGCTCTACGAAAACGGAGCCGGCATCTGCAACGGGGTGTATGTGGACAACTTGATCCACGCCGCGCGGCTTTGCCTGGATACGACGATGGGACACGGAGAGGTCTTTCTCGTGGGCGACGCGGAAACGGTGACATGGGCCGACTTCTACCGCAGGGCGGCCGCCGCGCTGGAAGCGGACTTCTCATCGATCCATCGGCTGGATCGCCTGCCTTCCTTCGAAAAGAGCTTTCGCGAAAAGGTCGAGAAGACTGTATCCACACCTTGGGTACAATCCCTCCTGCCGGCGATCCCGTTCCAACTCAAGCGCGCCACCAAGACGCTGCTGGCCAGCTGGAACCCGGCCGCCCCGCCGGGCGCGTGGACCCTGCCCGCGGCGCCCGGCCCTGCCCTGACCGAGGAGATGGCGCTCTTGCAGCAATGCCGCTGGAAACTTCCTAACGACAAGGCCGAGCGGCAATTGGGCTACCGTCCGCCCGTGCCGTTTGCCGAGGGAATGCAGCGCAGCCTTGCCTGGCTCCGGTTTGCGACGGAGGTTGAGGTCCGTTGATTCCCTTGCGACGGTTGGTCCACCCGTGAAATTCAGCGTTCTCATCGCCGCGTACAACGCCGGCGCCTACATCGGCAAGGCGCTGGAAAGCGTGCGCGCGCAAGAACACGCCGATTGGGAAATCGTCGTGGTCGAGGACGGCTCGCGCGATCAGACCCAATCGGTGGTCGAACGTTTTGCCGCCTCTGTTCGTCAGCCGGTGCGGTACGACAATCTGGGCCGCAATCGCGGCGTCGCCACCGCCCGCAACCGACTGTTCGAACTCGCCACGGGGGAGGCGCTGGCCTTCCTCGATGCGGACGATTGGTGGTCGCCTGCACATCTCACCGCGGCACGGGAGACTTTGAAGCCGGGCATCGATATCGCGGTTGCGCATGTTCAGCTGTTTAACCTGCAGAATGGAGCCGCGCTCGGGACGTATGCTCCCTCCTCGGCTTTTTTCGCCGACCCCATTCAAAGACTATTTGCGTTGAGCGAAGTCATCACTTCCTCCTGCGTGGCGCTCACGCGCGAGATCGTGCGTCGGAGCGGGCCTTTCGATCCTGCCTTTCGCATCGGGGAGGATCGCGACTACTGGCTCCGATGCGCGATTCGCGGCGCCCGTTTCGCGGACACGGCCCAGCTCACCTGCCACTACGCCAAGCATGCGACCAGCACGATGGGGCGCACCGTGCTGTGGTCCGAACAGGAAGTCGCCTTCTACGAAAAGTACCGGGACGTACCTATCATCCCCGTGCGCGAACGAAAACGCCTGCTGGCGCACAGCCTCGCGAACTATGGACGGCTTGTGCGGGCGACGAATCCGCGCAAGAGCACCGCCGCTCTCTGGAGAGCCTGGAAACTCGCGCCATGGAACCTCTCTTTGGGGGCCCAAGTCGCGCGTTCCGCTCTGCCGGCGCTTGTTTCGCGCGCCTGAGTCGCGGATCCGGGGCAGGCGAGCCTGAGCGCGTGTTGCACATAATTTACATAGATCGTTCCAGATGGCGGCGAACCAATCGGCGATTTGCCCGTCTATGGGCGCGCCGTCGGCCGTCATCTCAGCGTGGAGGCTCGGCGTTTTCATCATGTATTCGCCGCTCATCAGCGTCTGTATTCCCGCCTATCGCGCCGACAAATTTCTGGAGCAAGCGCTGCGCTCGGTCGGCGCGCAGACGTACCCGCATTGGGAGGTGATCGTCACAGAAGACGGCTCCAAGGATCGGGCGGAAGACCAGACCCGGGCGTTCGCCCGAACGGTCAGCCAAACGGTCGTGTACAATCGGCATGCTGCGAACCGCGGTCTGCCCGCCACCCGCAATACCGGTATCGCGTCATCCCGAGGCCATTGGATCGCCTTCCTCGACGCCGACGACCAGTGGGAGCCGGATCACCTTCAGTCCCTTTTCGATGCCAGCCAGGGCGGCCTGTGCGATCTGGTCTACTCCGGCTCGGTCCTCTTTGACGAGCAGCGCGGCGAACGTACCGGCGTTCGGACGCCGAGTCCCGCCGATCTCGCGGACCTACCGACTGCGCTTTACATGGGCAACCTCTCGATCATGCCGTCGGCGGTCATGATCCGGCGCGACGCCTTCGCGCATTTTGGGCCGGTCTCCAGCGAGTACCCTATTTGCAACGACACGGAATATTGGCTGAGGCTCCTCTGGCTGGGCGGACGCCTGCGCTATAGCGGCAAGAACACTTGCATTTACCGGCAGCACCCGAGTTCCATGTCTCGAAAAGAAGCGGCGATTCTCCTCGAAACAGCGCGGTTGTGCGAGAAATACGCGCACTGGGAAGCGATCTCGCCCGTGCTGCGCCGGACTCGGCCCTCCAGCCTGTACCGATGGGCCGCGCGCACGCTGCTGAGGGAAGCGCCCGAGGAAGCTCGCGCCGTCCTGCAGAACGCGCTCCGACTTGAACCCTTGAATCCGAAGAACGTTGGACTTTGGACCAAGGCGTATCTGGCGAACCGCCGTCATACCGCTCGCAAAGCAGCCTGAGCTTTCACCGCCTATGCTTCGGTGGATCAATCGCAAGGCCGTCGCGGCGGGAGTCTACGCCCGCTATGGCGCGTTGACGGTCCGCCGATCGATTCGTCAACGCGCCCATCGGCGCACGCTCGACCGCGCTCCCGCGGCCTTGACCTTCCGCCTTCACGCACCCGTGGGCCTCTTCGCACATCTCTCGTGGTGCCTTCATATTGTCGCCTATTGCGAAAGCAGGGGCATTGCTCCGCGGCTCGCCTGCACGAGTCCTCAGTACGGAGAGGACGGCGGAGATTGGTTTCCTTTCCTCTTCGACCAACCGCGGGCGCCGCAGCTGGAACCGGCGAAAACTACGCTCACCGTGCGAGAATTCCAGGAGCTGCCATTTTACAGACAACCGCTGGCTCTCAGCCTCCACGAAGCCGCTCAACTTCAACGCGACTATTTTCCAGTTGCGGCGAGGATCTCCGAAAAGGTTCGCCGGTTTGCCACGGCGCATTTCCGGCGCGGTTCAACCCTCGGGTGCCATTTCCGCGGAACGGACAAAGAAATTGAAGCGAGGAGAGTCGATTACCATGCCGTCTCCGACTTGCTTCGAGAGCGGCTTTCCGAATTGGCGGGCGAACCCTTGCTCTTTGTCGCCACTGACGAAATGGCATTTCTAGAACACGTCCGTTCCGCCCTCGAGGGGGTCGAAATCGTGTCCTATGACAGCCGGCGCTCGATCAGCGGAACGGCTTTGCACTTGGATCCCGCGCACCACGGGCGGGAGCACGCGGAAGAAGCGCTGATCGACTCGTTGCTGCTCGCGGACTGCGACGCCGTGGTGAAATCGCCCTCCGCCCTGTCGGCTTGGTCGGCGGTATTCAATCCGGACTTGCCCGTGCAAATAATCGGGCGGCCGTATCAGCACGCTTTGTTCTATCCCGAGACGGCGCTCCTTCGCCAAACAGACACCACGACAGTGCGGCGGGATTGAATTTCGCGAGTACGCGGATTCCGTAAGCTTTTAAATACCTTAAGCTTAAAGGAACGGACGGCCCCTGCCTCAGGCGGCGGCCTGATTTCGGTCAACCGGCCGAAAATAACTGGAGTTGACCGCATTTTGGCCTCTTTATTCTGGCATGTTTGCAAGTTATTCACAGACCGGCAGTCCAAAGGCGTGCGCGCCCTTTAACGCGATGCCGGAATGGACACAGTTGGGATAACATCTGCAGCACCCATGCCGCTGATCAGCATCTGTATCCCGGCTTACAAAGCCGACAAGTACCTGGACGCCGCGCTGGCGAGCGTACGCGTGCAGACGTTCACGGACTGGGAAGTGATCGTGACCGAGGACGGATCGCGAGATCGCGCCGAAGACATCGTTCGTCAGTTCGCTGCCTCCGTGGCGCAACGCGTGCTCTACCAGCGTCATGAGGTCAATCAGGGCCTTCCCGCAACCCGCAACACGGGCATCGCGGCGGCCCGGGGCGAATTCATCGCCCTGCTCGACGCCGATGACGCCTGGGAACCCGCTCACCTGGAAACGCTCCTGTCGACTCAGGCCGCTACCGGGGCCGACTTCGTGCATTCCGGCTCGATTCTTTTCGACAGCGAGACCGGCGCCACCCTGGAGTGCCGGCGGCCTTCGCCCGAGCAGCTGGCGCAATTTCCGGTTTCGCTCTACGCGGGCACCTACGTGATCCAGCCCTCATCCGTCCTCGTGCGCAAGACGGTGTTCGATCGTATCGGTGTTTACGATACATCGTTCCGCTACTGCGAGGACCTGGAGCTTTGGTTCCGGGCGGCGAAAGGCGGGGTGGCTTTCGCGTTTTCCGGGACCGACACCTGCCGCTATCGGAAACACGCAGGCGCGTTATCAAACCAGGGGGGGCCGATGTCCATCGCCGCCGCTCGCGCTTATGCGAAACATTTCGACTGGCCCGCGTTGAGCCTGGACATTCGCAGGGCGCGCACGGCCGGCTTGTGCGAAGCGGCGGGCCGCATCCATCTCAGCGCGGAACCAGGGCGAGCCTGGGGATTTTTCGAACGCGCGTGGAGCCTCCGCCGGCATCCCAAATACCTGGCCTTTGCCTGGCTGGCCGCTTTCCAAGCCCGCCGTTGCGGCCAAAGCCTTCAGCCCTTCGCCGCCTAACGCGAATCGGCTCCCCCGCTCCGCCGCCATGACCTCCGCTCTTTGCACCCTCTTTGAAGGCCATTATCACCTCGGGGCCGCCGCTCTCGTCAACTCCGTCCATGCGGCGGGTTTTCGCGGCCGTGTGATCTGTGGGTATCGCGGCGAGCTGCCGCCCTGGGGCGCGCCCGGTCGCGAGACCGAAAAAGGCGCTCGAGTCCTCGATCTCGGCCAAGGATGTGAAGTGTGGTTTGTTCCCGTGAAGACGGAGATGCATTTCACCAACTACAAACCGAGCTTCATGCTCGAGATGTGGCGGGAGGGCCCGGCGGCCGGGGCGGAAAAATTTTTCTATTTCGATCCGGATATCGTCGTCAAATGTCCGTGGGAAGTGATCGAGCGCTGGGGCGAAGACGGGATCGCGCTGTGCGAGGACGTGAACTACTATCTGCCTGTCCGCCATCCTTTGCGCCTCGGCTGGGCCGCCTGGCTTAAAAGCCAGGCGATCGAAGTAAAAGCGCTCCACCACACACGTTATTATTCGGGGGGGTTCATCGGCGTTCCGCTCGCGTCGCGCGAATTCCTGGCGCTGTGGAGTCGGCTCATCGATCGAATCGGGGAAGCCACCGGCTCGCTGACCGTGCTGAAGCACGGAGGGGCAAATTCCTTGTTCCACTCGACCGATCAGGATGCGCTGAACATGGCGTTAATGTGCATGGATGTAACCGTGAACGGCACGGGACCCGAAGGGATGGATTTCGCACCAGGCGGGCATTTGCTTTCGCATGCTATTGGCGGTCGCAAGCCCTGGCGAGGGGGCTTCGTGCATCAGGCGCTGAGCGGATATCCCCCTTCGCTGGCAGTAAAATCGTTCTTCCAGCACGTCCACCAGCCGATCCAAGTCTTTGCGCCCTCGCAACGCGCCTGGCTTGAGTTCACTTTGAAAATTGCGGCCTTTATCGGCCGCTTCCATCGGCGCACCTGACTTTCACAACCCGCGTTCACCTCGCACGAAACGCCCAGACCAATCACGTGTCTGCCCCCAGCCGATGAAAATCCTCTTCCTCTGCTCCTCGCTCGAACCGGGCCGCGACGGCGTGGGAGACTACGTCCGCCTCCTGGCGGACGCCTGCGTCTCCGCAGGGCATGAGTGCCGGCTCGTCGCGCTGAACGACGAGCACTTGGACACCCCCTGCACCGATGTCCAGGAAGGTGCCGTCCATAAGATCGACTCGCTCCGCCTGGTGCCCGGCTTGAGTTGGGAGAACCGTTACGCGATCACCCAACAATACGTGAATGATTTTCAACCCGACTGGCTGAGCTGGCACGTGGTGCCCTACGGCTTTCACCCCAAGGGGGTCGTGCCCCACGAACTGTGGGCCTTTTCGTCCCTCAGCCAGGGCCGGCATGTGCACGCGATGCTGCATGAACTGTGGATCGGTTTGTCACAGGGGGAACCGCTGAAGAATCGCGCCTACGGTTTCATGCAGCGGCGCGCCTTGCTCGGCTTTCTTCGGAGCATCCGGCCGGTGATTCTCCACACCAGCAATGTCGTGTACAAGACGGTCCTGGAGCGCGAGGATTGCCACGCCGAGATCCTCCCACTGTTCGGAAACGTGCCCGTGAAAGAAATCGTGGCGGGTCCTCCCGCGAAAAAAGCGGAGTGGATTGGCGGCATTTTCGGCACGGTTCACCCTCAGTTCAAAATCCAGGAGTGCGTCGAAAGTCTCCTCGCGGGCGCGCGAGCTTCCGGACGCCGCCTTCGCATCCTGGGGATCGGGCGGATCGGTCCGCACGGCGAAGAAACGTTTGCCCTGCTAAACCGGCATTACAAAGGGAAGCTCGAGGCAGTCGTCGTCGGCGAGAAATCGCCCGACGAAGTGTCGCGTCTCCTGCAGATCATTGATTTCGGCATCGCCACGCATCCCTGGGCTCTGCTGGGCAAGAGCGGCGCTGTCGCGGCCATGCTGGACCACGGCCTGCCCGTCATCGCTCCGCGCGACGACTGGACGCTTCGCAAAAATCCGATTCTTGTCCCGCCGATCGATCCCCTTGTGCTTAAACTTTCCCAGATGCCGCCAGAATTGATGGCGGGGCGCCTAGCCCGCCGCAGCGGTCCGTCTCCCCGTCTTCCCGTCGTTGCCAACCTCTTTCTCGATAGCTTTGCGGGGGTGTATTCCAGCCACCCATCCGACCTGTGAACCTATTGTTTTATGTCCCCCAGATGGCAGCGTACGGAGGCATGGAGCGCCATGTTTGCGAGCTTGCGCAGGAAGCGGTCCGCCGCGGCCACCACGTCCGGCTGCTGACCACCAGCAATTCCCTCAATGCCGAAACACGGACGCAGCTGATCACGGCAGGAGTGGATTTTCGCGAGCTCGGGCGAACGCGCGGCGAAGCAAAGAAGTATCAGAAGGCGCTTTGGCTGTTTCGTCAGACGATCGGCGCCCGGCGGAAGGCCTGGGACGTCATCTACACCAACGGCCAAAGCGCAGCGGCCAGGATCGTCTGGTCGGCCGCGCGCTCCCGCTCGCGCATCCTCCATCACCACCACACGGCGGCCGACGCTGCGGAGCAGCGCACCTGGGCCGACGGCTTCCGCCGGGTGCTGGCCCGCGCGCCTGAGATTGTCGCCTGCAGCGAAGCGACGCGCGCCAATATCCAATCCGCCCTCGCGCGAAACAGCGCGCGCTTTCTCCCCTATTTCACCGCCTGTCCCGTGGCCCGCGAGCAGGTCGCGGAGAAACCGGTGCGACCCGATCAACCGCTCAAATTCGGCTTCGCGGGCCGCCTCGTCGCGACCAAGGGGATCGATATGCTCTGCCGGCTCAGTCAGCGTCCCGAGCTGCAAGGCGCAGTCACTTGGGAGATTTATGGCTCCGGCGACTACTCGAAGGAACACTTCAAGGCTTTCCCCAACCTGACATATCACGGCCCCTATACCGACCTGAAGGCGTACGGCCGCATCCTGCTGGGTCTCGATGCGCTCGCGCTTTTCAGCCTGCACAACGAAGGGATGCCCCTCAGCCTGATTGAGGCGCTGTCCGCCGGCCTGCCCTGGATCGCGAGCGATCGCGGCGGCACGCGGGAGATCGCGATCAGCCCGGCCAATTGCGTCCTGGTGGAGAACCCCGCCGACGAGTCCGCCGTCCTTGCGCAAGTGCTGAGCCTGGTGCAACGTATCCGCGGCGGCATAACCTCACGCAAGGCGCAGCGAGCGGTCTACGACGAACGTTTCGCGCCGGAGGTGGTTTCGCGCGCTTGGTTCGACTACCTGGAGAAAAAATCTAATTGAGCGACGCCTTTCGCCTCCGGCCGTGATCCTGACCTCCGTCCTCATCAATAACTACAACAACGGTCCCTACCTCAGGGCGTGCGTGGACTCCGCGTTGAACCAAACTCATCTCGCGGACGAGGTCATCGTTTACGACGACGGGAGTTCGGACGAAAGCGTCTCGATCCTACGCAGCTATGGAAACCGCATCGTGCTGATCGAGGGCGCCCGGACCGGGCTCGGCTCGCGCGCGGCCCAGGCCAACGCGGTGTACCAGGCTTTCCTCCGCAGCAAGGGGGATCTGATTTTTCTCCTCGACGGCGACGATTGTTTTCATCCGACCAAGATCGGCGAGTACCTCGCGGCGTTCGAACAGCATCGCGACGCGGCGTGCATTCAGGCTCCCCTGCAGGAAATCGATCCCAGCGGGAACCTCCTGGGGGACAACTTCAACCCGATGAAACATCTGCCGGACTACCTCGAGGCGACCTACCGCCGGCATGACGTGGATTTTTACTACCCAACCAGCGCCCTCGCGTTCTCCCGCAGTTTTCTCGAGGCGGTGCTGCCCCTCGACTATTCGGACAATATCGAACTGGCGCTCGACACCCGGCTCGGCATGTTCGCGCCTCTTTACGGACGGGTGCTCACCCTTACCACCCCGTTGTCGATCTGGCGCCGCCACCCGCGTTCCTACACGGTCATGCTGCTGGCCCGGACCGGACAAATGAACGAGACGCTCAAGCGGACCCGCGTCTTCAACCGTTTTTGCGCGGAACGCGGTTTCCGCCCGATCAGCCTCTGGCGGAACCGGCGCTTCTACCTTCAGGTGTTGCGCGCGATGACGCCGACCTTCCTCTACAGCTTCTACTACAAATATCTTCGGTCATCCCTCGCCTCGCCCGCGCAGACCAAGATCGCGCTGTGACCGGCGCACGCCCCGCCCTGTATTCATGAAATTACGACGGATTCTCAAGCACGCCGAGAAACAAGTGCGGATCGGGCGCGTGCACACGCTGGCCTGCCTGCGCGAGTTTGCCTGGACGCGCAGCTGCCTGCACCTGCCGCACAACGACCGCTTCGCCCTGCGCACCTCGCAGGAGCATGGGGTGCGCGTGCGACTCGTGCACCCGGAGGAGCCTTACGACCGGCCCTTGCCGCACCTGCCGGGCGAGTCGGAAATGCACGAGACGTTTCGCAAGGAACATCGCGGCGTGGCGCCCGCCTCCTTCGTGGCGGAAATCGACCGCGGGCGTTTTTGGGGCTATTACGGCGGCAACGTGTTCACGCAGGACGGCCACTTGGTCCCGGAGCTGTCGAAGGACGTCTGGGGGCCCGATCTGCACAGCGCGTATGTCCGGTCCCACCTGCCCAAGCCGCGCTGGCTCCCCGGACGCACGCTGTCCCTCGTGACGCCGGAGGCCACCACCAATTATCATCATTGGACCTGCGACATGCTGCCCCGGACCGGCTTGGTCGAGCGCGCCGGGTTCCGCTTGCGCGACTTCGATCACGTGCTGATCAAGGACCGCGGGCTGCCCTACCAGCGGGAAGCGTTCGCGCGGATCGGACTCGATGCCGAGAAACTGATTCAAGTTCACGACGATCTCCATCTCCAGGCGGAGTCCCTCGTGGTGCCCTCCGTGCGCCTCGACAATACGCGGGTGCCGCGCACTGACACGGAATTCGTGCGCCGGCTTTACCTGCCGCAGGAACCGTCCCCCCAGCAAGCCACCCGCCGGCTCTACATCAGCCGGCGCGACGCCGCTTTTCGTCGCGTGCTCAACGAGGCGGATTTCCTCCCCTACCTGCGCGAACACGGGTTTGAGGAAGTCGCGATGTCCGACCTGACCGTGGCGGAACAGGCCCGTGTCTTCTCCGAAGCCTCCATCATCGTCGGGCCCAACGGTTCCGCCCTCGCCAACCTCATCTTCGCCAACCGCGCCGCGCGGGTCGTGGAATTCTTCGCGCCGGGCTGGGTGGTCGGGTACAACTGGATGATCGCTTGCAACGTGGGGTTGGGTTTCACGGGACTGATCGGCCGCGGACCCCGCCCGCCGCCCGGCACGCTTCCGCGGGAAATCAAAGCGGACATCGACCTCGACGTCGATTTATTGAAACAGGTCGTGGACGAGCTGGTATCCTAATCCCGCCGAAGGCTCATGATTCTTTTCTCCCATCCGACCGGCAACGCGAACGTGCGCCACGCCGCCCTCGGCCTCCAGCGCGCGGGCCTGCTCGGCGAATTCTGGACGTGCGTCAACTATCGCGGAGGCCCCTTCACCCGGCTGCTTCCCGCCTCCGCCCGGACCCAGCTTTCGCGCCGCTCCTTCGCGGCCGAACTCCAACCCCATCTGCATACGTATCCGTATTATGAATTCGGCCGCCTCTTCGCCCACCGGTTCGGCCTGGGCAATCTCGCGCGCCACGAAGTGGGTCCGCTCAGCGTGGACGCAGTGTATCGCTCGCTCGATCGGCGCGTGAGCCGCCGCGCCGCCCGTCCCGGATTCAGCGGGGTTTACGCATACGAGGACGGCGCCGCGCATTCGTTTCGCGAGGCAAAAAAACGCGGACTGCGCACGTTTTACGATCTTCCGATCGGGTACTGGCGCGCGGCCCGTCAGTTGCTCGGCGAAGAGGCCGAGCGACACCCGGAATGGGCATCGACGTTGATTGGCAATGAGGACAGCGAGGCGAAAACAGCACGCAAAGATGAGGAACTGTCGCTTGCCGACGTCGTCTTTGTTGCAAGCTCGTATACCTTGAAAACGTTGCAATCTGCACCGCCGCTCCGGGCACCGATCGAGGTGATCTCGTATGGCTCCCCGCCCCGGCCGGCAAACGCGCCGCAGCGGGCCGAGCGCAGCTCGCGGTCCGGTGCGCCGTTGCGAGCTATTTTCGTCGGATCGTTAGGGCAACGCAAAGGACTCTCGTACCTGTTCGAAGCCTGTCGCACGCTCGGCTCCGCGGTCGAACTCACGGTGATCGGCACGAAGCCGCTTCAGCCGTGTCCGGCCCTGGACGACGCGTTGCGCAAAGTGCGATGGATTCCCTCCTGCCCGCACGGCGAAGTCCTGGCCGAAATGGCCGCGCACGATGTGTTTGTCTTTCCGTCCCTGTTCGAGGGCTTCGGATTGGTGCTGCTGGAGGCGATGGCGATGGGGCTGCCTATCCTCACAACCCCACATACCGCGGGCCCCGACCTGATCGATGACGGAGTAGAAGGGTTCATTGTGCCGATTCGCTCCGCGGAAGCCATCGTCGAAAAACTGGAATTGCTGCGCACGAATCGGGATCTGATTCGCGAAATGGGCGCGCGCGCCGCCGCCAAGGCAAAAACCTTCACCTGGCAGACTTACGGAGATCGCCTCTCCGCGCGGGTCGCCGGGGCTTGCCAACCCGTCGCCTCTCGCGCCTAAGTCACCTCTCGCCGTCATGACCGCTCGCGCCACTCACCTTAGGCTCCGCCCGCTCCCATGATACGTTTTATCAAATGGGGCATCTGGGCCTATCTGATTCTCCTTCTGACCGAAGGAGCGCTTCGGAAATGGGTCTTACCCGGTCTTTCCGATCCCCTCTTGGTGATCCGAGACCCGGTGGTCGTGGGCATTTATTTCCTGTCCGTAGCCAGCGGAATCGTCCCCCGAAATTCGTTCATCGTCACGTTGTTGGTGCTGGCGGGGGCGTCCTTCGCTTTTGCCTATATCGCGGGCCAGACCAACGTCTGGGTGACACTCTACGGCCTGCGCACCAACTATCTTCACCTGCCGCTCATTTGGATCATGGCCGAGGTTCTCGATCGGAAAGACGTCGAGCGTCTCGGCATGTTCGTGCTCCTCATGACGCTGCCCATGGTGTGGGTGATGACCAAACAGTTCTATGCCCCGATCACCGACGCGATCAACAAGGGGGTGGGCAGCGATGAAGGTGGGCAGATTTACGGCGCCGCCGGGCGTATTCGCCCGCCCGGGCTTTTCCCGTTCATCACCGGCCCGATGGTGTTTTTTCCGCTCGCCACCGCATTTTTCCTTCACCGCGTGGCGATCGAGCGGCGTTTTTGGTGGATCCTGGCCGTCACCGCCACCGGCCTCGCCATCTTTGTCGCGCTTTTTCTCTCCATCAGTCGAGGCACCATGATCACCACCCTCGTGGTGTTGGCCGCGTTCGGCGTCTGCCTCCTGCGCACCGGTATCATCAATGCGACGTCCTTTCGTTTCTGCATCGCGGCCGTCTTCCTCCTCGTCGGCCTTTCTTTTCTGCCCGTGTTCAACGAGGCCCGCGAGACCTTCATGGATCGCTGGAACACAGCCGCGTTGGAATCCGAGGGCCGCGGCTGGGGGAGCTTGATGGACCGGGTGCTCAGCGTCCTTTTCGTCCCCATTCA
>CAZJLP010000015.1:0-40159 GCA_964546955.1 uncultured Opitutaceae bacterium | reverse complement strand
TGCCTCTGAAGCTGACTTGTTCGGACGCGGCATCGGTGTTGGGTCCAATGTCGGCGCGCGCCTCTTGACCGGTGAAATGGGCTTCCTGCTGGCCGAAGATGAGTGGGGCAAGACCTTCATGGAACTCGGGCCGGCGCTGGGCGCAGCGTTCATTCTTTTCCGCGTCAGCATCGCGGGTTATCTGCTCATCCTTTCCTGGCGCGCCCTGGCTCAGAACCGCGATATCCTGCCTCTGCTGATCTGGGCCGCCGCGGCCCCCTGCATTATCCTGCACCAATGGGCGCCGCCCACGCTGTTGGGATTTGCCGTCATGGGCGCCGGCCTGTGCCTCGCCTCGCTCAATGGAAATGCCGCCGACGAAGAGGAATTCGAGGAGGATGATGAAGAAGACGACGGCGGAGACGAGGGTGACAAAATTGAACCGTTTGAAACCACCCAGGAAGAACCCTTGAGCGAATTCGAAGCGGCGCGGCGTCGCATGCGCGGCCTGTGAGCGAAGTTCGCAAGATCGTCCTGGTCGGCAATTTTTTGCCCGACCGACAGGAAAGCATGCAGCGGTTTTCCGCCGTTCTCGCCGAGGGCTTCACCGCGCGCGGAATCCCGGTCGAGCAGTGGCGTCCGGATCCGTGGTTCGCCCGACTCGTACGCGAATACCGTTACGGGGGTTTGCCGAAGTATCTCGGATATCTCGATAAATTTGTCCGGTTTCCGCGGCTGCTTCGACGCCGGCTCAAAACGGCGGCCCCTGAAACCGTCTACCACATCACCGATCACGGAAACGCAGTTTACGCCCCCCACTTCGGCCGGCATCCGGTCGCCGTCACCTGCCACGACTTGCTTCAGGTCCGCTCCGCGCTCGGAGAATTCCCGCTGAATCGACTGTCCTCGAGCGGCCAGCGTTATCAGCGGTGGATTCTGGCCAGCTTGGCCAAGCTTCGCCACGTGCCCTGCAATTCCCACAAGACGCGAAGCGACCTCCGCCGCTTGACCGGCCTGCCGGAGACCGCCACCCCGATGATCCACATCGGCCTGAATTATCCGTATCGTCCCATGGCGCGAGAAGAGGCCCGCGCGGTATTTTCGGGAGCTCTCGCGCGGCAGGGCATCCGCACCGAGGCCGCCCAATCGAATGGGGAGTTCCGATTTTTGTTCGGGATCGGGGGAGCCCAGTGGTACAAAAATCGCGGCGGCCTTATCGCCATCCTCGGTGAACTGCAGAAACTGCGGCCGACCCCGCTCCCTTTCGTTTTCTGCGGAGCGGCGTTTGAGCCGGCGCATGAGGCCATGATCTCCCGGGTTGGATTGCGGGAGGCGTTCGTGCGCGTGCCAAATCTGACGAACGAAGAGCTTCGCGCCGCGTATTCCCTTTCGGAGGGCCTGCTCTTTCCCTCGTGGGAGGAAGGTTTCGGCTGGCCCATCGCGGAAGCGCAAGCGTGTGGATGCCCGGTTTTCACTTCTAACCGCGAACCCATGACCGAAGTGGGCGGCGAGGCGGCCTGCTACATCGACCCCGCCCACCCGGCCGAAGCGGCCAAGGTAATCGCAGGGCAACTTGCGGATACAAGCCGGCTGCGGGATGCCGGACTCCGGCATGCCTCGCTTTGGGACACCTCGCGCATGCTCGACGCCTACGCGGACCTGTATGTCCGCATGCTTTCGTCCGCTTCGGAACGCGCGCGGTGACCCGCACCGGGGCGACCCGATCGGAATTCATTCTGGCCCTCTCCCAGCGGCTCCGCAGTCTATTCCCGAGCCTTAGGCTCGAGAATCCGCCGTCGATGAAACTTCTGCGTGTCATTGCCTCGCTCGATCCCGCCACCGGAGGCCCGGTCGCGGGCTTGCGGGCTTTCACGCCCGAGTTGGAGCGGCTGGGACACCCGACGGAATTTCTGACTCTCGACCCGCCGGGCTCACCTTTTTTCGAGGCCGGAACCCGTGCCGCAGCGCTGGGCCCTTCCTCAATCCCCGGAACCGCCGACCGGCTCCGCTCCTGGCTGCGGCAAAACCTCCCCCGCTTCGATGCCGTCATCGTGCACGGACTCTGGCAAAATTTGGGCCGGGCCGTCCGCGCCGCGAGTCTTCGCTCCGGCGGGCCCCCTTATTTCGTGATGCCCCACGGCATGCTCGATCCGGCCCTGCGTTCGCGGTATCCGCTGAAACACTTCAAGAAGCGGGTTTACTGGCAGTTCTTCGAACGGCGGATCCTGCGCGATGCGCGGGCCGTGCTTTTCACGTGCGAAGAGGAAAGGCGCCTGGCCCGACAAAGTTTCCCCGCTTATCAATGCCGCGAAGCCGTGATCAGCTATGGCACGGGAGGCCCCGTGGGAGATCCTTCGCGCTGGGCGGCCGCGTGGGCCGAACGCTGCCCCGCGCTGGCGGGGCGTCGGTTTCTCGTCTTCCTGGGACGCATCCATTCGAAAAAAGGAGTCGAACTGCTGCTGCACGCGTTTGGGCGCGTGGCGCGCGAATCAACCGCCGCACCGGGCGGTCTGCCTCACCTCGCGATCGCCGGACCCTGTTCCGACGACAGCTACATTCGCGGCCTCCGCGGTCTGGCCCAACGCCACGGAATCGAAGGTCTCGTGCATTGGCCCGGCATGCTTAGCGGAGACGTGAAATGGGGCGCGTTGTCGGGCGCGGAAGCGTTCGTTCTACCGTCTTACCAAGAAAATTTTGGCTTGGCCGTGGTTGAGGCGCTGGCCTGCGGCTGTCCGGTGTTGCTTTCGGACCGAGTCAATATTTGGCGCGAGCTGGTCGACGATCAAACCGCGCTGGTGGAGCCGCCCAACGAGGCCGGTGTTTTCCGACTGCTTCAACGATGGATCGCGCTTCCGTCGGAGGCGCGGCAGGCTCTCGGGTCGGCCGCCCGCGCATCCTATGCCAAACGTTTCGAGATCTCTCGGGCCGCCACGAATTTCGCCGCTCAGCTGACCGCTCTTCTCGCGAAGTGACCGCGAAACTCGAACCCAACCCGGCCATGAAGACCCAACAATGCCGTTTGAGCGGGCCAGTCCCGCCTTTCTCCGGATTAGCGTGCATTAGCGAAAATTAGCGTTCCAATTGTTTCGACTCCGTGCGTATCACCATCGTTCAAGGCGCCTTCCTCCCCATTCCCCCGCTCTTGGGCGGCGCAGTGGAAAAAGTCTGGTTTAACCTCGGGCAGGAATTCGCCCGGCGGGGCCACACCATCACCCATGTTTCCCGGGCCTTCAAGGACTTGCCCGCCCGGGAGGTGATCGCCGGCGTCCAGCATATTCGGGTCTCGGGTTTCGCCTCCCCGCCCACCTTTGCGCGGCGGATGCTGCTGGATTTTTGGTTCGCCGCGCGTGCGCGCTCCGAACTGCCCGAGGCCGACGTCCTGGTCACGAATACATTCTGGCTGCCTGTGCTCGAACGGCGTCCGGGGAAGGGTCGTCTCTACGCCCACGTGGCGCGCTATCCGAAGGGCCAGATGAAACTCTATCGGCGCGCTATCCTGCAGACGGTTTCCGCGCCGATTCGCGACGCCATCGTAAGCGAGGATCCGACCGCGGCGCCCCGCGTCCGCGTGATCGCATACCCCCTGGCCGAGCGCTACTTCAGCCCAGCGGTGGGAGCCGGTGAAAATATCATCCTCTACACGGGCCGAATTCACCCGGAGAAAGGCATTCACCTGCTGCTTCAGGCATTCGCCGCACTCCCGTCTTCCGCGCGGGAAGGCTGGCGGATTGTCGTGGTCGGTCCGCACGAAGTGGCGTTCGGCGGAGGCGGAGACGGCTATTTCGGCGAGTTGAAGAAGATTGCCGCGCCCGTGGCGGCACAGGTGGAATTTGCCGGGCGTATTTTCGACGAAACTCGCCTGATCGAGCACTATCGGCGTGCCCGCATCTTTGTGTATCCGTCGCTCGCGGAGCGCGGCGAAACATTCGGGCTTTCCGTGCTCGAGGCGATGGCGGCGGGCGCCGCGCCGGTCGTCTCCAACCTTGCCTGTTTTCAGGATTTCGTTCGGCCCGGTGCAAACGGGGTGGTCTTCGATCACCGATCGGCCGATGCCGCCGGCGCCCTGCAAACCGTGCTGGTCGGGCTGTTGACCAATTCGGTATCCATCGACCCCCTACGCCAGGCGGCCTGGGAGACGGCCCGCACCTATACTCTGCCTCGCATCGCGGACGAATTTCTCGCCGATTTCGCCGGGTTGACCGGGCGGAGCGCGACTGGCTAATTGCCGCGGATCTGCTACACAACCGGTCGCGCGAATGGACACACCTTCCCGAAAAACATACGCTCAAGCGACGCCCTACGATTCGCCGTGGACCGTTCGTCAGCGGGTGGCGATGCTGGTCTGGAGCGGCGTTTGGACTGCCTTGTGCGCCTGGACTCCCAAGCCCCTGAATCCGTGGCGGCTCGTCATTCTGCGCCTGTTCGGGGCCCGTCTGAGCGGTGCCCCCTTCGTGCATCCGCGCGCCCGCATCCAGATTCCCTGGAATCTGGAGATGCGGCACCGCGCCTGCCTCGGAGACGGAGCAATAGCCTACAGCTTGGCCTCCATCACGCTGGCCGAGGGCGCCACGGTCGCCCAGGAAGCGTACCTCTGCACGGGAACGCACGACTTCAGCTCCGCAGCCCTGCCTCTCCAGACCGCACCCATCGAGGTGGGCGCCAACGCTTTCATCGGCGCGCGGGCTTTTATTTTACCCGGAGTGCGAGTCGGAGCCTATGCGGTTGTCGGGGCGTGCGCCGTAGCCACCCGTGACGTCGCCCCCAACGCGATTGTCGTGGGAAACCCGGCCCGAAAAATTGGCGAGCGGACGGTCGTATCCGCGTAGCCGGCTTTCGGAACAGCCCGTGTGCAGGCCCGCAAGTCGATCGTGCCCTGGGAGACGAAATCGCATCTGCGATTTGATTGCATTTAAGTGCCTATCCCTTTTAGACCTACACACCGCGGCCTAATGGTTTCCCTCACACGCCGCTCAGTGTGCCCCTTAGCGGTGATTGAGTGACGACTCTATGTTTTCTCAGTAATCACTTGTGCTAACCTTTTGCGTCGACAGCTCGTCGCTTCAGATAACCAAGTCAAAAACATGAATAAGATCCTAGGTATCGCAGTTCTCGCCCTCGCGGGAAGTGCATACGCACAACAAACCACACTTCCGCCCTCGTCCGTAACGGACGGCGTCACAGTGCGGCCGCTCAGCTTTGATTATAATGGCGCTGCTCCTGGCGGCACCAATTCAGGCGCGGCCCGCTGGGAAGCAGATCCCGGACTCGCGTCCTATAAATTCGCGTCCGACCTCAATCTGGACAACCCGAACATGGAGAGCCCGGACAATCGTCTCGGTCTCAACTGGTCCTCGGGCAAGCCCAGTGGCGTCGTTTCCGCTATCAATTCGCTGGATGCCGACGGCGGCTTCATCCGCGCGATCTTCGCCGGCGAGTCCGCTGGCTGGTTGAACGATTTTGGCTACACCTACTCGGGCAATCCGACGACCGGTGGTCCGACCAATCCGAATCAGTCCTACACCGTTTACGAAAACATCCAGGCCGTGAATCCGGGCTCCACCATTAATTTTGGTGACAGCTTCGACGTCACGTTCTCGATCGCCGACAACGTCAAGAACTTCGACTTCTGGCTGAACGGCAGCGACAGCTTCGGCACGACCAACCAGCCCCCGAGCAATCGCGGCGGCATCTACACGGTCTTCAACCCAGGCAACAGCATCCCGTACATCGCTCCGGGCAATGTTCTCTGGGCCCAGAGCCCGATCCTCGTCAGCACCTGGATTGGCCTCGCGGCTGACACGACCGACGGCACCGCCGACGGTTATACGCTCGTGCAGACCTGGCTCGTCGGTCTCGAAGACTGGCGCCGTGACAACGGTGCGGACAACGATTTCAATGACTTCGCTTTCGCTCTCCAGTTCTACGATCGTAACGGCCGTCCGTTCGACGCAGTACCGGAACCTTCGACCTACGGCCTGATCGGCGCGCTCGCGCTTCTCGGCTTGGTCGCTTTCCGCCGCTTCAAAGCGGCTAAGAAGTAAGTCAGAGGTTCTCTTTAGAGATCCCTCCTTAGTTATTTCGAAGCTGGACCCCCTTTGCGGAGAAATCCGTGGAGGGGGTCTTCTTTTGGCGCTTGTCGGCGGAGCTCCTCTTTCCTCTACGTCTGAAGCTTCACGTCTTTCCGAGCGCGAGAGCCGCGCGGAGGCAGAGGGAGGTAGGTAGGGCGAGTGCCTCTCCCTCGACAAGCTCGGGACCTTGAGCCTGCCGAAACGGCGGCCGAGCCGTGCGTGGTCTCGATGAGGCTATCTGCGCGAGTTGGATCAAACTACGCAGCTGGGATGCACGTATCCGACGTTTGCTGTGACGACCGGCTCGGCGAGAGGCGCTCGCCTACCGCCCCTGGGAACGCACGCGTACTTCCAGAGTGCACCAAAACACAGTTCCCACTCGGCGGGACGCTGGAGTTCGACCTACCCGTGTTCCCATCAACGGAACCGTCTACCTGCGGCGAGATACACACCGCGCTGCGGCCAACGCCGCGAGCGCCAGAATCAGCCAAGCGCCGGTCGAGCCGCCGCCACCGCCGCCGGTCGTCGCGCCGCCGGTGGCGGGCGCGGGCGTGGGGACTGGCGTCGGGGTTGGCGTAGGCGTAGGCGTGGGTGATGGTGTCGGAGAAGGCGCCGCGGTCAGCGCGAGGGTCGTCACCGCCGTGTTGGGCATGATCCGGCGGATAAGTCCGTTGCCGGTATCGCAAATATAAACGCTTCCGTTGGTGCTCATCAGGAGCCCCCGTGGCTGGTTGAACAGCGCGGTGCTGCCGTCCGCGAGACCTGCAATGCCCGGCAAGCCCGCTACCGTGCTTACGGCGCGCGCCGGGGTGATCTTGCGGATCGTGGCGTTGGCCGTGTCGGCCACATAGAGATTGCCCGCAGCGTCGATCGACAGGCCGCTGGGTTGATTGAACAAGGCGTCGACGCCGTTCAAGTCCGCCGTCCCGCTGATGCCTGCCGAGCCGGCGATCGTTGTTACGACCCCTCCAGCCGCGATTCGACGGATCGTGTGATTGTAGGTGTCTGCGACATACAGAACACCCGATGAGTCGATCGCGAGGCCGGTGGGGAAATTGAAGCGAGCGGTGGAGCCGGCGCCATCGGCTTCACCGCGGTTGCCGGCGAGACCGGCGTAAGTGCTCACTTGTCCATCCGTGCCGATCTTCCGAATCGTGGCATTGAAGGAGTCGGCGACGTAGATGACGCCGAGGGCGTCGATAGCGATGCCGTTAGGCTGGTTGAAGAGGGCAACGGTGCCGGCACCGTCGCGACTGCCGCGGCCGGTGGCCGAACCGGCGATGGTGGTGACGACGCCCGCCGGGGTGATTCGGCGGATCGTCGCGTTGCCGGTGTCGCACACATAAAGATTGCCGGCTCCGTCCACGGCGATGCCGTTGGGTTGATTGAAGAGCGCAGCGCTGCCGGTTCCATCCTGGCTGCCGACGGCGTTGGCGGATCCCGCGAGGATGCTCACCATGCCGCTCGGAGTGATCTTCTGAATCGTGTTGGTGAACGCGTCGGTCACGTAGAAGTTGCCGGCGGTGTCCTGCGCGAGAGAAGAAGGATATTGGAAGAGCGCAGAGGCGGCGGCTGGCACGGTCAGCGTGGCCCCGCTGCTCGTCACCGTGCCCGCGGAGTTGGTGGCGATGCAGCGGAATTGATCTCCCGACATGGCGGAGGAAATTCCGGAGACGGTCAGCGTCGCCGTCATCACACCGTTGTAGCTGCCCCCGTTGTTCAGCATTTCCCAAGTCGAGGAGCCGGCGGGCAGACGCTGCCAGCGATAGTTCGCGGTGGGAGAAGCCGTGGTTGCGACGCTGAAGGCGGCCGACTGGCCCGTAGTGGCGGTCTGGTTACCCGGTTGCAGGGTGAAAAGAGGCGAGACGGTAGCCGGCGGAGGAGGCGGCGGGGGCGTGCTGCCGGAGGTGACGGTCAGAGTCGCCGCGAGGCTCGAGGCTGAACCGGCGACGTTGCTGGCAAACAAGGTGTAGGAACCTTCGTCCGCCGTGCTTAGGTTGGAAAGGGTGAGCGAGGTGCCGGTCGCGCCCGCGATCGCGACGCCGTTCTTGCGCCATTGATACGCGGGTGCCGGACTGCCGATGGTGGCGCCGGTGAAGGTGACTGAACCGCCCGTGCCGGCCGTCTGGGAGGTGGGATGAGCCGTAAACCAGGGAGCCGTCGGCGCCACGTTGACCAAGAGCACCGTATCGTTGCTCGAGACCGTGCCGACGATGTTTGAAACCACCACCGTGTACGTGCCGGCGTTGGACAACTGCACGTTCGGAATCGGATAGGTCGAACTCGTCGCGCCGGAAATATTCACGCCGTTCCTGCGCCACTGATACGCGGGCAAAGGACTGCCGCTCGCCGTGACGGAGAAAACGACATTGTCGCCGACCATGGCTGAAACGGGTGCCGGCGGGGACGAAATGCTCGGCGGCATCGTCACGCCGATGAGATTGAGAACGGCGGGATTGCTGGTCACCACGGCGACGACATTCGTCGCGACGACCGTGTAGGTGCCGGCTTCGGCCAGCGTGACCGACGACACCGTAAGCGTGGCACTCGTTGCGCCGGCAATCGCCACCCCATTCCGCATCCATTGGTACGTGGGCTTCGGAATACCATGCGCCTCGGAAACGAAAGTGACGGTTGCGCCGACGTTGACGGTCTGGCCCGAGGGATGCGTCGAAAAGGAAGGTTCGAGATTGGACGTGCTGACCATCAGGACGGACGAGTTGCTCGTGGCGGAGCCGGTGGCATTACTCGCAACCACACTGTAGGTGGCGGAATCCGTGAGGACGACAGAAGGAAGAGTGAGCGTGGAATTCGTGGCTCCGGGGATATTCACTCCATCGCGCCGCCACTGGTAGGAAGGCGACGGGGATCCAGAAGCGACCGCCGTGATGTTGACGGAGGATCCGACCAACGCGGCCTGCACGCCGAGCGGCTGGCTCACGAATGTGGGCGCAACCCCAACGCTGACGCTGTTCACGGTCAGCACCGCTGCATTGCTCGAGAGACTCCCACCCGCATTAGCAGCGACAACCGTATAAGTACCCGCATCCGCGGCCGAGACCGAGGACAAGGTGAGCGAAGAACTGGTTGCACCGGAAATATCCGAGCCGTTGCGACGCCATTGATATGTCGGCGCGGGAGAGCCTGAAGCGGCGGCGGTAAAAGTCACGGAGCTGCCCTCGTTCACGGTCTGACCGCTTGGTTGAGAGGTAAAGGAGGGAGGCACTGACGCCGCATTGACCGTCAGGATTGCGTCGGAACTGGTCGCGGACCCGGCCGAGTTTGTGGCCACCACGGAATAGGTGCCCGCCTCGCCCGCGGTCGCGTTTGCGATCGTGTAAGATGCCGACGTCGCACCGCTCAAATTCAAGCCGTTGCGGCGCCACTGATAGGTCGGACTCGGTGTGCCGGACGCAGCGGCGGTAAAGGTGACTGAACTGCCAGCGGTCACGGTAAAGGACGACGGCTGGGTCGTGAAGGAAGGCGCGACCGGCGTGGGCGCTGCCGACAGGTCGCCGCGCCAAGCAAGGCCATAAACTTCTCCGTTCACCGCTGAAACCACCTCGAGCGCGTAGCTTCCGCTCGAAAGCGCGGTCTCGTAAATGTGTTCGACGTTATCGATCGAGCTGATGCTCTCGCTCACCTTCGAGGTGACATTGAGGCCGCCGTCGGTCCGCCAGAGGACGAGGTCGAGGTTCGAGAGACTCTCGGTAAGATTCAACCAGATCGCATCGGGGGAGAGCTGGCGGTGCCAAGCGAGCACGGCCGAAAACTTCACTGCCTGGCCCGTCGGCACGCTGAAAAAGTATAGCCGCCGGGACGACGTGGAACTCGTGTTTGTATTCCATCCGCTGCCGGCCACGACTCCGCCGGGAGCCTGGGAGCCGGCGATCAGCATCTTATAGCTATTGTAAATGTTCACCTCGCCTGCGCCGTAAACGAGGTCGAGAGGGCGCGTAGGACCGTGAGTCCACCCCGCAAACTCCTCCTTGGTCGCCCCCGCCATCAACAGCGCTTTGATCGCCAGCGAACTGCGAGCGTCAGCCAGCGAAGGCGTGCGATTGATCTCCGCCACGAGCAACGTCGCGCAGGAAGCGACAATGGGGGTGGCGTAGCTCGTGAAATTGTTCGTGCCGACCAAGTCCGGTTTCATGCGGCCGGTGACTTGCAGCGACGTGCCGCGCGCGTGATCGCCGCTCGAAGAGCCGACGGCGATACCGTTGTAGGAGTTCGCCATCATCATCGACATGGTCGAGCTGGCATAGTTGTCCACGCCGGCGAGCGAGATGACGTTGTCGCGGACGATGCGGTAGTCGCTCTTGTCCAAAATATTCAGGCTCCAAATCGCATCGTTGCCGCCCCAGCTATGGTTTTCGATGTCCCAGTCGCTGACGACGGGTGCCAGACTGCGCCCACCGTTGAGCGCACCGCGTCCGGTGAAATTCGTGGCCTCGAACGTCGCGAGGCTGGCGACGCCCGGCGTGATGCTCGTGGAAGAACCGAGCAAGTAGGCGGCGACATTGTTCGCATGGCCGGACACGCCTCCGAAGAAGGCGGTCCGAAAGTCGATCGTCTTGGTGGCCAGCTCACCGCTGTTGTCCGGCGCCCAGGAGCCATCGCGAACGTATTCGGCCATTGCCACGCGAACTCCGGCTCCGGTCGGCAAAGCCGCACCGTATTCGTTGCGTAGCTTGGTAAAATCGATGTCGTCTTTGAAGTCCGCGCGCAGCACAGGTCCCGCAAACGCGGCGGCGAGAGAGACGGTGCAAAGGGCAAAACGGATCGGGGACTGCCCGAGAAAAGAGTGACGCATCTTGGCTAAAGGTGTCGGTCCAAAAAGCGATCAGCTGTAAGGAGGGTCAACCGACGACCAACCCGA
The DNA here is from genome assembly GCA_964546955.1 of uncultured Opitutaceae bacterium. Taxonomy (GTDB): domain Bacteria; phylum Verrucomicrobiota; class Verrucomicrobiia; order Opitutales; family Opitutaceae; genus CAZJLP01. The sequence continues at coordinate 29,233 of CAZJLP010000015.1, read as the reverse complement.
CGGCCGTCATTCATCCGGATTTTACAGCGAATTAATGCAAACAAATTTCGTGTGATAAATTTTTGACGGCAGGGGTAAGAAACGCGTAAAAGCGGCTGGATCATAGCGGCTTGCGGATTTTGGTTTTGGAGGCACACATAGCGTAAGATGAACAAGCATACCGATGCAGTGCGCACCACAAAATTACAACCGGCGGCTCGCCCGACCGCTGAAACGCTCGGTGGTTCGCTTGCTTCGCAGATTTTTTGGTTCGCCATCGAGGACCCCCGCCTCGTTCATGGGCGATTCGCGTGAAAAGCACCAAAGTACCCGTTTCTATTCTGATCCCGATCAAAAATGAAGCGGGCAACCTTCCTCGCTGCCTGGCTTCCGTGGCGTGGGCCGACGAGGTCTTCGTGGTGGACTCGCGCAGCACCGACGGTTCTCAGGCGATTGCCGAGAAAACAGGGGCTCAAGTCGTCCAATTCGAATTCAACGGCATCTGGCCAAAGAAAAAAAACTGGGCGCTCGATAATCTGCCTTTTCGCAACGAGTGGGTTTTCATTCTCGATGCGGATGAGGTCCTGCCGGCGGAAACCGAGGCCGAATTTGCCGAGATCATCGCCAGGGACGGCGCCGGCAAGACCGGCTATTGGATCAATCGACGCTTCATGTTCATGGGCAAGTGGCTAAAGCACGCTTACTACCCCAACTGGAATCTCCGTCTCTTCAAGCATCGCCTGGGTCGTTACGAGCGTCTCGTCGTCGGCGCAACGGGCAGCGGGGACAACGAAGTGCACGAACACATCGTCGTGCAGGGCGAATCGGGGTACCTGAAAAGCGAGATGGACCACTACGCCTTCCCGTCCGTCGATGTCTTCGTGGAAAAACACAACCGTTACTCAAATTGGGAAGCGGCGCTGGAGGTGCAGGACACGGCGCACGCGGCGGCGCATCTTCAGTCGGGAACGGTCAAATCGCGCCGCAAACTCAAACAGCTGGCCCGAAAAATGCCCTGTCGGCCTCTCCTAAGGTTTTTGTATGTCTATCTCGTCCAAGGAGGTATCCTCGATGGCCGCGAGGGATTTTATTTCGCGAAACTACACGGCTTCTACGAATTCCTCTCGGTCGCTAAGGCGTATGAACTCCGGAAGCAGAAGGAGGCGTAGGCGCTGATTCCCCTAGCAACTATCCGGGTTCAGGACCCCTAATTCCCTCCCGCAGGCCCAAATTTCCGTGGACAGCGCGCCGCGAGTGCGTCTGATTTTTTCTTTATGGCTCAGCCAGATCAAAAGCTTGTCACGCCCGCCAGCCTCGTCGTCGACCTCATCCTTGTGGTCGCATTTTTCATTTTCATGTTCTGGGTGTTGCGCGTTCACGTCCCTTCGAACGACAAGACTGACATTGCGATCTGGGCTGCCGCGGGCAGCTCTTGCATGACCGGTGTGTTCTGGCTGTGCATTCAGATGTTCCGGGTCGTGTTCAAGGCGCAACGCGCCGCAAAACGCAAAGTCTGAGGCGGGAACCGATCGCGGATTGAGCGCGGGTCGCGGGCGTTCTGGACATTTGGCCTGCGTCGGACAGGTTTTTCAACGTGGCCGACGATTCATCCGCACCTACCCCACCACGCACCAGTGCGGCGGTGGAAGATTACCTCGAGCGAATCAGGGATCTGATTAAGACCAAGGGCTATGCGCGGGTCGTCGACATCGCAGCGGAGCTGAAAATCTCCCAGGCGAGCGTAACAAGTATGATTCAGCGGCTCGACGCTGAGGGCCTCGTAAAATACGAGAAATATCGCGGGATGGTGCTGACCGGGGCCGGCGAAGAAGTGGCCCAGCGAATCGCCCATCGCCATCAATTGCTTACTGATTTCCTCCGCCAGCTGGGATTGGACGAAGCCGTCATTGCACACGACGTAGAAGGCATGGAGCACCATGTGAGCCCCGAAACGTTCCAGGCCATCGAAGCGCTCACCCGATACTTGGCCGCCCATCCAGGCGTCTTGCGCGATCTGCGCAAAGACAAATAATGGCCCCAGCGGCGCGGCTAGGAGGAGGGTAGCAGCCCCTTGCGTTTGACGATTCTCGAGCTGACGAGAATCGCTATCTCGTAGAGAACATACAAGGGAGCTGCGAACAGACTCAGCGAGAAAGGATCCGTCGTAGGGGTGATAGCGGCCGCGATCACGATAATCACCACCACGGCATGGCGACGGTATTTGCGCAAGGTGGGAACCTCCAGCAATCCGAGCCACACGAGGATAACGATGACCAGCGGAAACTCGAAGGCGCAACCCACGCCGATCACGAGCCAGCTCAAGAGAGAGTAATAGCTACCTGGCTTCCACCGAGTGTCCCAGCCGAACAGATCATTGAGTTCGATCGAAAAAACGAGCGTGCTCGGAACCAGGACAAAGTAGCTAAATACCGCCCCGCCCACGAAGAGAACGAAGGCGGCGAAACAAGCGGGAAGAACGAGTCGTTTCTCCTTTTTGGTGAGTGCGGGAGCCACAAACTGCCCCAGAAAGAACAGGATGAAAGGCGCCGCTGGCCCCAAAGCACCCAGCAGACAAAGCTGCATCATCACGGAAAGTCCTTCCGTCACCTCCGTCGCCTGCAGTTTTTCGAGCTGCAGCAGGGGGTACCATTTCTGAACGAAATAGTACGGCCACATGAGGGTGTCGTTGAAGCGCTTGACGTAGATACCGATCGCGATCGCGAAAACGACATAAACCACCGCGCACTTCATCAAGGTACCCCGCAGCTCGTCCAGGTGATCGAAAAAGCCCATCGGCTTCTCGCTCGGATCGATCCGTTCCTCGGGGGGATCTTCGTTATAGGGTGCGTCTGGATAGCTCACGGGTCGTCAGCCGGGGGATGGTGGAGTGTTTTGGCGAAAACAAAAGCGCGATGTGTGCCCAGATGCGGGGGAGTGGCCGATCGGGCCCCAACGTAGGGCTTTAAACCTGAAATCGTTCTCGTTCTCTTCCCCCTACTCGTTCTCGCTCCCGAAATCGCAGGCTTCAGGCTCGGGCAGGTCCTGCCTTCGCGTTCTCGTTGGGATGGAGAACGAGTAGGAGTAAGAGAACGAGAACGATTTTGACCCCCTACCCCGCTCCCTCTGCCGTTGACAGCTAGGGAGGCCGCCCTATTGGCTTCTCCTTTCATCTGCAGCCCACGATCCGTTTTTCAACCGAACTCATCACTCCGAACATGGCCGTCAAAACCAGTAAGAAACCCGCCGCGAAGGCCAAGCCTTCCGCCAAGAAATCCTCCGCCGTCAAGGGCCCAAAATACGTCTATACGTGGGGCGCCGGAAAAGCCGATGGCGATGGCTCGATGAAACCCCTGCTCGGTGGGAAGGGCGCAAATCTCGCCGAGATGACCCGCATCGGACTCCCCGTTCCTCCGGGCTTCACGATCACGACCGAGGTCTGCACCTATTACTACGCCAACAAGCGCACCTACCCGGCCTCGCTGCAGGCGCAGATGGAAGCGGGCGTCGCGAACATGGAGCGCATCATGGGCTACAAGTTCGGGGACGCAGCGGGCTTTCCGCTGCTGGTGGCGGTGCGTTCCGGCGCCCGCGATTCGATGCCGGGCATGATGGATACGATTTTGAACCTGGGCCTGAACGATCAGACCGTGGTCTCGCTCGAACGCGCGACCGGCAATCCCCGCTTTGCCTGGGACTGCTACCGCCGCTTCATCCAGATGTACGGCGACGTCGTGCTGGGCGTCCAAAAGCGCGAGGGCGAAGATCACGAACCGTTTGAGACGGTGATCGAAGGCTTCAAGCACGAGAAGTATCACGGCGACATCGAGGATTCGAAGCTCACGGCGGAAGACCAGCAAGAGCTCGTCAAACGCTTCAAGGCGCTGGTGAAGGAGCGCACCGGTAAAGTGTTTCCGAACGATCCCTGGGATCAGCTGCGCGGCGCCGCGGGTGCGGTATTCGGTTCCTGGATGAACGACCGCGCGATTGTCTATCGCCGCAAATACAACATTCCGTCCGAGTGGGGCACCGCGGTCAACGTCCAGGCGATGGTCTTCGGCAACACGGGCGACAAGTCGGGCTCGGGTGTGGCGTTCACTCGCAATCCGGCCAATGGCGTCAACGAATTTTACGGCGAGTTCCTGGTCAACGCGCAGGGCGAAGACGTGGTGGCCGGCGTTCGCACGCCCGAGCCTGTCCTCAAGCTGAAGGACGTCATGCCCAAGTCGTACGCCGAACTGCTCAAGGTGCGGGCGACGCTAGAAAAGCACTTCAAGGACGTACAGGACGTCGAATTCACGATCCAGGAAGGCAAGCTGTTCATGCTGCAGACGCGCAACGGCAAGCGCACCGCCGCTGCGGCGCTAAAGTTCTCCATCGATATGGTGAAGGAGAAGCTGATCGATTGGAAAACGGCGATTCAGCGCAATCCCGCCGACCAATTGGAGCAGCTCCTCGCCCCGATCTTCGACGTCGGAGAGGTGAAAAAAGCCAAGGTCATCGCCACCGGTCTTCCCGCCGGTCCCGGAGCCGCCACCGGCAAGATCTATTTCAATGCGAATCGCGCCGTCACGGCGGCCGAGAAGGGCGAGAAGGTTCTGCTGGTGCGCGTCGAGACGTCGCCGGAAGACCTCCGTGGGATGATCGCGGCGGAAGGCATCCTCACCGCCCGCGGCGGTGTGTCCTCCCACGCCGCCTTGGTGGCGCGCCAGATGGGCAAAGTCTGCGTGTGCGGCGCCGCCAGCCTGCAGATCGACTACGACGCGCAGACTGTGACCGTCGGCTCGGACAGCTTCGGCGAAGGGGACTACCTCTCCATCGACGGAACGGCCGGCACCGTCTACGCGGGCCAGATCAAGACCGCTCCTTCGGAAATCATCGCCGGCTTGCTGAACAACGACAAAGCCGCGCAAGCCACGGAGAAGTTCAAGAGCTTCGCCCAGCTGATGAAGTGGTGCGCCCAGGCCACGAAGCTCCAGGTGCGCACGAACGCGGACACGCCCGAACAGACGCAGAACGCGATCGCATTCGGCGCGGTCGGCATCGGCCTGACCCGCACCGAACACATGTTCTTCGAAGGCGACCGCATCGACGCGATGCGCGAGATGATTCTGGCGGACACGCTGGAAGCCCGTCAGGAAGCCCTGAACAAACTCCTCCCGTATCAGCGCGAAGACTTCCTCGGAATCTTCAAGGCCCTGAAGGGTTTTCCCGCCACGATCCGCTTCCTCGATCCGCCGCTGCACGAGTTCCTCCCCCACACCAAGGAGCAGCAGATGGACTTGGCGCGGAAGCTCAACATTCCGGTCGAAAAAATCATGCAGCGCGTGCACGAACTGCATGAGTTCAACCCAATGCTCGGTTTCCGCGGATGCCGTCTGGGCATCAAGTACCCGGAAATCACGGCCATGCAGGCCCGCGCGGTGTTCGAAGCGGCCGCGGAGGCGAACAAGGGCGGATTCAAAGCCAAGCCCGAGATCATGATCCCGCTCGTGGGCTTCAAGAAGGAGCTCGATCTGCAGGTTGAGCTTGTGCACGAAGTCGCGAAGGCTGTGCAGGCCGAGAGAAAGACCAAGATTGCCTACTCGGTCGGCACGATGATCGAAATCCCGCGCGGCGCACTCACGGCCGACGAGATCGCGCGTACCGCGGAGTTCTTCAGCTTCGGCACGAACGACCTCACACAGACCACGCTCGGCATGAGCCGCGATGACTCCGGTTCGTTCCTCGCTCCTTACCAGGAAGCGGAGATCATGAAGAAGAACCCCTTTGCCTCGATCGACCAGACCGGCGTGGGCCAGTTGATGCAGATCGCGATCGCCAAGGGCCGCCAGACCCGCCCCGACATCAAACTCGGTATTTGCGGCGAACACGGCGGCGATCCGGACTCGGTGAAGTTCTGCCACAAGCTCGGCCTAAGTTATGTGAGCTGCTCGCCCTATCGCGTGCCCGTCGCGCGTCTCGCCGCGGCTCAAGCCGCGATCGAGTCTGAAAAGGCCGCGGCCAAACCCTCAAAGCGTTAACTTCAAGCCGCAGCGAAGCTTTTAACGAGCCCCGCGCGATCGTCGCGCGGGGCTTTTTGTTGCCCGGTCGCCACGGGCCTTCCCCGCCCATAAAAGAAAACGACCGCCTTAGGGTAGATCGGTAAACCAGCGAAACCGATCAAAGGCGGTCGTAAACCCACGGCACTTTCTAAAACGCGATTGCCATCCACAACCGTTCATGTTTTCACATCGTTGAATGCCCCGCGATCGTTTTGTCACCATGGCCGATGTCGCACGTGCCGCGGGAGTGCACGTCTCGACGGTGTCGCTCAGTCTGCGCAACAGCCCATTGATTCCGGCGGAAACGAAAAAAGAAGTCCAAGCCGCGGCAGACCGGCTGAACTATCGGCCCCACCCGCACATCGCCACGCTCATGCAGCGCCGGCGTTCGGGCAAACAGTCGACCGATGCGCCGGTGCTGGGATTCGTGACGGCGTTCGACACCCGCGACGGCTGGCGCAAGGTGTCGCCACTCTTTACCGGGTTCCTCCGCGGTGCGCGCCAGCGCGGCGAGCAGAAGGGGTTTCGCCTCGACGAATTTTGGATGCATGAAAGCGGGATGACCGCGCGACGCTTCAATGAAGTCCTCCTCACGCGGAATATCCACGGTTTGCTCCTTGCTCCCCACCCGGAGCCCGAAGGCCTGCTCGATCTCGACTGGACCAAATTCTCCACTGTGGGATTGGGGCTGACCTTCGCGAATCCCGTCCACCGGGTATCGCACGACCACTTCGGAGCCATGCTCGTCGCGGTCGAAAAGTGTCGGGCGCTTGGCTATCGGCGGATCGGTTTTGCGACCAACGCCGTGGTGCACCGGAAGGTTCAGCTCCGGTGGCTCGCCGCATTCTTGGTCAAACAGGCCGAGACCCCCGATGATCCTACGTTGCCCGCCCTGGTTTCCGATAATTGGTCCGAACCTGTGGTCCGCGCCTGGTATGAAAAGCACAAGCCGGACGTGATCATCTCGAACCATCCGGTGCCGCTGAGAGACTGGATCACGAGCTGGCGGCTGCAGATTCCACGGGATCTCGGATTGGTCAATCTCAGCGGGTCGAGCCCTTCGGAAACGACCAGCGGCATTGATCAACAGGCCGATTTGATGGGATCGCGGGCCGTTGATTTGCTGGTCGGGCTGTTGGAGCAAAACGAGACCGGATTGACGAACAATCCGAACACCCTGCTGGTGCAAGGGACGTGGAACCCGGGCAAGACGCTGAAGAAGCAGTAAGCGCTGTGTAGTTCCCTCGCCCCTACGTTTAGCTCAGCTTAAGCACCGCCCGCCTGCCATAAGGTAAATTATCCATCCCGCCGTTCATTGACACTGAACGTTTTGACGACATTCTGGGCTTCCCATGGTTAGCCCCAATTATCCGGCTGATGGGAACCCCTCCCTCAGTCGTGCGGATAGTGTGCAGACCGTTCCCGACGCGGTGATACGCCTCGCGGGTAACTCGCAGGACGGAATTCAAACGATCGGTGGTTTTCTCGCGCGCCTCGCCGGACGAAGCGACCAGGACGTCATGACCTACATGACGATCCCCTCCACCATCTCGGGCGGCCCGTCCATTTTCCAAGTGCGGATGGGTACCGGGGAAATCCTGTCCGCGGGCGATCACGCGGATTTTTTGGTCGCGTTTTACCAGCACAGTTACGACGCGCACATCAACTTCCTTCGGCCGGGCGGGATCCTCCTCTACGACAGCGACCACGTGAAACCGAATCCGGACGACAAGCGCTTTACCGCGCTGGGTATTCCGATCACGGCCCGCACGGTCGAAGCCGTCGGCGGCGCCTCCAAGGACAAGGGCAAGAATATTTTCGTACTCGGACTTCTCGCCCGGGTGTTCAACCTCGACGTGGAAAAGCTGCGCACACTCGTGAAAGAACGGTTCGGCGGGCGCAGCGAGGACATCGTCCGCAATGCGATGCTCGCGTTCGACGCGGGTTATGGGATGTCCGTGGAAACCCTGCTCGGCCACTGCTACCGCTTCGAGAACCGAGCGCGCACGACCGATGGGCGTCCGCAGGTGACCCTCGATGGAAACACCGCGCTCGGATACGGGCTTCTGGCCGCCGGCGTGCGTTACGGCGCCGGGTACCCGATCACGCCGTGGTCTTCCATCATGGAAATGCTCCGCACGGAACTCCCGAAATACGGCGGAATTTTCATCCAGGCGGAGGATGAGCTTGCAGCGGTCTCGCATGCCCTGGGCTTCGCTTATGCAGGCCATCTTTCTGTCACGGGCAGTTCCGGTCCGGGTTTGTCGCTCAAGATGGAGGCACTCGGCTGGGCGGTGATGTCGGAGATGCCGCTGATCGTGATCAACGTTCAACGCGGCGGCCCCAGCACGGGAATGCCGACGAACATCGAGCAGAGCGATCTTTTGCAGGCCTTGTATGGGAGCCACGGCGACAGCCCGCGCGTGGTGCTAGCGCCGAAAGACGTCGAAGACTGCTTCTACGTCGCTCTCGAAGCCGGCCGCATCGCCAAGGAATACAGCACGCCTGTCATCATTCTCACCGATCAGGCGCTGGCCACGCGCATCGAAGCGTTCGAAGAGCCGGATTTGGCCAAGCTCATGGTCGATCCGAAACCGGATCTGGCCCCGCGCGGGGCGGACTTCAAGCCGTACCCGCTCGATCGAATCACTCGTCATGCCCCCCCGGGCACCAAGATCGCGACCAGCTATCCGACCGTGACTGGCCTGGAGCACGACGAACTCGGACATCCGACCGCGAGCCCCGCCTTGCATACGAGGATGACCGCGAAACGCCGCGAGAAACTGAAGCAACTGGCGCGGTCACTCCCCACGCCGGAAATTTACGGTGACGATGTGGGCGAGGTGCTGCTCGTCGGCTGGTGCTCGACGTTCGGGCCCATTCGCGAGGCGGTCAATCGGCTTCGCGCCGAGGGAGTGAAGACCGGGCAGATACACCTGCGTCATCTGCATCCGCTGCCGGAGGGCCTCGAGCCGATTTTTGCGCGGTACAAGCGGATCCTCGTGGCGGAAATCAATGACGAAGGCCTCTACGGCTACGGCCAGCTGGCCACGTTGCTTCGTTCGCGCTACGCAAATCCGGCCATCCGCAGCGTCACGAAAACCGACGGACTCGCTTTCCGGGTCAAAGAAATCGTCGAGGGAGTGCAACGACACCTCGCCGGCACCGCGCCCGCCTAACCATCGAGTCGCCGAGACCAAATCCCTCGAGTCCAGCCAACCCCAAACACTTTCGTCATGTCCTCCCCTGCTCCCGCCGCCGTCCCCGCGCCCACGCCAGCCGACGGGGCACGCATCCCGCTCACCAAGAAAGCGCTGACCGCCGACCATCCCACGTGGTGTCCCGGCTGCGGCGACTTCGCCGTGCTGGCCGCCTCTTATCGCGTGCTGGAGAAGCTCCAGTATCGGCACGAGAATATCGTGACGTTCGCGGGGATTGGCTGCTCGTCCCGTTTTCCTTATTTCGTCAATTCACACGGCGGCCACTACATTCACGGACGCGCCCTGCCCTTCGCTTCGGCCATCAGCCTGGGGCGCGACGACCTTCACGTGTTCGTCTTCGGCGGAGACGGAGACGGGTTTTCCATCGGCGGAAATCACTTGGTCCACGCCGCGCGCAAGAACTTCCGGCTGACGTACGTGATCATGGACAACTTTGTCTACGGACTGACGAAGAAACAAACGTCTCCAACTTCGCCGCTGGGTTTTAAATCGAAAACCGATCCCACCGGCGCGATCGATCAGCCGATCAATCCGATGCGTACGCTCTTGAACAGCGGGGCAACCTTCATCGCGCGCAGTCATGCGACGCAGGTGAATCACATGGTCGAGATGATGGAGCGCGCGGCCAGGCACGACGGCTTTTCGGTCGTGGAAATTCTCTCGGAATGCGTGGAGTTTTTCGCCGGCTCTTTTGACGCCGCTAATCCGCGCAAGGGCGGAGCCTTCAAGACCGTCGAATTGAAGAAGAATGACGGCACGCCCGAGGATGCTCAGCGCCACGATCCATCGGATGAATTGGCCGCCTACAAATTGGCCACGGAAGCATGGCCAGGCTCGTTTGGAGTCTTCTACGAAACAAAACGCCCAACGAAAAACCGGCTGGAAAGCGAACTGATCGCTCGTGCCCGGGAAAAAACAAAGGGTGCGGCCGATCTCGACCTTCTCAAGGCAAGTTTCGCCCGCTTGCGCTAGGTAGGTCAGACATTCGGAAGCCGGCGATAGCGAATAACTTAGGGAAACATCCCTTCACCGCGCAGGTTTGTAATTTGCGCCGGCAGAGGGCAATCTGTGCCGATAGTGGTATATTGGATCTTCCCCCCTTCCCCGCATGAAAACCAACGTTCGTGTGTTTGTTGCGTTTGGAGCAATCATCGCGCTCCTCGCCCCCGCGTTCGCCGCTCCCAAAGAGTCCGCTGCTCCGGTCCCTCAAGCTCCGAAGCTCCTTATCGCGAAAGAAGTAAAACCCGTTTTCCCCCTGCGGATGCTGAACGATGGCATCTCGCGCGGTGAGGTTTCCGTGGCCATCAATGTCGACGAGCGCGGACGCGTCGTCGACTTGCTGGTGATACGCTACACGCACAAGGAGTTCGCCGATGCCGTGGTGCCGGCGGTGAAGGAATGGGAATTTCATCCGCTCATGGTCGATGGACAGGCGGCGCGCGCGGTCGCTGAAGTGCGTTTCAATTTCGAGACGGAAGGTGTCCTCGTCATTCACCGCACCGTCAATACGCAGGCGGAAGCCACGCGGGCCGATCCCGACCACTATGCCTACGCGCCGTGCGCGCCGAGCGAACTGGATCGCTCGCTGAAGGCGAAACACGTGGTGAAGCCGATTTACCCGGAAGAGCTCAGCCAAAAATCCATCGTCGGCGACGTGTTCGTGGAATTTTATGTCGACGAAAACGGCCGCACGCGTCTGCCCGTGGCCACGTATGCCCAGCACGACACACTCGGGGCAATCGCGGCCCATGCGATTCAGCAGTGGCAGTTCGAGCCACCGACCCGTCAGGGGCAGCCGGTCTTGGTCCGCGCGAATCAAAAGTTCAAATTCGTTCCGCAGACCACGAAAACGCCTTGAAGGGCTCACGTGCCGCGCTTGCCTCCAGTTCGGGGCACGGCGCCGATCTCCCGTCGCTCACCCCGCGGAGGGCGCTGTACTCGTCCAGCAGACGCTGTCGGAGCGCGGAGCGCTTTGGCCATTGAACTCCCGACAAAGTTTCCTGTCGGCAACGGACGGACTTGCCACAGGCTGAATCCATGCATCGCATCGTCCCCCTCGCTCTTCTGCTCATGACTTCGCTTCCCTCCCTGGCCGCCGACGCGCTGATGTACATCGGAACCTATACCCGCGAAGGCGGCAGCCGCGGCATTTATTCGGTTCGGCTCAATCTGACGACCGGAGCATTGAGCGAACCGAAGCTCGCAGCGGAGGGGCGCAATCCGACCTTCCTCGTTCTTCATCCGAATGGAAAGACACTTTACGCGGGGGGCGAACTGCTCCCTCCGGCGGAAAAAGGCAAAGGAGGCGTGACCGCTTTTAGCGTGGAGCCCGGCACGGAGGAACTCCGCTTCCTCAATCAGCAGCCCACGGACGGCGGCGGAACGACTCACTTGGCGGTCGACGCGACAGGGAAGACGGTCGTCGCGGTGAACTATGGCGATGGCTACACCTGCGCGCTCCCCTTGGAAGCTGACGGCAAGCTCGGTCCGCGCAGCGCCTTCTTTAAACATTCCGGCCAGCTCGGCCCGAATGCGAAGCGCCAGGACAAGCCTCATGCGCATTCGGTCACCTTTTCTCCCGACAACAAGTTCGCGCTCGTCTGCGATCTCGGACTCGACCGCGTGTACATTTTTCGCGTTGGAACCAACCCAGGTGGCCTTACCGCGCACGAACCTCCGTTTGCCATCGCACCCGCGGGAACCGGCCCGCGGCACAGTAAGTTTGCCCCCGATGGTCGCTTTTTCTACGTCCTGAACGAGCTCGACGCCTCAGTGACCGTTTTCGCGTACGATTCCGCCTCCGGTACGCTCACGCAAGCCCAGTCCATCGCCGGACTGCCGACGAGCTTCACCGGTCAGAATACGGCGGCGGAGATTCGGCTGCATCCGAATGGCCGTTTTGTTTACACGTCAAATCGCGGGCATGACAGCCTCACCGTCTTCGCGCGCGATTTGGAAAAGGGAACGCTTTCGCTGGTCGAAAACGTGCCCTGCGGCGGCAAACACCCCCGCAATTTCGCGCTGAGCGACGACGGCAACTGGCTCGTGTGTGCGAGCCGGGACACCGACAATCTGGTTGTTTTCCGCTGCGACGCGGTCACTGGAAAACTAACCAAGACCGGACACGAAGCGAAGATTCCCATGCCGGTCTGCGTGTTGTTCATGCCGCGCTAAGCGCGGCAGGCGCCCGCTATCCCATTGCCACGTCCGCTGTCGCGACGGAAGATTTTTCCAGAAGGCAAATCAGGATTCCGTTGGGATCGCGAACAACGCATTGGCGGGCATCGGATGACGGCTGCGCCGGCAACGACTCAAGATGAATTCCCGCCTGGCGGAGGCGTGAACACTCCCCGTCATAGTCCTCCAACTCGAGCGTGAACCAAAAGCCGCGGCCCTCGATCGCGCTGATAAGCTCGGCGTGGAGCCCATCGGTTTCATGGCGGAGAATGCCGAGTTGCGCGCCCTGTGGGTGCACCAGCTGCACATGGCAGTCGCGTTCGGAAATCGTGCGGAATCCCAGGATCGCGGTGTAAAAATCCCACGTCTCATAAAAGCGCGCGGTCACAATCCCCGGAAAAAATCCGACCGCGCCAGATGAAGAATGCAATGTCATGGTGGTCCCTCCTTGTCGTTCAGGAAGCTGCGTTGTGATGAACGGCGCCCACCTTATCTCCCGCTGCTGACAACCCTATGTCAGGAGAGCGGGGCGGTCGTTAAGATTTCCACCCGACCGACCCGCGCGCTGGACTTCAAGTGCAACCGGCTTTCGTAAATCCGTGCGACTTCCTCGGCTTTCGTGCGCACGAGGGTGCGTAATTTCGGGGGTTCGAGCGCCTCCGCTTCCAAGCCAAATGACAAAAGCCACGACGCCATCCATTCGAGCGAGAAGGTCATGAGCGAGAACTCAGAGCCCTCTCCCGCCGAGCGTTCTTCCACAAGCCCCGCAAAGCTTTCCCGGCGGGCTCGATCGAGCACCCTCCGACTAAACCAGACGCGAACGGGGATCGATTGGTCGCTCGCCACCGTTTCCGCCAAATGTTTGGCCAGGGAAAAATCGGGCCGTGGCGGAAAAGTCTCGGCCAAAAGATCGACACGGGCCATTCGATCCAGGCGGAAATGGCGCAGATTTTGCCTCAGCCGGCACCAGGCCACGACATACCAGGCTCCACCATAAAATACCACCCCGAGCGGCTCGATCTCGCGGGGCGTATCTTCATTTTGGTTACGCGCGCGGTAAGCCAGCCGGACGACCCGGCGATGAACCACCGCGTTTTGCAGCGAGAGCAACCATTGACGATCCGCGGGGGCGACCCCCTGCGAAACCGGCGAACCCAGAATAATCGTGTGCTGAATCAGCCGTTCCAGGTGCTCCTGGCGGTCCCGCGGCAGGACCGCTCTCAATTTGAGCAACGCGGACTCCGTCGGAGCGTGCAGCGATGCGTCGGTGAAACGTTTGACCATTTCGCCCCCCACAAACAAAGCGCCCGCCTCCTCGGCGGTGAGAGAGACCGGCGGCAGATGATAACCTTTCACCAGCGAATAACCGACACCGGCCTCCCCCGAAATAGGAACGCCCGCTTCGCCGAGGGCGCTGATGTCGCGGTAGACGGTGCGTACGCTGATCTCGAAGTGTTGCGCCAGCTCCTCCGCCTTCACCAAGCGTCGCCCTTGGAGGTACATCACCATCGCAACGAGACGGTCGGTCCGGTTCACGGGGATAAATTAGGACGAGGACCGCGGACGATAAAGAGCTTAATTTTCGACGTTGCCCACAGGCCACCGACCCAGCCTGAGCAAAGACGGCGCGATTCCTTAGAGGCTAACTAATTATTCTCCGGCTTAGGCTCCAGAACGTTTATGCGCAAGTTGCGGAACGCGCAGACCTTTCCATAGAGCTTGGTGTCGCTGGTGCGATGGATCTGCAATCCGATGAAGCCCCGGCGGACGCGATTTTCGGCGGTGTCGCGAAAGTCCACGGTTAACGTGCCGTTTAGCCAGGTGCGGATTGCGGTGCCGCGAGCCTCGATCTTCAGCGTATTCCATTCGCCTATCTTGAGGAGATGGCCGTATTTTTTCGCGAATTCCTTGGCCGAATCGCCGCTGTTGGCACTCGGAGAAAGCCAGGTGCGGCGCCCTTCCTCCTGCACGCCCGCGGTCAACGCACGCGGATTCGGGTCGATCTCATACTGGTAACCGTAGACGCGCTTGACCTTTTCATCGGCCGGCACGCTGCGGAATTGCACTCCCGAATTGATCCCGGCATCGGGCTTGAATTCGCATTCGAAAACGAAGTCCTCGAACTGTTGCTCCGTCACCAGGAAGGAATTCATTTTCGATCCTTCCGTCACCACCCCGACAATCGCGCCATCGCGCACCTCGTATTTCGCGGTGCCATCAAGCTGGCGCCAGCCGTTCAAGGATTTCCCGTCGAAAAGGGAAACCCATTTTTCCTGCGCGAACGCGGGAAGGCCGGCTGCAACGAAGCCAGCCGCAAGAAGACAGGGGGTGATGCGGGTAAGGAGTGACATGGGGGACGAGGTTGGTCTCGCGAAAGCCAATGCCAAACCTGTTCTCATCCTCCTTAATCACGACAGCCTTCAGCGACGCCGAAGACTGGCGTTAGTCATTGGTCATTTGTTCCCGACAGTGTCCGTCGCCCCTCGACTGATTTGTCCGCACTACTGGCGACCGACCAACCACTACGGCGTGCCTCAGGGGCTCCCCATCTTCCGATCGATCGAGAACCGACCCGCGCCGGCCAAGAGCAGCGCAAAATAAGCTCCCATATAAAGGAAAGCCGTCTCGCCGTTACCGTCACCGACGAGTTTTCCATTATGTCCGATGAAAAAAGCGACCCCCATGGTGAAGCCAGCGACCAAAGCGGCGAAACGGGTAAACAAACCGAGTACAAGCAGGATCGGGCAAACCAACTCGCCGAAAATTGCCAGGACGAGACTTGTTTGCGTGCCCAGCCCGAGAAAATTCAAAAACTTCCCGGAGTACTCCCCGAAATTCATGACCTTGGCCCAGCCGTGAGTGATCATCATTCCACCGAACCACAGACGCAGGATCAGCAGAGCGGCATCGGCGCTGACCGGGATGAAGCTGAGTTGAAACAATTTTTTCATAGAGCAAAGCAAGCAAGCCCCGGGCCCCATGCCCAGGATTGCGCCACTTTCGCCCTCTTCCTGGAAAAAGGGCAACTCTCAATCCGCGGCGGAAATAGTACGTTGGCGTTACGCGCGCGGGACGCGTCAGCGGAAACCGAAAGTTTGAGGTAGGGCGAGACGTCCCCGGCTCGCCGTGAAGCGATCTCGATAGTTTCGCAGCTGTAGACGAAACTGCGCGGCAATCCTATGCGTTATCGACGCCAACATGACGACGGCGAATCGGGAACGTCTCGGCCTACCTTCAAACTCTGAGTTCCTAAGGCGATGAGAACGACGCTCGCCGCGTTCTACCTTGGTATTTTTTTCAAGTCGGCTACGAATTCGCTGAACGCGGCAGCTCGTTCCTCATCGTGCATCCGCAGAATGGAAGAGGGGTGCACGGTGGCCAAAAACTGTTCGGCCCAGGGAAAGGCCAAAAGTTTTCCCCGGTCCTTCGTGACGCGAAATTGAGGTCCGGCCAGGGTTTGGGCGGCCGTCGCTCCCAGCGCTACCACCACGTCAGGCTTGAGGACCGCCAGCTCCGCATCGAGCCACGGGCGGCACGCGGCGATTTCCCGGGCATTCGGTTTTTGGTGGAGGCGACGTTTTCCGGCGGGCACCCATTTGAAGTGTTTCACCGTGTTTGTGACATACACTTCCCCTCGATCGATCCCCGCTTCGGCCAGCGCGCGATCGAGCAGCTGACCCGCAGGCCCGACAAACGGTTTACCGGCGAGATCCTCCTTATCCCCGGGCTGCTCCCCTACCATGACGATACGCGCGCGGGCGGGCCCCTCCCCAAAAACGGTCTGCGTGCCGAGCTTCCAAAGCGGGCACGCCCGGCAGCCGGCAGCGGCCGCGCGCAATGACTTGGTCGTTGGCCTCGGCGGTATAAGCGGCGCCGCAGTCGCGATTTTTTCTGTAGCCGGCATGGTAGCTCGACAGACCTGTTTCGACTTCAGCGGTTCAGGACAGACCTTGGCCCCTTCACCTAGCGCCAAGCAACGCGCCATCCCCGTCTGAGTCTATTCGTCCACCGAGAACAACGGTGAAACACCATGAAAAGTCGCACGTAAGCTGCACGCACTGGCCCGCTTCCGGACCTAAGGCGAATGTGACTTGCCTTGTGTTCATCTGAACACATGTTCACTTGAACGTAATGTTGACCGAACGCCAAGAAGCTGTCCTCGATTTTCTCCGCAGCTACCAGGCGCGAGAGGGTGTGCCTCCTTCGACGCGGCAGATTTCGCAGCACTTCGGTTTCAGCAGCCAGACGTCGGCCATGCAGCACCTCCGGGCGCTGGCCAAGCGTGGATTGATTGAGCAGTTGGGCGACCGTTCATGGGGAATCAAGGTCAAGGAAGTGCAGGCTCATTTTGTCGATCTCCCTCTTTACGGCACCATTCCCGCCGGACGCCCGGCCGACACCGACGCGCAGATCCCCGATGAAACGGTTTCGATCGACCCTGCTCTTTTCGGACTTTCGCCACGGAAAAAATATTGGGCCCTGGCGGTAAGTGGCGACTCGATGATCGGTGCGCATATTGTCGCGGGCGACATTGCGCTGCTGGAAACGCGCGAACCGAAACCCGGAGAGATCATCGCGGCGCTCGTCGACGGGACCACCACCACCCTGAAACGCTACGTCGTCGAACGCGGGCGCCCTCTTTTACGCGCGGCAAATCCGCGTTATCCCGACCTCAAACCCGAACGCCTGGAAAGTCAGGGCGTCCTCGTGGGCCTGATCGGTCGCGGCAAACGATGAAGACCCCGTCGACATGCCGTCTCCGTCTTCCAACGTCGCCGCGCTGCGGCAGCTCCTCGCCGAGCGTTTTCCGTCCGCTCCGCGGACCTCGGCCAGCGTGCTGGCCACCGGCTTGGGCGCAGTCGACGACGTCTGTGGCGGCCTCCCGCGGGGCGCGCTGACGGAAATCGTCTGCGCCGCCCCCAGTTGCGGCGGACAACTCGTGTTGGGGCAATTGCTGCGCTCGAGCCGCGAACAACGGCTGCGCGTCGCGTTGATCGACGGCAACGATGAATTCGATCCGCAATCGTGGCCGGCCGAGTACTTGGCGCACGTGGTCTGGGTGCGGTGCAAAGCGGCCGACGAGGCGATGCAGGCGGCGGATCTCTTCGCACGCGATGCGAATCTCGGCCTGGTGGCGCTCGATCTTCGTCACACCGGGGAGAGACAGCTCCGGCGTATTCCCGCACCGTTGTGGTACCGTCTGCAGCGCGCCGCGGAGCAAAGCAATCTCGCGCTGTTCGTCGAGACTCCGCGGCCGCTCGTGCCAAGCGCCCAGCTCCGTTTTTCGCTCGAACAATCGCAAACGTTGGCCGAGTTCGCGACGCCGCGCGCCGAACTCACCGCGCATCTAGAGTTGCACGTGCAGCGCCAGCGCGTGCTGGCGGCAAGTGGGTAGCACCGGAGCAATGCTCAGCGCCCCGAAATCGTTCTCGTACTCGTACTCGTACTCGTTCTCGCCCAACCAGCATAAAGCATAAGCGATACTGGGATGAGCACGAGTACGAGAGCCAGGGCATCATCCTCTCTCCGTTATCCTCTGTCCTCTCTGCCTACATGCTCGCCACTCTCCACCTTCCTTCCTTTTCCCTCCAAGCCGTGCTTCGCGCGCGCAACGATCTTCACAATCGCCCCGTGGCGTTGCTCACCGGCGAGCGGCGCAACGCAACGGTGTCCGCCTGCAATGCGCGCGCTCAGGCGCAAGGAGTCGAAGCAGGTCTTTCGGGCCCGCAAGCGCTGGCTCGGTGCGCGGGTCTGGCTTTCTGTTCTCCTCAACCGGATGCCGAAGCCGAGGCGATGGGAACCTTGCTGGCGATCGGCTTTTCCGTGTCGCCCTCCGTCGAAGCGACCGCTCCGGGCACGGTCACGCTCGATATGGCCGGTCATCCGGCAAAGGAGCGGGAGACACTTCTTCGCACAGCACTGGATCGATTGGAAACGGGCGGTTTGACGGGCACGGCCGGCCTGGCTTCCACGCCGTTGCTCGCTTTGTACGCGGCACGTCAAGCCGCGCCTTTTCTCGCGATTCACAATCGACGCGCGTTCCTCGAACCGTTGCCGCTGGACTTCGCCGAGCCGCCGCCTGATCTCATGGCCATTTTGCGAGGCTGGGGTTTACGAACGCTCGGCGATCTCACCGCGTTGTCGAAAGCGGATATCACGCAGCGTCTCGGCCCGCGGGGCCTGGCGCTGTGGGAGCGCGCCGCGGGCGAAACGACCCGGCCCCTTCAACTGGCGGCTTTGCCTCGTGACTTCCGCGCGCGCCTCGAATTCGAACACGAAATCGAGACGCTCGAACCCTTGCTCTTCGTCCTCCGGCGTTTCATCGACCGGCTCAGCCTCGAGCTCTCGAACGCCGGCCTGGCGGCAGCGGAACTCACCCTCGTTCTTTTTTGCGCCAACGAGCAGACCGTCGAACGCGGTTTTCGTCTCCCCGAGCCGAGCACCAATCCGGAAGTATTATTTCGCGCGCTGCACACGTACCTCCAAAGCCTGCGCGCGGAAAGCGCCATCGAGAAGGTGGAACTCCGTATTGCTCCCAGCCGGCCGCTGACCCGCCAGCCAGGCCTCTTCGACAGTGCATTGGTAGACGCCCACGGTTTCGCCGAAACGTTGGCCCGCGCCGTAGCCATCGTGGGTTCGGGGCGAGTGGGCACGCCGCAATTGGACAACACGCACAAACCCGATGCCGTCAGTTTAGTGCCACCAGCGGACGCGGTGGGTTCGACCGAACCCGTCGCCGACTTCTGGCTGCGCGGACCTTCGCTGCGTCGGTTTCGGCCACCTTTGGCCGCCAAGATCGAGCTGGCCGGGAATGCGCCCGCCTTCGTGTGGACCGAGCGGGTGCAGGGCCCCGTCCGTGCCGTGCTGGGCCCGTGGCGCGTATGCGGCGAGTGGTGGGAATCCGCCCGCGCCTGGAGCCAGGAAGAATGGGACGTCGAACTGGCCACCGGTGGCATCTACCGCGTGATCAACCACCTGGATGGCCGGTGGTTTGTGGCGGGGGAGTATGACTGAGAGCCTGGAACTCAAAGCGTAGAGCCAAACCCTCCAATCCGCCACACGATCCCCGCCCTGCTCTCAGCCAATGCCCTCCTACGTCGAACTTCACGCCTCCTCCGCCTTCAGTTTTCTGCGGGGATCCTCACAGCCGGAGGATTTGGTCAAGACCGCCGCAGCGCTCGAACTGCCGGGGCTGGCCGTGCTGGATCGGGATGTCGTGGCCGGCGCCCCCCGTGTGTATTCAGCCGCTAACGACGCAAACCTCAGGGCCTATGTCGGCGCAGAGGTTACTCTCGACGACGGTTCCGCCCTTCCCTTGCTCGTCGCCAACCGCACGGGTTATCAAAACCTCTGCCGTTTGCTCACGCGGGCAAAGCTCGACGCCCGTTCTCCGTTGATCGCTCCGGCCGATCTTCCGCCCGGGGTGGATCCGCATGAACGCAAGCGGCCCTGCTTCGCCACCGCGGAGGAGCTGGCGGAGCAGGCCGAAGGCTTGATCGCCTTGACCGGCGATGAAGAGGGCCCGGTGGCGCGCGCGCTCGCCCGGGGCGACGTCAACAAAGCGGCGGAGATCCTCGCCGCTCTGAAAAAAACATTCGGCGCCAAAAACGTCTACGTGGAGGTGCAGCGGCGGCGACTCCGCGGCGAGGATCACCGGTTCAAGCTTCTGGCCGATCTCGCCGCCGCGCACAAGTTGCCTCTCCTTGCGACGGGAGGTGTCGTTTATGACACCAAGGGCAGTCGCAAGGTAGCCGATGCGTTCACGTGCCTGCGGCATCACACGCTGCTGGATCAAGCCGGGCGCCTTCTCTCGCAAAATAGCGAGCGCCACCTGCGCTCGCCCCAGGAGATGGCAGACTTGTTTCACGACTGTCCCGCGGCCGTGGCGAATTCGGTTCGGCTTTCCGAAAGACTGGAGTTTAGTCTTCGCAATCTAGGATATCGGTTTCCCGATTATCCGCTCCCCCTTGGCAGCGACCCGGACGACTATCTTCGCGCTCGGACCTACGAAGGCGCTCGCGAACGTTTCGGCCGCCTCACTCCGCAAATTGAAACCCAATTGAACAAGGAACTGGCGTTGATCAAGAAATTGGGCTTCGCCGGATATTTTCTGATCGTCTGGGACATCTGTCGGTGGTGCCGTCAGCAAGGCGTCCTGATCCAGGGCCGTGGCAGCGCCGCCAATAGCGCGGTCTGCTACTCGCTGCGCATCACGGCGGTGGATCCGATCAAACAACGGCTCCTCTTCGAACGCTTTCTGAGCGAAGGGCGCGTCGGCGCGGACGGTCACCCTTCCTGGCCCGATATCGATCTCGACCTGCCCAGCGGAGATCTGCGCGAGTCGGTCATCCAGGAAATTTATCGGCGCTACGCGCCGAGAGGAGCGGCCATGGTCGCCAACGTGATCACCTACCGCGGGCGCAGTGCGATTCGGGAAATGGGCAAGGTGCTCGGCCTCTCTGACGATGTAATGGATCGTTTCTCCTCCCTCTATGCCAATGGCGACTTTCCACATACCATCGAATTGGAGGACCAACTCCGCTTGGCGGGTTTGGCCAAAACCCACCCGCGCCTGCCCGCGCTCGTTTCCCTTTATCAAGGCGTCTATGGCTTGCCGCGTCACCTCGGCCAGCATTCGGGCGGCATGGTGCTCTGCCCGCAGAAACTCGACACTATCGTGCCGATCGAAAATGCGTCGATGCCGGGCCGAACGATCGTGCAATGGGACAAGGACGATTGCGAGGAACTCGGGCTGGTCAAAATCGACTTTCTGGGCCTCGGCATGATGGCCGTGCTCCAGGATTCGCTCACGTTGTGCCAAAAACGGGGCGGACCGAGCGAGTTGTACAAGATACCCACCGACGACCGCGCGACCTTTGAAGCGATGTGCAAAGCCGACACGATCGGTGTATTCCAGATCGAGAGCCGCGCCCAGATGAGCACGCTTCCCCGCTTCAAACCGCGCGAATTCTACGATGTAGCCATCCAAGTCGCGATCATCCGGCCGGGACCGATCGTGGGGAAATTGGTTCATCCCATCATCAAACGACGCAACGAGCGGGAGACCGTGGTCTACATCGATCCCAGCCTGGAACCCGTGCTCAAACCAATCCTCGAGCGAACCTATGGTGTCATCCTTTTCCAGGAGCAGATGCTGCAGATCGCGATGGTGCTGGCCGATTTCACGGGAGCCGAGGCGGAGGAATTGCGCCGCGCGATGGGTTTCAACCGCAACAACAACCGCCTGATCAAAGTCACTGAAAAACTGCGCGCGAACCTGGCGAAGAAGAACTACGCAACGCAGGTGGTTGAAAAAATCGTCGAAGCCGTTTCCTCCTTCGCCTTTTATGGCTTCCCCGAGAGCCACGCGATCTCGTTCGCCCTCCTGGCCAATGCGAGCACCTGGCTGAAGGTCCATCGTCCGGCCGAGTTCACGGCGAGTTTGCTGAATAATCAGCCCATGGGTTTCTACTCCCCGGCCACGATCCTGCAGGATGGACGACGCCATGGATTGAAAGTACGCCCTCCGTGCATTCTCAAGTCGGAGTGGCAATGCATCGTGGAAACAGACGGAGCGCTGCGGCTGGGGCTTCAGCATCTAAAAGGCATGCGCGAAAATAACGTTCGGGCCATGCTGGCGACGCGCACGGAAAAGCCATTCGCATCACTCAACGATTTTCTGGCGCGAACGACATTTACGGCGGCGGAACGTCGCTGCCTCGCCGCGGTCGGCACTCTGAACGCGTTGGCCGGCCATCGCCGCGCGGCATTGTGGCAGATCGAAGCAGCCTGGTCCGCCGAAGAAACGTTGTTCCGACATTTTTCAGACGAGCTTTTGCAGGTCGCGGAGTCCCCCCTCCTGCCCATGACTCTCTCCGAACGCCTCAACGCCGACTTCGCGGAGATGTCGCTGACCGCGGGCTCGCACCCCATGGCGACGATTCGAGCCCAGTTGCCGGACGTGTTGCGCGCTTCCGATCTCCCGCTCGGTCGGGACGGCGAACGTGTCACGATCGCCGGCAGCGTGATCTGTCGTCAACGCCCGGGCACGGCCAAGGGATTCGTCTTTGTTTCACTGGAGGATGAAACCGGCATCGCCAATGCCGTGGTGCGCCCCGATCTCTTCGAACGGCTGCGCTTGGTGCTGACGCAGGAATCTTCGCTGCGCATCACGGGGCCTCTGCAAAATCAGGAAGGAGTCATCCACGTGAAAGCGGAAAAGATCGTGCCATTGCGTTTCGCCGAAGTGCCCGAGCAGGCCTCGCATGATTTTCATTAAAGAATCTCAACCGCGAACGGACACGAATAGAAGAGCAGCAGATGAAGCGTTGCTGCCAGCCACCACCCAAATTTTCCAAAGTAATTTTTAAACACGGATGAACACGGATGACCGGAGGGTTGATCCGTGTGATCCTTGGTTAGGGAGCCTGAAAAGACGGAGTGAGAAGATCGTAAGGTAGGGCGAGGCCTCCGGATCGCCGTCGTGTGTGGCAAACGTAGCACGGAAACATCTGCGCAGCGTCGGACGGCATCAAAACGAATGTTCCTACGCGGCATCGTTCCCCTTTGACGGCGGGTGCGGAAGCCCCGCCCTACCCTGCGAGCCGTTCTTCAGAGATTTCTCAACAAATCAAAGGAGCGCTGACACCCTCAACTACTCTTCGCGGCTGGCGTTCGCGATCTGTTCGAGTTCTTCCCAGCGGGCGAAGCCCTTGGCGAGGTCGCGTTCGAGTTCTTCGAGGCGCGCCTTTACCCCCGGGGCCGCCGCGGACTCGCGCTGATAGAACGTGGGATCGGACAGCTTGGCGGCCAACGTGGCTTGCTCCTTCTCGAGGTTTTCGATCTGCCCGGGCAGCGCTTGCAATTCCCGCTGCTCTTTCTGGTTTAGCTTGCGGGGTTTCCCGGCTTTTGAACCGGCGGTGATCTTCGCCGGAGCCGCCGTCGGGGAGGCGTTCTCTCTCTTTGGCGCGCGCAGCATCGCCCGCTGGCGAACCCAATCCGCATAACCGCCAATGTACTCGCCAATCTTTGCGTCGCCTTCGAAGACCAGCGTGCTCGTGACAACATTGTCCAAAAAATCGCGGTCGTGGCTGACCAGCAGGAGCGTGCCCGCGTAGTCGACGAGCAAATTCTCCAGCAGATCGAGCGTCTCGGCGTCGAGGTCGTTGGTCGGCTCGTCCATCACGAGAACATTCGCCGGCTTGGTGAAGAGCCGCGCCAGCAAAAGACGATTGCGTTCGCCCCCGGAAAGAACCCCCGCCGGGGTGCGCGCGCGATCCGGAGCGAAAAGAAAATCCTGCAAATAACTGATGACGTGGCGCGAGCGCCCGTCGATCGTCACGGTAGTGTTTCCGTCGGCGATGTTGTCGGCCACCGTCTTCTTATCGTCGATTTGGGCGCGCAACTGATCGTAGTAGACGATCTCCAAATTGGTGCCATGTTTGATGGTGCCGCCGGTCGGAGCGAGTTGTCCCAAGAGCAGCTTGATCAAGGTCGACTTGCCGGCGCCGTTGGGCCCGATCAGGCCGATCTTGTCTCCGCGCGTGATCGTCGTGGTGAAATCTCGCACGAGCACGCGGCCATCGGGATAGGAAAAGGACACGTCTTCGGCCTCGATCACCTTGACGCCCGACTTCTCCGCCTCCGCCAGCTTCAAATTCACGTTGCCCAGCCGCTCGCGGCGGGCGCGCCGCTCGGCTCGCATGGCCATCAATTGATGAATGCGCCCTTGCGCACGGGAACGCTGCGCCTTGACGCCCCGCCGAATCCATTCTTCCTCCTGCGCCAGCTTCTTGTCGAAAGCGGCCCGTTGTTTTTCCTCGGCTTCGAGGACCTGCTCCTTGCGGACGAGGTACGTGTCGTAATCGCAAGCCCAGCTGGCCAGCCGGCCGCGATCCAACTCCACGATGCGCGTGGCCAATTTCCGGAGGAACGCGCGATCGTGCGTCACAAAAAACAGCGCCAGCTTTTCAGTCAGCAGAAAATCCTCCAGCCACAGAATCGAATCGAGATCGAGATGGTTGGTCGGTTCATCCAGCAAAAGCAGGTCGGGTTGCGCCGCCAAAGCGCGGGCGAGAAGGACGCGGCGCTTCAAGCCGCCCGACAAGGTGAAGAACTGCGTGGTGGGGTTGAGCTGAAGTTTGGCCAGCAAGTCTTCCAGCCGGACATCGCGCTCCCATTGCTCCTCATGCTCACGCTCCGGCCGCTGGCCGGCGGCGACGATGTCATGGATCGTGCCCTGCACATCGGCCGGCACTTCCTGCGTCAGGCGCGCGAAGACCGCGCCTGGCTGACGTGAAATATCGCCGCTATCGGGCTGCATCTCGCCGGAGATCACACGCATCAGCGTGGATTTTCCCGCCCCATTGCGTCCGACCAGACACACCCGCTCTCCCGGATCCACTTGGAAGTTCACGTTTTCCAGGATGTGGGGTCCACCGAAGCTAAGATTGATATCGAGCAGGTTAAAGAGAGCCATGCAAAGGGTCCAACGTGGGCAAAACGGACCTTCGGGGCAAGCCGCGAACCAGCCTTCCCGGGTAAATCAGCGTCCTCGACTCCCGACCGCCGGTCGACCTAGGCTCGGCGCGTGGCACTACCCTCCCGGCTTCGTTACGTCGCAGTCCTTTCCGCGCTTCTCGTGCCCGTGTTGGCGCTCTCCGGCTGGGGAGCTCATTTTCCTCACGATTGGTGGCTTGAAAACGCGCTGGTCGCGGTGTTCCTGATTTTTCTGGCGGCAACCTACCGGCGTCTTCCGCTTTCCCGCATTAGCTACACGTTGACCTTTTTCTTCTTGTGCCTGCACGAGACGGGCGCGCATTGGACGTATTCGGAGGTTCCTTACAACGATTGGACCCGGGCGCTTTTCGGTCGCTCGCTGAACGAGATGCTCGGGTGGCAGCGCAACCACTTTGATCGGCTGGTGCATTTTTCCTACGGGTTGCTGCTGGCGTACCCCATTCGCGAAGTGTTCCTGCGGGTCGCCAATGTGCGGGGATTCTGGGGTTACTTCCTCCCGCTGGACGTGGCCATGAGCACGTCGATGCTCTACGAGCTGATCGAGTGGGCCGCCGCCGTCGGAATCGGGGGCGAACTGGGCGCAGCCTATCTGGGCACGCAAGGAGACATCTGGGATGCCCACAAGGACATGGCGCTGGCGTCGCTGGGCGCGTTGATCGCGATGAGTGTCGCGGCCTTCATCAACGCGCGCTTGAACCGCGATTTCGCCCGCGAGTTCGTCGACAGCCTGCGCGTGACCCGTCACGGCCCCCTCGGAGAGGAAGAGATCAAGCGGCTACAAGACGAAGCCTCGCACTGAGCCAGACCGCGATCGGCGAGAGCTGGGCGAAAAGGGAGCGCGATCTCTCCCTCGACCAGACTCAGCACCTTGAGCGCGTCGAAACGGCGAGCGCGCCGTTCGAGGGAGTGAGTGTTGCGACGTTGTCCAAACCAACGCGCCCGGAGGTCGCGTTCCACCTCGAGCCGGCAGCGTCAGTCAATACGCCAAACTCGGCTCGGATTCGACTTGGGCGGTCGTGAGCTGGATCAGGCTGTGCAGCGAAGAGAAGTGTTGGCTCAAGTCGAAGTCGCCGCCGAGGCCGCCAATAAGCTTGTCGAACAGGTCCTTCTTCGAGGCTTTCAAGGCCTCGATGCGCTCTTCGATCGTACCGGCAGTGATCATGCGGTAGACGAACACCGTGCTCTTTTGGCCGATGCGATGAACGCGGTCCACCGCCTGTGCTTCGACCGCGGGATTCCACCATGGATCGAGGAGGAAAACATAATCCGCCGCATGCAGGGTGATGCCGGTGCCGGCGGCCTTGAGCGACACCAGCATGGCGGCCGCGCCTTGCGCATTTTGGAAGGCCTGGACAGGTTTTTGCCGATCGAGCGTCATGCCGGTGAGCTCGAACCGCTGTAAATCCGGGAAGTTGACCGTCAGCGCCTCGCGCACGCGATCGAGCAACATCACAAACTGGGAGAAAATGACCACCTTGTGGCCGCTGCCGATGACCTCGGCCAGCTTCTCCACCAAAAGATTGATTTTGCCCGAATCGGTCAGCGGTGCCTTCAGCCAAGGCAGCATGTCGGGATCGCAGCAAACCTGGCGCAGGCGCGTGAGCAGGGCGAGGAAGCCGAAACTCTTTTCGCGCATGGCGGCGCCGACATCGTCTCCGAGACGGTTGAGACCCTCGCTGCAGATGCGAGCGTATTCGGCGCGCTGAACATCCGTGAGGGGACAGAGCAATTCCATCTCCACTTTGGGTGGAAGTTCGGTCGCCACTTCGTTCTTCGTTCGCCGCAGAATAAACGGCGCGAGTTGCGCCCGCAGCCTTTCGATCGTGGCGGTCCGATCGGCGTTCAGGCCGGCCTCGAAACTCGAGCGCGATCCCAGGAGCCCAGGGAGCAAGTAGCGGAAGATCGACCACAGGTCCAATTGGCGATTTTCCAGCGGCGTGCCGGTCAAGACGATGCGATGGCTGGCGCGAATGGCAAAGCAGGTCTGGGTGACCTTCGCGTCGGGATTCTTGATGAACTGTCCCTCGTCCAACACCGAATAGCCGAACTCGTGCGTATCCAGCAGCGCCTTGTGCTTTCGCAATTGCGTGTAACTGGCGAGCCAGATGACCGCGTCCTTGCGCGAAGTAAAATCGTGACCCGTCTTCAGCACATCGACCGGCAATTCGGGAAAGAATTTCGCCAGCTCCTCCCGCCAGACCGGAACAACGCTCGCCGGGCATACGATGAGATTGGGGCGATCCTTGATCCGCCGCGTGGCGAGAAGCGAAATGACCTGCAGCGTCTTGCCCAAACCCATCTCGTCCGCCAGCAGGCCATGGCAGCCGACGTCACAGAGGTGGTGCAGCCACTCGACCCCGCGCCGCTGATAGGGCCGCAGAAGTTCAGGCAACTTCGACGGAGCGGGCGTGGGAGCAAGCACGCTCTGCCGCCATGCTTCGAGCTCGGAAGAAAGGGTGAGCTTGAAACGCGCGTCGTTGAACAACGAAAAGATCAGGTACGGCGAGAGCGAGCCGTCGGCGTGTGTTTCCGCCACATTCCGTTCCCAGGCACGCAGAGACTCGAGCCGTTCGGTCGGCAAGGTCACGATCCCGATGCTCGGGATGATAATGGGCGCCGTGCCGCGCTTGGTGATGAGATTGACTTCTTCCTCCGTCAACAGGCGTTCGCCCGCTTTGAAGATCCAGCGGAGATCCAAGCCGTGGCTGTTCCGGCGCTCCGCGACCGCTTCGATCTCGATCGCCCGCGGACCCTTGAGGAGATTGGTGGCCTTGTCATCGAGCTCGATCGAAAACAACCGCTTCCAGGCGGGCAGCGTGACTTTGAGGAAATTGGGAATTTCGACCACCGACTCGAGGAGGTAAATCCCGGTGGTCTGATTGTAGTTGAAATGGGCTTTGCGCGCATACGCCGCCAAGCCGATCAACTTGGCTCGCTCGGTCGAAGAGACGTGACCGCTTCCATTGGCATGGGCCGCCTGGCCGAGGGCAGGGATTTTTGACTTGTCCGGGTTCTGCCAAACCGCCTGGAAGGCCAATCCTTCCGCCTTCGTCTTAAACACCAAAACGAGAGGCCTCGACTTTGCGCCGGCGGTCGCCGGCTTGGCCGGCGCTGGGCTGGCTTTCGCCCCGCCTCCGCCGTTGCTCGAAGTGCCGGCCGCTGCGCCATTTCCGTTGTGTCCATGGGCGTGACCGCTGCCGTTACCGTTGCCATTGGGCGAGTGCGCCGCGGCGGCTTTCTCCCGGGCGGCATTTTCGTCCTCCGGCAGCGGCGAAATCTCGTCGCAAACCAGTTCCTCGATCTCGTGCAAGCCAGCGACGGCCAGCGCGTGCGCCATATCCTTGTCCGTGGACGAGGAACGCACCGACAGTCCTTTGCCGTCCCATTCGATTACCGCGTATTCGTCTTTTTTCTCGACTCGCCGGTGGATGATGGCGTCGTTGCCGGTCAATTCCAGCTCCCGCACTTCCCCTTCGCGGTAAAGTCGGCGGCCCTCCTCCAGCTGATGTTCGCTAAAATACTCCGCCCAATCGTTTTCGAGCTTTCCGAACCAAAACTCGAGGGAGTGTGGAGTATAGACGCGCTTCGGACCGTGCGATTGCATCGAGCGAAAAGTGGAAATCCTAGATTCGGTCGGAGGAGGCGCAACCTATTTCTCCGCCAGCTCGCGCATAATGCCTACCATGAACCAGTCGCGGAGCCGCCGTGCTCAGCGGTCGCGGAGCGGAGCTCCACGCAGCTCGTTCAGCGCCGCCGGAGGCCTTCAGTCGATTCTCGATTGTCGTCCCTTGCATGCACCTACCTCGGCACAACGACTGCCAACCTTAGTCGTCGACGCGGCTCACTTTAACCGGCCGAGTTCCTCGCGAATCACCGCGAGCGTGCGTTCAACCGCGCCCTGATTCTCGCGGTGCCATTGCCGCGCGGCCTCAGCCATCGCGGCGCGCTGCGGACCGTCCAAAAACAACTCGAGCGCGCGGGCCGACAATTCCTCCGCATCGCCCACAACTCGCGCAGCCCGCCGCTCGACTAACTCCGCGGCGATCGCCCGAAAATTCGACATTCCCGGGCCAAAAAGCAGCGCTCGCCCAAGTGCCGCGGCCTCGACCGGCGTCTGACCCTGATCGTGCGGCGGCAGGCTTTTCCCTACGAAGACAACCTCGGCCAGCTGAGTGAGCCGCCGCAGTTCGCCCGTCGTATCGGCTACCGCGACGTCGACAAGCCGGGGAGCTTTGCCCCGGGAACGCAGCTGAAACGAAACTCCGGATTGACTCAGCAGGTTTTCGATTTCCTGGC
>CAZJLP010000014.1:0-86043 GCA_964546955.1 uncultured Opitutaceae bacterium | reverse complement strand
GCCACGTTCGAAAGGCGGCTGCGTCCTTGAAGAAGGTGATATTGGTCGGGGAAGGCATTTTCGCTGCGCTCGGATTTGAGTCTTTTGGCGGCAGTAGACGCTAATGTCCGCTTATTTTTACTCATCACACGAAGCCAATTTGATTCTCCAGACGCTCACTTGGGTTCCAGGCCTCCTCTTAAATCAAAAGAATCGATCTGGCCAACCTCGGCGTTGCCACTAGTTTTGCGAAATGAACCGATTGCTACCCCTCGTGTATGGCCTGGTTTTTATTTTTGCCAACGATCCTCTTTCGGCAGCCGACGGCGAGTGGCGTTCATTGTTTAACGGAAAAGATTTGAGCGGTTGGGAGCTCTATCTGGCGGTGCCCCCGTCGACCCTCGATGTGCCGGGCGCGAAGAAGGATGAGAAGGGCAACTACACTACGCCGTTGGGAATCGACAACGATCCAATGAAAATTGTTTCGGTGGTGGAAGCCGACGGAAAACCCGCGCTGCGTCTCACGGGCGAGATTCATGGGGGCCTCACCACGGTGGAGGCGTTTGATCACTTTCATCTTCGGCTGCAATTCCGCTGGGGTAAGCGGCGGGAGGGACAACGCGCGGACCAATTGCCGAACAGCGGCGTGATTTATCACGCGTTCGGCGAACAGGCTGCCTTCAAATCCCGCTGGATGCAGGGACACCAGTTTCAGCTGCAGCCTGGAAACTGCGGCGACTATGTCGCGATGGGCGATGCGGTGGCTGTGCTCAAGGCGGTAAAGGACGGCAAACGCGTCCGTTATTCGCCGACGGGCGAGGAAACGATATTCGGCAATACGGCTCCCGCCGCCCCGAATTGCGCGAAGTCCGGCGACAATCTGGAAAAGAGCGGAGAGGAGTGGAACGTCCTCGAAATCATTTGTGCCGGCGACGGCTGCACCCACATGGTCAACGGACGCGACGTGCTGGTGCTGAAATCGCAGATGAGGTCAGCCGATGGCAGCTTGGTGCCGCTGACCAAAGGAAGAATTCAGCTGCAGATGGAAGGCTGGGAGTTGCTCGTCCGCGATATTCAGATCCGATCGCTAAAGGGGGCAGCGAAGTAGCGGGTAGCGATTAGTGAGCAGAAAACCCCGACACAGCGGGTCTTTGAACGTGCGTTTCTAGGGAAGCGCAGGTTCGATTCGTTTTACAGAAGTGAACGAAGGTAACGAAGAGCTGTTCCTGGTTCTAGCAACCATTTCCGAACAACGTCGCTCGTCTGAGGAGGACAAGGCGTCTGCCGGTTCTTCGTTTCCTTGGGTATCTTCTCTTCCGCTTCGAAAAGAACATTCGAAGACGCTGACTACATCGGCGTCTCGTCGAATTGCAGGCTCTCGTCGTTGCCCTTCTTCGTCGATTTTCCGAAATTGTAGATGATGCCGAAGTACACAATACGCGAGGTACGGCGGCGGGTGGCCTCGGATCGCAGGGTGGGCGTGTCGATGCGGGTCCGCTCTTTCATGGAATTGAAGACATCCGAGAGAGTGAGGGTAATGGATACGTTTTTGCCCTTCAGCTCCTGTCGCAACCCGATGTTCGCAACCGCGGTGGGATATCGATGGCCCTGGGGAGTGAGCCGTTTGGCGGTGAAGTTGGCGTTGGCCTGGACCAAGGTTGTTTTCGTGACTTGAAAGCTGCTGCTGATCTTTCCCTCCCAGGCAATCGTCGCACGTTCGGAGGAGAATCCGAGATTGCTGGCGTCGATCTCGTTCCGAAAGGCATTCGCGCTGAGGTTGAGCGACACACGCTCTCCAAAATCCCGGGTGGCCGCGAGTTCCAGGCCGGCCGAACGACTGGTCGAAAGATTTTCCTCGGTCGTCAATTGCGTCGTGGCGTCGATGAAGCGTGTCACCTGAGTGATGCCGTCTCTCCGATAGCGGCCGTAGAGCGAGGCTAGGTAGGTCGTGGAGTCCTGTTTGTAGTGCAGGCCGGTTTCGATCGAGTGGACGTCCTCGGGCTGGAGATTGGGGTTTCCCGCTCTGAGATTGAATGGGTCTTGGAACTGCGGATACGGATTGAGCTCGTCGCCATCGGGCCGATTGACTCGGCGGCTGTAGTTGAGCTGTAGCTGCGTCAGTGGCGTCAGGTTGTAACTGAGATGGAGCGACGGATAAACGCGCAGGTACTGGGTGCGTTGCCGCGCCCCCGTCGTGATTTGGTGGGTGCGCAGGCTGGTTTGTTCTAGTCGCAGTCCGAGCAGTGCGCCAAAATCTCCCCACGGCCGTCCGTACGTGCCATAGAGCGAATGTATTCCCGATGCATAGCGAAATTGATTCGAGACGGATGGGTCGCGGACGAAACGATTGAGCGCGGGATCGAAGAGGCTGGATTCCTGGTTGATGAAGATGCGGTTCCACTCGTAACCGTAGCCGGCTTCCAATTTAGCCAGATGGGCCAAGGGTCTTTCGAATTCGAGCGTGCTCTCGATGCTCGAGTCCTCGGTCTCGACCAACCGGTTATCAAACGTGGGAACGACTGCAGGGGTGCGAAACACGTTGGTATAGGCGCTGTTTTCGAGTTCAAGCGTGTCACTCACTTGAATTTCGGCGGTCAGACCGCCACTCGTCCCGCCGAACTCATGTTGCAGCCGCGCGGTCGCCTCGACGTCGCGTTCGCTCTCGGGCATGCGACGAACACGGTCGAAGTCCTGGGTGATCAGGCCCGTGCCGTCAGTCAGCCGATTGACCTGAATGGAGCGCCGTTCCGACGTGCGCCGATCCATCTCGATGGAACCCGAGACGCTGGTGTCCTCGGAAACGGTGTAGGCAACCGACAATTGGCCGAGGTGCGTGAGGGGGCGGCTTTCCTCTCGCGTGTTTTGGTCGCGGGTGCGGAATGACCCCGAGGTCTCGTCCAGATTCGCGCGCGTTTCGCTGCCGGTGCGCGAGCGATAGTCCCGGCGGACACTGTAGGTGCCGGCAATGTTGTAGCGTCCCGGGTTGTAATTGCCGCTGAGCGTGCCGCCGAAGCGGCCTTCGTTGCCGACCGTTGCGCGCGCGCTGCCGGAATAGCCGGCGGTACGTTTGCGTTTGAGGACGATGTTGATGATTCCGGCGGTGCCGTCCGGTTTGTATTTCGCGGAAGGATTGGTGATCACTTCGATACGCTCGATCGAATCTGCCGGCAATTGCTCCAGGACGGCGGCGCGATTGCGGCCCATCAAAGAAGAGGGTTTTCCGTCGATCAGGATCAGCACGCTTTCCGATCCGCGAAGACTAACGTTCCCGTCGATGTCGACCTGCACGGAGGGGATGTTCTGCATCAGATCGGAAGCACTTCCGCTGGCACTTTGGATATCGCGGCCGACGTTGTAGACCTTGCGATCGATGGAATTTTGAAAGGTCTCTGCTTTCGCCGCCACCTGAACTTGTTCCAGCGTGATCACGTTGGGCGATAGGGTGAGAGAACCCAGGTCGTAAGATGGCTGTTTCCCATCGAGCGAGAAGGGAAGAGTCGATTGCGTCGTGCTGCCAAGCAAACCGTAGCTGAGGAGGTAGTCGCCGAAAGGCACATCGGCAAAAGCGACGCTTCCATTGCGGTCGGTGGCACCGGTGCGGACGGGTTGGTGGCTCGGCAGACTTTTCAATTCGACCGTGACATACTCCAGCGGCTTCTTTGCGGAATCGACGACGACGGCCCTGACCGAACTTTTCCCGCTGTCCTGGGCCATCAAAGGCAGGCAGCCGCACAGGAAGAGAAGGAAGGAGGAGAAACGGCATCGGGCGCTCATGACTGCGAAAAGGAAAACCCTAACAGGACAAACATTGCGGAAACATTAGGCCTCGCGTGTGCCGGTTGGTTTTTGGCCCCCGAGCGGCGCTAAACCGGCCGCGCGTATGGGAAATTGTCCCGTCGGAAGTGAATTGCTTCGCCCCATAGTCAAATGCGCTGTGGCAGCGATAATGAGCGACAACCTCTTACTCCTATGCACACGACCCATGCTCACTCTGTTCAAGGCCATGATCTGCGCGACTGCATCGAGGCCTGCTCTGGATGCCACGACATCTGTCAACACATGATCTATCAACACTGCCTCCATCTCGGAGGAAAGCACGTGGAGCCGGAACATCTGAAACTCATGGCGGATTGTGCAGCGATCTGCCGCATGGCGGCTGACTTCATGCTCCGCGGCTCGCCCCGACACCGATCTACCTGCGGTTTGTGCGCGGATATCTGCACCGCGTGTGCCGATGACTGCGAACGCATCGGAGAGATGGAGGACTGCGTCACCGCCTGCCGCCGCTGCGCACAGTCCTGCCGCGAAATGGCTTCATAGGCGGGGACTTTATGCCGCCGTTGGAATGCGGCCCGACGCGTACGTCCGTGGAAAAGGGAGGACGGACCAACAGATTACGATGCCAGGACCGCGTCCATGACCTTTGCGGTCATGGGGTCGCAGCAAGTAGCCGAATAGTGATACAATTCCACGCCTGCGGCGGTCTCCATTAATTTGGCCTTTAGCCGCTCGCGGGCGCGATGGAGCATGACTTTCACATTCTCCCGCGAAAGGCCCAGGCAGTCCGCGGCTTCGGCAGTGGAGAGGTGTTGGATATCCCGCAGCACGTACACGGTTCGTTGGACTCGCGGCAGGGATTCCAGGGCTTCCTCCACGGCCGCCCTGATTTCAGCATTGCGGACCGGGTCGGTGGCAGGTGCGAAGACCGCCTCGTGGTTTGCGCGGGCATCGGTTTCATCGATGTTTTCCAGTACCACACGTTTTTTGCTCCGCAGCATCATCAGGCATTCGTTAATCATTATTCGAGTGAGCCAAGTCCCGAAACCAGAGGAGCGTCGAAACCGGCTCATATTCAGAAACGCTTTCAGGTAAGCATTTTGCATCGCGTCCTCGGTTTGGGCATGGTTGCGCAGGTAAGCCATCCCGACCCGATAGAGCTGTCCGTTGTAGCGCCGGACCAAGACCTCAAACATCTCACGATTGCCGCGGACGATTTCATTGACCGCTTGGACGTCGGTCACGGAAAGCGGCGTTTGCACGGGCCGGGGTGAGGTCGAAGAAGCGGCTGCGGAAGAAGACATCTAGGCGTTTGATGCGGAGGGCGAGGAAAGGTTACACGTTGTGCCGGTCAAGGCTACGGTTTGAACGTTGAATCAGGCCGCGCTTACGCGCGCAGTTACTTGCAGTCCGGCCGCCTGTCGGTTGTCTCTCATCGGACTTGGCCCAGCGAACGAATCTCACAGGCGTATGGCCGCTTCGTCTGACAGGGCCGCATACGCCCGCATCAGCGCGGTGGACAGCGCGTCGGGTCGCACCGGTTTGGTCAAGAAGTCGTTCATGCCCGCGGCCAATGCCTTCTCGCGGTCGTCCTGCATCGCTCCCGCCGTCAACGCGATGATCCAGGGCCGAGTTGGCGATTGCCGTTTCTCTCGAATGCGCCGGGTGGCTTCGCATCCATCAAGATCCGGCATTTCGACGTCCATCAGAATGACGTCGTAGTCGGTCCGTTCGAGAGCGGTCAAGGCTTCGAGGCCGCTGCCAACCGTGGTCGCGCGGTAGCCGAGACGTTGGAGGAGCAGGCCAGCGACGCGCTGATTGACTGCATTGTCCTCGGCAATCATGACCCGTAGCGGACAGCGCTGGCCCGTCGTCGGGTCGGCGGCAGGGCGCACGGGGGAGGCGCTGGGCGGCGCTTCTTTCGCGTCCACCACCACGGTGAAGGAGAATGTCGAGCCGCGGCCGACTTCGCTTTCAGCCGACATCGTGCCGCCCATCAAACCGGCGAGCCGATGGCTGATCGCAAGACCGAGGCCCGTCCCGCCGAAGCGGCGCGTGGTCGACGCGTCGACCTGCGAAAACGACTTGAACAGCCGGTCCATGCCTTCCGGTGCGATGCCGATGCCGGTGTCCTGCACCGAGAATTTTAAACGATGACGCCGGTTGGCGCCGTCGAGGTCTTCCGAAGCGACTGCGACGCGGACTTCGCCTCCCGGCGTAAATTTGACGGCGTTGGCCACTAGGTTGACGAGAATCTGCCGAAGGCGGGTGGCGTCGCCCGCGACGCAGGCTGGCACGTCGGGCGCGATCGAAGCAGTTAATTGAATTTTTTTCTCCGCGGCGGGCCCGGCGAATAAATCCAGCGCGTCGGCTACACATTCGCGGACATCGAATGGTGCGAGCTCCAACTCGATCCGACCCGCTTCGATTTTTGAATAGTCCAGAATGTCGTTGATGATCGTCAGCAACGACTCGCCGGACGATTCGATCGTCCGCACATAGTCTGCTTGGGCGCTCGAGAGAGGAGTGTCGCGCAGCAGGGAGGTCATGCCGATCACACCGTTCATGGGTGTGCGGATCTCGTGGCTCATGGTGGCGAGGAACTCCGATTTGAGTCGCGAGGCTTCCATGGCCTGGTCCCGCGCGCGGGCAAGATTTTCCTCGAGCCGCTTGCGTTCCGTGATGTCCTCGATCTGGGAAACGAAATAGAGAGGCGTGCCCGAGGCGTCGCGCACCAACGAGGCGGTGAGACGAATCCAGACACTGTGTCCCGCCCGGTGAAAATAGCGCTTCTCCATCTGATAGAAACGCCGCTGGCCAGCGATGAGCTCGCGCACCAGGGACAGGTCGGTCTCGAGGTCATCGGGGTGAGTGATGTCTTGAAACGTCTTTTGGAGGAGTTCGAACTCCGCGTACCCCACGATTTCGCACAGCGCCTTGTTCACGCGGAGCCAGCGCCCGTCGAGCCCGACCAGCGACATTCCGATGCCCGCGAATTCGAAGGCGTGGCGAAACCGTTCCTCGCTTGCCGCCAGCTCAGCGGTGCGCGCGGCGGCAATTGCCCGCGCGCGGTGTCCGACGGATTGCAGACTGGTGACGAGCCCGGCGAGGAGCAAGGTGGCGAAGCCGAGACTTGCCGCCACCCACACGGCGGGTGACTTTTCGGCGGGCGGAAAATTTGGACCGCGCTGCCAGGCGAGCAGGAAAGGCTGCCCGGCCATCGTCATTTGGGTCACGCGCTCGAAGCGTGGAAGCGGAGCGTTAAGACCGCCCGCTTCCGAGGCATAAAGCAGTTGTTCCGGACGGACGCCGCCGGCTTCGAAGAAATGCAAGCGCAGCGTCTGGCCCATTGGACCGAGCACGCCGTCGAAGAACACGTCGGGAAAGATCTGCGCGTAGATCCAGCCGAGGTGGGCGGCTCTCCGGGCGTCAAGGGTGTCGGTCTTTGCCCCTTTGGCATAAAGGGGCACGTAGAGCAACAGTCCCGCGCGGCGCTGGGTATCGCGCGAGCCCGGAATGCGGCGGTTGATCTGTGCTTCCCCGGTATCCCGCGCGCGTTCGGCCGCGCGGCGGCGGCTGGGCTCGGTGGCGATATCGCGGCCAATGGGAGGCCGATCGTCCACGTTGCCCTCGACGAAAGTGATCAAATATTTGGGGGCGTCAGGGGACGCTGGCAGCGTATTGGGAAACGGCCTCGGCATGGGATCTGGCTGGCCGTCGACCCGCACGCGCGCCTTCCAGTCCTCGAGCCTCAACGGGGGCACGGAGAAAATTACGCCCAGTCCGTTGATGCCAGGGTAGCGCGCCCTCAACTGCAGCGACTCCGCGTAAATTCGCCATTCATCGCGAGCCACATTTTCTGAGGCCGCAAAAAAACTGGTGCCGCCATGGAGGGCGTCCACATAGAAATTCATCCGCACTCGGATGGCAGCTTCGGCCTCGGCGACACGCTCGCTGAAAAACTGCTGCTGGCGCCGCGAAACGTCCTGCTGGAGGAGGGTGTAAGTCCAACCGCTCAACAGCCACCCGGCCACCAACACGAACACGGGCACCAGACGGCCTCCCAGCGCGCGCGGAGCCTTGTCGCCCGGAACGGCGGGCGAGAAGGCGGCGCTTGAAAATGGAGGTCCGGGTGGCGGTTCAGACGCCATGGGTGACTTATGAACAGGAAATACGTTGTAAGTCAGTAATCATCATCGACACAACTCGGGTGGAGATAAGGTCAATTTTGCTGATAGCCAGATATGGAGGCGGCAAGTAGCCCGCGGATTCGCGACACAGACAGCGCGGAGGACAACCGGAGTACACGGAGCGCAGAGGGGGGGCTTCCTGAGCCGCAGCGGTTGGCTTCTACTCACGACTCGGACCGGCTGCTGCACCTGACGCTGTCACCGTTGCCGGTCCCTGCAGCATGGCTTCTTCGTGGTCGAGCAATTGCTGCAGTGGCCGGTGGACGTCGTCGGTGATCGTGTTGGCGCGCCACAACGCATCGATCGTCCGGCGCTCGGCTTTGATTGCCGCAATGCGGAATTTTTTCTCGGCAGCGCGTCGTTCGAGTGCGCTCGATCGACTTTCTCCCTTCGTCCCAAGTTCCGAGAGCCGTCGTTCGTATTCCGCGACGACCTGTCCGAGCGCGCTGCGCTCTTCCGGGCTGCGAGCCGAACCGCGAAAAGTCAGCAAAGCTTCCAGGCCGGCCTCCACCGCTTTTTTTCGCGCCAGGCCTTCTTCGGCGAGGCGAGTGTCGTCGCCCCGCAATCCAAGTTTGCGGATCAACGTCGACAGCGTGGTACCTTGGATGACCAAGGTGCAGACGATCACGCCAAAAGCGAGAAAGACGATCATATCCCGGCCGGGAAAGGGACCGCCGTCCGGAAGCGTCAGCGGCAAAGAGAGGGCTGCGGCCAACGTGACCGCTCCCCGCATGCCGGCCCAACCGCCGACGAGGACCGTCTGCCAGGACGGCGGTTTTTCGCGTTTTCGCAACCCTGCAAGAAGCAAAAAGGGCAGGTAGGCACCGGGAAAAAACCACGCAATGCGCGATGCCATGGTGACGGCAGCAATCACCGCGACAAAGAGAGCCAATTGGCCGGCCGAATATTGCTGCGCAACGGCGCCGATCACCGCGGGGAATTGCAGGCCGACCAGCACGAAGGCAAGTCCGTTGAGCCAAAACAAGATGATCGACCAGACCGTCCAGGCCGTCTGCCGCGACTCCACATCCATCTTCACCGGGTCTCGCCAGCCTGAGTAGAGCCCGGCGGCGACAACGGCTAGGATGCCTGAGGCGTGAACAAGCTCCGCCGCGAGGTAGGCGGCGTACGGGGTGAGAAGCGAGAGCGTTACTTCCACCAAAGGATCCGTGTTGCGGCTGTGTTCGAGAAAGTCGCGCAGCAGGCCGACGAGGTACGCGATGGCCAGTCCGGTGCCGATGCCTGCCGCGGCAACATAGAGGAACTGAGTCGTCGCGGCGGTAACGGAAAAACTCCCCGCGATCACCGCTGCCACCGCGAATTTAAAAGCCACGAGACCCGTGGCGTCGTTCATTAGGCTTTCGCCGTTCAAAACAATCTTCACCCGTGTCGGTACCTGCAGGCGTTCGGTGATGGCCGTAACCGAGACCGCATCGGTGGGCGAGACCACGGCCCCCAGCGCGAAGGCGAGAGCCAAGGGAAGCCCGGGGATCAGCCAATGCGCGGTGTAGCCGACCGCTAGGGTGGTAAAAACGACGAGACCTGTTGCCAGAAGAAAAATCGGCCGCTTGGCCTGCGCAAACTCGCGCAGAGGCATCAGCCACCCATCGGAAAAAAGAAGGGGTGGCAGAAAGCAGACAAAAAAAATCGCCGGATCGAACGAGATTCGAGAAAGGGTCGGGATCAGCGATGCCAGTCCGCCTCCCGCGACGTAAGTAATCGGTTCAGGCCATGGACACCAGCGCGCCGCCACGCGCAGCACCGTCGTAATCAGGAGTAGAACAAGCGTTTGTTCGAAGAATGCCATGGGCTGCGCAAAGCAAGTACTGTGCAGCCTCTAACAGGAGTCGAGCCTGTGGCGGTCCACTCATGAAGACAATGACGGTGCTAAACCGCGTTGCGACGAGGCCATCTAGCGTTAACCCCTCATCGTTCGTCGGTCTACCCGCGATCTACGATGCGACAAGCCGGTGCTTATCGCTCAATGCTTAGATACGGCGCCGCGCATCGGCCGACCGCTGATTTGCTCTCAACTTTGAACCATCAAAGAGCCCTGGAAAACGGATCGAGGGTAGGGCCGGGCCTCTGGACCGGCCGTCAAATTAGAACTCGTGACTAACACCACGCGTCTCACGCAGTCTGGCGCTGCATAGCAAGGTGTGGCAGAGCAGCCCGCAGCCAACAGCGAACGGCGAGTCCAGCTGCCTCGCCCTTTCGGTCCCCTCCGGCCGCGTTTTCGGAGGCTCCTCTACCTAGGTCCCTCGCCGAGTCGATCCGCGCCGAAGCGCGGATCGAACGACGGAGAGACTTACTTCTCTACCACGATCACTGTGGTGTGAAGGTGAACTTGTCCGCCGACAGAACGTAGTTCGACGACGAGCTGTTTTTGCCTGCCACGACCATGCGAATCTTGTGAGAGCCGCTGCTGGAGAACGTCACCGTGCCCAGCGTGCGTGTCGGATAGGTGGAGGGATAGCCGTATTGGTCGACATTGCTGCCGACCTGCGTGCCATCGACTCGGATCGTCGCGATGCCCCGATTGTTGTTCGTCTTGTACGAGATGGCGAACTGGTACGTGCCGGCCGGTATGCTCGGGGTGGTGAATTCCATCCAGCTTCCGGTGTTCTCAGCGTCGAGCGAGATCCAGGTGCCTCCGCTGGTGTTTGGATCGGATTGGGTCGAGACGCCTGTCCCGCTGTGAACGGGGGACATCGCTTCTGCTTCGAAGGACAACGGCGTGCCGCCCGGCCCGATCGAGTACGAGGCCGAGCTCACGGAGCTGCTGGCACTGGTCGTGTAAGCAATCGCCCTCACCGTGGTCGAAGTGCTGATCGTGATCGGACCCGTGTAGACCGTGCCCGAGGTCGGCGAGGGAGTGCTTCCATCCGTCGTGTAACGAATCGACGCTCCACTGGTGGAGGTGCTGATCGAGACGGTTTGGGGCGTGGTATACGTTCCGCTTCCCGGGCTGAAGGTTGGCGCGGACACCGTGCCGCCAGTATCGATCGTGTACGTGGCCGAGCTCACGGTGCTGCTGGCGCTAGTCGTGTAAGCAATGGCCCGCACGGTCGTCGTACTGCTGATGGTGATCGGACCGCTGTAGACCGTGCCCGAGGACGACGAGGGAGTGCTTCCATCCGTCGTGTAGCGAATCGACGCTCCACTCGTGGAGGTGCTGATCGAGACCGTCTGGGCCGAGGTATACGTTCCGCTTCCGGGGCTGAAGGTCGGTGCAGACACCGTGCCACCCGTGATGGTGCCACCGCGCCAGAACCGCACGTTTGACCATTCGACGGTGATCGGACCGCGGCCGCTGCCCAGCCGGTACGCGCCGTACTTGTCATGGAAAGGCGGGGTGCCTCCTGTGCGTGTTTGCCGCAGGGTGCCGTTCACGTAGACGTAGGTCCGACGCGCGCTCACGTCCGTTACCGTGTTCAAGCGCTGAGCGGTGCCGATGATGTTGCTGGCGAGCGTCACGCCGCCACCGACCTCGTACAGTTCGCCATTGTTGCGGACGGCAACCATCAAGAATGCGCCCGATTCCGGCTGGAACGTCTGCTTCAAGCTGATGCCCGTTCCTCCCAGGCTGACCACTCGGAAGG
Organism: uncultured Opitutaceae bacterium; assembly: GCA_964546955.1. Lineage (GTDB taxonomy): Bacteria > Verrucomicrobiota > Verrucomicrobiia > Opitutales > Opitutaceae > CAZJLP01. The sequence goes on along the minus strand of CAZJLP010000014.1, from coordinate 74,495 downwards.
TTCCTTCGAACTGATTGGTGCCCGAGCTGAATTCGTTGACGATGCGTTGTTCGACACGCTGCTCGCCCGTGCTGCTGCTGGTGATGCGGAACGTCTCGACACCATTGCTGACGGCATACGTGACGTCACCCGAACGTTGAAGACGCATCGTAGGAGTGTATTGAGTCCAGCCGCTCCCAACCTGCGCGTGCGAAAGGGAAGAGAAGGCCAGCCAGGACAAAAGCATCGCGATGATGCTGAAGAGCCGCAGTTGCGGCCCAGATGAATGTGGGGTTCTGAATTTCATTCTAACGAGGGAGTTCTGCGCGGCGCGGTCGGGGATGGTACCGACGCCCAGCCGACACCACGCAGTTGATTATTGGTTATTTGAATCCTGCGAGATTCGCGCCCACCGTTCGCCTCCCGTCGGCACGCCGCGACGCCGTTCCTCCTAGTACCGTTAATGGCCCTAGGTGTCTCCCCCCAATTGCGGGTAGTCAACACGCGCGCCCGATCGCGAGGAGTTGTTGTGGTGCGACCGGTTACTTCGACGCGACAGAATACGGTTGGGTCCGTGGTGTTGTCATCCTCGGGCGAAGCGAAGTATCCAGCTCGATGTTGCTCTCGCGGTCGAAGCGGATTCTTCGCTGCGCTCGAGGATGACAGAGAAGGCGCGGATATCCGATCGAGACAAACGCCCAGTCTTCTCAGGCGCACCGCGGGCGCTGCGTCCCAGCTTTTAACGAGCGCGCATTTCGTCTGATGCCGCGCCACCAAAGACGGAACAGGACCCTTTCCGACCGCCGCGGATTCGGCCTCATGGCCTTTGACGATTGCCCGGAGCGCTCAAAGCACCGAGGCTGGGGTGAAATTGCATCCCAACGAAACGTTATGAAAACCTTATTCTGCCTTGTTCTGATTGTTGTAACGAATTCGGCGCTGGCCGGGCCGGTGTCGGAGCTGCCACACGTGGCTGTGTTTGGCACCGCGGTGACGGAGGCGAAACCGGACTTGTTGCGTTGGTCGGTCACGGTTTCGAACACCGGAGGCGATCTGGCCGAGGTATCCGAAAGCCACACCAAGCATACGGCGGCCGTCCTTCGCTTGATCGCCGAATGCGGCGTTCGTCCCGATGATACGCAGACGTCGGGCATGCGATTCTCGGAGAACCGTGAATATCGCAATGAGAGTTGGGTGAGAGACGGCTATGTCGCGACGACTCACGTCTCTTTCACCCTCGTTAAGGTGGAGGAGTACCGTTCCGTTTGGCTCCGGCTCGCGAAGCTTCCCGGAGTATCGATTGGAAATGTCGCCTGGGATGTTTCCGAGCGCATTGCTCTACAAAATAAGACGCGGACCGACGCCCTGAAGGCGGCGAAGTCGAAGGCGGATCAAATGGCATTCTCGCTTGGCGCGAGAATCCTGTCGCCTCTGGTAATAGAAGAACTGCCTGATGAGACCCCGTGGTCCGGGAATATGGCCAATAACGTGATGCAGTTCTCGGCCCGCGGGCCCGAGGCCGGCGGAGAACCGATCGCGCCCGGCAGCGTGAGTATCCGGGTGCGCGTGCGGGTGCTGTTTCAGATATCGACGAACCTGTAAGTGCCACGTGGTGCCTGGAAATCTCAGGCAAAACGAAACACCTTTCGGCTACTATGAGTTCAATTTCCGCGGCACGGGATCGACCGGCAATTATCCCACACGCGACTATTTGTCGGTCTTGCGGCGTGGTCGACGCCTGCAACACGGAACGCTTCGAATTTGCACGCGGCCCCAACTCAATTCTTCTCCGAACTGAGCAACCTCTTGCGAGCGCGGAAAAGGGCGCCCGTCTGAATGCCACCTATAATTACACGTCGAGTGTTCACGTGATTTACCCCTTCCAGGATGGCGTGGCGAGGGGGGGGCGATCGGGCCGCGCGGCAAACAGAAGATAGGCAGCGTGGATCCCAGCGTCCTTTTCGGCACTGGCACACCTACGGCCGAGCAACGACGTGGTTTAGCGTTCTCGTACCTGTATTCCCGGGAGTATTACTCGGTCTCCGCTCATCTGGGTTGCGAGCGAGCGCTCACGCGCGGCTTGCGGGCAAAGTTTCAGATCAACGTGGATAATCTCCTCGATGAGGAGGAGCCAATCTACCTCTCCTATAACGTCTAGCGACCCGGCGGCAACGCAATCGCTCCGTTGAGCCAGGGAAAAGGGTTCTACCATGTGATCGATCCGCGCCGTTTCACTTCACGGCGACACTGATGTTTTGATCCGGCGGTTTGTTGTCTACGCCAGCGCACCCAGGAACGTGCCGGCCGACGATCCGGATTGCAGGTAGCGTTCAGCCGCGGCCCGCAGCCCGGGGGTCGAAATCGCGGCGCGAGTTTGGGCTAAATCCGCTCGGGCTAAAGCCTCAATCTGAGATGCACGCGAGGCGACCGCCAGGTCCTCCGGCGAGGGGTCGGAAGGCGCGAGAGCTGCCGATCGAATCGCGATCATTTTGGCGATCGTGGCGCTCGGATTTCCTGGGATCGGCGACATGTCGACCTTCACCTCGCCGCCGATGGCATACGCTTTTCCGTCGGGACCGATCTGAAATGTGTAGCTGGCACCGCCTTTTGCATAGGCGCCGGCAGCTCCGAGGTGCGCCGCTTCATGCGACAGGACGTCACCGTGGCGCATTTCCAATCGGTCGATCAAGTCAGCGGTTTCCGTTTCTTCCGGATCACTGCGGCCAGGCTCGAGAAGCTCCTCCGCCGCCTCGTCGCTCCCGGGGTTGCCGCGGCGCGACGCGGCTCCGCTTCGCCGTGCCGTAGCGGGATCGCGAAAATACGGGGAAAGCTCTGAAGCGTGCTCTTTAACGCCAGAAACCATCGCGCGAGATGCTGCCTGCAACAGCGTCAACCTTCAACCTCCGATGAGTGAGCGCCGGAATTGATGAATTTATCACGTAGACGTAGGGATTTCCCCCTGGTCCGCAGGGCGGGAAAGAACTGAAGGAGCTCAAGTCGCTCCATTCAGCCATTCGACCGCTTTGACGGCCGCTGCGGTTCGATTGCACACGCCAAATTTAACGAGAACGTTTTCGACGTGCTTGCTGACAGTCTTTTTTGCGGCGCCAAGAATGACCGCAATGTCGCTATCCGCCTTGCCTTGTGTGACCCAAAACAGGACCTCGATCTCACGATCCGTCAGTCCCATGGCCCGCAACCGGAAGAAATCGTAGGGGCCGCGCTCTTCATCGAGGCAAATCACATCGACTAGGTCGCTGCTGGCGACTTTGAGCCGGAGGTTGAGCCTTCCATGTGGCCGGTTGATCGTGGTCTTATCAAACGGAAAAGGCGAAGCAGATCCGCCACGCTGCTTGGCCCGCTTTATCCACAATTTGAGTTCGGACGGAAGGGTGCGCGGTTCGAATGGAGCACAGTACCGCTGAAGAATGCGATGCGCGGTAGCCGGCATGGTCGGCACTTCCCCGCAGGGCAGCACCGACAGTTGCCAGGAGCTCTGAAACGGATTGCGCGACGTGTTCCCGGAGCAGCTCGAGAACCGCGACGCCACATGTTTTTGCACTTGCTCGGCGAGCCGCGCCTCATCGTCGGTAAACACGCTGTCCCGCTGGAAGGTGACTCCGATGGCCGCCTTGTCGACCTGGATGGCAAACCCGAGCTGATCCTTCCACCCTGCGGGTCTAAAAATCATCCGATAAAAACCCGTTTGGTAAAATTCTCTTTCTGTCAGGTGGTCGGATATGCGCAGCACGGGGGAGAAACCGCCTGACTTCACCACGCCGACATTCGGACTTTCGCCCACGTAACTGCGATAGTTGTTGATCGATTCCGCAATTTCGTCCGCGTGAAGTATCTCCACTAGGTGGGGAGGGCTTCCATCGAGCGGCAAGACGTCGATTGCGGCGTGCCTGGTCTGAAATAGAATGGAAAGCGGCGACAGCGCCCTCCGTAGCGACTGCAGCGGCTCGCCTTGCCCATAGAGGGCATGGAGAACGTCGCCGAACGCCTGCAGTTGATACGCTGGGGTGCCCATCAAGCCTCCCGCAAAGGGGCCAAGGTCAAGAGCAGACGTTATGCCGACAAAGGGGCGTGTCGAACAAAACGTCCGTGCATCAAGAGAAATTCATGGATCGGCGGGCTGCGTAATGGTTTCCCCTACGGAAAGCGACGTATGTCCAATTCCCATCCGCATAGCGTACTTACTTCACGTCCAGATCCACGACTGGCGGAAGGATGTTCAGTCCCCTGCGCAGTCGATAATTCCCAGTTCCAGACCACTAGCGATGTCCAACTATCATTCTCCGCTCCGCCTCGTATTCCTCTTGGCGCTGCTCACTTTTGCTGAGCTGGCCCTCGGTCAAGATGCGCCGACTGTCGCGGCGAGCCCGGATCCGAACAAACCCCTCGCGACGAAATCCGCCGAGTATAAATGGGCGCTGGCCTTCACCAAGAAAAACGCTGACGACAGCACGCTCGAGTCGGAATTGAAAGCCTATGGCGCCCCTTCTGGAAGCTGGCATGACAATGCGGTCAAGTTCGTTGCCGCGATGCGAAGCGCCGCCGCACAAGGTCTGGTACCGGATTCCCCCGCCTTTGTGGAGGCTGTTTTGGGCGAATCGGTGGCGATCACCAAACCGGCGGTTGCGACTCCTCGGGAGCTGCGAAGTTATGAGCTGAGCGACGAGCAAAGACGGAAACATGCCGCATTAGAGGCAATTGCCGAGTATGATCGACTGGTCGAAGAGGCGAGTGCGTTGCTCGCGTATATCAAAGCGTACGGCGCTGACATGAATCGAGAAATCATCGCGCGTGACAATCTGAAGAAAAGTGCCGGATCAGAAAATGATAGCCGAAAGAAGAAAGAGTATGAAAAGGAAGCCGAGGCTCGCGATTCTCTGGCGAAAGCGTTTCAGTCCAAGATCGACGTGGAGATTGAGAAGCTGGCTCTTGTTCGCGCTCGGCAGTCACAAATTGTTTCGATAATTCGACTCGCCGACTTGAAGGACGCTAAGACCGATCCTGAAGAGCAAGGCAGGATTGAGCAGGACAGCGCGGTTGCAGGTCGGACGGGAAAGGCATTGGAGGGTTCTCTCAAGGCGCTGCAGCGGAAAAGAATTCCCATGCTCCAAGTCGCGGAACAAAGGCCGTCTCACGACTACGCCCAATTGGGCACTCGCTTGTTGTCGCCGTATAAATTGACGGTGAGGGAGACGACGGCGGAAACCGCCACGGCCGACGATCCAGTCGGCACCAAGCATTTTTTGATTTCCTCCGAAGCGCCCGAACTGAGACTCTACTTTGAGCTGGGTTATCTCTGGTCATGGGTCAGCGAACCGACCGCGGTCCAGCAAATGTTCCCGCATCCGAAGGATCCTGAAAAATACTTTATTGCGTCTTTGCGGCCCGACAACTGGAATTTTCAAGGCAGGATCAGCTTTCAATTCGATTCGAGTAAAGAGGCCTCCGTGAATACGATCATGGGGTATGGGGACGTGAACACGGAAATCTCTTTCGATAAGCCGTTCCTTTTCGGCCTTACTACAGATGGTGCCTGGACGTTGGGACCTGGCGGCTCCCTGGCCGCGACGAGCGATCGACAAGGCCGCACGATTCACCTCAACTATTTCGCCGGTCCAGTCCTGAACCTCAGCATGGGAGCCCCGGAAGGAATGGGGATGGTAGACGACAAGAAACATCGGTTGAAATATTTTAGGATGGGACTGGGATGGTCCAGGCTCGATCACATCGTCTATAAGCCGGGATCGACCGAGGAGATCATTTTCGACGGCAATATTCCCAAGTACGAAGCCTCCTGGTCCTTCTCAATGGAGGCAGAAATGAGGTATCCGCTGGGTGACTCCGGAATGCTCACCGCCGGCGCCCGCCTGTATTCGGGAATCAAACCCAGTCCGTGGGTATTATATTTCGGCTACACCGTGGATCCTTTCAAGATCTTCAACAGTTTCGTGAATCCCGGCACGAACTGATTGCTCGACGGCCTGTCGCGCGACGCACGACGAGCGGGGGCGCACCAAGCGCCGCCCGAATCCGGCGGAGCCGAACCGGGCGGCGCTGCGCGGCCGCAATGGTTCAATCATCGAGCGTCCACGCACGTGAGCCAACTTAAGGCGTGTAGAGGAAGGAGTACATGAGCACGTTCCACACGATCGTTTGGTTTACGGTGAATTCATTGCTGTGGATCAAGGACCAGCCGTGGGCATACCGGCGTTGTGGAGGGAGACTTTCCCATACCGGATAGACCTTATTGGAAACAGCGGTCTCGTAGTTCCAGCCGCTGCGTTCATAGGTCGGACCATAAACCACGATACCCGGAACATTCCCGAGTGGATTGCCCGCAGCGTCGCGGTGGTTACCCGGTGTCACGCCGTCGGAGAGCCCGTACTTCGTGTAGTACGAATTGCAGTCCAGCGGACTGACCGGCTGATCGACGCCCAATCCGGTGTAGTATGACATATTCATCGGATTCAATCCGAGCGGGAAGTCGGCGTACTGGGAGACGGCGTTGATATATTTCTGCTTGTCCTGTGCTGGGGCGAACAGGGTCCCGTACATCCACACATCCGCGTACAAGCCCTGGGCGGTGCCCGAACCCCAGCCGAGAAAGGCCGTCACTCCCTGAGGATACTTTTCGTTCTCGGGCGGCGGTCCCATGTAGGTGCCATTTTCGGCAAAGCCCAGCAACCGATTCTTCATGGCTTGCGCCAACGTGGCGTCCGTCGGCTGCGCGACATTCGGCAGCAGGTAACTCACAAAATGCGCGGACTGACAGGTCGCCTCCGGATTGCCCGGAAGATAGGACTCCGGCCAGCCCGGCCCGCGATCGTTGACCACCAGGTTATCAGCCGCTGCCTTGAAGATGTTGTGATACGTCTGATTCCCCGTGGCCAGATAGAGCTGCAATGACGAGTATAGGAAACGCGCTCGCACTGCGTTCACGTTGGTGCGGGCCGCGAGGTAGTTCCAGGCCAACTCTGCCCGGCGCAGCAGGTCGTTTGCTTTCGTGGCGTTGTACGGACGGATGAGGCGGGATGCCTGGGCAAAGATGCCTGCGACCAAAGCTGTGCACTCCTCTTGTACATTCTTTGTGCCGTAGCGGCGGGTATCATTGGCGGCGTTTTCCCAGCCATAGACGGTGCAGCCCTGCGTACTCCAGCCCGACATCACGCCGCCGTGTTCGGGATCCGATGGATTATCGATTTGGAGGTATTCCCAAAGCTTCACTCCCCACATGATTTCGTCGAGGAAGTCAGGAATTCCGTTTCCGGATTCGGGGATATTGTATTGATTGTCGACGAAACGATTGGGGAACGCATCGAAGAAGGTCAGCATCGGTACCGAGATCATTGGATGTCCCTCCGTGTGGTCCATATCGGCTGCATCGTGATAACCGCCCTCGATGGGGCTCAGGGGAGCGTTCGGAGGGACCACCACCTCGTCCTGCGGACTGGTCGAGCGCACTCCATAAGCGATCTGATGGTGGCATTTCGCGTGCGTGAAGGCTGTGTAGGGCTGCTCCAGGGCGATGCCGCAGCGCTGATGGAACAAGCCCCTCATCGTCACTTTTGCCAAGTAGGCGCTGTAGGTGTCGCCGACCCCAAACGAGCGCGAGCGCCCTGCACCAGGGACCGAGACATAATAGGGTCCGCCTTCGGGAACGTTGTTCAAACTTAGACGATAGACGTGTTCGCCCGAATTCTTCACCGCTGTTCCGGTGTCGTCGCCTTTGTACACACCTGTGCCCGATGTAACGACTTGGCCGGTGCTTTCATTGATCACTTCGTAAGGCACCGAGCTGAGGGTCAATGAACCGCCGTCGCCCATGTATACACCGAAATTGGCGAACCGTGACGTGCTCACTTTGCTATAACCGACTTGATTCACTTTGATCGATTCACAGAAGGTGCTGCGCGAACTGAAGACGACGCTCTTGCTTCCGTACGGAGTGGTGATGTTGTACGTCGCTCCTTCCACCAGGGGACTGCCCAGCCGAAGATAGATGCGATGGCGGGTCGTGACGGGGTAGGATTCTTGCGAGCCATTCCAGACGGCAGGTCGTTCATCGTGAGGAATGGAGTAACGATGGATTGCGGCAGGCGACGTTCCATTCACCTGCCAGCTGCCCAGGCTGAGGTTGAGGGCATCGGGAGACGAATTGGCGCCGCCACGCTCGAAGGTTTCAGGCGTCTGCACGACGACGACCAGGACCGTGGGCGCGGCGGTACGCACTTCCTTGATAGCCTCCGCGGACGGAGGGTCGATCGGTCCGATATTATACATCTCGCTGCCCACATCGCTCGGCGAGTAGTTCGGTGCCGTGGCGATCGCGCTAAGGGTCTTGGACGAACTCACGGTGATCGGTCCGGTGTACACCGCGCTTCCGGTGGTGGGGGTTGTGCCGTTGTCGGTGTAGTAAATCGTCGCGCCGGGCGTGGCGGTCGAAATGGCGACCGATTGAGCCGAGGCGTAGTTTCCACCCACCGGATTGAATGTCGGCTTCGCGGCTTTTGGCTGTCCGGTCGAGTAGATATTGAACATGGCCGTGGCGGGCGTGCCTGGATCGTAGGCCGTTTGATCGAAGATCGTGATTCCCGCCGTCTCGGGCTCGCCCATATTGTTTACGCCGGTCGCTTTGAACGTCAGCGTGATGGAAGACTGTCCGGCGGGAATGGTGACGTTGTCGGGTGTGGTATCATCGAGGAAGCGATAGTCATCCCAGGTCGTCGCGGTACCGTTTGCCCACGAGTATTTCACATTGAGCGGGCTGCTCGTGCTGCCAGTGCGCGAGATCTGAATCGTCGCGTAGTTCGTCGAATTGATGAGCGCGGTATCGTCCGTGGTCGTCGCAGTGACGATCGGAGTGGCAGGTTCCGTCGTATAAATACTGAACATCGCAGTCGCAGGTGCACCGGGGTCGTATGCGGGCTGATCGAAGATTGTGATTCCGCCCGTCTCAGGTTCGCCTGCGTTATTTACGCCGGTGGCCTTGAAGGTAAGCGTGATCGATGACTGCCCCGCGGGAATCGTCACATTATCGGGCGTGGTATCGTTTAGGAACCGATAGTCGTCCCAGGTGGTGGCCGTACCGTTGGCCCACAAGTATCTGACGTTAAGCGGGGTGCTCGTGCTTCCGGTGCGCGTGATTTGGATAGTAGCGTAGTTGGTCGAGTTGATCACGGCGACACCATCCGTCGTCGTAGCGGTCACGATGGGGGTTTGCGCCAGGAGGGCGCTGTGTCCCAGCGTGCATGCCGCCAGGGCCAAGACCGCGGTCCAGCCGCGGCGACAAGCGGAGTCAGGGCGAACGAATCGCGTCTCCGCCAGCAAGTTTGTTATGTTTATCATAGGGTAGGTCGGTGCACGCGGCCGGCAAGAGATGTCGCGCCGTCTCCACAAACAGGATGCGAACTGCTCCCCTGCGCGGTGATGACGCGTTTTTCCCATCTCTCGAATTTATAGCCACTGATGAACCGCCGATGCACCGACAGTCCGCGCGGCAGGAGTTCCGGGCGGTTCGCCCTCAAGAATCCTCGGGAAAAGTTCGGCGGCCGAAATTATGCTATAGCGTCGCTATGCATTTGCTATGCGTTATACGCTATCACACTGTATTGTAGAACGCGCATCGCACGTAGCCAGGTTCGCCTGCCGCGGCGAATGAATCGAGTTCGGCTCTCGTTTTTCGGCGCTGGCGATCGGCCGTTGCGACGCGGCAGATTGGACGTCGCGTGCGGACGCGACGAAATCGGAAAAGTCGGGCGTTGCTGGGCCCTGCTAACTCGGAAGGATTGCCGCTGGCGGCGAATCGGCTTCTTCGGAGCGAGTGGCGGAACCGCTCGGCTCTTCCCGCTTCGAGGCGCTCCGCGCGTGCGATGTTTCTCCGGAATCGCGCACCCCGACCAAAAGACGGAGGTCGCTGATGACTTCGTTCATGCGATTGATTTGAGCGCACATTTGCTGTGCTGCGGTCGCGGATTGTTCGGCGTTCGCGACGGTGTCTTGAACGACATGATCAATTTCCGTCAAATTGGAGTTGAGCAATTGAAGCCCGCTTGCCTGCTCGGCTGACGCGCTTGCTATTTCTGAAACAAAGCTGCTGGTTTTCTCGACGCGGCTGTTGACCAGATCGAAGCCCTGCCGTGTCACCTCCACCAAGCTCGAAGCCTGCGCGATCTGGCGATTGGTCGCTTCGATCAGTTGTGAAGTGTCCTTGGCGGACTCCGCGGCCCGGCGGGCCAGCGTGCGAACCTCCTCGGCCACCACGGCGAAGCCGGCGCCGTGTTCGCCGGCCCGAGCGGCTTCGACCGCGGCGTTGAGCGCGAGAATATTGGTTTGAAAGGAGATTTCGTCGATCGTCTTAACGATTTTCGACGTTTCCGCGCTGGAGTTTTTGATTTGCTGAATCGAGTCGAACAAGGTGCGCATCGCTTTGCCGGCCTCGCCGACGGTTGCGCGCGTCTCGGTGGTGAGACGCTCGGTCTCGCCCGCGTGTTGGGCGTTGCGCTTGGTGGTTGAGGACAGTTCCTCCACCGTGGATGAGGTTTCCTGAATCGCGGCGGCTTCCTTTGAAGTCCCGTCGGCCAAGTGCTCCGCGCCGGTCGCAACCTGTGTGGCCGCTGCCTCGATCTGGGAAGAGCCTTCCCCGAGGGAGCTCAGCATCGTTCGCAGGGGGCGGACGACATAAAAACGAATGAAAAGGGTGAGCGTGATGATGCTCACCGCAAAAACGGCGACCATTTCCACCACTCGCAGAAACAAAATTTTGTTCGCCTGGCGCTTGATGGTATCTTGCAGGCTGTGATTGATCGACTCGGTCAAACTGGCATTGCTGCGGCGAAAGCGATCGAGGTCCTCGTCGACTTGCGCGAGTTGCTTTGTGAGCGGCTCTTCATGGTAGAAGAGTGTGACCGTTCCGATCTTTTTGCCCCCGCGCTGAAGCTCGCCGACCAGCGGTTTCCCGGCGGGCGCAAAGCCTTCGAGCTCCTTCACCACGGCGATCTTGCCGTTTTTCTTTTCTATTGCAGAAAACAGTTTTCCTCCGTCGTCGTCGACGCGCAGCGCGGCAATCTCCGGTTTGGCCAGGAAAGCAGTGAGAATGCCTTCGGCCGCGTCAGTCTCGACGTTCCAAAGAGGACCGGGAATGGTCTGCTGCAGAATGCCGACATCGTGATTTAGGCTCCCCAGATAGTCGGCGTGGAGGGTTGCTTTGCGCCCTGCGAATTCTGCCTCGCGGGTCTTCAGGGCGGTGTTGATGTCTTCCGTGACCCCTTGCACCCCTTCGAACAGGTTCTGTGCGAAAATGCCTCTGAAATAGCCCATAAATGCGACCGTGCCGAGCGCAAGCGTGCCAAGGAGCACGATCGTCACGCACAACTTGAGCTTCCTGAGGATGTTCTTCGCTCCGCGCGATTTTTTACGCATCGATGCGAGCGTTAAAATAGCCGTTTCCAGCTCGCTGTCTGCGGATTGAAGAATCCGCATTCTTTGAAAGCCTTTTCGATTATACCTTTCTCCCGAAGGATCTTGGCGCCGCGAGCCAGGGCCTCATGGACCTCTTTGGCGTGCGCGGATGTTTTGGAAACAATCCACGAACGACTGCCGGCCAAGCCGACTTTGCAGTTGGGAATGGGAATCAAGCGAATCCCGCCGTTTTCGATGCTAAAATCAGCATTCGAGGAAAACTCCTGCAACGTGAAATCCGCGCGCTTCTTGTCGATCAAGAGGAACACGGTCTCGAGTTTGCCGACTTTCTCGTGGCCTTTGACTTTCATCGCATCGACCGTTTTGACGTCGAGGGCCCAATTTGAAACAGTGGCTCCGACGGAGTCTTGGAGTGCCGCCAGCGAGCTGATCTTCAGCAGCTGCTGATTGCCCGGCAGCACGTAAATGCCTTTCTCGAACTCGCCTGCGCGGATGATCGGCTCGGTTTTGAGCAGAGAATCGGCGTTCTCGGCGATCTCGTCGTCCCAGATTGTTTCAGCCGCGAGGTCGGCTTTGCCTTGAACGACCTCAAGCTTGGCGCGTTCGTAGTTGGGCCCCACGACAAGTTCGAAGTCGAAGTCCAAACCACCCGCCTTGAGCGCCTGCAGCTGAAGCACCAGGTCGACCGTCGGCCTGTTCGCATGAGCTCCGGAATAGCGTTCAACTTTGTCCCAGGGACTCTCGGCGTTCCATTTTTCGAACGATTCAGCAATCAACGTGTTGGCTGAAATCTTGAGGTGGGTCTTGGCCTCGGCGATGGGCGCGAGGAGAAGAGCGCATACGATAGATGCGACCGGCAGCGCGGAGCGACTGAATGTAGCCATAAAGGTATTCACGCTAAACAGGGTAGTAGTGAACTAACCCGGCCGAAGTACCTGTTAAGCAGTGACACCCGTATATCGGTACTCTGTCGCCCCAGCTTTAGCCCCTTCCCCCGGGCAGAAGACGTGGCTGGGCATGTACGCCCCTTTGGCGGGTCTGACGGTTGCTAGCGGTTAACCAGCAATAACCTACACGTCTTATTTAAGGCATAATAGGCATGATTAACCGCAAAATCCCCGGTTTGATGCCCCGGGGCAAGCGTCTCAAGCGAAGCAGGGAGTTCCGGTAGGAACTCCCTGCTCTAAAGAGCCTGTCGCTTGCAACGGGTCGTTAACGCCTGCAGCGATTCAGCTTCGACTGGTCCGACGCAGGCGCCGCCCCGCAACGGCCGCGGCGATCAGCGCGGCGCCCAGCAAACCGTAGGTCGACGGTTCCGGAACCGGCACGGAAACAGCCAGCCGATCGACGGCGAAGTTCAGCGGCTCCATGCCCCCCACTTGGTCGCCGGTGATGAGAAAAGAATCCACCGCGGCTAGATCAAAGCCAGGCGTAAAGGTCAAGGGGGCCAGGATATTGGTGAACCCGGAAGTCGGGAATTCCGCGGTCGAGAACACCGCAAACGCGCTTTCGGAGCCGCTAAAAAGCTTAACGGAGAAGGTTGCCGCCGCATTGTCGGTCAGGCGCTGGGCGGAAACTTCCAGCACGGCATACCCGGTGAGATCGAGCGGGGCGTTAAAGAAATAATACACGCCGGAAGCGTCGTCATTCAGCCCGCCCTCGAAGCGGTAGTTGCCCGCACCCTGCGAGAAGGTGGGAAGAGGTGCGTTGCCCCCACCGTCCCAACTCCCGACAAAGAAGGTGTTGGGCGACTCGAATGAGTCGAAGGATTGCAGCACGAGTTGCGCCGATGCGATGGGCGCCGCAAGCGCCGCGAGGGCGAGGAATATCAGTTTGAACCTGGTTTTCATGGTGAATAGGGAAGGGGCCGGACGAGATCGGTCGTACCGGCGGTCGTGCCGGGACGTTGGACAAGGATCAGCGCGCCAGCCGGAATGCCCACGCTATCGCTTGCAACCGCGCCATTGAGGGTCTGCCAGCCGCCGCCGTTGAAGACGTAACCGACCCACGCCGTGCCATTGAACAAAAACACCTGATCGGCCGCCGTGGTGGTGCCGGCGCGCCAGCCTGGCAGCCGGCTCTCAACGGAGAGGGCGCCCAAGGTGGTGTCAGTGGGATAGCCGGTGTGAATCACGCTCGAACTCGCGTTGCTGATAGCCGCGCGGAAAGGGGTGGTGAGCACTCGGCCGGTCAACGTCAGGGTGAGAGCCGGGCCCCGCCGTACGATCTGAATTCCGGTTTCCGGACGCAGACGTGTGTTGCTGGCGTTGATGGCCGGCCCGATCGTCCGACGCCAGAAGCCTAGATTGGTGTCGAAGAAGTATGCCAGCCACGAGGTGCCGCTGCGCACTTGGACGTTGTCGGCGGCCGCAGCTGAGGTGCCGCCCTGCAGCGTGGAACTGCCGAAGAGCGAAGCGAGCGTGTCCACCGGCACCAACTCAAACGTGTCTACCCCTGCGATGAGGCTGAGTGCGGTCAGATCGGCGCCGCTCACGGTGAGCGTGGTCGCCGTGTTGCTCACGATGTCGAGGAGTTTACCGGCATAAGCTCCGCTCGTCAGACGGACCGACCAAGGTGCGGCCGGATTGGCGAGATTGAGCGTCCAGCCGCCGACAGCGTTGGTGAGTGTCGTGGCGGTGAAGGAGTCAATGCGACCGGCGCGGATCCCAGCGGGCGGGGGCGTTGTGTCGCTAAGAGGAACGCCGAATGCCGTCGTGGCCGGCACACTTGGGGTTCCTCCGGCTACATCGACCTTCATGTAGCCGACGGGAGCGGTTGAAATCGTTCCTGAGGATGAAGTCACTTCAAGGCGCGCGAACATCCGCGTGGAATCGACGGGCAGCGCCGCCACGTACGTGTCGATCGTCTCGTCGGTCGATTCGATCTCTGGCGCGGACGAAACAGTCGTCCAGTTCACGAGATCGTTAGAAACCGCGACGCGGTAAGTCAGACCGGTGGCGGCCTGATCGCGCGTGAAGCGGAAAAGGAATTCGCTGCCCTGGACTTCGCCGGTGGGCAGCCCCGCCGGATTCGACGCGGTGGGGCTGGAGCCGTGGAAGTACTCGATCAGATTCTGAATGCCGTCGCCGTCAGCGTCCGCGCCGATGCTGTCGAACGGCGGGGTCAATCCACTCTCCACGGCCCACGAAGCGTAGCTCGGGCGAACGATCACGTTAAACGTTTTCGTCCCGACATTGCCCGCGAAATCCGAAGCGGTCGCGGTGACGAGCGTCGTCCCGATCGGGAACAGGCTGCCCGACGCCGGGCTGAAGGTGACGGAAACCGCACCGTCCTTGTTATCGGTGGCGGTGCCACTATACGTCACCACGGCTCCGTCTGCGCCAGTCGCCTCGACGGTCTTGTCGGGCAGTGTGCCGATGGCGGGGGCCGTCGTGTCGGGCTGGAGGATGATCACGTCGGCGGTAATGTTCCACGGCGTGGTCGTGGCATTGGTTTTGCCGACCACGGCGAGACGCAGCACGTGAGACTGGGCGGTCGCAAAGCGTACGACGCCGAAGTCCTGGTTGCGGAAGGTCGCGGAGGCGAGCTGGTTCAGATCGGAGCCCAGGGGCGTGCCGTCAACAAAGAGGCGCATGACCGACCGATTGTTTGGGTGCGTCTTGTAGCGCAGGATGAGATTATACGTGCCGGCCGGAATTACCGGGAGCGTGAACTCGATGTATTCGCCATCTGGAGGCGGCGGGGTGCCATCCGCGTTCAGCGTCACATAGCGACGGCGCTCCGGATAGCGCGGGTCGCTCGGGTCGGTGATATTCGGGCTCGCGAACTGGCCTCCGCTCGCCGTGTCTTCGAACGCGACCGAATAGCTGCCGCCCGCCTCCGTGTGGGGCATCGTCTCCGCTTCATACGAGATAATAATGTTATAGGTCGCGCTCGCGATGGCGCTGGTCTGCAGGCCGGGCGCGTAGGCGACGGCGCGGAGCGTCATGTTGGAATTCACCGTGATCGGACCGGAATAGATCGTGCCTTTGGTCGGCGAAGGAGCACTGCCGTCTGCCGTATAACGGATTGTCGCGCCCGGTGTGGCTGACGTGATCGTCACCGTTTGGATCGACGGGTAGTTGCCTCCGGGGGGCGCGAAGACGGGCGTGGCAACAGGCGGCTCGCTGGTGATCGTATACGTCGCGGTCGACACCGGGCTGTTCGGCACCCCGGGCGCAAAAGCGATGGCCCTCAGCGTGGTCGTCTCCGAGACTGTGATCGGCCCCGTGTAGAGTGTGCCGATGGCCTCCGAGGGGGTGCTGCCGTCCGTCGTGTAGCGAATCGACGCCCCCGGCGTGATGGTGGTGAGGCTGATCGACTGCGGTCCGCTGTAGACCTCGGACGGGAGGCTGAAAGTCGGCGCTGCCGGCGGCAAAATTAATCCGGCGGTGGGACCGACGTCCGCAGGGGTGAGGATCCGTGCCGTGATGGCGGCGCTGGAGACTTCGTCCGCGCCGATGTCTTTGCCCGTCTCGGGACGGGGCTGGCCGTCTTGATCGGCGGTAACCTCTGGATAGGTCCCGACCGCGGCGTCGATCGCCGGGCTGCCAGCGTCGAGATGGAAGATGCCGTTGGCATCGGCCACGAGCAGCGGATTGACGATTGTGTACGTGCCGGCCGGCATGGAGCTGCCGCCGCCGTTGGTCACATTCCAAACGATGTTGCCGCCCCAGACGGGGTTCGTGTACGGCGCGCTCCCGCTGATGCTGACCGATGTGGTACCCCCCTGCATGATGTTGTTGGCAAAGGTGGTGTTGGTCGCGCCGAGGCCGTTGGTGCGGCCGCCCATCTGATAATGGACGTTATTGTTGATGAGCGTATTGAAGACCACCACGCAGTTGTCCGGCCGGTCGTGCGCGGTCAGGGGCGATCCGGCGCGCACATCGCCGTCGCCGTTGCCCATATCGATGCCCTTTGAACTGTTGACGATATAGTTGCTGAAGACTTGGTGGTTGTCCCCGTAGATGCGAATACCTGAGGTGTTCCGCATGTAGTTGCCATAATAGTAGCAGTTGTCGCCATGGCGCTGACTGATTTCGCCGCCCGGCGAATCGAGCACCGTATTGTAGCGGAAGGTGTTTCCGGACGACTTGTTCGAGATCATCTCGTTCTCGCCCGTGCAGCGAACAAAGAGGTTGTATTCGCACAGCCCATCGCCCGTCGACAGACTCAGACCACTCAGCCCCCAGCGAACCGTTTCCGCACCATTCCCGCCCGGGCTTGTGAAGTCGTGGAAATAGTTGTGATGGACCCAAAGCCTGCGCGCCACCTGACTGCCGGAGCCTGTGATGTCGAGCATGTTGCCCAGAGTCGTTTTGTTGCGCAGCTCGTTGTAGTCGATTTCAAAGTCGTTGCCGCTGATGTTGACGTACGATACGTCGGAACCTGCGGGAATCGTGAGTTGAATGACGTTTCGCGTGAGCCGGAGGTGATGGGTGCCGCTGGGCATGTTGATCGACCCGGCGTGAGTGAAGACGAATCCCTGTACCGTCACGTACCCGGCCGGGCTCGCAAAACGGAAGCCGGCGCTGCCGCCGATCGTCACTCCGCCCACCGATTCCGCGCGGATGAGGATGGGACTGCCGGGTTCTCCCACGCGGTTGATCGTGATCGCCGCGGTCGATGTATAAGTGCCGTTCTGGACGACAATCTCGTCGCCCGCGACCGCGTTATTAATAGCGGTCTGCAGCGCGGACAGGGAGTTAACCGTAGTGGTGGCGGCGGAGGCCGCGAGGGCCTGCGCCAATCCAAGGAGTAGAGCGAAACAGCAACGCAGGGACAATGAATTCATCGGGAAGTGGGTCTTCCGCTCCAGTTCAACGGGATTGCTCTACGTGAAGCATCGCACACCGAAAAACCGAGCAGGGGGAGGGCGAATTACACTCCCAAATTCAAAGTCCGTCTAGTCACATAAATGTTGTTCGCCGTTCAGGGTTTCCCCTACGGCCGGCGTATTCGATTTTCCGATGGAGCCCCAGAGCACGCCGGGGCGCGCTGCAGGACAGAAACGCTCGATTGCGCCCTTGGCCGTTACCCGGTTTTCCGTGCGAGGTAAACTGTACTTGCTGAATCGCGGTCCAACAGTGGATTGGGAAAGGTAACTGTTTCGGCCCGGACGTCGCTGAACACCGTCTCCAGCAACTGAACGAACTCTGCGTCCGGCGGCTCGTCGGACCACATGGCGAAAATCCCTTCCGCATGAAGATGCTTGGCCAGTGCGCGCAGTCCGTCGGTTGAATAGAAAGCAGAGTGGCGGGGGTGCAGAAGATTGCGCGGCGAGTGGTCGATATCGAGGAGCACCGCATGAAACCGGCGGCCCGGCACAAAGCCTTCCTCCGAGGCCGCGAGAAGGAAAAAATCTCCGAGGGCCAGACGGCATCTCGGGTCCCCGGTGAGTTTCGCTCCGAGGGGAACCAGTCCGCGTCGATGCCAGCCGATCACAGGCTCCAGCGCGTCGATCACCACGAGCGATCTTACCTTCGCATGCGCCAGGGCGGCCACCGCTGTGTAGCCAAGTCCGAGACCCCCGACAACGACGTCGCATTCGTCCGCACTGATCTCGGCCAGTCCAAGATTGGCCAATGCATCCTCCACGGCGTGGAACAGGCTGGACATGAGAAACGACTCGCCGAGCTTAACTTCAAAGACCTCTAGATCGCCCAGCATCGCGACGCGTTTACGACGCAAGGACAGATCGCCTATTGCTGTCGGCTGAAAATCCAGCTCCTCGAAAAAGTTGCTCATTGGCTGGTGTAGCTGAGATCCCCACCGAACACACGTGTTGATTTCGAATTGTATTGCGGATGCTTCTCTACACGCGGCTGCTCGCACGACTCCGCCGGCGGCGCGCTTCTTCTCAGCGACGACGGGTGAAACAATCTATCGGAATGGCTATCGATCGAAAACGATTGAGGAACCGATCTACCGTCGATCGTTGGCGTGAGTTAGAATCGGCGGGTAAGAGTGAAGCGCACGGTTCGCGGTTCGGCGGGATGCGAATGGACATCGTCGATGCCGGTTGCGGCTTCACCGTTCAGACGGGAGGAATAGAAGTAGGCGATGTCGTCATTTTTTTCGTCGAGTGCGTTCAGAAAATTAAGCGCGAGTTCCCAGTCGCGGTTCTTCCAGCCCAAGCGGGCGTTGAACGTCGTGGACGACCGTTGTCTGACCGCGTTGTCCTCGATCAGCGGCTGTTCGCCGAAATAGCGCAGGCGCAGGCTGCCAAAGAAGCCGTCCGGCCTTCCCACCACGACACCCGCGGTCACGACGGTGTCGATGGAATTTGTCACCCGGTCTGCCGGCGCGCCGTCCTGGTAACGCGCACGCGTAAAAGAAACGTCGGCATCCATCGCGAGCCAGCTCGCCGCCCGGTAGAAGTTTGAGAATTCCACGCCGTAACGGCGGGTGGCGCCGCTGGGTTCGGTGCCCCCGGCGTCACCGACGAAAACAAGCTCCGAGTCGAGATCCAGGGTCCACAACGAGACGGTGCTCACCAGTCCCGGCAGGAAGGAGGTCCTCAGGCCGGTTTCGAAGCCCCGCGAGCGAACCAATGGGTTCACGCGATTCAGCGGCGTGACGCCATCGCTAGGATCGACGCGAATGGTTGTTCCGCGCGCATCGTTGCTATGAAAGCCAAGTCCGGCATTGAGGTAGAGCTCTGTTTGGTTCCACGGTCCGAACACAAGACCGATCTTGGGGCTCGCAATGGCGGCTCTGCGGTTTCCCGAATTCAACGGATTGTCGCTGTCCACTTCGAAGGAATAAAAGTCGCCGCGCAGTCCTACTTCGCTGCGCGCCCAATCGGTCCAATGAGTCGTCGCTTTACCGAAAATTCCCGCACTCGACTCTTGGACCTCGTCGTCTCGCACGACGTCGATCAACTCCCGCTTGCTCGCGTGGCGGAGACTGAGTTCGCCGACTGCATCATGACGCACCTGCACCCCTGCGCTGCCTTCTGTTTTCCGACCGCCCCAGCTGACCGCGCCACTTCGTACGAGGCTGGCGCCAGCCACGCCTCGCCGGTCTCGCTGGTTGAATTGATCACCGTTGACGGGATCGTCGAGGAAGTACGTGAAATTTGAAAAGAGATTCAGCCGGTAATAGATCGCGTAAACGTTCAGACGGATCACGGAATCGGAATCGCGGCGGGACCAATCGAAAGACAGGCTCGCGCGCTCCGACTCTCCTCCGTCGGTTGGGTCGATGTTGCCGAAACGATCGGTGAACCCGCTCTCCACGGCACGAAGTGGCACTTGATCGGTCGAGTTCCATTTTGCCGCATAGCCCAGAGCTGTGAGCGAGAACTCCTGGTCGTTCGGGCGGATCCAGGTACGACGCGCCATGCCGTTGTATCGCCTGAGTTTCTCTTTCAGCACCCACGGCCCGTCATCGTGGGTCGCCTCGAAACCGAAGGTGGTGGCTGCTCCGCCGGCGCCATGTTCAGTCTGCCCAACTGCGAATCGCTGATAGTTATGCTCTCCTGCCTCGATTGTGGCGAAGTTCGCCGGCAGGGTTTTAAACAAGGTGAAGACCGCGGCTCCCGCCGAGGAAAAATCTCCGATTTCCGGGGCAAACGGTCCCTTGGTGTAGTCCACGCTCTGCACAAATTCGGGAATGATAAAGTTGAGGTCGGCGTAACCCTGACCGTGACCGTGAGACCGCATATTCACCGGCATGCCATCGACGCTGATGGAAAAATCCGTGCCGTGATCGAGATTGAAGCCCCGAAGGAAATACTGGTTCGCTTTGCCGCCACCGGAATGCTGGGTGGTCACCACGCCCGGAATGACTTCGAGCAATTCGCCGCGTCGAAGAAACGGGCGGTCCGCGAGCTCGCGATAGCCCACGCTTCCCTCCGAGGAGGTTTCGGCCACGCTCACCAGATCGGCGGCGCGGCCGAAAACTACAAACGGATCCAATTTCGCGGGCTCGGTGGCGAATTGGGCCTGGAGCAGTGACGCTTGGCCACCGAGCAGAATGAGAAAAAGCAGGTGCGCCGGTATGCCGCTGAAGAGAAAGGCAGACATGGTTGTTTCTTGCGGGCCCGCGTTCCTCGGAGGTTGGGCGCGGACGAATTTGCTGTGCAAAGCGGGCGACACGTTTAGCCCGCTCGGAGATCGGGCTCCACCCCTGCAATGTGACTACGCGGTGACATTTGCTGCCGGTGCTGAGACTTCACCCCACACGCTCGATGAGCCAATAGGATCCCACCATGACGACGAGCGACGAGAGCAACGGTAGACCTGTCGCCACGAACTTGGGCCGTCGTCTTGCCCAGAGGAGCAAAGGTAGTAGCAGAGCGACGATGGCGGTCTGCCCGAATTCCACCCCGAGATTGAACGCAAGCAAAGGCGGCAGAAACGGCGCTCCGCCCTGGCCAACGCCGATTTCACGCAGAAGTCCCGCGAACCCGAAGCCATGCACGAGGCCAAAGATAAGGGCAACCATCCAGCGCATACGGGGCTCGCGGCCTCTCAATACGAGATTTTCAATGCCGACAAAAATGATCGACGCGGCGATCAGAGGCTCGATGACCTGCGTCGGTAAATCGGCCAGACCAAGCGTAGCCAGACCGAGGCTTAACGAATGCCCGACGGTGAAGCTGGTGACCACCTGCACTACGCGACCGAAGCGCGTAAAAACCATGACAAGACCGGCGAGGTAGAGGAGATGATCGTAGCCCGTGAGGATATGGTGAATGCCGAGCTCGAAGAACCCGATCAAATCAGGCCGGTTGTTTTTAGATTCTTGTAGGGGGGCAGTTGCTCCGTCAGCCACGGAGAGCGCAGGCCAGTGGATTTGGAGAGTGGAGTTTTCCGAGGAAAGAAGTCCGGCAGCCACGCTTTGTCCGTGAAGCACAGCCGACACAAATTGCCGATGACCCGGCCCCAGCGCACGCAGCTCCGGAAGGGCGAGGGCCCAGATGCCTGTCGGCTCTGCTGACAAGCGGGCACGCCACACCACCGCATCGTCGGTGACTTCGATGCGAATCCATTGAGCATCGATTCGGATCTCGCGCTCCCCGCTCGTTACGACGACCCACTTGTCTGCCGAGCGCTCGAGAAGCTTCTGCGCGATGGCCAGTTCCTCTTTCGACGCGCGACCGTCGTTGTCCAGGTCGCTCGGCGTCAGCTGCAGCGTGAGCTCCACACGTTTAGCCTCTGCTTCGAGCTTGAGGAAGCTCAGGCTCGGCGAGTGCGCTTGCATCTGCGAACATCCCAGAGCCAGGACCGAGAGTATCCAGAAAAGGCCGGGGCGCAGAGGATTCATGGCGAAATCTCCGAAAACACCGCAGGCTGACCGAGACGTTCACTTTTACGCGGGACGAGAGTGGAGGCGTGGGATCGAGAGCCAATTTTTTCGAGAGTGGCATAAACGCGGGGGGCATGCACGGGATTGAAGCGGGGTTGGCGAGCCACGGCGGCGCAAAGATGGCGTTGTGCGTCGCAGGCGAGGCCAAGCGCCTCCTCGATCATGGCTACGTGGTATAGCATCGCCGGATCGGGGACCCGGCTGCGGAGGATAGCGGGGATCAACTTTGCCGCATCCTGATTTCGTCCCGCGCGGTGATAGACCCAGGCAAGCGTGTCGGCGCTGGCGGCTCCGCCATGGTGGGCGTGTTCGTATTCCGCCAGTCTGATCGCCTCGGTCAAATTGTCGCCTCGATCTGCGTAAAAACGTGCGAGCAGGCCCTCTCCACCGAGCACGGTACCCTTCAAGCGTTCGTGCAGGCCGATCAGCTCCTTCGCTGCCAGAGCGGCGGCTTCGGGGCGGCCGCTGGAAAGATATAGATCATGGAGTGCCGCCAGACTCGCATGCTGCGGAGCGAGGCTGAGCGATTGCTCATAAGCGGCAATGGCACCGGAGTCATCGTTGAGGGACATGCGCGCGTGTCCGGCCGCATTGAGAAGCGCGATATTGCGCGGCAAGTGGCGCAGTTCGTTCTCCACCAGAGTGAGGGCAGGGCCAGCGGCTCCTTCCCGGCAAAGCATCAGGGCGAGATCCGCCACACACCACGCAGTTTCGTCGGAGTGGGGGGCGCCCGCGGCGATGGCGCGTCTCATCAAGGCCATGGCGGCCTGAGCTTTTCCACGCAGGTACAACAGATGAGCGCCGCGGCTGTAGGAACCTAGGTCGGGTTTCAAATCCAGCATGCGTTGGTAGTGCACGGCTGCCTTGTCGAAGTCACCAAGCTCGACGGCAGCGTCGCCAATAATTCCATGTGCGGCGGGAAGTTCGGCCTCGATCTGCAAGGCCAGCGTGGCCCAGGCGATGCTGTCACCGAAACGGTGGCACGCTCCTGCGATCCAGGCGAGCCCCGCCAAGGCGTCTCCATTGGTCGCGTCCAGCGTGTGGGCTCGCAGATAGATTTTTTCGATTTGGGGATAGAGCGTAGTATCGAGGTTTCCGCGGGAGCGCCGGCTCAAGTTGTCTCCAAGCCGCACCCAGGCGTCCGAATCCTTTTCATTGGAGCGAAGCGCTCGGAGCACGCGTGCGAAATCCCGATCAAGCGCATCGTTTCGCGGCGCGGCCGCGAGCGTGTTTGCGAGCGAGAGTAGGTCCACGGCGGAATCCGAACTGGGCGCGTGGGCTGCCGCGGTACGGATCGGCTGTGCTCGCCGGTACATCCAGGCGCTGCCGAGAATTGCGACGCACGCGGCGCCGGCGGTGAGGCTCGCGGAAAAGGTACGCATCGAATGAAAGTGTGAGGCACGCACGTCTGCTCCGTGCGTGCCTCGAGGTTACGGTTGCGAGGCGTGGGTCAGAGTTTACGGGTCTTTCCGATTGGAAGGCCCGGCGTGCGGCGTGCCCGAGTAGGGGAACACCTGATTGTAGGCCTGATCGTTGGAGTCGATGTTGTCGCCGACCACCACGATCGAACCATAGGACGGTCCGCTAGCGACAGCGGTGAGCGCGATGTCGACGACATCGTCGCCCAAGCGCCGGCCGTTGGGCCAGCCGCCCGCGGCCCCGTCGGTCGTATCCGAACCGATGAAACTCAAACGACTGAAGCCGGGCTGACCGGCCAGACGCACCGGATGGGTCGCTGTGTTCACCCGCAGCACGTCGGGAATGAAGACGGCGGCCAAGTCGGTGCGCCCGGAGGTCACGAAGTCCGTTTTATAGATGATGTTCACCAAGGCGCCGACTTCAGGGTTGAGCGCGTACTTTTTGAAGCGAGCCGCATCAACGGTGGGATCGGCGCGATTGTAGTTGTCCTTGTCGCGGAGCGCCACGAGCACTTCGTTAAACAGAGGATTGCCCATGCGATTCACCTGTATCCAGGGACCTGAATTGACGGGCTCGCCATCGGTGCGGCGGAGGGTTACGCGAGGCCGGCTGACCGACGCGAAAACGCCAACCCCGGTTGCCGGGCCCGTGAAGGGAGCGGTGTAGGAAACGGCGGGCAGGGAGTCCACGGGGATCTGAATTGCGAACGCGAGCACGTTGAACCCCTTAAAGCCGTCCACCCCGTTGCCGTCCTGGCCCAAACCGTCGGCCAGCGTCCCATTGTTATCGAGAATGCGGGAATCCAGGAAGTCGAAGATTGCGGGGGTGTCCGCAAAAAAGCCGTCCTCCCGCGGTCCGGCGAACAGTGCCTCGCCGGAACCCGCTGAGTAGACCGTTTGCTGGGTGTAGCGGTCCAGGGTCGCGAAGGAAATCGCGCCGGAGACGGCTTTGCCCGAGGCGTCGTTGTACCGCGGCGTGGTGTTTTTTCCCACGTTCGGCGGCGGTGTTCTCAGGGACTCCGCGATTACGACGGACGACGAGTTGGCAACTTTCGTCACGGAGTACGTCTGCAGATAATTTTGCTGCGCGTCTCCCACGTCCTGGATCGGTCCGGCCGCGGTGCCGAGCCCGTAGCTGAGGATCGTGTCCAGATTCTTCAATCCGCCGGTTACGGAGGAGAAGCGAAAATCGTACCGCGTCAGGGTCGCTCCGGTGTTTGGGTCGGCGATATGAATGCTGTAGAGCGCGTCGTCGGAAAATTTATCGTACATCACGCCATCGCCGGGCTCGGAGAAGGGGCGCACATGCACGATCACATTGAGCACTTTCGTCGCCGGCGCGTCGTACTTCGTGCCCACGAAAGCGTATACATCCGTGATGTTCGCCTGCGGGTCCTGTTTGATGAGAGGCGCGTCGCTGTGGCTGGCGGCGAAGGTGCCGCAGGCGCTGAACAGCGAGATGGCCAAGAGGGTGAGATGGATATTTTTGTTTTTCATGATTTTGAGGCGATGAAGCGTCGACGGGCCGCGAGTCCTAAAAGGAGAAGCGCGCCGATGAGCGCATAGGTGGAGGGTTCGGGAACGGCGGTGGCGGGAACAAAGGCGACCTGGCCAAGGGCAGCCCCCCCCATGGTGTCGATGGCTTCAAACGTGCCTGGTCCGGCCGCGTATGCGCTTTCGAAGCTGAAAGTTCCCGAGGTGAGGCCGGCGAGAAAGGGTTGCGTCCCTTCGATGAAGGAGAGCAAGCCGAGCCCGCTATCGAATGAAGCCAAGAAGCCCGCTGGAGAGGCGAGGGCTTGCACGGTGGCGGCCTGGGGGACCAAGCCGCCCAGTGTCACGATGGAGAAATCCGCGGACGTTTGGTTGGAAATGCGATACTCGTAGCGAAACATTCCGCCGATGGGCGAAACGGAGGATTGCACAATCAATTGTGCCTGGACTGGAAGGGCCGCCAAAAGCGCGAGCGCCAGCAGCCCGATGATGCGATGTCGGGTATTCATAGCGTGTGAGGAAGGGGGAGCCAGCGGAATGCTAACTCGAGCTCTCTCACCAACACGGGAAGCAACGCGCAACTCTCCGCACCAGATGCATCGATTTGCGATGGCCGCAGAAATAGTTCGCGCATCTCCACGCAGCCAAACGCGTGAGGCGGCCACTTTGCCCCTAACGATTTTTTTCGCGGGTCATCGCGAGTCCTGCGTTTGCCACTCGGTTTGGGCCACCGGAGCGAAGACAAGATGACTTGCGCTTGACTGTTCGCAGGAGCCAATCGCAGGGTCCCGGACTCTGCCGATGTTTCTAACTATGACTGCGCCGCCCCGACGTCGGCCACGAGGAAATCTTCACTGAAAGGTCGAGCGGAATGAGCGACCCTCCCGCAATGGGCTTCTTGCGATTCTTTCAAGCTCACGATTGGTTGCAGCATGAACGGGACTCGAAGTCGAACGTTGACCGGCTGCCCCGCTTTTCGGGGCCGTCCGAAACACCACGGACTCCACGTTGTACGGTGTGGCGGCGCCGTGCCGGCTTAAGGTTCGGGAATCCCCCACCGCGGAGTGGTGCCACGAATCGGGTTGCGGTCAGAGCGATCGGAAACCACGGTGGGATCAATGATTGGAACGTTCGTTTCCGGCGCGTTCTGGCGGTGGGTGGGGGGACTGGGGTTGTGCCTCGGTCCGTTCGTCGCCGTTGCCGATACAATCTACCTCAGTCCAGAGGGGCTTAAGAACCGAGATGTGCTTCGGGTTCGACTGGCTCCCGCTGTGATTTTTGAAGAGCCGATGAGCAAGCGTTCCTATATCTCGTGCATCGTTGTCGGCGAGAGGGGAGCGCGAACCCCATCGGCGCCGTTCAACACACTGGAGGGGCGCCCCGAATATACGATTATTGCTTTCGACGCTTCTGGGGCCGAACGGAGCGAAAATGTGACGATCAACGGTCTTTGGATTCAAGCGGTAGTTCCCGATCTCGATACGGATTTGGATGTGCGCGCCCTTTTTTCAAATCGCGATCAGCTCAGCGGCATCGCCATGGGCAGCCGGAACTATTTTGCTATGGCTCGGCGCGCGGGCGATCCGACCGGGGCCCTCGGACTTTGGCGCAACGATATCACTCTGCCGCCGGAGCCGGCCGGCGTAAAAGAAGGCGCGGTCATTCGCTTGCTGCTGGACCCGCCGGTGCAGGACGCGAATGGTCACGCAACCTCTTGGGCGCAGCGCCGACAGGCTGAAGCAATCGCGGCGATGAAAGAATTGATGGTGAAGCGAATGCCCGTGGTGCACGCCATCCAGGACTCGAGCCTGACGGATGTGCATCGCAAATTGCTCGAGGCGGTCGCCCGTGAGCGAGCTTACCGCTTGTCGGGATCGGGCTTCGATCGCACGGCTTTGAGCATGCTCGTGTTCCTGCTCGATTTGGCGACGGTGCGGCACCGCGACCAACCGAAGGGAGATCAGCCGGCGGATGTCATCTTCTTCACAGGATGCGAGGTCCTGTCGCATCTGGTGCGGTCGATCGAAGCCGCCTCGCCCGGGTCATCGGGGCACAATGAGCCCGCGGCGCTTTTGGCGTTGCATCGGCGGTTCGCCTCGACGGACGACGGCGAACAAAAGAAACGAATCACGGCGGACTACGAAGCCTTGCAGGCTCAGGGGCGCGGGGCCAAACCCGCGTGTGTCCTGCACCGTCATTTCTGCGTGGACTCTTCGGAAACCGCCGCCGCGGCGATCGACGCGCTGGCCGCGAGCGAGGCTACCTACGTGTCGGACACGATCGCGGCCCGCCTCGCCAAGGCGCTGCTGGACCTTCATGGGACGGCGGACGGTCCCAATCCGCGCAAGTTTGACCGCGTCGATCTGCGCGACGCCGCATTCAAGCTGCTGGTGCAGCTTCTGAAGCCCTCCGCGTCGCCTGACGAGGCGCGGGCGACACAGCGGGAGGATTCCGCGCGGGCCGCGCGCAAGGAACTCCGAGACCTCCTGTGCGATGGAAAAAAAATTTCTCCGCAAAAGGACGTAGCCCGCCGCGCTTTGGCCGAAGCAGGCTGGGGGTCGCCCGAGGAGTTGAACGCCTTGGTCAAGGCTTTGCTCGATGAAGCGATCCGTTTTTCACATAATGCCGCGCGCAGTCCGGAGCAGAGTGGGTGGCAGCGCGAGCTGGCCTTCTCCAACATCGTGCAGTTGAAGGCACTGATCGGGCTCGCGGGCTCCCAGCTTCCGACCGAGGCGCGTGCGGGCAACGATATTATCGAGCGTATCGCGGAGATCCGTCGGACACAGCGCGATCCGTCGAAAGCCAACCGAGGCGATGGTGTTTTCCTCGAGCTTTGGGACACCCCGTCTGCAGCGCCCTGACCCCTTTTCACCATGACAATGATCCACCGGCGGCGTTTCGGACTACGCGTGCGAGTCTTCGCGTTGTGCCTTGTGTCCTCGTTAACGCTGGTTCCGATCGCGACGCTGCGAGGCCAGGATGATCCCGGCGAAACGTTGCGTCGTGAAACCAAAGCTGCCTTGAGCACGTTGGAAACGTCAGTCGCGCAAGCGTCCCATCGCTGGCGAAATGAATTCGTCGGCCAGGTCAGGCATCGGAGCGGGCACGCGATGCCCGAAACCGAGGTCATGACCGAAGTATCGCGGGCATTCCAAGTCCTGGCGCGCGCGGATCGCCGCCTGGTGGCCCTCGCCGACGAGCTGAAGCGCCGAGTCATCACTTTTCAGCAATTTGGCGACGAAGCGGACCGTCTGTTTGAAGATGCCGTCGTCTCCGCGTGGGATATCGATCTGACCGATGCGGTGAGGTCGATCGGCCTCGCCCAGGCTCGCGCGGACGGGGACGTCCGTCGGATCGGCGAGTCGTGGGCCCGCGTGGCCGAGGACATCGCCCGCCGTACAGACGTCACGCCGACGGAGCGGGCGACACTCCTCGCCGCGGCGGCGGCCCCGGTCGGCGAAGAGGAGCGGCGATTGCTCGACTCGTCCGAGCAGGCGCTGCTGGCGACCGCGCATCGTCTCGCCTCCGCCCGACAGGTGCTCCGCGATTTGGTCCTGGCGCGTAGGGAAGCAGCGCGGCTCGCGGCGCGTGCGGGGGCTCCGGAACGTCTGGGACGGATCGTGGAAACGCATCTCGAATCGGTCGGGCCAAATGGAGCGGGCGGTGCATCGTCCCTCGATTCGTTTCTGGCTGGCTTGCAGCTGAGAGTTCCCACGGTCGTATTGCGCGACAAACTGCCGGACTTGCGTCTTTCGGAACGGATCAAGCCGCTCCTGGCCATGCGGATCACAGTAGGGGCGCCCAGCGAGGAGAGTGGGAAATATCCGGAAATTCAGGTTTTGCCTAAGCAGGTGGTGTTGCGGGTCGGGCGTCTCGACGGAGGCCGAAAGGCCGAACAATACTGGCGTGGCATCTTCAGCCGGGAGTATGCCGAAGGCTGGGGAGAAAATGACCGCGTATTGGTCGTGTATGGCTTTGGCTTGTTCAAGACGGGGCGAGCGCCGTCCGTGAGGTCCGCAGATGCCGGAATCACCTACACGCTGCTGGACGTCGATTCGGAGGAATTCGAGGAGCCCTACATTCGCGAATTGGACGTCCCTTGGCGGGAGGCGCGGCGGCAGGCGACGTCGCTGCTGGAACGCAAGGACAGCGAAACGCTCGCCGTGGCGGATGCCGCGTTGATCCGCGCGACGCTTGGGCCCGGCATCCATGCGGGAGTGAAACGGTTCACGCTGAATAACCTCGCGGTGGAATGGCTGGAGGGCAGGGGCAACGTGTCGGCCGCCCTTGAAGTCGTTCGACCGCTCGGGGAAGATAACAGCGACCCGGTTCAAACCGTTTTCCTGCACGACCGCTTTCAGGTACGGGCGCGCGTGAACGCCGCGTGTGGCCTAGAGGCGTTGGAATGCGTCGTTTTCAAGAACCAGCAACCCTGGCCGGTGGCCGGGGAGCCGTCTCTGCTTCTGCGGCGTTCGCCGACCGATGCGCTGCTTTATGAATCTCCGGTAATCCGCGTCGTCTCACGGAATGGCGAGCTTCCGCCAACGGAAGGGGTGGTGGACGAAGTGATCGAAAACGGGGCCAGCATCCTGGCGCTTCTGCCCCGCGATGGCGCGGTGCTAATGGAGCAGGCCGCCGGCGTCGGCATCGAGCAAAGCCCCGCCGCTGTCGAGGCGTATTGGGATCATTGGCTGCAGGAAGCCGAGCGTCTCTCGAAAAAGAAGGCGCCGCCGGGCCAGCCGCGCGAGGGCACTTCGCTCGGCCGGTTTGCCTACCGGCACATCGCTCACGGGAACCAGGAGATTCCGATCTATATGGGCGACTACGCCGCGATGCTGATGCTGCGCCGGGCTTACGTCCGGCTACTCGCGCCCATGCGCGACGAAATCAGGGCCCTGCAGCAACGCGCCCAAACCGATCCATCGGCCCTGCAGCAATTCTACGATCTGGCGCGGCCTGCGATGGCGGATTCCACCAATCCCCTTGCGAACATCCCGGTGCCGCATCCCGTCGAATCCCTCTATCAACAGATGGTCCCGTTCAGCAGCGTCTATGATGAGGCCTTTCTGAATCGGGCGTACCCGCCGGGCGAAGCCAGGCGCGCCTGGATGATCAAAGCCACGACGGCGGCCCTGACGACCTACGTTGACGCGATGGATGCGGCTCTGGTCGCGGCGGAAGGCATTAAGGACGACGAGATGATAAAGCTCCTCGAGCTGACGGGGACCGGCTTCGAGTCCATCGCCGCCTGGTTGCGCCCGCACATGCTAAGGCGAACGGCGAATGGGGCGGGTTGGGAGCCGAATCCTTTCGCGATCGGTCGGCTGGGTGGCGTCAAGGCGATCGCGAACGAGCATTTTGCCAATCGAGCGCTCACCAAAATCGAGACGGATATTGTGCTCGTGAGTTCGACCCTCGTCTTCTTCGCGCCCAGCACCGTCTTTTTCCGTGGAGTGAGTTTGTTCGTTTCGGGCGCGTTCCTCGGGAAGACCTTGTTCGAGGATGTGCCGAATTGGTGGGCAGGTCGCAAGGATCTCGAGTTCGCGCTCGGCTCCTATGCGGTTTTGGGGCCCCGGCGGATGGCGATCGCCGAAGCCCGGCGGACACCGGGCATTGCGGTGGCGATCGGATTGATCGGTTCGACTCTGGCTGTCGCGAGCGAGTGGATACGTTTCACCGCCGCGGTGCACGATGCCGCCGCGATGGCCAACCTGCAGGCGATCGTCTCTTCGGTGGAGAGGGGAAAACTGCCGGTGTTCGCCGCGCTGGCGACCGAGCAAAAGCTGGCCTATGCCGCCGGTCTCGCTGAAGCCCGCCTGGCGCAGGTCGATCCGTTACGACGCGTCACCGATCTGCATCGGCGGGTGTTGGCGGTCGATCGGGCCCTGGAGCCCCACCTGCGCCGGCTCGAGCGGATTCGGACCCTTGCGATCGATGAAATGACTGCGGCTCGCATGACCGAGCGAATTTTGCAGCGGGAGCTCGGACTTGCCCGCCCGAAGCTCCCCGTGCCTGCACCGGTCGAAACACCTCTTTCTTCCACGATGCCCAGCAATTCGACGTTGCTGCTCCCGCGGCTTCCGGAAGTGCCGCACGGTTTCCCCGCGGCCACCGGCGGCACCATCCGCCTTCCCTCCGGCCAGCAGATCGCGGTGGGGCGTCGGCTTGGCGTCGGAGAACATGCGGTGGTCTACGAATATCGTGGCGATCCCAAGGCCGTCTGTAATTGGTTTCCGGGAGACATGGCGGCGGACACTCCTCTCGTGATCAAAGTGATGAAGGAGGGAGGGGCCAAAGGTGCCGCGCTGGTCGAGCGCCAGCGCAGGACCGCTTTGTTGCTGAACCAGCATGGGATCAAAAATCTGCAGCTGTGGGGCGGTGAGACGGGTGGAAACTTTCCCTATGTGGTCCAGGCCCGTTTGCCGGCTGCCTCTCGCACGTACAGCTATCAGGGGGCTGTCCGTCAAAGCGCCGACTGGGGAAGCACGGCAATGGAGGCGGACTGTTTCGCGCATATCGTGGGTGGACGCATGCCGCGGGAGCATCAACGGGCGTTGCTCAAGTTGTTTCGGGATCTCGCCGACAAAAATCTGATCTGGGAGGACGGTCATTTGGGCAACGTTTGCTTCATAAAGAACGGCGATGTGTGGGAAGCTGCGGTCATCGACCACGAGCGGATTGTGTCCTGGAGCCATAACCTCCTCGACGAAGCCGCGGGGATGCAGTTGGTCGCCGATCTCGAAGCTGCCCCGACTGCTCCCATGGGTGGATTTCTCAGAAACAGGCGCATCTACAGTTTGGAGAATGCGGCGCTTCCCGCCGATGCGGAGGCGATCCTGGGGCAGGGGAAGCATCTCTATCCCGATTCGCGTTTTTTCATGGCGAAAATGCTCGAGTGCGATGGACGTTACATCCGTTTCAACCCCGTGACCGGCCAGTGGCTCGGCAAGCACCTCGACCTCGATCTTGTGGCGGAAGCTTTTCCCGGCTTTGAGAACCTGCGCTCGCTTCCGCCGCTGCCACGCTGACCGAACACCCCCCAATTCGTGGGTAGTCGTAATGGCCCAGTACCGACTCGCGCGGCTCTTGCGCTTGGTGAAGCAACTGGGTTAGTCATGAGCTTGCCGTGGGATTGGGGACTGCGCCTAGCTCACGCGCCTCCATGACGCACACACCACCCTGTCCCTCGATTCTCGGTCGTCAAAGTCTGGGGTTTTGGTCGCTGCAGCCGGCGGGGCACTTGGTCGTTTTTGTGCATGGCTTCAATGGCGCGCCGCAGACCACGTGGGACCGATTCCCTTTCGGCCTGCTGCAGAAGACCGAATCCGCTGGCGTCGATCTGCTTTTCTATGGCTATGACAGCCTGCGCCAGGGCGCGGAGGAAAGCGGGGTCGAATTATATCACGCGATCGATCGCCTGTGGAAATCACCGGCCACGTTCGTCAACGCGAGCCAGTATCAGTATGCCGTGCGGCCTCCAGCTTTTCGATTTACGCGACTCACCTTGGTCGCTCATTCGTTGGGGGCCGCCGTGGCGCGACAAGCAGTGATTGAACACCATCGGAATGGCGATCCCTGGACCGCCGCGATTCAGCTCGTTCTGTTCGCCCCCGCACATAAGGGCGCCAACGGCGCCAAGCTCGGCGCCGCGCTCTTTGCGAACCTGCCATTCCTCGGCGGCTTGATCGGGGGCCTGCTGCAATTGCGTTATCAGTCGATCCGCGACCTCGACCCGGACTCCCCTTTCCTGAAGACCTTGCTGTCGGAGTCGGAAAAAGCCCTGGTGTTCGCGGCGCGCCCGGCGGAATACGTCAAGGCGCGCTCAGTCGTTTGGGCGATCTCCGATCCCGTTGTAACGAATCAGCGTTTTTTGGAAGACCCGACGGCGGAGCGGGTGCCGGCGCGGACCCATAGCGGCCTCTGCAAGCCCGTCGATGGCTACGACATTCCCGTTGATCACGTGCTCAAGGCTCTTCGATGACCACCGCCGAGGCCAATACCGCGTATTTGACCGGCCGTTACGGGCCCACGTTGATCGATATCGCCCGATTACAAGAGATTCTTGCCAACCCCGAGGCGCAGAATGCTCTCGCGCGTCCATCGGCGGAGGCATCTCCCGGGATCAGCCGCCAGATGCTGGAGTGGGCCCGCGAACAACTCAGGCACCTTCTATTTTACCACAGCCTTCTTGAGTTTTCGATCTACGCGGGATTCGTGACGGAACGTCCGGTCCACGCTCCCGACCAGGATATGCTCGCCGACGTGAACTATTTGAGCTTTGCGCTGGTGAAGCTGAAGAACGACCTGCCCAAGAGGCTTCGACGGCATTTGGGCGGTCGCTGGACGGAGCACCGGGCCGCTGCGCCGTTTGCGTTGGACGAGTACTACCGGGTGCTGGCCCTCGTCGGCGAAGCCTTCTTTTCCGAGGACGTGTCGGCCGTGGCCCGCCTCGGTTCGCCCCACACGGAAAACGGCGAACGCCGCGCTTACTTTCTGTCAATGCTGCGCGATCCCGATGCCCTGGTGGAAGTCTTTCGACCGGGACAGCCGACCGACGAGGCCGATCTTCTGCTGGCGACATTGCGCGCGATGGCGCAACTCGAAGACGTGCTCCGTTTGATCGGCGACCTTCGCCAGTCTGACGAAGACGCCGCCGGGCAGCTCGCGTCGCTCTACGCGCTACTCGTGGGACCGCTGCATCATTCGATCGATCTGTTCCTAGGAGAGGCGGCGGCCGCGCTCGAAGCGTCGGAGGCTCGGCTGCGTACGAGTCCCTTTGCTGCCAGAACCGACCGAACGCTGCCGCGTAATTTCTCCCCTGGCGAACTTCACGAAAAGACCCCAGAAGAAAAGTTGATGGACGCAATCTTCGGCCAGCCCGCAGGGAAAAAGCCATTCAAGGTGACGTTGAAGCCGAAGCCGCTGCAGGACACTGCCCAAAGCGAACCCGAAGCAGAAGCCTGAACGGCTCTGGTCGGTCCGTTGCGGTGTGTAAACGGGAGTCTGCGACCAAACTCGGCGCGGCTGAGTGACAGCTCGGTGACGCGCCGGTGAAATTCTGCGTGCACGTTTCTTTGGGTTTGCTGGCGCGGCGGCGGGTGGCGCACGGTCCGGCGCGCACTCGCGATTTCGACCACCACGCGTCGGCGCGCATCGAAAGCCATGCATCTCTTCCGCATTTCCCTGTCCCGAATGGGCCGACTCGCCTTGGGCTTTTTGGCGATCTTTGTCTCCACCGGGTACATGTGGGCTCACGGTGCGTTGCACGAAAAGATTGCGGCGGCGGAGAAATCAGTGGCCCTTGCACCGAAAAATCCGGAGGCGCGGTTCGCACTCGCGACGCTCTATGGCGAGCACCGGGAATGGGACCATGCGCTCGCCGAGGTTGCCGTGTTCGAGCGGCTCGCCCCGCACCGCCGCGACAGCGCGCCGCTCAAGGCGCAAGCCTTGCATGGCCTGGACCGGCAAGCCGAGGCCAAAGTCCTGCTGGATGCGTTCCTGGAGAAAGAGCCCGCGCACTTGCAGGCGCTGACGACTCGTGCGCGAGTCCACACTGTGCTGGGCCGAACCGAAGCGGCGTGGGCGGACTATCGGGCTGTCCTGCGTCACTCGGAGACGTTTAACAACCTCGATCTCACGCAGGAAGCCACGGACGCCCTTTCGGCCGGGGGCTTTTCCACCGAAGCCGTGGAGGCCTTGGATCGCGCCATCGCGCGGCTGGGGCCAATCCCCTCATTGCTGACTCGCGCACTGGCCCTTGAGGCTGGACTCGGTCGAATCGACGCTGCTGTGGGCCGACTCGAGCTCCTCGCCCAGAAGGACCCGCGTCCGGAACCTTGGCTGCTCAAGCGGGCGCAGTTGCTGTTGCAGGCGGGACGGATCATCGAAGCTCGCGACGCGGCGGAGGACCTTCATCGCCATCTGACCGGCCTGCCCAATCTGGAGCGGGGATTGCCCGCTCTTCGCAACGTCGCAGCAGAGCTTGATCCGCTGCTCGCTCAGGCGCGCCGTGAAGCCGCCGCGCCGCGCCAAACCCGCAGCTGACTATTTCCTCGTTTTCTCCTTCTATTCTCATGAAACGTTTCCTCGCCGCTCTCGCCAGCACGCTGCCTTTTGCGCTCGGAGCGCAAACTCTGCAGTTCGGCAATCTCGATGTCACACAGCTAAATTTTAACAACAATCCCGGCGACATCGTCGTCGCGATCGCCCCCGGCGGCACCCCCGGCTTTACGATTCCCGCGGTGCGCAACCGCGCTGACTACAACCTGAGTTTCGGGAATCCTAGCGACACGGCATCGGGGGTCCTGATCAGCAGCGTCCGCCAGAATGGCCGGGACGATTCCGCGACCGGCAATCCGATCGCCCCTTTCTACGCGACCACCGCCACGTCGTCCGACGCCTCCGGCTACTTTCTTTCGCTTTTTCGGGCGGCTCAGGGCGATGAGGTGAACATGAACGTGGCTTTCGGCTATTTTCCTTACTCACAGTACTTCGGCGGTGTGGCGACCAATGCGGCGAACAACACGGTGCTGACGTCGATCGTGGCGTCTCCCGGCATCACCTTGGGCACGGGCCAGCCTTTCCAGAACACGGCTACCGCGGGCCAATACACTCTCGATCTCACGTCCTTTGGGGCGTCCTCCGACGAAGGCGTACTGCTCGTCAACGGTGCCAAGAATGAAGACAATTACGCTCTCAGCCGTCCCAATGCCGACGGTTCATTCTCGATTTTCTGCAAAGACAACGAAGCCACCGGCGCGAACTACGAAGCCGATCCGGTCGCTTTCGTCTATCTGCCTGCGTCGGGTGTGGGAAGCAACCAGCTGGCTGCCATTGGGCGGGTCAATCAGAACGCCAGCACGGATATCGCGGCGGGTGCTTTCATCGTGACCAAGGGCGGAGTGGGGCAGTGGTACCTCTCGATTCCTGGGCATAGCAACTCGACCGGTGTCCTCATCGTGAGTCCGGAATGGGGCGGCGCGGCGGCGGGCGGTGCGGGCAACATGCTCGACAATATCATTTCGGCCGAATGGGACTCGTCCAATGGGCGGTGGGTCATCGAAAGCCGGGACCTGACCAATGCGACGACGACGCCGTCACTCGAGGATGGAATCGATCCGGCGGAGGACGTCTTCAGCTTCGCCTTTCTCACCACGGGTGCGATCAATCCTCCACCGATCGTCGCGCTCACGACTCCGGCCGATGGCGCCACGATTAGCCAGGGCGTGCCTTTCACAATCGAAGCCACGGCCTCTGATGCGCAGGGCATTGCCAAGGTGGAGTTCTACGACGGTTCCACGAAGCTCGGCGAGGATCTCGCCGCGCCTTATGCCTTCTCAGTCTCGTCGCTTTCTCTCGGTACGCATGTGCTGCGCGCCCGCGCCATCGATACGGGCGGAGCCGCGGCGATGTCAGCGACCCGCGCGGTAACGGTGCAGCCTCCGGGAGGCGCTGGCGGTCTTTTTTTCGATGGTACCAACGACTACGTGACGTTCGGCAACAATCCGGTCTTGGGGCTGGGCAGCTTCACGCTTGAGCTCTGGTTCCGGCGGGACGGCCCCGGTGTAACGGCGTCATCCGGTTCCGGTGGTGTGGCAGTCGTTCCACTGATCTCCAAGGGCCGCGGCGAAAGCGATGGTTCCACGGTGGATTGCAATTATCTTTTCGGCATTCAAGGAACGACCGGAAGACTCGCGGCCGACTTTGAAGACCTG
The DNA here is from genome assembly GCA_964546955.1 of uncultured Opitutaceae bacterium. Lineage (GTDB taxonomy): Bacteria > Verrucomicrobiota > Verrucomicrobiia > Opitutales > Opitutaceae > CAZJLP01. Next base: position 38,143 of record CAZJLP010000014.1, on the reverse strand, counting down.
GCAACGGGCCTCAATCATCCCATTGTCGGCACCAACCCGGTCTCGACCGGCACCTGGCAGCATGCCGCCGTTACTTTCGATGCCGCGACTTTCGAGTGGCGGTTGTACCTTAACGGCGGTCTCGAGGCGACCGGCACGACCGGCGGTCAGGTCCCGCGCAGCGATAGCATCCAACACTCTGCCCTGGGGGCCGCGCTCAATTCCACCGGCGTTCCCGAGGGTGCCTTTTTCGGCTTGATGGACGAAGTGCGCATCTGGAATCGCGCCCGCACGCAGTTCGAGATCCAGGCGACGATCAATCAGCAACTGGCGAGCGCGCCGGGTCTGGTGGCCCGCTGGAGCATGAGCGAAGGCAGCGGCCCGACGCTTACCAGCACGGCAGCCTCCACGATCACGGGAACCTTGACCAACGGCCCGGTCTGGTCGACGGGTGCTCCGTTCAACGCCAATCCGGCGCCGTTTGTTGCGATCACCTCGCCCTCCAGCGGAACCACGTACCTGGCGCCTGCCGCCTTCATCGTTGAGGCATCCGCCGCCGATGCCAACGGCTCGGTCGCGCAAGTCGAGTTTCTGCGAGACGGCGTGGTGATCGCTACGGACGATACGGCTCCCTATGAGCTGACGCAGACGAATCTCGGTTCCGGCACCTACCGCTACACCGTGCGGGCGGTGGACGATCTCGCGGCATCTGCGGTCAGTTCCGCAGTCACGGTGATCGTCAATTTCGATCCGACGAGTCCTCCGTCGAATACCGCTCTGCGGTTTGACGGCGTGGACGATTTTGTGACGATGGGCGTGGCGCCGGAATTGAATCTCGGCGGTCCTCCGTCCAATGCGTTCACCATTGAGTGCTGGTTCCGGAAGGAAGGAGCCGGCATTGTTTCCGGCTCCGGCTCGGGCGGAGTCAGCGGCGTGCCCCTCTTTGGCAAGGGCCGCGGCGAAAGCGACGGCAGCAATGTGGACTGTGGCTACTTCTTCGGCATCGACGCGGCGGGCCGGCTCGTGGCCGATTTTGAAACGTACCCCGCGCCCGGTCTGAGCGCCGGGCAGAACTACCCCGTCATCGGCACGAACGCACCGATCCAGAACGGCACGTGGCATCACGCTGCCGCCACCTACGACGGCGCGACGGCCACGTGGAAACTCTTCCTCGACGGTGTCCAGGTGGGATCCGCCACCGCGGCGGTGGGCGCGCGTCCGCGTTTCGACACGATTCAACACTTCGGGATTGCGACCGCGATGAACTCCAGCGGTGTGCGCGAGGGCGCGTTTGCCGGCCGCATCGATGAAGTCCGCCTCTGGAATATCGTGCGCACACCTGCTCAGATCGCTGCCGCAAAGGATTTTGAAATCTCCGCGGCCGATGGCCTTATCGCGCGCTATGGCCTCAACGAAGCCGCGGGGACCTCGGTCGAAAATTCCACGACGGTCACCGGCGCTCCTGTCGGCGCCGTCGTGGGAAATCCAACCTGGGTCGAAGGCGCTCCCTTTTCGACGATCAACGTATCCCCTTCGATCGTGCTGGATGCTCCCGCCGCCGGCGCGTCCTCGGTGTACCCGGCAGCGTTCACGTTTGCGGCGACAGCCGCAGACGCCGACGGCAGCATTGCTCGGGTCGAATTCTTCGTCGAGGGCGTTAAGGTAGGGGAGGATAACACCGCGCCTTACGCCTATGCGTGGACGCCGCCCGCCGTCGGCTCGTACCAAGTGGTCGCGCGAGCGATCGACAATCTCGGTGCGACCGAAACCAGCCAGGTCGCGACGCTCAGCGTGACACCGAATCCCAACCAGCCGCCGGTCGCGACTCCGACCAGCCCCGTCAATAATGCCACTGGTATCGGCAGCTCCGTCCTGCTGACGGCCAACGTGGCCGACCCGGAAGGCGATGGCACGACCGTCACGTTCTATGGACGAAAGACGACGCCGGCCACCCCTGGCCCGGACTTCACATTGGTCACGATCCCTGACACTCAATACTACTCGCAGAATACGGGTGGCACCCGCCTCGCGCACTTCCTCGCTCAGACCAACTGGATCGTCAGTCAGCGCGACGTTCGCAATATTGCTTTCGTCACCCACATGGGCGACATCGTAGAGAACGGGGATTCGATCCCTCAGCAATGGGTCAATGCGAACCAGGCAATGACCGTCCTGGAAAACCACGCCACGACCCTGCGCGCTTATGGCATCCCGTTCGGTGCGGCGCCCGGCAATCACGACCAGGCGTCTATCGGAAATCCCGAGTCCGCGACCTTCTACTACAATCAGTACTTCGGCGTGAACCGGTATCTCGGCCGTCCTTATTGGGGCGGCAACTACGGCGCGAACAACGACAACAATTATCAGCTCTTCAGCGCGAGCGGCCTGGATTTCATCATCATCCATCTGGAATATCGCACCGCGGCTGATCCCGCCGTCATCGCCTGGGCGGACGCATTGCTCAAGGCACACCCGCACCGTCGTGCCCTCGTGACGAGTCACTGGATCGTCGGTGGCGGCAACCCGGCCAATTTCGGCGGTCAGGGCCAGCAGATTTACGATGGACTGAAGAACAACCCGAATCTGTTCATGCTCCTCTGCGGACACATCCACGCGGAAGGACGCCGCACGGACGTCTATCAGGGACGCACCGTGTATTCGATCCTTCAGGACTACCAAGGCGCGGCGAATGGCGGAAACGGGTTTCTGCGTTATTATACATTCTCGCCGGCGAGCAACACGATCACGTCGGAGGCGTATTCGCCTTCCCTCGGGCGCGCGCCCAATGCCACGGACGGTATTCCCACGCTGCAGGGGACCTTCGTTCTGCCTTACGACATGCAATCGCCTGTATCCGATTGGATCCCGCTCGGCACGGTCTCGCTCGCCCCGGGTGAAACCGTCGCCCAGCTGACCTGGACCGGGCTCGAAAAAGCCTCGCATTATGAATGGCGCGCGATGGCTTTCGACGGTATCAACCAAGGGTCCAGTCCGTCGGCGAGATTTTCCACGGCCAACGCGTTTTCACCGGTCGTGACGCTGGCCGCCCCGGTTGGAGGCGCGACCTACACGGCGCCTGCCGCGGTCACGCTCAAGGCCACCGCGACCGATCCGGATGGCACCGTGGCCCGGGTCGACTTTTTCCTCGGCACGACCAAACTCGGCTCGGATGCCACTGCGCCGTACGAACTGACCGCTCCGCCGCAAGGCGCCGGCACCTATACGTTCTCCGCGGTGGCGATCGACAACGAGAACCGCGCGAGCCTTTCGGCTATCGCCAACGTCACCGTGGCCAACCGAAGCAATGTCCCGCCGACCATCGCGCTGACCGCGCCGACTGACGGCACCCGTTTCCTCCTGCCGGCCGCCGTCACGCTCTCGGCTGATGCTTCCGACAACGACGGCAACATCGACCGGGTCGAATTCTACGCGGATGGCGTCCTCGTGGGAACGGACAACACGTCTCCCTACAGCTTCGCCTGGGCAAATGCGGCGCCGGGCGCGCATTCGGTCGTGGCGAGGGCCTTTGATAACGACACGGCGTCGACCACATCCGCGTCCGTAAACCTCACGGTCGGTTTCACTGCGGCGGCCGCCGGGACGGACCTCGACGGCGACCTCCTGTCCGCGCTGCTCGAATACGCACTCGGCACGGATGCGAGGTCTCCTAACCGCGCCGGGCTCCCGACGCTGGGAATCGATGCCGGCCGGTTGACGCTGACCTTCCTGCATGCCCGCGGCGACGTCAGCTACGTGGTCGAAGCGAGCGATGATCTTAAAATCTGGACCATCCTGGCGGCGAGCCCCGGGAGCGTCGGTGAAAACGTCACTGTCGTTGACGCCAACACATCGTCGCCAAATCGCTATCTTCGTCTCTCTGTGACGGCAGATGGTGTGACACACGCCACCACGCCCTTCGGACGCATGACCTATGTGTTTCCAAAAAATCAGGAAACCGCGCTCAGCTTACCGCTGAATGAGGTCCTCGGTGCGGTTAGCGGCCAAGCTGCCGGGTTTATAAGCGGCCTCGGCGCACGCACGCTTGAGAACAGCTCCGCGAGCTGGATGCCCGGCCAGCTCTCGCAGGCAACCACCCCCTATCTCCTCCGGATCACAAGGGGGAACGCGGCGGGTCGCACCTTCCTTGTGTCGACGGCTCTGGGAGCGCAGAACACGGCCACGCAGCTCAGTCTCGTGGCGGAGGGCGTCGATCTGAACGCGATCGGCGTGGTGCCCGGAGCGGACACCTACGAATTGCTGCCGGCCGACACCCTGGCCTCGCTTTTCCCGGCGGGCACATTGCAGTCCGGCACCGAGGCGACCGCGGACCGGCTGCGCATGTGGAACGGCAGCGCGTGGGAGACTTATTTCCACAACGGCTCATTCTGGCAGAATCAGGGCGGGGCGAATGCGGATGCGACCGCGGTCTTGCCTCACCAAGGCTGGATGCTCTTCCGCCGCGGTGCCACCACCTCGCTTGTGATGCTCGGCCAAGTTTCCGCCACCCCCGCGAATGTGCGGGTGGCGCGAGGCGGCTCGTCGTTCGTGTCGCTTCTGCCGGTGGCGGAGACCTTCACCAGCTTTCCGCTCCAGGCCCTCCTGCCGGGCTGGACAAGTAATTTGGGGAACCCCACGGCCGGCGATCACGTGCGGTTGTGGAGCGGAGCTGCCTGGCTGAATTATTACCACGACGGCGCCACCTGGAAGAGGCAGGGGGCCCCCGCCGACGCCGGCTCCACCGTGCTGCTCAAGCCTGGCCGCCCCATCCTGATCGTGCGGCCCGCCGGAACGGGCGCTGACAACTTAATCCAAAACAAAACCTATTAACCCATGAAACGCCTCTTCATCCTCCTGCTGGTCGCGACTTCGGTCGCGCACGGCCAACTCCTGCTCAGCGACTTCTCCTCCTTCACGCCCGCCGTTTATTCGCAGCCCTTTCCTGCGGACTCGACGAGTTGGTCAGCGCTCGCCGCACAATCGGGTGCCGCGACCTTTACCGTTGGCGACTTCGGCGCTGGCGCTCCCGGGGGCGCTATTGGCAATGGCTTCATCGAGTTCCTGTCAGCGCCCGCCGATTGGACTGGTTATGCTTCCGTGGTCCTCCGGGGTTTTGCGGCGGCAGCGAATGCCACGCCTTCGCTGTGGTTTTATGTGGAGGACGAAAATCTCTCCTCCGCACTTACCCCATTCTCCCTCGCCAGCTTTGGTACCGGTCCTTCGGCGATGGAGAGGGCGATGCCTCTCTCCCTTGCCGGGCTCGACGCGGCCCGGATCACGGCCTGGGGCTTTGTGGTGCAGGAGGCCGACAATCCTGCGTTTGGTTTCACCTTCGACAACGTGGCACTCACCTCCCCGGTCGCAGCAGTGCCCGAGCCTTCTACCTACGGTCTCGTCGCCGGGCTTGCTGTGGCCGTGCTGGCTCTGTTCCGCCGCTCCCGTCGGGCTTAATTCCCGGCGGTCCTGAAGTTGCCGTGACAAAGTAAGCCCGTCGCACTGGGCGACGGGCTCAGGGCGGCAATGCGAGGGTGCGGGAGCAATGCCCGCGCCAGCCTACCACGGACGGACGTCGTTGTACGTCGTGCCGATCTTCAGCTGGCCGATGTAAACGTCTTCGTTCGTGTTGGTTTCGCCGTAGTAGCCCCACTTCGGCTCGATCGAGCTTCCATCGAAGGTCTTGCAGGTGAAGCTCGTGCCGCCGGTCTTCAGAGTCTCGGGCGTTGTGTCGTCGCCGAACCAAAATTGGATGTTCCCGCCGGTGGCGGAGTCGGACACCGTGACCTTGAGCACGAGGCTGTACCAGCGATTGGCGGAAACGTTCGCCGCCCACAGGGTGCGCCGCACCTGACCTTGGGAGTAGTGCTCCAGGTTGAGCTGCCCGTTGATCATTTTGATCACGATAGGATAGTTCTGCACCATTGGCGAACCGTAGGATTTCCACTGAAAGATGGAGTTGTTGTTGGTTAGGCTCGAAAGCTTGAAGCGCCAGCCGATATAGTAGGTGCTGCCGCCGTTGATGATCACGCCGGCCGCGCCTTTGGCTTCCGAGCGGCGGTCGAGATCGTCTTTGTGGAATTTCCAGACGCCGCCAAACGTCGCGTCGGTTACGCGTGTGACCGTCGAGCCGTTGGTGGAGTGGTAGTTGTTGTCGTTGTCTTGAAACTCAACGCTTTTGAACGTCGAGGTCGTGCTTCCGCAGGTCCAAATGACGCTGGCTTGGGCCGCAGCAGCAATGAAGACGGACAGGAGCGCGGACGTAAGGAGGTATTTCATGATCGATGCTGAGAAACGCAGGCCTGACCTGCCTGCGTAGGGGGTTTGGGTTGGAGGCGACACCATTGTGGCGTTCATCCTCGTGTCGCCTGACATTAGTCGATTAGCCGGGGACTGGATATTACATGTACGGGGTATGTCCTGCGTGATTAATCCTGTTCAGGGGGGGCGGGAAATGGCTTCGCCGCCGGTAGCGAGGGGCACGCGGATTCGGCCAACGACTGGGCTCAGTCATACTCGGCAGTCTGGATTTATGATGTTCACCAGGTCAACGGTCATTGGTATGGGCAAAACGTGAACGGACAGGTCATCGACCTCGGCAATGGTATCCTCGACATCTACGGCTCCGCCTCGTCGAGCGGATATTCGGCCAATCTTTACACCGAGATCTTTATCTTTTGATCGGGTGCGTTAGCGGCCGTATGCTTCAATCGACCCGTTCGTTCCAGCGCGAGCGGAACGGGTCACGCTCGCTTCGGAGTCGTCGACTCGCTGGACGCTCGCTAGTGAACAATCAGCAATAAGGAGATGCTGAAAAGCGGATCCCAAGGTAGGGCGAGCCTCTGGAGCGCCCGTCGAAGAGAGAGACATCGCCAAGAACATCTGTTTTGACGCCCTCCAGCGCCGCGCAAATGAATGCGTGCTACGTTTGCCGCACACGAGCGAGTCCAGAAGCCTCGCCCTACCTTTTCCGCTCCTTAGAGTTTTCAGCGGCTCAATCAGCAAGGACTCGAAGCTGAGCTCACGGCGTTCCCAGTTGTATCGTGTCCAGTTCGTGTACGATCACCTGGAAGCGGTCGTCGTAGCAGGTGACTTTCTTGTAGTCGGTATAGCTTTCATCGATTGCGACGTCGCCGCTGTCGTGGCCATTAAAATTCATGCGAAAGCGTTTGGCTCGCCGGGAGAGAAACGGCGGCAGGGTTGGATCCTGGATCGCGAAATCGATCTTTTCGTCGCTGTAATTCAGGTGGATTCGGCCCATTGTCGACCAATGCGAGATCGCTTGCGAACTGACCCGGCGCACGCTCACGACGTTGCCCGAGGCGCGGTCGACGTGGCAGCTAGTCTGGCCGGATTTGCTCTTTGAGCTGGGATCGAGCTCATAGAAGGCAGACGTGTCGGTCAGCTTTACTTCGATCTGAGAACGTTCCTTGCTTCGTTCCAGCTGGTCGCGCGCGCGTGTCCAGAGGTTTGCCGCCCGTTTCCGGCGCGAAGTCGATCGCTTGAAGCGCGCGATTTCTTCATCCGAAGGGACACGATCGTTGAAAGACAGGAGGGTCCAAAGCTCCTTTTCCGACTTCCCTGGATCGTAGCGTGCCACATAACAAACATCCGGTTTGCCGGTGCGTTTGATCGAAAGCGTAAGGGTGCAGGCCCAACAACCCCGCGGTTTATCGAGCGCCGTCAGGGCCGCTTTGAGGTCGTCCGCGGCCTGGGCGGAGCGCAGCTCAGACGTGGTCACGGCTTGGCCAGCCTGGAGTGGAGGCAGCGTGACGTTCGTCGTGCGTTGAGTGCGAACAACGGCGCAGCCCGGAAGAACGGCGAGCGCAAGAGCAGCTCCCGCCGGCAATAGCCGGTGTCGAATGGAGGAGGGGGCCGATTTCATGACGGAAAACGCATTAAGCCGTGTACACGGAGTGCTGGTGAAAGGTTACGGGCTCCTCAGCCGCGCGACGGTTGGCAGGCCGCAGCTAAACATTGAGCTACCGACGACCCTGTCGGTAGCCGAAGCCGATGACCGAGCGCTCATCGGGCGGCCTGAGGCCTCCCATCTGGATAAAATTGATGCCGTTCGCTGCGCCCCAGGTACCTATTGTGACAATGTTCGTCTTGATGAGCGTTCCTCCTTTTGTGAAAGAAAATTTCTCGTCGCGGAGTTCCTGACGTCGCTTTTCCAGGTGCTGAAGAAGGCCGCTGGGCACACGTTTCTCTTCAACGACAAGCCGGTCCAACAGGACGACATCGGAGGTTATGGAGGTTACTCCGAGCGGTTTCGAGAGAGCGGGGTCGTAGACGTATTCCTCTTTGAGTCGGCGCAGGAGCTCCTGCTTTTGAGACAAACGAACCTCCGCCGCTCCGACGGCAGGCAGCATGATAATGGCGACAGCAAGGGGGACCCGGCGCATGGCGTGGCAGTCATGTGAAACACGGCAGGCGGCGATGTTTCATCAAATCGCGTCAGGGGTGCCACCGTAGCCTCCGGGATGCAGCACGGCCTCTTTTCATGGGATGAGGGGGCAAGCCGTTTGCCAAACGGGTTTGCCAAAGCGCAGATCTTGCGTCTTTCTCCGATTCCCCCCCGGCCGCGCGCGAATGTCAGGTCTCGTTCTCGCGGGCGCACTCGCAGACCTGTCCGCATCCCCCCACTTGAGTTCCCCTCCGTTTGATCTAGGCGACTGGTTCGCGCGTGAAGCGCTGCCCCACGCCCCCCTTCTGCGTTCGTGGCTGCACTCTCAGTTCTCCCACGTGGACGATATCGACAACGTGGTCCAGGAAGCGCTTGCACGGCTTGTCGCAGTCCGACAATCCACGCCGATTGCCTCCCCCAAGGCCTTCCTCTTTACCACTGCTCGCAATCTTGCGCTGGATCAGTTGAGGCGCCGCAACATCATTACCACCGAGCCGCTCACGGAATTCGACGATTCGTTCGTCTATGATCAAGGAGAGTCGGCGGCGGACGCCGCTGCCCATCATCAGGAACTCGAATTTTTGACTCAGGCCATCCAATCTCTGCCCGACCGCTGTCGCCAGGTTCTCACCTTGCGGAAGATCTACGGCTTGTCGCAGAAGGAAATCGCCGCGCAGCTCGGGATTTCGGAAAACACCGTCGAGGCGCAGGTCGCCAACGGCGTGCGGCGGTGCGCGGAGTACTTCGCGCGTCTCGGCCTGCCCTGACCGTCCATGCGCGAGGACTCATCCAATCCTGACTCGATGGCTGCGACTTGGATCGCGCGGCGCGACCGCGGCTTTACCGCAGCGGAACAGGACGAATTTCTCGAGTGGCTTCGGTCCGACCCGCGTCATGCGGCAGCTTGGCGGAAAAGCGAAGCGGCCTGGACCCGGCTCGATCGCCTGCAGGACTGGCGCCCCACTCACAGCGGCAGCACCAATGCGGACTTGCTACGACTGCGGCAGAATCGTTCCCGAGGACCGCATTCACTTTGGGCCGCGATCGGAGTCGCCGCTGCGATTTTGTTGGGATTCGTGTACTTGCAACCAGCCCGACGCGATCACAACCGCGGCGAGCCCGCGCAGAACGTCGCGGTGGTTCGACACGAACCACAACGTCGAACGCTATCCGACGGCAGTGTGGTCGAATGGCGTCCGGGAACTGTTTTCTTCGAGCAGTTCAGCGAGCGAGAGAGGCGGATTGTCCTGAAATCCGGCGAGGCGCATTTCGCCGTCGCGAAGAATCGCGACCGGCCTTTCATCGTGGAAGCGGGACGAACGAGCGTCCGGGCGGTCGGGACAGCGTTTAGTGTGCAGCACGCGGATCGGCAAGTGGAGGTGCTGGTCACCGAAGGCAAGGTGGAGGTTCACTCCGATCTTCCCCGCGCTGCCGGGGAGCACTCGCGCATCCCGGGCCCGCTGCTTTCCGCCGGGGATCGGCTGCGGATCGATCCTAAGGTGCCCGCGTCGGTGGCGATATCCCGTCCCTCCGCAATGGAGATCGAGAAAGCGCTTTCCTGGCAGGGCTTGCGGCTGGAATTCCGCGACATGCCGCTGCGGGATGTCGTGGAGGAGTTCAACCGGCACAGTCCTGTCGGGCTTCGCCTTTCCATTCAGGACACCTCGGCGGCTGCCATTCTGATTGGCGGAACGTTCCGGGCCGATAACGTCGAGGCGTTCGTTCGTCTCCTCGAGTCCAGTTTTGGGGTCGCGGCTTACCGTCACGCGGACGGCACCATTACCCTGAGACGGCGCTGAACGACCGGCGGGGAATTTGAGGCCGGCGAAGGAGCCCGGCGCGCTTTTTGGGGAACCGCGCAATTTTTCCTTAACGGAAAAAGCCAGTTCGCCCGTCTTGGGCTGTAGAGAGCACCAACCCTGTAACCCCAGTTATCATGACTACACCGTTTTGGCGCCGCGTCACCGCGCCGACTTGCTTGCGCATGCCTTTGCTTGCGCTTCTTTCCCTGATCTCGACCTCGCTTTGCAGCGCCGAGCCTAAAAAGTTCTCTCTGGCCGCCGGAGATGCCGCCCTGACCTTGCGCCAATTCTCCGCGCAGTCCGGGGAGCAACTCGTGTTCCCGGTGGAACAAGTCCGTGGCTTGACGACCAAAGCGGTGGAAGGCGACTTCGAATCGCGGCAGGCCCTGGATCGCATGCTGGATGGCACGGGCCTCGTCGTGACGCAGGACGAACGCACGGGAGCGCTCGCGGTCAACCGCGCCACGGCGCCGGCCGCGGCGACGGGCCTGGGGTCGCCCGCCTCCGGCGACGAAACGATCGTCCTGAGTCCGTTTGAAGTAAAAGCGGAGACCGATACGGGCTATGGTGCCCTGCAATCGAACTCCCTTACCGCGTTCCGCGTCGATCTCGATAAGATGCCTGCGACAGTGCAGGTTTTCACCGCGACGTTCATGGACGATATCGCGGCGGGGTCCATCCAGGATATGCTTGCCAACTACACGGGCACGGTGGGCGCGAGCCCCGACAATGCCGGCGCCGTAATCAATAATATGCCCGGCGACCGCGACGGCAGCGGCGGCGGGGTCGGTATTCGCGGACTGGCAGCGGGTCCTCCCAAACGCGATGGCATGTCCGGCATGCGCACGTCGTTCCGTTCGGCCCTGGGTTATTCGGACCCGTTCTCCATCGAGCGCGTCGAGCTGATCTCCGGTCCGCAATCGCTGCTTTATGGTGCGGTCGGTGGAGGCGGCGTCATCAATATGGTCTCGAAGCGAGCCCAGTTCGGACAAAACCGCGGATTCGTCCAGACGCGCTTTGACCAGTACGGCAGCAAGCGGGGTCTCCTCGACTACAATCTAGCGGTGAACAACTTTGCGGCGCGCGTCGCGGTTGTCGGCGAGGATCGCCGCAATGTGCGTTTCCGGCTCGGTAATGAGTTCAACGGTTTCTACGCGCAGATGGCGTACCGCATCCTTCCGCGAACCACCGCGCGCATTTTCTTCGAGCGGCAGAACAACTGGGCCAATGTCGCGTACAATCCGTCGAGCGCGGACATCAACGCTTTTCTTCCGGTAGGCGATCCGCGGCGGGGACAGGACGTCCGTTATCTCGCACTGACGGGCCAGCTCGAGAACCTCCAAGGGTCCATTTGGAACGGTCCCGTCGACTACTTCCACATCAGTTCGTTCGGATCGTGGTGGTCGTCGGAGAAAATCAACGGCGACTACAGCGGCATCACAGTCGAATCGGCCTTGCCGGCCAATTTCTCGCTGCAGATGACCGGGATCTATAGCGAAACAGAAGACCTGCGCGTCACCGTGGGCAAAAACCTTCTCCCTGCGAACACGGGTGGAAATCCCTTCTCCACCACGGCGGTTCGCGTTTCCCCGGGAGACAACATCCAGTCCGATCGCACGCGCGGGTTCCGAACAAACCTGCTGCACGAAGGGCGTTTCACCCTCTTCGGCATCAATGCCCGCGCGCAGACCGCAGGTGGGTTCGAGTACAGCCATCAGGGCCCCGCCTTCGGCAGCAGCGGCATGGACCGGCTTTATTATCAGGCCGACGAAAACTGGAATCCGATCATCAGCCCCACGATCACGAGCGACTACGGCCGCATCCCTCTCGCCAATATCTATTTTCCCGTGGGCAATGGCATTCCGAAAAGCCCTGTCTTTCAGCCGGGTTCGGAGCGCATCGTCGTCGATGGGCAGCGCTACGTGCTGCAGCGCCGCATTCGCCAGGATCAGTCCCGCGTCAGTCCGACGAATCCCTTCGGGCTCGTGCCGAACAATCCGACGACGGCCAACCCCAATCAGTTTGCGGGCAACTGGAACCGCGGCGGTGAAACTCACGCTCGGCTTTTCAATCTCGCGAATTACACGGAGTGGGCCGATGCAAAGCTGACGACAATCATGGGCGCCAGCCTTAACCGGTTCGAAACCCTCAATGCCGGTCCCACCAGCGTGACCTTCCTGCCGCCGCGGAACTATTGGGGTTATCAAGTCGGTGCCAACTACGCGGTGCGCGACTGGCTGCGCGTGTGGGCCACTTTCAGCACGTCCGCTCAAGCCGCGGGCACGACGAAGGATTACTACGGCAATCCGCTCAAGGTTCCGAAGGCCGAGTCGCCCGTTCCTGAGCTGGGGGTGAAGGTCAACAGCCGCGACGGTCGGTACTCCGCGCAGCTCTCGCACAACTTCAGCACGGCGGTCGAAAACGAAACGCGGAACGCGGGGGCCGATTTTTTCAACGCCGTAAATCCGGATGGCATCAATGGACGTTTCAATTCGGGCGATCAGTGGATCAATCTAGACCGCAAGTCGTCCTCGACCGAACTGATCGTGACCGCGCGGCCAGTGCGCAACTGGCGCATGCGTCTGGCCGCTGTCCATCTCGACGGAGAAATCACCAATACGGTCAAATTCGCGCAGCTCTATAACGACGAATTCAACGTCAACGGCAGTGGCGTGGTGACCTACGCGAACGGAACCCCGATCCTGGTCGATCCCACGGGCGGCACGGGGGCGCGTACCTCCCAGCTCACGCTGGCCATGATCAACAATCCCAGCAACCCCTACTGGGCGGCGCCCGACGCGAACTCGGGACGTATCACGTCCGGGGCCCTCAGACGCGAACTGATGCGGGTCGATCCCACCAACGGGACCGCCGCCACGGGCCGCACGGGCCTTCCGTATTCTTTGATCCAATACAACTTCGGCAACCCGCTGGGAGGCGAGGTCACGGTCGTCAGCGAAGGCGACAAGAACACGGGCATTAACGAGTACACGTTGAACTTCCAAAGTAACTACACCTTCAGCGCGGGACCTCTGCGCGGCTTTGGGGTCTTTACCGGAGTGCGCACGTATTTTAAGAACCGTGCTTACTATACGACCGTATTTCCCGCCGGTTCGACCAACACCGTGCAGGCCGAGCGGAGTTTGTACCGCTTGCCGACCTCGACGGTGGTGGACCTGAACTTCAGCTACCGCTTCAAGCTGCCCCAGCGTCTCAATCGCTTCACCTTCACCACGCAGCTCAACATCAACAACGTTTTCGACAACTCGAAGGTGTGGGTCCTGCCGAGCAACACCAACGCCGCCAACCTCAACGCACGGCTGTCCGAATCGCCGCGGCAGTTCATTCTGTCGAACACGCTGGCGTTCTAGGAAGTTCTAGCAGAGGCCGGACAGGAGTGTCGTTTGCCACGTTTTCATTCGAGCCGTGCTCACGCGGTGCCGCAGGGGGCGGCACCGCCCGCTCGTAGTCACTCCGCCCGGCAAATGCGAGTGGTCAGATCCTCCGCGATTCCCGCAGCACGGCCAGCATGGCGTCATGCAGGCGGCCGTTGCTGGCAACGTAACGCCCGCGCTCGTCTTGTTGCGGACTGGGGCCGCCTTCGTAGTCCGTCACCTTGCCGCCGGCCTCCCGAACGAGGAGCATGCCTGCCATGGCGTCATATGTCTTGAGGCACTGTTCCCAATAACCGTCGAGTCGTCCGGCCGCGACGTAACAGAAATCCAGCGCCGCCGAACCGAGGCGCCGTTCGCCCCGAATTTTCACGAGGAAGGCCGACCATTCCTTCAGATTGTTGTCGGGGTTGGTGTGTTTGTCGTAAGGAAAACCGCTCGTGATGACCGCGTCGATAAGCTCCGCGGTCTGTGTGACGCCGATCGGCTCCCCATTGAGCCTGGCGCCGCCGTCGCGGAGCGCGGTGAAGAGTTCGCGTCGGACCGGGTCGTAGACCACCCCGAGTAATGGCTGTCGGTCCGGAGTTGCCAACCCGATGCTCGTGCAGAAGTGGGGAAGCTTGCTCGCAAAGTTCACGGTGCCATCGATCGGATCGACGAACCAGTGGTAAGGCGCCGATGCCGCGGGAGCGCCTTGTCCGCCGCCTTCCTCGCCGACAATATGATGGGCGGGAAAGCGGCGCTGCAATTCCGCGACGATGTACGCCTCGGCTTCCTTGTCCGCGGCCGTGACAATATCGATCCGACTCGATTTCAAAGTGGTCGGAATCGGCGCGGCATAGTGCCGCAGGATAATCTCGCCTGCCCTGCGGGCGATCGAGGCCACGTCGTTCAGAACTTCGGTCAACTGCATGAGGATGTGTCTCGAAGGAAACGGAGGAATGCTCAGATTTAAACCACTAAACGCGTGGGAGGCCGATTCGGCCGGCGCAGCCTACTCGCGCGGTGCAGCGGCGGTGTCCCAAGCGACAAAAGCCACGAGGGCAATAAGTGTGGCGAGGACGAGGATCATAACGACCTTTCGTGTCGTGGAGCGTGCCACGCGCCGCCGAGCGCCTTGATCAGACCGATCCGGGCGAGGGTTTGTTGGACCGTGACATGGAGTTGAGCGCGCTCCGCCGTCAGAGCCGTGCGCTGACTATCCGCGACCTCGAGGTATCCGGTGATTCCGCTGCGATAGCGGTTTTCCGCGAGGGCAAGGGCTCGCTGGGCACCTGCCATCGCCCGCGCTTGAGCCTGGGCTTGAAGCGCGAGGAAGTGATTCGCCGCGAGCGCGTCATGGACTTCGCGCAGCGCAATGAGGGCGCGTTGGTGAAACGCCGCCACCGCTTCTTCGTGAAGGGCGCGGGCACGGGCGAGGTTCGAGCGGATGCGTCCGCCCTGAAAGAGCGGAATGTACAAGCTTGGGCCGATCGACCAAACGCGGCTGTCAGAGATGAGCAGCGTGCTGAGTACCGCGCTGGCAAAACCCGCGCCGCCATTGAGCGAAAGAGTCGGAAAAAACGCCGCCTTAGCTACACCGATGCGAGCAGACGCAGCAATCACCGCGTGCTCGGCCGCCGCGATATCGGGCCGCCGGTCCAGGAGCGTGGCAGGCAGGCCGAGAGGAATGCCCGGCAGCTTGGGTTGCTCCAGGGCGACAAACGAGGCGGAACCCTCGACCTGACTCGAACCGCTGAGGAGAGCGAGGGCATGTTCGAGCGAGGCGCGCCGCGATTCGGCCGCGGCCAGTTCGGCTTCCGCGGTGGCCAAGTCGCTTTCGGCGCGCACGGTATCGAATTCGGCGGCAGCGCCGTTTTCGTAGCGAGCCTTTGCGATTTTCCAAGCGTCGCCGCGGCTGGCGACCGTTCGCCGAAGCAGGCTCGTTTCAGCGATCGCGGCGCGCAACGCATAGTAGGTGGTGGCGATCTCCGCGGTAAGGCTGAGTTGGGCGGCCTGGAGGGCGGAACGCGCGGCGGTGACGTCCGCCCGCGCCGCTTCGTTGAGCCGGCGGACTCGGCCAAACAAATCCAGCTCCCAACTTAGCTCCAGCGGAAGGCGCAGCGTCGTCGCTTGCGCAACGGGAGCGATGTTGTCGGTGGTCGTGGACGTGCGCGTCCGTTCGCCAGAAGCCTGGATCGCCACGGCCGGCAGGTAGTCGGAACGAGCCAGTCCGGCGGCGGCGCGAGCCTGTTGCAGTCGCGCGAGCGCGGCGCGGAGGTCTTGATTGTGCTGCAGGGAGCGCTCGATGACCGCGGTGAGTGCGGGATCGTTGAAGGCTTCCCACCAAGCGTCGCTGGTCGCGACAGCTTGGGACGAAGTAGCTTGGGCGGGAGCGTAACGGTAGGCGGGAGGCGTTGTCACGGGTGGCCGCTGGTAATCGGGACCGACCGACCAGCCTGCGAAGGTCGGAGCGGCGCTGGCCAGAAGCCAGGCGATCGAAGCCAGAGGCCAGGGGCCGGACGCCAGATGGCTCAGGCTGCTGAAGTTTAAAGTTCGGGAAATCGTGGAGTTCATAGCATTGGGTCGCGGCAAGAGGTGGAGGTGACGGTTGGATCGAAAGGTAGGGCAGGCTAGGTGGCCTCGGTTTGGGTATCGGATCAGCTGGTCCCACGAATCTGCACGGCTGCTTTGGGTCTGTGCTGCGGGCTGGCCGACGACGGCTCGGCCGAGGCCTCGCCCTACCTTGGAATTTCAAACGTGTTCGGCGGCGGGGATTGCTGCGGGAGCGGGCGCGGTTTTGGGCCTGCGAACCCCGAGTTTTTCCAGGACGACGTAGAAGATGGGCGTCAGGAGCAGACCGAAGAGCGTTACTCCAATCATGCCGGCAAAGACGGCCACACCCATTGCCCGGCGCATTTCGGAACCGGCTCCGGTCGAGATCACGAGCGGGAAGACGCCGGCGATGAAGGCGATGCTGGTCATGAGGATCGGGCGCAACCGCAGACGAGCGGCTTCCAGGGCGGCATCGACGATGCCCACGCCTTCCTCGCGGCGCTTCACCGCGAACTCGACGATCAGGATCGCGTTCTTGGCCGCCAGGCCGATCAATACGATCAGGCCGATTTGGGTGAAGATGTTGTTGTCGCCGTCGGTCGCCCATACGCCGACGAGAGCGGAGAGCAAGGCCATCGGTACGATCAACAGCACGGCGAACGGCAGGCGGAAACTTTCGTACTGCGCCGCCAAGACAAGAAAAACGAGCAGGATGCTGAGAGGGAAGATCAGTATTCCTGTATTTCCAGCTATGATACGCTGGTAGGTCAGTTCGGTCCAGTCCAGGACCACGCCCTTGGGCAGGGTCTCGGTCGCGAGTTTGCTGATGAGGGCTTCGGCCTGCACGGAACTGAAGCCGGGGCCCGGCGCGCCGGTGACGTCCGCCGCCGGATAACCATTGTAACGCATGGCCCGGTCGGGTCCATAAGTCTCCGTCACGTTGACGAGGCTGCCGAGCGGTACCATCTGGCCCGCCACGTTGCGGGTCTTCAGCCGCGCGATGTCCTCCGCGGAATCGCGGAATTCGGAGTCCGCCTGGGCGATCACCTGATAGGTTCGGCCGAAGCGGTTGAAGTCATTCACGTAAAGCGATCCGAGGTACACTTGCATCGCGTCGAAGACGTTCTGCAGCGGCACGCCTTGCTGTTTGGCTTTCTCGCGGTCGACCTCCGCCTGCAGTTGCGGCGTGTTGATCGTGAAACTCGAGAAAAGCCCCGCCAGGCCGGGCGTCTGGTTGGCTTTCGCGATCAGCTCCTGCGTGGCGGCGTAGAGGGCGTCGTAACCGACGTCGGCGCGGTCTTCGACGTAGAATTTAAAGCCGCCAATCGTGCCGAGGCCCATCACCGGCGGGGGAGGAAAGATGGCGATGAAGGCTTCCTGGATCTGCGAGAATTCCCGCTGAAGCTGGCCGGCAATTTCCGTGCCGGCAAGTCCCGGGCCTTTGCGCTCCGCAAAATCTTTCAGCGCCACAAAGATGATGCCGCTGTTCGGGCTGTTGGTGAACCCATTGATCGAAAGACCGGGAAAGGCGATGGCGTTGGCCACGCCGGGATGTTTCAAGGCGATATCGCCCA
The DNA here is from genome assembly GCA_964546955.1 of uncultured Opitutaceae bacterium. Classification (GTDB taxonomy): domain Bacteria; phylum Verrucomicrobiota; class Verrucomicrobiia; order Opitutales; family Opitutaceae; genus CAZJLP01. Next base: position 20,463 of record CAZJLP010000014.1, on the reverse strand, counting down.
TGCGGCGGATCACCTCATCCGTGCGATCGAGCGAAGCGGCGTCCGGCAGTTGCGCGAACGCGACCAGATATTGTTTATCCTGCACGGGCACGAAGCCGGTGGGAACCCGCTTGAAGGTGAATCCCGTCAGCACGAGCAGACCCACGTAGACCACCAGGGCGGCGAGGCTGACGCGGATGAGCCGGGCGACGGCGCGCGAGTAGGTGCGCGAGGCCCAATCAAAGAAACGATTGAACGGGCGGAAGAACCAGCCGAAGGCGCGGTCCATGAAGCGAGTGAGCCGGTCCTTGGGCTCGTGATGTCCCTTGAGTAGCAGCGCGCTGAGCGCGGGCGAAAGCGTGAGGGAGTTGAAGGCGGAGATCACAGTGGAGATCGCAATCGTGATCGCGAACTGCTTGTAGAACTGGCCGCTCAGTCCGCTGATGAAGGCGGTGGGAATGAACACAGCTGACAGAACGAGCGCGGTCGCCACGATCGGGCCCGTGACTTCCCGCATGGCGCGCTTGGTCGCCTCGAGCGGAGTCAGGCCGAGAGCAATGTTCCGCTCCACGTTTTCGACCACGACGATCGCATCGTCCACCACGATACCGATGGCGAGGACGAGACCGAAAAGAGACAGGGCGTTGATGGAAAAGCCGAGCCCTTGCATGACGGCAAAGGTGCCTACGAGCGATACCGGTACCGCGGCAAGCGGAATGATCGATGCGCGCCAAGTCTGGAGGAAGACGATCACCACGAGTACAACGAGAAGAATCGCTTCGAGCAGCGTGGTCACCACGGCCTTGATCGAACTGCGGACGAAGATGGTGGGATCGTAGACAATGTTGTAGTCGAGACCGTCAGGAAAATTGGACTTCAGTTCTGCCATCGTGGCGCGAACGGCATCGGACACCGCGATCGCATTGGAGCCCGGGAGCTGAAAAATCGGCAAGGCAACGGCGGGCTTGTTGTTGAGCAAGGAGCGGAGCGCGTAATCCGACGCGCCGAGTTCGATGCGGGCGACGTCGCGCAGGCGCACCACTTGGCCTTGGGGACCGGTTTTCACCAAGATCTCGCCGAACTCTTCTTCTGAAACCAGACGCCCCTTGGTGTTGATGAGAAGTTCGGTGTCGGAGGGTGTCGCACCGGGTTGCTTGCCGACCGCGCCGGCCGCCACCTGAACGTTTTGTTCCCGGATCGCCGCGACGGCTTCGGACGGCGTCAGGTTTCGCGCAGCCAGCTTGTCCGGATCGAGCCAGACGCGCATCGCATAGTCTCCGGAACCGAACACATTCACTTGTCCGACGCCAGGCAGACGCGCGAGCACGTCCTTGACCTGCAGCGTCGCATAGTTGCGGACGTAAATGTCGTCGTACCGACCTTCCGGTGAAAACAGATGCACGACCATGGTCAGGTCGGGGGAGCTCTTCAGCGTCGTGACGCCCAGCCGCCGCACGTCTTCCGGGAGTTTCGGCAGAGCTTGCGCGACGCGATTCTGCACCTGCACTTGGGCCTTATCGAGATCGGTGCCGATCTTGAAGGTCACGGTCAGGGTCATGGCGCCGTCGCTGGTCGCCTGAGAGAACATGTAGAGCGAGTTTTCGACGCCATTGATCGATTGCTCGAGAGGCGTGGAGACCGTTTCCGCGATGGTTTTGGGATTGGCGCCGGGATAACTGGCTCGAACCACGACAGTCGGAGGCACAACTTCGGGATATTCACTGATGGGAAGGCGCAGCATTGAAATGCCGCCGACAAGAAAGATGACGATTGAAAGCACGCCGGCGAAAATCGGCCGCTTGATAAAAAAATCGGAGAAGTTCATGGTCTGAGGGGAAGGATGAGAGTCGGAGCTGAGAGCTCGCGGGCGGAGCGATGGGCAAGGCAGTGGCCCCAGGGCCGGCTCTGGCCGTCCGTGACGAGGGGCTCGCCTGCGCCGAAGCTACGGCGCGGCTGGCAGTTTCAACTCCTTATTCGTTATTAGTTCACCGTGTCGCGACGTTCACGACGCCAGCGTCTGACTCCGCGGCCAGTTCGGCGGTGACGGCCATACCTGGTCGGACGCGCTGCAGACCGTTGACCACGATTTTTTCACCGGACCGGAGTCCTTCGCGGACGACCCGCTTGCCATGGAGTGTCGGTCCCAGTTTGACCGCGCGATAGGTGACGGTCTGGTCAGGCGCGAGCGCGAGCACATATTTCTGATTTTGATCCGTACCGACGGCGCGCTCGCTGATCAGCAAGGTGGGGGAGGGCGCCGCGAGCGGAACGCGAACCCGGGCAAACAGGCCCGGGACAAGGCTGCCGTCCGAATTGTCGAAGACCATCCGCACGATGAGGCTGCCCGTGGCCGCATCGAGGCGATTGTCGACCGATTCGACCTGGCCGCGGCGCGGGAAACCGACTTCGTCGCTGAGCTGCATTTCCACCGGAATGGTGTCTCCCTGCGAGCCCAGCCGTCCTTCGCGGCCGGCGCGGTGGAATTGCAGAACGGTGGTTTCGTCCAGTGTGGCGTAGACGTACGCCTTTTCCTGAGACACCACCGTCGTAAGGAGCGTGCCGGACTGCGCGGAGCCGGAGATCAAATTGCCGGTCGTCACATAGGCCCGGCTCACACGGCCTGCAATCGGCGCGCGAACTTCCGTATGCTCCAGGTCGAGGCGGGTCGAGGCCAATGCCGCTTCCGCGGATGCCAGCGCGGCTTTTGCTTCCTCCGCGCGGGATTGCCGCGTTTCTGCGTCCTCCTGCGAAATCGCGCGTTCTGCGAGGAGACGATCCGCGCGGGCGGCTTCGCGTGTCGCTGTCGTTACGCGAACACGGGCCTGCTGCACCGCCGCTTCGGCGGCTTGGACCGCGGCGCGATAATACCGCGGGTCGATTGTGAAGAGGAGGTCCCCGGCCTTGACCGTCTGGCCCGACTGGAAATGGACGGCCGCAATGTGACCTGCGACGCGCGGCCGGATTTCAACGGCTTCCACCGGCTCCACGCGGCCGATGAGGTCGGTGTACTGCGAGAGCACTTTTTCTTCGACCGTGGCGACAGTGACTTTGGGGGCCGGACTTGCGGCGGGAGATGCGGCGGTTTTGGCCTGGAGTCCGGAGCGGCTGGTGCTGAAGACGCCCGCCGCGCCCAGCAGGGCGACAGCGGCGACGGCGATGACGACGCGTTTGCGCCGGGTGAGACGGGTGAGGAGGGAGTTCATGGTGTGCAGACGATGAGAGTTGGAATTGATAGTCCGTTCAGAATGCGGAGGGCGAATAGGGGGCCGTGCGCTTGGAGTGAGTTGCTGCTAGGCTGCGCGGTCCAGGCGGGCGCGGATGACGTGCTTAGGTTGCACGCCGACCAGTTGGTCGACGATTTTGCCGTGGCGGAAGATGGCCAGCGTAGGGATCGATCGAATACCATAAGTGGAAACGAGGTCCGCTTCGGCGTCGACGTCGACCTTGGCGATGCGCGAGGTGGTCGATGGATCGCGCGCGATCTCGTCGAGAATCGGCGCGATCATCTTGCACGGCCCGCACCAGGCGGCCCAGAAATCGACGAGGACGGGCCGTTCGTGCGAGGCGTCGAGCACCTCGGCGGCGAACGAGGCGGTGGTCACGGCAAGAGGATGGGTGAGGACTTGAGTCATGGGAGTGGTGATTGAGTGATTAATAGCGGAAGCGGGTGAGCGGCATTTGCAGACGATCCAGGACCTTTGGATTCCACAGCCGGCCGAACCCAAATTGCTCTGGCGCGACCGCGGGTGTAGCGGAGTGAGCGAGGGTGGTGCGGCGGGTTTGCCGCTGAGGGCGGTACTTGGGATGCAGTTTCATGGCGAGTAGTTGACTAGTTAGCTAGTAATTTGCCCCAAAAAAGGCGCCCAAGCGGGCGCATAAGAAGGGGATAAATGATTCAGTTTTTTGCGGAAGAGGCCCTGGCAGGAGCGGCGGCCGCCGGCTTCCGCGGCTGCAAAAGCGCAATGCCCATTTCCGGAAGCATTCGCAGCAACTCGGGATTGTTCATGATGCGGGCCTGGGTCGTCGTTCCGTCGATGAGGGCGAAAAGGGCCATTGCTTTCTGGGCCGCGTCGCCTGGTTCGATGGATCCTTCGGCCATGGCGTCGCGAATGGTGGACTCATAGTAGCGCCGTTTGCGGGCAAAGAGCTCTCGGATGGCGTCGGTGAGTTTCGTTTCCTGAGTACAGACCTCGGAGCCGAGCGTGCACATAGGGCAGCCGATCACCTTTCCGGTCTTCTTGGCATTCTCGGCGTGATAAGTGTAGACCCCTTCCAAATACAGGCGAAGACGCTCGAGCGGTTCGCGCGAAGGAGAAAAGCGCTCGTCGAGGGTGGGCTTCATTTCGGTCTGCCAAAGCCATTCTAGCGCGGCGACGGACAGATCGGACTTCGACTCGAAGAAGTAATAGAAACTTCCTTTCTTCACCTCAGCACGCTTGCAGATGTCGTCGATGGTGACGGCGCCATAGCTTTCTTCCCAGATCAGGTCGGAAGCGGCCTGCATCAATCTTTCTTTGGCATCGGAGGTGCGTCCCATAGTGCAAGACAGTAGTTGACTGTTTGGTAAACAACAAGGAAAAAATCTGGAATACGCTTAGATGCCTAGAGACCAATCGCTTAGATTCGCAAAATCCATCGAGGCCTGCTCGGCGCAGGACTGCGAACGCCAGGGTTCTCGAACACCTCGGCGGCCGACTTCGCGCCTCGATGATCGGTCAGAGGATTCGTTGCGAACCCGGGATTGCGCGGAGCAGGGCGGCGGCAAGGAAGCTGGCGAGGCACGCGATCGCGCCAACGAGCGCGAATTTGCCGAGCGGAGGCATCGGCCAGGCCGCTATCGCGAGGCTGAGACTTACGACGATCGGAGGATGGACAATGTAGGCGCCATACGCGTTCCGCCCGAGCCAAGCGGTGAGTTTGGTAGGAGCGGACCAATGGTTTTGCGCGAACCAAAGGAGTCCGAGGATGATTCCCCATCCTACGAAGGGATCCCAAAGCGCGTAGTAGATTGCCCGGCTATTCCAGCCTCCTTCGAAGGAACCGCTGCCAAGCTTCAGAAAAATGACCGCCGGTAGTGTCAGTAGGGCTACAAACGAGATTGCCATCCACGGAGCTGCTTGGCGAAACGAGACTCTTTCCAGCAGGTGAGACCGACTCGCCGCGCAACCTGCGGCGAAAAGGAAAATATAGCATGGGAAATAGCCGAGTTGCAGCCATGCGACGTCTTTGCCGGCCGGAATCGTGAGGCGCACGAAGAACGAGCAGGCACCGAGGATCAGTGCGGTGAGAGCCAAGGGGCGAACGCCGGGCAGTTCAGTCACGGCGGACCCAGAAGGTCGAATCTTTCGGTAAAGCATATAGCCGCCCGCGAACAAGAGTAGGGTTTCGGCGAACCAGAGCGGCCCCGGCTCGAAGTTTCCGAGCCGCGTCATATCCCACCAGCCCGACCAGAAGGAGAAGCCTTTACTGGTCCGCGCGAGCGCAATGGTGAGGGGAGAAAGGATGAGGAAATACACGAGCAGAGGCACTCCCAGTCTGAGCAATCGGTCGGTGAAGAAGTATCGGGGACCTTTGCGGTCGTAAGATGACGGTGTGTAATAACCGGCGAGCAAAAAGAAGAACCCCATGAAGAAGGCCTGGTTCGTCGCATTGAACATCACCAGACCTATGTTCGAGGCGTTGCGCTGTTCCCGCCAATACCAGCCGCCCGAACCGCCGTAAACGATCGCGATATGGTGCAGAATCACGAGAGCCGTGAGCACGACGCGGAGATGATCGTGCGCGGCGTTGCGTGAGGCACCGCCGAAGGAGGCAGCTGCTGCTGGAGAAGGCATCGGCGTGCCCGAAGGATTCGAAGGCGCGTGAAAAAGCCAAGCCGGGAGTGATGCCTGCACTATCGACGGAGCGGATGCTGGCGTATCGGAAAGGACGAAAAGGTGGCCCGCCGTCCCTGGCGGGCTGTTGGGCTTGGATGTCCTAGCGACGTCGCGCCGGAGCCGATCCCGCACGTGCGGGATTCCACCTCTGACGGTTCGCTCCGCCAAATGCGCAGAGCCCAAAAAAAAATCGCGGCCCCGAAGGGCCGCGATGTGGACGTTGCGTGGATTTACGAGTGTTACGGGGCGGCTTGATCCTCACCGCCACCGCGAAAACCGTCACTTTTTCCAAACCTTGATGTTCCGCCATTCGGCGGTGGGGCGGCCCGAGCTGCCGGCGATGTAGATGCCGTACTTGAAGTAGTAGCTGCCGGATCCGAAATCGTCGTGGGTTTCTTTTTTCGATCCGTTGTGCCAGAGCTCAATTTTTCCGGTGCTGCGATAGTGGATGCAATTGATGCGTTGGTAGACACCCAGAACTCCCGTCGCCATCGTGACGCCGTTGACGCGCAACGAGCCCCCGCTGGAGCTATACCAGCGCACTTGGCTCGCATCGCCCAGGCCAGTGGTGCTTTCGAGGATCTGTTGGACCGAGTTGCCGGAGGAGCGCGGAGTGCCCGTGACTTTCACCTCTCCCTGGAACTGATGGCTTCCGGAAGTGTAGTTAGTGGTGAACCGCTGTTCGCAGCGGGCCGCGGATGATGTGTTCAGGCGGAAGAGTTCAACGCCATTGGAATTGCTGTAGGTGACGTCGCCAACTCGCTGCAGACTGCGGCTCATGCTGTCCGCGGTCCAACCCGAGCCGATTTGGGCGTGGGAGAAGGCCGGAAGGACCAACGATAGGAGGAGGGCTGCCGCCCGTTTGAGGGAAGCGGAGGGGTACTTGTTCATATCTAGAATGCCTCCCGTGGGAGGCGGGGGGGGACTGGGGTGGGCGGAGGGGTCCGCCGTGGGGTAACGCGCGACAATGTCCGCGGAAATGCAAACCTGACGCGATCCATCAACTCCGGCTAGCCACCCTGGCGTCAAGCCTTCAACCCGCCGGGGTTGTCCCATGATATGTCACTCGATCTGGCGTCTTAGTGCCAGGTCGCGGGCGGAGCAGTTGCGCGCCACCGTGGACGGGAGGCAGTTAGGTTAACGCTCGCTGGCATTCTCTATCCCAAGTTGAGTCTCGCGAAGGGTGCGAAGTCCAAAAAGGATGCACAGGAAGTGGAATATCGATGAGTTGTGAATCCAGCCCTATGCCGATTAAAGCGAAGTATGTTCACACCAATCTGACGGGCCGCGACTGGCGCGCGCTGGCTCGATTTTATTGCGAGGTTTTCGGGTGCGTTCCGAAACTGCCAGAACGAGATTTGCGCGGGGATTGGCTGGATGCTTTGACCTCCCTGAAGGGAGCCCATCTCACCGGTGTACACCTTCTGCTTCCCGGATTCGACCAAGAGGGACCGACGCTGGAAATCTTCAGCTATGACGAGATGATGGCTGCTGCCACCCCCGTGGTCAACGAACCGGGGTTTGGGCATCTTGCCTTCTTGGTCGACGATGTGGACGCGGCCCTGGCGGCAGTCGTAACCGCCGGCGGCAGCAGCGTGGGCAAGCTGACGTCGACCGAAGTCAAAGGCGTGGGGCTGCTTCGGGTCGTGTATGCCAGGGACCCGGAGGGAAATATCGTGGAGCTGCAGAAGTGGGGCTGAAGCTCGAAGGGCGGGGCCGGTAACCGAAGGAGAGCGGGAGGTCAGCCGCAGGCTCTACTCTTCGCGCTCTCGGCTCTTTCGCTGTAAGCTTTTACCGGGAGCTGCTTCTAATCTGGGCATATACGTGACGACACAGGAACAAAATGCCCTCTTTGACGAATGGTTGAAAGCCCACGCCGCGGTGCTTCACCATGTAGCGAATGGGTTTGCAGACAGTGCTGACCGCGACGACTTGATGCAGGAATTGCTCCTGGCGGTGTGGCGGTCGGTGCCCGCGTTTCGCGGAACTTCCAAGGTTTCCACTTTTTTGTACCGTGTCGCGCACAATGCCGCGCTGACGTGGCGCCGCGGCCAAATCGGGTACCGAAATCGAGTCGATCGATTCGAAGCGACCGCAGCTGCCGCATCGGAGCCACCGTCCTCGGGTCGCGGCGCGGCGGGAACGAGCGAAGCGTTGCTTCATATTTACGCGGCGATCCGGCGACTCGCGCCGGTGGACCGATCCTTGATCCTACTGCAGCTCGACGGCGTCGATCACGCCGAGATCGGGAGTATTCACGGCCTCACCGAAAATAATGTCGCGGTCCGTCTGAACCGCATCCGCCAAAAACTCATGCAAATTCTCCAACCCGTCACCCATGAACTTCGCTGACATCGAACACGCTTGGCAATCTCCCCTGAACGGCGGGAATTCCGCCGATCTTCACTCCATGAAAACCAAACTTAATCACGAACTGCGCAAACGTCGCCGTGGCTTGGCCGTGTTTCTTGTGCTGATCTTTCTCGGTCTCTCTGCCTTATCGGTCGCGATCGTTCTCGGAATGGTTCGGGCGGACGGCGCAGGTAAATCCATCGACCTGAGCAAGGAATGGGGGGCTCTCCTCGTAGGTGCGCTGCCCTGGATAGCAGCGATTCTCTTTGCCGTGCGGTTTCACCGCCATCGCCGCAATCACGAAGGCTACGAGCGCTCTATTCAGGAAAGCATTCTCGCTTCGCTGGATGAGAATCGCTTTGCCCGCATGCGTATCAAGACCGTCGCGATTCTCCACGGCCTGCTTCTGATTGCGCTGCCGCTGGTGGTCTACCAACTGCGCGAGGTGGGAAAGGCTGGCGACGAAATCATCGTCCCCGCATTCGTCATCTGGCCGGTAATTGCCCTGAGTATCGGCGCGGGACTCGCGTATCACTATCGCTGCAAGCTCCTGCCGCAACAACGCGAACTTGAAGAGATGTTGCAATCGTATCGGTGATTTGAGTCGCGCGAAGTGCCGATCGATGCGCAAAACCGAAGCCGTCTTCGGCGAGCAAGGCATCCTTGCTTGCTGCAGACGGCTTCTCGCTTAAGGTCGGTACATGCGTCTCCACGCACTTCGGCAATTTGCGCTTTCGCTTCCCCATACGACGTGGGTCAAGCAGTGGGGCGAGTGCCTGGTGTTCAAAGTGGCGGAGAAAATGTTTCTGATCATCTCGCTCGACGGAGAAATCATCGACGGTGTCGTGTTCAAGTGCACGCCCGAGGAGTTCGACGATTTGACCGAGATCGACGGCATCGAACAGGCACCGTATTGCGCGAAACGACATTGGGTGCGCGTCGGCGACTTGGCTGCGTTGTCGTCGCCGGAGCTGGAGAAACGTATCCGGCGCAGCTACGATCTGGTTGTGGCAAAGCTGCCAAAGAAGAAACAGGCCGAACTGGCACTTTCACAGAGCGAGCAGTAGGACCACGGTCGGAGCAGCTCGCCCGGCTGCTTGAGAAAATGAGGCAAATCCTGGAGAGGAGAGCGGGAACGCAACCAAGGGAGCACTGTCGCGATGCACGCTATGGTTAAATCTCTTACCGATCGGGTTGCTCAGGATCCCGCCATCCAGCCCTTCACCCTCAACGTTCCGGAAACGGTTCTCGAAGATTTGTACGATCGCCTCAGTCGCACGCGCTGGCCGGATGAAGTCCAGGGCGCGGATTGGAACTATGGGACCAACCTGGCGTTCATGCGCCGCTTGGTAGAGTATTGGCGGACTCAATTCGATTGGCGGGCGCAGGAGCGAAAGATCAATACCCACTCCCACTATGTGGTCCCGATTGAAGGCGAGACGCTGCACTTTGTGCACGTGCGGGGTCGGGGAAAAACCTCCGTTCCACTGTTGATGGCGAATGGTTGGCCGAGCAATTTTTATGAACTGCTTCCGCTGATTCCGCGGCTGATCGAGGAGAAAGACGGAATTTGCTTCGACGTCATAATCGCTTCGTTGCCGGGCTATGGATTTTCCGAACCGCCGCGCGCGCCGGGAGTGAACCTCTCGCGTATAGGCGAACGCTTCGCCCTGTTGATGACAAAACTCGGGTACGATCGTTTTATGGTTCACGGCAGCGACCTGGGAGCCGGGGCCGTGCAGATGACGGCACTCCTTCATCCCGATCGGGTAATGGCGATGCACCACTGCAACGTGTATTGGAATCTGCCCAAGCCGCCGGACGTGTCGCAGGAAGAGAAAGACTACTTCCAGCGCGGACAGGCCTGGGCGATGCAGGAGGGAGCCTATGGAATGATCCAGGCGACAAAGCCCCAGACGCTCGCCTTTGGTCTCACCGATTCTCCGGCCGGAATGGCCGCGTGGATCGTCGAAAAATTCCGGACTTGGAGCGATTGCGACGGAGATGTCGAAAAATCCTACTCCCTCGATACACTCTGCACTCTGCTGACGATCTATTGGGTGACCGGAACGATAGGTTCTTCGATGCGGCTGTATGCCGAGGTCGCACGGGACCCGGACATGAAACGTATGGCTGAAAAAACTCGTGCGCCCGTCGCCGTCGCGATGTTCCCCAAGGATCTGGTTCCCGCCCCGCGTGCGTTCGGCGAGCGCTGGCTAAACCTCAAACGCTGGACGGATATGCCGCGGGGAGGCCATTTTGCGGCACTCGAGCAACCGGACTTGCTGGCGGACGATATTCGCGCCTTTGCGGCGGAGGTAGGGTCCGGAGGAACAAGCAATACGCGGTAAGCGATAAGCACTCCTCCGGAGTGGCGGAATGAAAATCGCTCCCGAAAGCCTTTGGCGTGAAAAGCGCCGGCGCTGGGGAAATAAAAAAGGGCGGCCCTTCGGCCGCCCTTTTTGTCTCAAATTCAAATCTCAAATCGCACCGGCGTACGCCGGTGTACCTCACTTCCTGAACAGCTTCACATTGCGCCATTCAGATTTGGCGGAAGATGTATTCAATGTGCCATACACGCCGTACTTGTGGTAGTGGTTGATGGTTCCACCGCCGTAGAAGTTGTCGTCTTTTTTGGAGCCGTTGATGTAGGTGTCGATCTCGCCGCCGCTCGAGGCCACGACATGCGTTGTGTTGACGCGCACCCAGGTGCCATAGCAGCCCGTGATCAGGGTCTTGCCGCCGCCTTCGCGTTTGAGCGTGCCACCGCTGGCGCTGTAGGCCTTGACCATCATCGCGGGAGCGCTGCCGTCAGGAGCGTTGTCGCGGCCGAAGACTTGGTGCACCGCCTGGCCATTGGTGGGCGAGGAGACGCGGACTTCGCCCTGAAACTGGCGCTGGCCCGAGGTGTAGTTATTGTTGATGCGCGCTTCGCAGCGATTCGCACCGGGAGTGATCCGGAAGGTTTCGATGCCGCCGCTGTTTGTGTAAAAGGCTTTGGAAGCATCGCTCGCCTTCTGGATGGTCACTGAGGCGGTGTATTGAGTCCAGCCGGTGCCGACTTGGCCGTGGGAGAGCGCAGCGCCACCGATGACGGCGAGCGAAACGGCTGACAAACGCAGCGTGGTGGATAAGCGGAGCGGAGGTAGGGTAGACATAGGTTATGGGGTCGCTAACGACTGGCGTTGACTGCCAGTATCCGATGGTTGGGGAACCAAAGGGGGTGTTTGTCCGCGGGGTCGGCGTGGCAGGGGATCGGCACACGCAGGCGAACGAGGTTCAAGATACTCGATGTCCGCCGCCTCCGTCTACGTTCGGATCATGTGACAAAGGATGTTACATTCCTAGGGCCCCTCGAAAGCGCGCCGGTTCGCGGTAACTGGCCGAATATCCCTGCTGAGCTCAAAGGCGGGGACCGCGTCGTGTCTATCTAAGGTTCGAAGCAGGCCCGTCTTTGAGCCGATTTGCCTTGCGAGGAGGGAAACTTGTTGAGTGTTTTCTAAACCCGACGTACTTACTAGGTATTCCATCTCATGAAACTCTCCAAACGCGGCGAATACGGTCTGCGTGCCTTGATCGATATCGGTCTGGCGCACGAGCTCGGCCGTGACCTGCTGCAGTTGAGCGAGTTGGCGGAAAGCGAGAAGATACCGGTTAAGTTTCTGGAACAGATAGTGTTGGACCTCAAGCAGGGCGGGTTCTTGGAAAGCGTTCGCGGCAAATATGGCGGTTACCGACTGGGAAAACCGGCCAAAGAGATTATCGCCGGGCAAGTGATCCGGTACTTGGACGGACCTCTGGCGCCGATCGGGTGTGTGAGTCAAACCGCTTACGAGAAGTGCACGTGCCCCGACGAGGTTCACTGCGGATTGCGAATGCTCATGTTGGATGTCCGAAACTCCATCGCGAACATTCTGGATCGGTACAGCTTGGCGGACGTGGTCGAGGTGACGCTCCGGAAGATGCGCCGCGACAATGTGAACTTACCCTTTTTAACCAATCCGCGCGCTGCTCGCGCGGCCGCGGCCAAAGTTAAATCGGAGCAAACCCCGAAAAAAACCTCGCCGGTCGCGACTCCGTTTGAGACGGGTCTCGGCGAATTTCTCTATCGAGAAGGAATCTAACCCCATGAAACGCATCCTTTCCCTTCTTCTTGTCACTCTCGTGGCCGGCACGTCCCTCGCCGGGAAAACCGTGGTCCGTGTGGGTTATTTCCCGAACGTGACACATGCCCAGGGCGTGATCGGACGCACGCTCTCAGGCGAAAACAAAGGCTGGTTTGAAGAACGGCTCGGCGCCGGCGTGGAGATTCAGTGGTACCCGTTCAACGCGGGACCGAGCGCCATGGAAGCCATCTTCGCGGGCTCGATCGACATGACCTACGTCGGCCCGAACCCGGCGCTCAACGCTTACATCAAGGCGAAGGGCGACGAGATTCGGATCGTGGCCGGCGCGGCGCGCGGCGGCGCGGCTCTCCTGGTGCGCCCAGGGTCCGGCATAGAGAAACCGGCCGATTTCAAAGGCAAGAAGGTCGCCACGCCTCAGTTTGGAAATACCCAGGACGTTGCGGCGCGGAGTTGGCTGAAGAGCCAGGGCTTCAAGATCACTCAGACCGGCGGCGACGTGTTTGTGTTGCCCACGGCAAATCCGGATCAACTCCAGCTCTTTCAACAGGGCAAGATCGACGCGGTGTGGACGGTCGAACCGTGGGTCTCCCGCATCGAAAACGAGGCGGGTGGAAAAATTTTGGTCGAGCAGAAGGACGTCGTGACCACCATGCTCGTTTCGAGCGTCAAATGGCAGAAGAGCAAGCCGGAGCTGCTGGCAAAGTTTGTGAAAGCACACCGGGAACTCACCGACTGGATCAAAGCTAACGAACTCGAGGCGCAGAAGCTGGTGCAGCGCGGCCTGAGCGAAGAAGTGAAACGAGAGATCAAGCTGGAGCTTGTGCAGGCCTCGTGGAAGCGTCTGACCTTTACCTCCGATATCACCCTCAACTCGATTGAAAGTCTCGTGACCGATGCCAAGGGCCTCGGATTCATTCGCGGCGACGTCGACCTATCCAAGCTCCTCAGCCTACCCCAGTGACCGTACAAACGGAATTGGTCAACGAGACGCCGTCCAAACTGTCGGTCGGCGACATCACGAAGCGTTTTCGCAGCAAGCAGCGAGAAGTGCTCGCGCTCGATCGCGTCTCGCTGGACGTGGCGGAGGGCGAGTTCGTCTGCCTCGTCGGTCCCAGCGGCTGCGGCAAGAGCACGCTGCTCAACATCATCGCGGGCCTCGATCGCGCCGATGAGGGGACGCTTCTTTGCGACGGCCGGCCGGTCGACGGCCCGGGTCGCGACCGCATGGTCATGTTCCAGGAGCACGCGCTGTTCCCCTGGCTCGACGTGATGGACAACGTGCTTTTCGGGTTGAAGCTTAAGCCCGGATTGAGCGGCAAAGAGCGCGAGGAAGTCGCTGTGTTTTATTTGAAACTGGTGGGCCTGGAAAAGTTCATGCACGCCAACCTCCACGAGCTGTCCGGCGGCATGAAGCAGCGCGTGGCGCTCGCGCGAGCCTTGGCGCCCAATCCAAGGGTACTTTTGATGGACGAACCTTTCGCGGCACTCGACGCGCTGACGCGCGAACAGCTCTACGGTGACATCCAGCGGATCTGGCAGGAGCGTAAAAAGACGATTGTCTTCGTGACGCACAATGTGCGTGAGGCGGTCTGCTTGGGTGATCGCGTCGTGCTTTTCTCGCCCCATCCGGGAAAAATTTGCGAGCAATTCAAGATCGAGCTGCCCCGCCCACGCGATATCAACAGCGTGACCCTCGCGCAGTACGCCACCCAAATCACAAAAACGCTGAAAGGCATTTTGAAGGCGTCGGAAGGAGCGGTGGCGGAATGAACGGTAATCCTGATTTCCCGTTGCTTATCGCTCATTGCCCATTGGTCATTGGGCGCAGGCGGCTTGGCGTACCCAAATTCGTAGGATTTTGGGCAGCCCCCGGATATCGCTTAGCGCTTATAGCTTACAGCCTACCGCTCCGCGACGAAAGGAGCGCCGCATGAAACGGTTCCTCTCGGCCTTCGGTTTTTTTGCGCTTCTCATCGTGTTCTGGGAGGCGATGGTGCGGATGAAGGTTTGGTCGCCGGTACTGGTGCCTGCACCGCTTACCGTGGGCGAATATTTGCTTGAGGCGGCTCGCGATGGGTCTCTCGCCTCTTCGTCGTGGGTGACCATGAAGCGGCTGCTGCTGGGGTACGTTTTTGGAACCGTCATGGGCCTGCCCTTGGGTTTGCTGACGGCCCGCTTCAAAGTCTTTCAGGACACCATTGGCCTTTTGGCGTTGGGTTTGCAGACCTTGCCGAGCGTGTGCTGGGTGCCGCTGGCACTGTTGTGGTACGGTCAAACGGAAACCGCGATGTTCTTCGTCGTGGTGATGGGCACCCTCTGGTCGGTGCTGATCGCGACCGACAATGGCGTGAGGAATATTCCGCCCATTTTCGCGCGTGCCGCCCGGACCATGGGATCGAAGGGACTGCACACATGGGTCAAGGTCATGCTCCCCGCGTCGCTGCCTTTCGTTGTCAGTGGCATGAAGCAAGGCTGGGCCTTCGCCTGGCGCTCGCTGATGGCCGCAGAAATTTACGTCACCATCCTCAGCGGCTTCGGCTTGGGTCATCTCCTGCACTATGGACGCGAACTGAATGCAATGGAGCAGGTGATCGGCGTGATGCTGATCATCGTCGTCATTGGCTTGCTCGCGGACAAGGTCATGTTCTCGCCGTGGGAACGGTTTCTCCATCGCCGGTGGGGTACGCAGGGGCGGTAGGACCGTTGCGCGGCCCGGTTTCGACGTAATGAAGGTCCGCTCAGGTCGGAGTCATTGTTTACCAAGCCGCGGAATTTTTTAACCACCAATTTCTCCGGGGCCAAAGTTAGTTTCATTCAGGCAGATTGCTCGTTTCTCGTTGGCGTGCGCGTTCGATCCATTGCTTGTTGCTGAATGCTTATTGCTTATCGCTTATCGCGGAGGCGTCCGGCTCCTTCTCGAACCATTCGAATTCTGAGCTCAGTTGAACAATTCCGCGAAGAGGTTGCATTTGGTAGTGCGGTGCCTTCGAGAGGGTAGCACGGGAAATGTTTAGGAACTGTGATATTTCAAAGCGTGGAGCAATTGAGTGGAGCCGAGGGAAACGAGCGGCAAGATAGGCGAAGACAAACGGACGGTTCGTCGCTTCCCCACGTGGCGTTGAACGCGAGCAACGCCACGCTGTGGCCAACTTGTCCACTCCTCCAACGTTCAACTCCTTGTACCCATGGCCAGATTCATCGTTCGCGTAGAACTCGACTCTGCCGGCCCCGCTCATTACGGGCGCCTTCATTCAGCAATGGCTGCCCGCGGTTTCTCTACCACAATCTCTGCGGGCAACGGTTTACAGTTTGTACTGCCCTGCGCGGAATATTATCGCGAAGGTCGTTACTCGGTTCAGCAGGTGCTCGTGGATGCCAAAGCCGCGGCCACGGCGGTATCGAACTCGTTTTCCGTTCTCGTTTCCGAGACCACGAATAGCGCGTGGGAAGGATTGCGGGAGGCGAGTATGGCGGGGGTTTGAGCGAAAAGTCCGATCATCTTTTCTTAAGATAAAGAAGAAAGAGAAAGATGGCGGGGCCCGCCGCCCGAGTCAGCGCGCTTGAGAGCGCGAGGCGGATCGAAGGGTGGGGCGAGGCCTGGACTCGCCGTCGTGCGCAAATGCCGCATGCAAACATCCGTGCAGCGCTGGACGATATCAAAACGCATGCTCTTAGCGGTGTCTCTCCTTCTTCGGCGGCGAGTCCGGAGGCCTCGCCTACCGCCGATCCGCTTCCGAGACGGCGAAGGATCGCCCAGGTGAGCACGCGCCTGGGCGCGCCAGGAGGCACCGCTCACCGCACGATCGCGTAGAGCAAGTGGTCCCTCGGCTCGCCGGGAAGATTGGCGGGCACGGCGTATTTCTTGAGCAGAGCTTCCTCGTGCATCCCGGCTTTTTCCATCACCCGAGCGGACGCGATATTTTCAGCGTCGCAGACAGCTTGTACGCGGAAGACGCCGGGTTGGCGGAAGGACCAGTCGATGATCGCCCTGATCATCTCCAGCGCGTAACCCTGACCTTGGGAATCGGGGAAGATGACGAAGCCGAGTTCGACGCGGCAATTTTCGTCAATGCGAACCGACGCGCAGCCGATCGGTTCCGCCTTTGCGTTGTCGATCGCCAGATACCGATACCGTTCGCCGGCGGCATGAGCCCGCACGAAGTCGGCGAGGAAATCATGGGTCTCGTCGACTGTGGCCTGCGTTCGCCAGGGGAGGTATTTCATCGCAGCCGGGTGGGAAGTCCAGCGGTCGAAGATAACTGGGGCGTCGCCGACCTCGATTGGCCGGATGGCCAGGCGGGCGGTGAGGAGGCGTTCGGGGGCGGAAATCATGCGGGTCCTTCGGAGCTGGCGCGCTTCTCCGAGGCGCGGCTCCAGCGATAAAAAGCAAGAGCGAGGAGTCCGACGGTCACCGCCAGGCTGCCCAGCTTCATGATGGCTGCACCGAGGAGCTGGTCGGCCATGGGGTGGAAGTTAGCGATGATCCGCGGGGCGTATTCGTAAGTAGGGTACAAAACATTGGTGGAGAAGGCGAGGAAGGCAAAGAGAGGCGTCATCGCGATCGTCATCAACACGAGGTAGATCATCTGCACGCCATAGCTGCGACGGGGGTTTTCCCGCGAGGGGCTGAGGAGAGGCCACCAATAGAAGAGCGCGGCGCCGAAAAACATGACGTGTTCCACCACATGGACGATTTTGCTCTGCAAAGCCCAATCGTAAAGCCGCGGAGCATGCCAGACCGTGAGGGTGAGCGTGAAAATGGTGCCGCAGCTGAGCGGATGCAGAAAAAGGCGGAAAAACGTTCGCGTCCCCCGCCGCCGAAAGAGCGGGTCCACCAGCCACGCCGGCAGCCCGAGCAAAAACAGCACGGCTGAGACGTAGATCAGCAACTGGTGCTGAACCATGTGAGCGCTGAGCAGGAAGCGCTCGCCGAGCTGATCGAGGGGCGAGCCGACCGCGAGGTAAAATACGAAAAGCGCGCTGAAGAAACGGATCGCCTGTTTGCGGGGGTACGCTTCGGCGGGAGCCACTCGGCTGCGCAGGGGACCGACAAGCAGCGCGTAGAGCCAACCCAGAAGAATCAATCCGCCGATCAGATAGGGCTCATTGTGCCAGTGTTTCCAGTCGATCATCGAATTTCCCAACGGAGGGGCGTGTGCAGAAAAAAGGCGGCCCGAGGGCCGCCTGGGTTGAAATCGGGGTTGGCCGGGTCCTCAGGCGCTGCGGGTGATCGCTTCGACGGATCCAGTTTGATTGATGGGGGTGCTGGACTCGGCGCCGAAGATGGCGAGGAGCGCGGCGGTGGTGCCCCCGGCGAGCACGAGCCCGATAAAGAACAAGATCGTGCAGAACAGCTTGTCCCAGCGCAGGTGCATGAAGAAGAAAATAACGAACATGAACTTCACGACCGACAGAATGACGAGCGAGCCGATTAGCAGCGCTTTGGAGAAGGGCAAGTACACCAGCACGATTTCCACGCCGGTGATGACCGCCAGGATCATGGCGATCTGGACGAAGATGTGGAACTTGCTTTCGCCGTGACCGTGGTCCTTGGAAATTTCGGAGGAGACGAGTTCGGATTCCATGATCAAATGTATTCGAGGAGATAGACAGCGGTGAAGATGACGATCCAGACGATGTCGACGAAGTGCCAGTAAAGGCCCATCGACTCGACGTCGACCGCGTTGGCTTCGCCGAACTGAACGGCGCCGCGGGGACGGCTGAACCAGTACAGACCGGCCAGGCTCGCGGCCATGATGATTGTCGTGACCGTGTGAGTCAGCGGGATGCCTTGGAACGTGTAGGCGTGGCTGAAGAAGTGGCCGATCGCGGTGCCGTTGAAACCGTCCACTTCGAAAGCGTGGATGAGGCCGAGGACCACGGCCATGCCGCTCACGACAGCGACCGCAAACACTAGGGTATGGGCCACGTAGCGGAGCATCCAGGGCTGGCCTTCGTCCGCGTGCGTCGGTTTGAACGAGCGGATGTACATCAGAACGAGCCAGAGAACGCCGATCGCGACGTGGGTGCCGTGCGTGCCGGTGAGCGTGTAGAAGGTCGATCCGAAAATGCTATTCGAGAGGGTCATACCCTTGTGCACGAAGTGCTCGAACTCGTACACCTGGCAGCCCAGGAAGATCAGGCCGAAGAAGATGGTCCCGAGAAGATTGCGCCGCGTGCTCTGGATCTGGCCCTTTTGGCAGGAGTTCACCGCCAACGCCATGAGCAGCGAGGACATGAGCAGGATGAACGTCGAGAACGAGGTCAGTTCGATCGAGAACAGCTGCGTCGCGGACGGCGCATTGGACGGGGGGTGCAGCCGATAGATCAGGTGCGTCGAGATGAGCGACCCGAAGAACATACAGTCCGACGCAAGGAAGGCCCACATGAAGAGCTTCTTGTTCGGAATGCCCGTCGACGTCGTATGGTCGTGATGGTGGTCGATGTGGCCGGCGGCGGCGTGGCTACTCATGATTTTTGCGGCGGAGGACGCCTAATGAAGACTGGGGAATGTAGAATGAAGAATGCAGACCCGTGCGAATACGTGGGATCAATGGTGGGAGGCGTCGTGCGGCTTTTCGTTGCCGTGTTCGTCGAGGTGCAGGTGGTAGCCACCGGGGCCCTCGAGCGACCAAAGCAGTGCGCCCACGAAGACGATGACGAGTCCGCAGATCGCGCCGATCGTGCCCCAGCCGTGGACTTCGTGGCCGAGCATTCGCGACATCACCTGGTCGAAGGCACCGCGGCCCGCGAAAAACAGGCCGCCGATCAGCATTCCGGTGGCCGTCACAAATGGGAACCAGGACTGGCTGGGCATATGGATGCCGCCGTGGGATTCCTCTGCTTTCGCGTGCGCGGCTTTTTCCTTCGAGATCTCATCCGCGTGGTGTTTCTCGTACCAGAAGGCATCGCGGGCGTGTACCGTCGGGATGACGGGGAAGTTGTATTCAGCCGGGGGATGCGCGATCGACCACTCGAGCGTGCGGCCATCCCAGGGATCGCGTCCCGACTTCTCGCCCTTGAAATAGGTGTAGATCATGACCGCGAAGTAGACGAAAATGCCGAGGCCGAGGATAAAGGCGCCGATCGTCGCGATGTAGTTCGCCTGGTTCCAGCCCATGTTGCCGTCGTACACGGCGGTCCGGCGAGGCATGCCGTTCAAGCCGAGGAAATGCATCGGGAAAAAGGTCACGTTGAACCCGACGAAAACGACCCAGAACGAGAGTTTGCCCCAGAACTCGCCGATCTTGCGGCCAAACATGAGGGGAAACCAGTAGTGAATCCCGGCCAGCAATCCGAAGATCGAGCCGCCGATCAGCACGTAGTGGAAGTGGGCCACGACGAAGTAGGTGTCTTGCTGCTGAGCGTCCGCGGGGGCCGCCGAGTGCATGATGCCGGAGAAACCGCCGATCATGAACATCCAGACGAAGCCCAGCGCGAACATCATGGGCGTGCGCATCATCAGATGGCCGCCCCAGAGGGTGCCGATCCAGTTGAACATCTTGACGCCGGTCGGCACCGCGATGGCCATCGTGGCCAGGGCGAACGCCGCGGTCGCGACCGTGCCCATGCCGGTGGTGAACATGTGATGGCTCCAGACGCCGAAGCCAAGGAAACCGATGCAGGCGCCCGAGAAGACGACGATCGGATAGCCGAAGAGCGGCTTGCGCGAAAAGGTCGGCAGGATTTCCGAGACGATGCCCATCGCAGGCAGGATGAGGATGTATACCTCCGGATGGCCGAAGACCCAGAACAAGTGCTGCCAAAGAATCGGCAGACCTCCATTGGACGCCTCGAAGAAGTTGGTGTTGAAGGAGCGGTCCATCATCAGTTCCACCAGCGCGATCGTGATCGCGGGGAAGGAGAGGATGATGAGGAAGGCGGTGATCAGCGTCATCCAGGTGAAGACCGGGAGGCGCATCATCGTCATTCCCGGCGCGCGGAGGTTGATGATTGTGACGATGAAGTTCAGGGAACCGATGACGGAGGAAACGCCCAGGATCTGCAGACCCATCACCCAGAGGTCGGTCGACATGTCCGCCGCGAACTGATTGCTGAAAGCCTTCGAGGTGAGCGGCGCGTAGCCGAACCAGCCGATGTCGGGCTCGCCTGACTTCACTCCTGGAATC
>CAZJLP010000013.1:0-101261 GCA_964546955.1 uncultured Opitutaceae bacterium | reverse complement strand
AACTTCCCGCACTTGTCCGTGAATGAACCTGTAAAGTTGGTCCTTCGCGACTGTACGCTTTCCACGACGTCGTTTCCCTTCGGGTATCGCCTTGTGCTTGTTGTTTAGGCGAAAGCTCATTGCGCCTAATACGACGTCTAAGCACTGCATCAGAATGTGATCGTGAGATCTCACCTCGGTCACATCTTCGGGGCTGAGGATGATGTTTGATCCCGATGCAGTGCGAATCTGGCTCAGGCCCGAGACATATCCACGGAACTTTGCCACGCTCTCGTTGTTCGCTCCCATCTCATCTAGGTACACCCGGAGTCTTGGGGCCTCGGAGTGGAAGGGCATCTCCCTGAGACCAAATCCGTGCTTCAGGAACTGATAGTACAAAATGAAGTATTCTTCCGCGTGTTGCTGTGCAGTTAGGCCCATCGCTTCTCGCGCGTTTTGCGTAAACATGATCCGGACAAATACGCGGCCGAGGACTACCTCGGAAAAGAATGCCGCCATCATTTGTTCATACCTGTCGACGATCGACGCGTCTGTCTTCTGCCACTTGACTTCATGGGTTATGCCCAGGCTGCGCTTGACGAGCGTTAGCCGCTCCACAACGCCCTCCAAGTCGTTGGACGATACTCGTACTCCGCCATAAAAATTCGAGAAGAAGTCCCCTTTGCGGTCGGATTCGTCGCAGAAGATGAGGTACTCCTTCGGCTGGCGAACGATGGATGCCACGTTCTTCGTCACAATCCGCTCCGCTCCGCTATGCGTCTCCGCTTTGCGAACTCTATATATCCATCCTTGTAGAGGAGATCTTTCACCTGCTGCCGGGAATACGGGGTTCCCAATCGCACGCGATCTATCTCGGCATTCAGTTTTTGGTACGCGACGGATTTCTCCTCCGTGAGCGCGTTGCAGGCGTCGTAGAGCAGCTCGAAAAGCCGCTGTTTGTCTTCAGCTTTGCCCACCGCCGAAAAGCCGCGTGTTCATCTCCGCAACCATCTCGGGGGTCATATCGCTATTCAGTGCTCTTTCGAGGTCCGCAAGTTCCTCGACGCAGGCACTCAAGTCGGCGTAGGAGAGCCCAAGGGCCTGCAGCTGTTCTGCGTCATCGTTTTGTAAGCACGCGAGCAAAAGAGTACCGAGCCCTCGAACGAGCGAAAGTGTGCCGCGGAAGAACTGCCGGTGTGCAAGAAGAGGTTCTCCGGAAAACAAGTGCTCTTCCTCGAGCATTTTGACGTATTCGTGGAGATCGAGCCATTTGCCTGTTATGCGGAGCATCCTGCGATTTCGCTGTGCTAGCTCGCGCTGAACTTGGGTCATCATTCTGGCCGCAAACCTCATGTCCGGCGTGGCCTGCTCATTGAGCAGCAGCTCAGGCTGGAGGATCGAGTCTGGTTGTCCCGGCATTCCCCCTTTTATGGAGCAGTCTTGCTTCCGTGACAAGCTGCAACCCTTTGCCGAGGATGGCCGTTGAGCGGTGCTACTTCCCTCCTCGTTGAAGAAGTGCCTGGACTACTTCGAGGCCTGTGGCAGGTGCTGCATCGTCAGAGACGACTCCGGTTGCGGTAGGCCGAAACAGGGCGGCGAGGACGATTCCGATATCTTTGTCCGATACGTAGCTCTTTCCTTGTTCGTTGGCTTTTGCGAGGGCTAGGTAAGTCATCGCCATTACTTCGCGCTCGTGCGCGTCAGCAGCTAGATGGATATTGCTCATTAGCAGCCGAACCAAGATTCGGACCAGCCAGAAGACGGCGGAGGAAAGCACAATGAACACGCCGATTTGACGCCAAGGAACTCCCTCAGGATTGGCTTTTGGGGGAGTGGAACCCTCCGTCAACATTAAGCCAGGAGTATCTACTGAGAAAGCTGCTTCGAGATGCAGGTAGAGGAAGCAAAATCCGGCGCCGCCCACAATCACGGTTGCAAGCCCGAGCCAATTGCGTGCGCGTTCATGATGTTTCTTTTTGCTTTCCCAATACTTCACCGGGGCCTCGAGCTTTAAACGCGTCTCGTAGGTTTGATCCAGTTCAGTCATTTTTCCTCGGAGATCGGCAAAAGGTTTTTCGCCATCACTCACTATTTTGGCGCGATCTGTCTTTTCGTT
Source organism: uncultured Opitutaceae bacterium (assembly GCA_964546955.1). Classification (GTDB taxonomy): domain Bacteria; phylum Verrucomicrobiota; class Verrucomicrobiia; order Opitutales; family Opitutaceae; genus CAZJLP01. Next base: position 99,166 of record CAZJLP010000013.1, on the reverse strand, counting down.
AGACCGAAAATCGTTGAGTTCTTTTTCCGATTGATCTCGAAGAATTTCGTATCCGGAGCGCAGTTTTTCGTATTGGCCTTTGAAGTCTTTCAGCTCTGTAGCCCATTCCGCGCGCATATCCTCAAAAGCCGCCTTTTCGGGAGCCGCAGCGTCAAGTACGTTGGCTTCGTGAAGTACGGCGAGAATAACCCCGGACCGTGCCTTCTCATTCGTCTGATTGAAATTTAGCCGGGTAAAATGCGCAGCAGCGTATGCGGCCGACTCCTTGTCTTTGCGGGCAAGATCTGCGACGAACTTTCCTCGAACCGAATTAGATGCGATCAATAGGGGCGTCGTGTTATGCCTCTGAAGGATCTGGGCCCGTAAACTCTCAACTGTTCCCTGGAAGTATTGGCCGCTATGTTGGTTGCGGGCTTGTTCCGCTTGCGCCACTAGAGACCCGAGTTGGGAGTATCCCTGGTCGAAGAGGTGATGGAGCAAACCCTCACCCCATGCCCGTGTGGTCTGCACCCATTCCCAACTCGTTCGCTCTTTCGTCAGCCAATCTTTGACGGATTGAAGAGTCTTGAATCGCTTCAGCCCTCCATTCTCTCCCAGGTCACAATCAAATGGAAATTCCGTTACCTTTGCCGGTTCAGGTGTGGCCATGCTGATGGAAGATATTTGGTCGCTTGTGCTCTCGGTGCAATTCCCAACAGCCAATGCTTATGTCGGTTTGATAGCAGATGCTCTCTTTTGGGTGTGAGATAGCGATCTATCCCTCCCGCGATAGATGGCGGCGGTTTCGGGCCAAGCCGCGCCAAATGCGGCGAAAATGGGGTAGGAATAGCCGTCGCGGCAGCAAGTGGCAGGAAAGTGCATTCCTTGCCCCAATCGGAATCTCGAATGATCCTTTTCCATGGTTCGGCTAATCCAAGCAACGGTTTCAGGTCCATTTCGGCTTTCCACCTACAGCCGCCGGATTCAACGCATTGGCATGTGTGGGTATGGTCATGAGTTTTTCGATCTAGCGACGAAGACTCGACCGTCGATCCTGCGAACGTACTTGGTCGGTCACGCCTTCGAGTTGTATCTCAAAGCATTCCTCCTAAAGACCGGAAAAACCGTGGCCGAACTACGGTCCAGGCCCTACGGGCACGATGTGCACCGATTGTTGCTAGACTCTATCGCGGCCGGTCTCGGCGCTCACTTTACGATCAGCCAAGAGCTTGTCGCTGAGGTCCAAAAGTTCTCCGTTTCTTACGGGGGCAAATCTTACGAGTACTTCTCGTTTCTCGACTCATGCTAGGGGGGCGGCTCCCGGCGGCCCCGAGGGTCTGGAGGTTTTGCAAGCAACTGCGAAAAAAGATCGAGATCCTCGTCGACTAACGCCGGCCGCAGCCAAACGCGCGGACCGCGTACCCCTCCCGCTCGAGCCGCTCCGTCAGCCGGAAGCCAGGAGATCGTTCTTCGACCTCAAAGCCCACCCGGTAAAGGTCATTGTTCAGCCACCATCGCCCGTAAAAGGTGCCCGTCAGTGTGACCGTGGCCGGCGGCGGCACATCCCTCCGGACGATCAGCGAGAGCAGCGTGCCATGGTTCGCCAGGAGGAAGCGATACCGCACCCCGCCGTAGGTGCGCTGGAGCGGGTATTCGCGAGTAAAGCGAAAGCGGACATAGCGGGGCATTGGTCGGCCCTTTTTCGCACAAAGATTGGTACAATGGCGGCCCCATCCCCTTGGCGTTACGTTTGCCGCAAATTTTCTGTGCGGTCCTCGCCCCGTCGGATATTACCTATAAATGCCCGACGATCGTGAGTTGTTGTTACAGTTTGTCGAAAACCAATCCCAGCAAGCCTTCCGCGACTTGGTCCAGCGTCATGTGGATGTCGTCTACTCTGCAGCGCTGCGACAGGTTCGCGGGGATGTGCACCTTGCCTGGGACGTGACCCAGGGCGTTTTTCTAGCCATGGCACAAAAAGCGCCCGAACTCTGCCGGCATCCCGTCGTCTTGGGCTGGCTCTACACGACCACGCGCAACCTCGCAACAAGCGCCCTTCGCTCCATGCGACGGCGAAGCGCCCGCGAGGAAGTCGCATCGCAAATCCAGGAAGCCAACACGCCCGGACAGGCCGATTTCTCCTGGGAGCCGGTGTGGCCGGTCATTGACGAGGCCATGCACGAACTTGGTGAAACAGACCGGAACGCCATCCTTCTGCGCTATTTTAACAACAAACCGCTAGCCGAGGTGGGCCAAGCCTGCGGTGTGACGGAAAATGCCGCACGGATGCGCGTGGAACGCGCCATTGACAAAATCCGCACCAAACTGGCGAAGCGCGGTATCACCTCGACCGCTGCCGCGCTTGGTGCGGCGCTCGCCACTCGTTCCGTCGCGGCAGCTCCGACCGGCCTCGTCCAGGCTTCGAGCAATCTGGCTTTCGCTGGCTCCAGTGCCCTCGCCTACGCCGGCGGCACCTGGTTCGCGTCCACTCTCTTTTTCATGAGCACAACCAAAGTCGCCCTTGCCTTGGTCACTGGGCTGGCCGTCGGTGCCTGCGCCGGCGCCTACTTCGCCCGCGGTTATTCGCCTACGACAAACGATCGCTCGGGCGCTCCGGCCAGCGCTTCGCCGCAGCCGGAAGCGGCGCAGATCCTCAGCTCGACAAAGGCGCGGCCTGTCGCGACAAATCCAGCCTCCCACGAAACACCTCCAACCTTCACCACCGGGGTTAATCCTGTCGCGGAGAAACTGAATCGCCTGCGCACGTTGGCGGATGTCCGGCGACAGAAGCTCGGCAATCCCAGCATCACAGTTGCGAGCCGGGATGGAAAACTCACGCCAGCCTTCTGCCAGTTGTTCAATGTTCAGCCGCACGAACAAGCAATTCTGGAGAATGCCCTGCAATCGGCCATTGATCAGCTCAGCTCGCTTGAAAGGAAAAATGCTGTGGTCAAACGCGGAGCCGACAACTTCACCATCAGCGTGAACGCGTATCCCACCGAAGGCGGACAAATCCTCGACCGCGCGCTCAACACGATCAAACAAACCTTGGGCAGCGAGCGCTACGATGCTTTTGTGACACTGAGCGTGGACCAGCTCGAGCGGTCTCTGGGACACTTCGGGACGGTAGACCGCACGGTGACGCTAACGCGCAAAGAATCCAATGACGGTTACTCGTATGAAATGCGCGAACACGAAAAATCGCCGACCAGCAACTCGACGCGAGACATGGACTACAAGACGATCGAAGACGCCCGCCGCGCCCTCGGCCGTCTTGCCCCGCTCCTGCCTGCCGACTATCGTTGACGGACCGAATCGCTTGCAAGGAGACATCGCGAGGCCCACGGAAAGGGGTGTGGACTCGTTCTTCCTGCAAACAGCGCCATGGTTATGGTAACGGGTGACGCCGCGGTCACTGCGGATTCTGGAAAAGTAAGCTCCGTGAAAACGAGGGGAGATAAACCGCCCATGTATTCCCCAGGCATCTTGCTGCGTGGTGTTTCGTCATACATTGTTATGAAGCGCTCATGGTTTGTTTTCCTTGCGATGGTCGTGATGGTCCAGTCGCTCGTCATTGCTTGGCTTGTTTTCGCTCACAATTCGAACGGAACGCCCGAGAAGCAGGAACCTCCGCTCAGTGGACGAAGCATCCTGCCCAACGCCCAACCACCTGGTATCGCGCGGCCGCACCTATCCCAAACAGACCGGCGCAGGCCGGAATCTAAAAGCGCGCACGAGACTCAGAGCTCCTGGCCAAAGACCTCGGTCTCACCGTCGAGAGAACTTGTAATCTCTTACGGCGATGTATCCACGGCCGGCGCGTTCCTCGGTGAAACGATCAAGGACCAGTTGGTTTCCGAATCCCCGAGTCGATTGGCCTTATATTCGGTAGGACCTTTGATTGAAGCGGCCGAGATGATTGAAGCAGATCCGATGCTGTTCGCACAGTTTGAAGCATCCATGCTTGGAGCTTTGCTGGAGCTCGATCCGAAGCGGATCAAGCAGCTCGAAACGAGCTTGAACCGCCTCAAGGCGCTGGCAGCTGCGCATGCCCCGGGTACTCGTGAATATAATGCACTTGATCGTGAAGGTATCGACGTCGTGCGGGGATTGTTGTCCCAAAACGAGATTGCGAAACTTGGAGATCGCTTTCGGCTCGTCGAGGGGACGGGAGTGCTAATGGTATCTGCCTGGGCCGTGCTCCCTTCCTCAAGATAGGTCCGCCGACATCACGGACCAGGCTCCGTAAGAGGTATGCCCGGTCATCGTCAGAGGAGGTTGAGCTGTTCACCGCTGGGTCGCTCCGCAACCATGGGGCCGCGGGCAACGCCGAGTGGCGCGATCGCTTCCATGCCCTCTTGAATGGAGCGGTCTACTTCCCAGCCCTCCATCTTATCCGGGGCGAATGGCCGGCAAAGCTCGTTGATTTCATCCTGGCCAAGTGGTCCTGGCTTCAACCAAGCCTGGCCGCCCTCAATGTCTAGCATTGCAGACATGCGGGGCTTAACCGACGCCACCAACGCATTTGGTTCAGTGGTCAATGCAACGAACTGAGGCAACCGGCCATTCGCCGGCCGGTACACGCATGGCACGCCGAACGGTTCCCCTCCTTTCAACCTGAAGAAGTGTTTCGCCTTCGTCTTCTCGTGCCACTCGAACATTCCGTCGACGATCAGCAGGCAGCGCCTTTCCTGTGCCGCCGTCTTGAACAGGCCCACCGTGGTGAGCGTCTCCGACTTTGCGTTGATCTGCAGCTTGTCCGGCAGGGTAAAGCCCCACGTCATGTCTACCGGTTGCGGCTCGCCCTCAACAAGCGCGGCGACCTTCAAAGGCAGTTTGTCCGACGGGGAGACCCTCGTCGTTCGTCGAATCAGGTCCGCTAGTGATTCGGCCTGTTTGGCAACCTCAGCCCAGTACGCCTTTAGTCGGTCGTCGTGAGCCTGAGAACACCGATTACACATCAATTGGGAGCCTAGGACGTGTGTATTCCAGGGCAATATTTACCTCAATTTGGGTAGCAACGAGCAGCCACAAAGCGCCGCCGGCTGAGTGCTTGATCGGCAGCACGAACAAATCTGGTTAGTCACGACCCCACCTGGGCAGGCCACGAGCGCTGCAAATTACGTGCTAATTCGACTTCCAGACTTTCTCCCACTTCCTAAGTGGTGTGGTTGTTTCCACTGCAAATCCAAACAGCTTGCAAACCCAAGTCGTTTGAGATCGGCGGCAAAGTCCACCCTGGCTACTGCCGAAAGGCTGAGACCAAGCAGAGTGCCCAATACTCCCGTCGCCGGGTATTTGACGAGATAGGAATCGGCGCCGGCATCGTGTGCCGCTGAAAGGTCGACGCTCTGCTCGGAAGAACTGAGCATGACGACGAACACGTCGCGCAACGCCTCGTCGCTCCGTATCCAGCGCAAAACCTCAAAACCGTCCATAATGGGCATTTTAATATCCAACAGGACCAGTTTCGGAAACATCCCTGTCTTCCCCCATTTCGTGAGTCGATCGATGGCTACCGTCGGTGAAGTACAATGGTCGACAACCTCACCCATTCCAACTTTTCCTGCTGCGGAGCGAACGAGAAAAAACGTCTCCTCGTAATCATCTATGACCAAGATTTTAGGACACGCAGGCAAAATAGGCACCACCTCGCCTACCGCTCCCTTTCATACACCGCAAGCTACACGTGATCCAGATAGCGCTCGACAACTGCCCCTAACTCTTCCCAGCGAGTAAGAGGGAGGAACTCAGTAGCACCAGCTTTCAGCGCATCCGCTGCGACATTTTCCATGGCAGTTACCATGATGATGGGTATCAGCTCATTGATCTCCCGGGCCTTACGGACGAACGTCACCCCATCCATCTCGGTCATCTTGTGATTGGTCACAATGAGGTCGACAGCTTTGATACGGAGCATCGCCAAAGCGTCACTTCCCGATCGGCTTTCTACCAACTCGGCGTTTCGCATTGCTCGCAAGAGGTATTTCGACGTGAGAAACAGGCCGTCTGGATTCTCAAACACCAGCAAGATTCGCGGCTTATGTGGTTGAGATGAGAGAGCGTCGGTCTTTCGAACCATAACGTATCGAGACGAGCCATACGCTCGTTGTAGACGCCGCCAGGAAATGTGGGAGCGGGCCACCGTGTAAAGCGCGGCCATTCCCAGCCGCGAACAAACGGGGAAATCTCTTAGGGTACAGGAGACTGCTGATGACAGCTAATCCCGCCAAACGGAAATACCGCACTTGCGGAAGGTGGTTATCCGGTCACGAAAATGGGCGTGGCTTAACGCTGGAGTTGTATGAGATTTTCCTACGTAAGTACTTAATTCTTATGTGATGAGGCTTCTGGTTGATGGGATCCCGGGGAATCCCTGATGGTGTACCACCGGAGTTTCCGTAAAATAGCCTGTCTCGTTCCGGACACTCATGTCACAGCAACCAACTTCAACGCAGTCCAAGCCGTGCGTGCCGTCTTGCAGTTCAGTTCGCCGCCCGTTGGGGAACGGCCGGACAGCCGAACACCTGGTACAGTTTTACGATCGTGACGAAGTGCTGATCCGAGCAGTTGGGGATTTCCTTTCCGGAGGACTTTCGACGCGAGCAAGCGCTGTGGTGATCGCAACCGATGCCCATAGGCGCGGGTTTGCCTCGTTCCTGGAAACAGCTGGCTTCAACCTCGCCGCTGCGATTGAGCAAGGCACCTATGTTGCCCTCGATGCAGACGAAACACTCGGCAAGATTATGGTCGGTGATTTGCCAGATGCCGGCCTATTCAACACGCACGTAGGCTCGTTAGTGACTCGATTGACTGCAGGTGGACAACCTCTCGTCGCGTTTGGAGAAATGGTGGCCTTATTGTGGGCCGCTGGAAAAACCGATGCAGCAATCAGACTGGAAGAGCTATGGAACAGCTTAGCTGAGCGGCATGTGTTCACGCTTTTCTGTGCGTATCCGATAGGTGGCTTTGCAAGTGAGCAAGCAGGACAGCCGTTTCTGCACGTGTGCAAAACTCACACCCGGGTTCTGCCTGTAGAGGACGTAGAGATTGACGACTACGACGAGAAACAGCTCGCTATCGCAGTCCTCCAACAGAAAGCGGCAGCTCTCACCGACGAGGTACGAAGCCGCAAGAACGCTGAACAGATTCTTCAGAAACGTGAAGCAGAGCTTCGAGCGTTCTTTGAGACGGCATCGCTCGGCTTACATTCGGTGGATCGCAATGGAGTCATCCTCTGGGCGAACCCAGCGGAGTTGGAGCTGCTTGGGTATTCCTCCGACGAATACGTTGGTAGAAGTATAACGGAGTTTCATGCCGACGAGTTCGCAATTACCGATATTCTGGCGCGGCTTCAACGCGGGGAGAAGATCAAGGACTATAAGGCACGGCTGCGCTGCAAAGATGGCACGATAAAGACCGTCCTCATCGATTCGAGTGTGCTTTCGCAGAACGGCGAGTTTCTCCACACGCAGTGCTTTACTCGCGACATTACCGAACAAAACCGTGCCCAAGAGCAGAATCAGCATTTGGCTGCGATTGTTGAGTCTTCAGACGATGCGATCGTAAGCAAGACTCTCGATGGAGTCATTCGGACTTGGAACCGAAGCGCTGAGCGGATTTTTGGCTACACGGCCGATGAAGTGATTGGGAAGTCGATCACCATAGTTATTCCCCCGGACCGTCTTGAAGAGGAGCCGCAGATTCTTGCGCGGCTGAGGAAAGGCGAACGTGTGGATCACTTTGAGACGATCCGTCGGCGCAAGGACGGTACTCTCATTAATATCTCGCTTACTATTTCCCCTATCCGCGACGTTGAGGGGCAGATTATTGGGGCCTCAAAAATTGCGCGCGACATCACGGAAAAGAAACGAACGGAAGCTGCCCTGGCTGAGGCCCGCGAGCAGTTGACTCGGACTAATGAAGAACTGGAAGTGAGGGTCGCGGAGCGCACCGCCTCGTTGCGCGACGCCGTTGCGCAAATGGAGGAGTTTTCCTATACGGTCTCCCACGATCTCCGCGCACCTCTCCGCGGCATGCAGGTGTATAGCCAGGCGCTCCTCGAAGACTTTGGGCCAACGCTCGATCCCGAGGCGCGGCATTGTCTCACACGAATAAACGAGAATGCCAACCGGTTGGACAAGATGGTGACGGATGTCCTCACCTTCAGTCGCATAAGCCGAACAGAAATCGTCTTAACGCGAGTTGCTTTGGACAAGCTAGTGCGAGATATCATTCAGCACTATCCCGCGATGCAGCCTCCACGGGCTATTATGCAGATTGAAAGGCTCCACGATATTCTTGGCCACGAGCCCTCGCTGACGCAGATTGTGTCAAATCTGCTTTCAAATGCGGTCAAATTCGTCCCGTCGGGTGTTATCCCATCCGTGCATGTCTGGACCGAGTCGGTAGGCAATGGAATCCGACTTTTCGTGAAGGATAATGGCATTGGAATTAACCCCGCACTGCAAAGTCGATTGTTCCGAATGTTCGAGCGAGTGCACCCCGAGCTTCCGTATGAAGGCACGGGCGTCGGATTAGCAATTGTGCGGAAAGCTTCACAAAGAATGGGTGCTGAAGCGGGAGCCCAGTCAGATGGGAAAAACGGCACGACGTTTTGGGTGCAATTCTTGGGGTTGGATGAGTAACACGAGCAATCTCCCGGAAACGATCCTCATCGTGGATGACAATGAGGACGACATTTTCGCGCTAAAGCGTGTGCTGAAGAAGGCGAACATCCTCAATCCGCATCACGTCGCGAAGCACGGTCACGAAGCGTTCGATTATTTGTCTGGCCCGGGTGCCTTTGCCGATCGCCAGAAGTATCCACTGCCATGCATTGTTTTCTTGGACTTGCAGCTACCGCTCATGAACGGGTTCGAGATTCTATCGTGGGTGGGCCAGCAGCCTGAACTGGCAGACATCGTTGTCGTCGTCCTGAGCGGATCCGACGAAGTTAAGGATCACCAGCGAGCTTACGCGCTTGGCGCCCGATCGTACCTCGTCAAACCTCCAACTGCAGAAGACCTAACGCGTCTCATCGATTCTCTCCGCAGTCATTGGCTTAAATCCCGCGATAGCAGCCCATTCGTGGTGGCAACACGTTAACCGGCACTCGTGTCCGTGGCTATCTCTCTCCTCTATTTCACCGACACGGCGTATGCACTTCGCGAGAAATACCTTTTCGCGAATTAGGGATCTGAACCAGCCTACAGAGCCACCAAAGCGCAATGCCTCGCCGCATCCTACTAGCTTCCACTGCCCTATTTCTCGCGGCAGTGGCCTATGCGGAAACGATCACTGGCCGGGTTGTCGGTATCTCTGACGGCGACACTTTGACCTTAGTCACCGACGAAAAGAAGCAGCTGAAGATCCGCCTCTACGGCATCGACGCACCGGAGAGCAAACAGCCTTTTGGTCAACGTGCCAAGCTGGCCTTGTCAGAGTTGGCTTTCGGCAAAGAGGCTCGCGCCGACATCGTGAACACTGACCGCTACGGCCGCTCTGTCGCGTGGGTTTTCGTTGGCGAGACAAACGTCAATGAAGCACAGGTAGCGGCAGGTCTCGCCTGGTGGTACAGGAGTTACGCAAAGCGCAGCGTCGACACGCTGGGCAAACTTGAAGCTGAAGCACGTGCAGCGAAGCGGGGCGTTTGGAGTGAACCGCAGCCCGTAGCGCCTTGGGACTGGAGATCCCGTGGCAGGGAGCGAGATCTTAGATGAGCATGCCATCCCAGAAGCAAAAGAGCTTAGCTCTGGAACACATCTGCTACGAAATTCGCCGCCTTTTAACGTGGTATGCCCTGCGAATACCTGCCGGAAACTTACCTCAATCGGTAATCAATGATCGCATAGAGCTGATCCTAATCCACGTCCGGAACCTTCTAGATTTTTTTGAGGTGAGTAGAGCGACGAAAGCAATCCGGCCCTCGCTCGCTCGACCCGATGATATTGTTTCGGAGGATTTCGCCTTCCCTGCCCAGAAGATTCCGATCGACCCCAAGGTGAAGGGGCGAATCGACAAGGAGGTTGCTCACCTAACGTACACCCGATGCGGACTTAGCCCCGAGGAGAAGCAATGGCGATTCGATGACATTGTGCCCCCCTTACTCGTGGTGTCACTTTCGTTTCTGCGCTGGGTACTCAGGAGTACTCCAAAGAAATTTGAACCAGATGCATTAGGCGCAGTTTCTCTAGCTGAAGCTGACTTGTCGCAGTACCTTGCTGCACCGCGGCCGGCCGAGAGGCCAATGCAATCGTAAGGCCGATCTGGGGGTGATGGCCGGTGGTTCACGATCCTAAGGTTCGAACGACTCCCACAGTGCCTTCAGATCTGGATCTTCAATGGCTGACTTTCGCCATTCCTCATCTGCCCGACACGCGATCTCAAGCCGGCGCTTCGCCTCTGGGATGTCGCCCAGCAGCGAGTAGTAGCACGCGAGGTTGTAGTGGATAACCGGTTCTTTGTCCGCGTGGAGGGGTTCCGCCTTCAGCAACACGTCCCTGGCTTCCTCGACTCGCTGCAGTTCGCGCAGAGCGTACGCCCAGTGCACCCACGCGTTAGCATCGCCGGGAGCCACAGCGCACACGGGCATTGCGACTGCAATGACCATGTCCCACTGCTTGGCGGCCATGTAGAGGTCTACTCGGAAGCGGAGGACGTCTAGGGCCAGACGGTCGTCGCCTTCGATGGCCTCGATCTCGTCAGAAGCTTCATTGATCAGCCCCAAGTCGAGGAAGCCTCGCGCGTACTGGAGTCGACGACAAACTGTGATTTGCTGACCCATTCCAAAACCGCCGCTCGCTAAAGCCGGCTAGACTGGACAAAAGCATTCATGTGGCCCGAAGCCCGGAGGATTGAGGCAGCACTTCGCGGCCGTCAACCAATCACGTCCTAAAATCCTCGAGCCCTGTGAATCACCTGTTTCATCGCCTATTCGCGTTTATACTCATTACAACCTTGGCAGTGTCAGCAGCCACGGCAAACGCCTCCGTGAGCCAGTTGCGCCAGGGCGTTGAGTGCGACGATCAGACAATTGCAATCGCAACTGAGCTCGTGTCCCAGGGCTGGGTCTATGTGATGCCGATGCCAAAGAGTGCACAGGCCTCATGGAGCAATCGTGACGGAAGGACAACTTGGTGGGTGGGCTATTGGGAGAACCGGCGCGAGTCAGATTCCAGTCAAGCGCTGCCGAAGAAGAATAGAGAAGGGAAATATGTGGGTGATGGACTGGGTCGCCCTGGCTGGCGGCGTGGGGGCGCACCAAGGACCCCCACCAAGCTTGAATGGCTTTGCTCAAAATCCGGCGGCGTCACACCCCGATAACTACCAAGGAACCCCACCATGATCCGTCGACTCCTTTCAATCACCTGCATTTGCGCTTTGTCCTGTGCTGCCAATGACAGTGCAAATCCGCCACCTACTGAAAAGAATGCACCCGCAGGTGACGAACGTCACTTTGATACCGCCACACCCGAGCTCCGCGCCCGCTATCAGAAAATCAACGCGGCTTTGCTGATGCACTCCGTCGATTCTCAAACGTTCCGCGGACCTCACGAGGGTCCGGGCGTCATCTTTGAAACGCAGGGTAACACCATGACAATCAAATGGCCTTGGAAGGGAGAGCACACGGAGTGGCCGTCTCGCATCATTCCGTTCTCCGCCATCATAGCAGTTGATCATCCAATGCCGAAAGCAGGACGCACCCCCCGAAGAGCTGTATTCTATCGAGGCCCGTTCGGGGACGTGGAGTTTGCTATCCTCGTTCTAGACGGCCCGGAACTCGAAAGGTTCATCTCTCGATGGCGCTCTGCGATAAGTCCAAGCAGTTCAGACCGCTGATTTAGTCTTCAGCGATACGTGCCATGTGTAGGCCGGGCAGGATGCAACCACAAACAAGGGATGCGCGCCCTATGTGAGTAGCTTGTACTTGCGGATGGTCTCCCACGAGATCCGGCCTCTCGTTTTCGGGAGGCCCATTCGCCCAACGGTCTTCGGATGCACGCCGAGCTTCTTCGCTAGTGCTGTGATGGTCAGCCCCGCCTTTCCTTCCGCGGTCAAGGTGGCGATTTCCATGCGGACCAATCGGATCTCGGCACGTAGCTCAACGATCATTCCACGGATTTCGTCTAAGTGAGGTATGGTTTCAGGCATGAATACGGAACTTTTCCCCTCACGCGGGGGAGGTTGAGACGGTAGACGGTGCTTTCGGAGATGCCCGCTTTTTTGGCGAACTCGCGGACGGTCAGCCCCGGCTTGCCCCCAGTGGTGAGGGCCTCGATCTTCATATTTAGCATCCGGAGCTGCGCCCGGTTCTCCTGAAGCTCGGCGAGGATCTTGGGAAGAATCGCACCTTCACCGGATGAAGTTTTCGCGGTTGCGAATGCACGGCCTGTGCCGACTTCAGAATCCACTGGGACCTTTCCACAAATCCGACTGCGTGGGTCCGGAGTCATCTTCATCGATTGTTGACCGGCTCGCTCCGAGCGGATCAGTAAACAGCCAGCCGGATTCGTGTACTAGCCGGTCTCTGTGCTTCGGACTGGCGCCTCCCAGGTAGTATTCTATGGGCCAGATAACTACATTTTGCGGACGGTACGCTCCAAGCAGAACTCGAAGTACCCGGAGAAAGTCGCCGCCCCGCGTTTTGATCATCGCCCATTTCACGAATCGGTAAGCGGTGGCGACGTCACCAATCGTAACTTGGCCAGCTCCGTACCATCCCGCCTGTAGGAAGGAAGCCTCGTTCGCTCCGAATGGCGCCACAGCCAATACGCGGCGCGGCTCGTCGTAACCAAAAAGATCGAATGCTCTGACGTTTCGGCCACATGCCCGCTTTGCATCGTAGTAGCCTAAAGCCCACGAGGTCGTGAGAAGGCGCAAAAGGAGCCATTAGCTCGGGAGAAAATGTCTTGGGTGCGAAAAGGGCGGCAAGGGGTACAATTTCGCCAGCCTCGCGGAGTGGTTTGTATTCTTCGAATTGCATTTGCTGATCGGTCAAGTCTTAGAATCTCACCTCGAAATGGGCGTCATTAAAGAGGCGCCGAGCGAACGCATCGCCCATTCGGTCCGCCCACCACGCCCGCGGTTTATTCGTGGTCGTGATGCACGGCCGCTCACATCGATAAACCCAATCGTAGAACGAAAAGAGCATGGCTTGTTGGCTTTCGAACTGCCAATTGATCTTGTCGATGTCGTCCACCATGAGGACCGGGTAGTGCGCATAGTTTCGGAAGAACTCGTCTGCGCAGCCCTTCGCCTCGTATCCCTCAAGCTCTGTGACTAACCGGCGAACTGGAAACCATGCGAAAGGCCTATTCCCTTTCACGTAGAGGGATCCCATTGCAGAGAAGCTAGCCAGGGTCTTGGCTGTTCCGGTCGCACCGGTCGCGCAGGGACCCGGGTACGTGCCAGCCCACTTTGCTACGCGGTAGAATGCCTCGGGGTTAGGCAACTTCGCTGGGTCGACCTTCACCAGATACCGATCTGGGCAAATTTTCTTAAACTTGGTCAGACGCTCTCCTTCAGGAGTTAGGTGCGGCGGTACTGCGACCTGCGCAGGCAGGTGTTCGCATGCCGCTTGGAAGGCTGCACGCCAGTCGAGTCGAGAGGTTTCAAGAATGGTTTCTGTATTCATGCCCATGTGGCTTTGCGGCCGTGGAACTGACCGTTCGAATGGTTGTTGTTCTTCGGTTCGAATAGCCCGGTCCACTGTTGCCGGATACTCTGCCGAATTGACTCGATCGCCTGATCATGTCCCCAGGCCGCTAGAGTCACTAACTGCGCGGTCAAGGGCTTGGCTTTGTAGGGGCGGGCGCGTTGTTCACGCCGGTATTCCATCCACTCACTCCATGCTGCTTTGAATAGATCAGTATCGAGGGGTTCCGGGAATGTTGGTTGAACCTCGTTGCCGGACATCCTCGCGCTGGCTGGCGCGTTATCGTCTCCGCCTCCGTCTCCGACTATCGTCTCCGTCTCCGAATACGTGCGCGGCTGACTGTCGTTTGTCTGACATATGTCTGCCATTTGTCCGTCATCCACGGGCGGAGCTGGAAACTTGCTTTGTTGTGCTCGGGTGCGTTGCCCAAACTTCGGTATTTCAAGGTGTTCTTTCCCGTCGACTGTGTAAGGGCGAACCAGACCAGCGCAGCTGCAGGAACCTATCCACCGGACGATCTGCGAAACCTTTACACCTCCGTTGACTGGAAAGAGCATGGATTTGAGCAGGACCGGATTGCCCGAATACCTACCGAAGTCGTCGGCTCGGAGGCATAGTCGAAGAAAGAAACGCTCGGACTCTGCGTCCAAGTCATTGACTCGACTGGAATCGAGCCAGCCCTCTCGAATAATGCGGTTGGGCATCGGATTAGACGGCTTTGAGCATCTCATCTAACCATTCACGACGGAGGATAATTTTTGCTCCCACCCGAGCGTGCTTTACGCGGCGGGCCTGAATTTCGTCTCGCAGCTTTCGGGGCGAAATGCGGGCGTATGCCGCGCCCTCCATGACCGTCATGTTGACGGGAGGCGTCGTTCGAATGATTGCTGCCCGCTCGTCTGGCAGGCGATACTTCGTTGAGGACGGTAACTTTGTATCTGTGGGCGTATTCATTACGCCACTAGGCATACTCTGTACTGGGCGCCCGAGTATACGCCAACTGGACCCCAACCTCGGACCTTCCGTGTGGGGTCGATTATCTACCTAGGTATCGTCTTAAGGCGGTCCAAAATGATCCGGTGAAGTTCCCGGCGTATCTCGGATTGTGTTGGCCGCATGCCGACGATGTCACGTGCGCGAGCCGACAATCGCGTCGCGGTCGCTGATGCAAGGGGTTCCATCGAGCTACGCTTACTTCGATCAACAACGCAGAGCGCGTCCTGAGCGGACAATTCAAGAAATTCCTCTGGCGACAGTGGCCGAAGTTTACTTTTTAGCTTTGAATACACCGCATACCGCTTCCGGAATGCCCGGATCGCCTTATTCCGACGATTCCGCACTGCGAGTTCCGCGAACTTGGCGTGAAGAGGAGAGCCTTCTAGTAGATCTGATTTCCTGGCCCAATAGTGGCCGCTTAGCGTCATTCGAAGAATTAGTTCAGCCCACTTCGAGCGCCCCGTCGGCAGAGGTTTCAGTGACCGAATTGCTTTTGCTTCTACGCCGCGAATCGTGTTTCCCGACCGCAGCTCAAGTAGCGAATATTCCGACTGCTTCCTGTCTCGTACCTTGGAAAAGAGCGCGAGAGCAGGGCTCATAATTCCATGATAGATCTCGTCACGTCTTACTTCGTGCCACTTGACGGGAGATTCTGCCAGTCGACGTTCATCCTCCTCCTCAATTGGCTTCGCAATGATCTCGACCAGACGGCGAATACTCCGAAGTGAAACAAGACCGATGCTGTTCCGGACCTGTTTGTGCAGCAGATCGCTTGGCAGGCCATAGTCGAGGAGGTCACAGACCTCGATGGCAGTCTGGCTGAACAATTCGAGTAGTTGCCTGAGCGCGCTCAACCGTGCCTGTGGGCTCGTTGGATTTGTGGCCTGACTTATCAGCGACCTTACAAGTGTTTTCGGCCGCGTGTCCTCTGTCATTTGAACTTCACCACCTTTCCAGCCTTCGCCGGTGGCACGATGGCAAAGAATGCGTCGGCTTGCTTCTTCGTGGCGAGCGCGCGGTAGTGATCGAACAACACCTGATCGCTGGCCTTGTGGCCGAGCTGGCGCGACGTCTCGAGCGGGTTGCCGTGGAGAGCGTAGTGATACGTTCCGAAGGAATGACGCATCGCGTTGTTTTCCCACGACGAAATCCATTCGCCCTTTGCGTCTTCCTTCCCGAATCCCGCCAGTTGCGTGAGCTTTCGAAAGCGCTTTTGGTAATCGCTCACGTACTTGCTGCCAGAGACGAGTCCTTCTCGATCGCCGCACAGGCTCAGCCAGCGAATCGCGTTGGCGGGAATGTCGACATGCCGGATGCGCCGCTTCTTTGCGATTTTTGCCGTGATGGTCACGACGGGGTGTGTCTCCGCGTCCTTCACGTGACTCCACTCGAGACGCTTCACCTCTTCTGTCCGCAGGCCACAGAAAAGGCTAAGCGTAACCGGCGCGAGGAGACCGAGGTCCGGATTCGCATGCGCCGCCCGCAAGAGCCGCTCCGCCTGCTCCGGCGTGAGAATGTTCGGTTCGGCCTCAGCCGGCCCGCCTCCGCAGAGTTCCTTCCGGTCCACGTCCGTCAGTTCGTCGATAGGGGAGGAGGCGACGTAACGCTTTTGGACAGCGTAGCGGTACACTTCGCCGATAATCGCTAGGTAATTCTGGTTTGTGCGCGGCCCGAGCTTTTGCCCGTTGAGCCACGCCTTGATCTGATCCGCGGTCACTTCGCCGGCAATGCGGCCCTCGAAGCCGCTCACGAACTTTGCGCCCCGGTGGCGGAAGTCGCGATAGCTGCGCTCGCGAAGATCCCCGCGTTTGTGCCGCTGCTCCTTGCTTGTGACCAACTCGGCAACGACCTGGCCAAGGGTCTTGTCCCGTCCCTCGGCGCGCATTCGCTTGATCGCGAACTGAACCGCGTCTCCGAGTCGGATCTTTGCTTCACGGAGAAGAGGCAGGCTGACGGCCACCTCGCGGCGCTCCTCATCGCTCATGGCAAAGAAGTCATGCCCCTGCTTCCGGTATCCACCGTACTCGTTGTCCGCGTGCTCCTCTGCCTCCACCTTCGTTTTGAACTGCTTTCGTGAGCGCAGGCCGCCGGTGATCTTCGATGGGACAGTCACGAGGTACGACGCACCGAACGCAGCGCCTGCGGTGAGGTTCAGGATCTCGCGGATACGGATGCCCGAGCCCTTGGGATAAATCCAAGAACGGAGGCCGCTGTCCTTTTTCGTAGCCGCTGCCATCTCATGCATTCAATCGGCGCGAAGGTGCAGCAAGCAAGCGCCTTTTGGCAGGAATGGGACAGGAATGAGGAAGCAGAAAGGCCAGCGAGTGCGTAACTCACTGGCCTTTACCTAGTTCAATTGGTGGAGGTGGCGGGAGTTGAACCCGCGTGCCCCTGACCTTCATGCGCCGCGTCTACCGTTATAGTGATATATTAATCTCGCCGGTGTTACGCGATATCGCGCGCTTAAGCACCGACCAACTCCCAGATGAAGATACAGCGTGTAAACTGCGAGTCGCTCCACACGCTATTCCTGCTGTCGTCGATCGCTCCGCCTAGCAGGTGTCGGCGGGCAATCGTTGCTGCGTTAATTAAGCAGCAAGGGGCAATTCTTCGTTGATGCCTCTTATTTTTTGAAGGGGGATTTACGAGGCCAACCTTCATCCTCGAACGGCAACGGCGCGCTCCAACCAAGGGTCGAATCCAGAACACCCCCAAAAATGGGATTGTCGTGAGATTGGTGCGCTAACCAATCAAAGAACAGGAAGGAAGACGATAGAGGGTCTTTGCAAAATAGCAAGAAGGCAGGGTTCGCCACTCCATCGGTAAACGCCGCTTCGGACGGAAGCCGCCTGCTTACGTGCGCCGCTCCGTAACCTCTGTGTCAGCGCTCTGTGCTCTCTGTGTCACCCACCTGACAAGGATTGAGCGAGTTTCGGCTTTTGTTCGCGCACAGGACACGCCATGCATTCGGACTCGCATGCCGAAAGCCGGGGACGAACTCACGCCGATCATCCAACAAATCCGTTTTGTCGGCACCTCGGCGGGCACGGTAAAAACGCTCTCTGCGTTCAAGAAATCTCACCACACGGTCCCGGAGGCGGTGAACAGCGCGACCCAAGGGTTCCTGGCAAAGCTGTGCGCCGACGAGCTCGCCGCGGAAGCCGAAACCTATTTCCAACGCGCCCGCGAGATCTTTGGTTACAAGCGCAAGGATCTCACGCTCGATCTGTCGTCACCGTCGGCAACTTTGATCAGCCGCGATTTCACATTTGAGGTTGTTTATGGGCTCAACGAAACCGAGCCGGCGGAGTATGTCGTTGCGCGCCGATTATCGGCCGTGCGCCACGGAGATTTTCTGCGGACAGCCGAGACCGACGACTTTTTTGCCGGCGTTTTTTCGGAGCTTGTCTTTGCATTGTCCAAAGGCGCACGCGTGGAAGACGTGATCGATGCCATCGAAGGGCTCCCAACGGACGAAGAGCGCAGTCTTTCGGTAAACTATCCTTCCGATTGCGCGCACTGCACGCTCGCAGTCGGGGGCGTTGACGCCGAGGTCAGGTTTGACGGCAGTGAGCTGGCCGTTGTGTTTCCGCGAAGCGGTTCGCCTCGGGAGCTCGTGGATGCCTTCGGCTTGGTCAGGGATGCGTTCGCGCTGACGAAAAGTCGAACCTTGGCCGGGATGTTTCGGTAGCCAAGGGGCGGGGCGAGGCGTCTGGCCGAGCGGTCGGAACAGGCTCAGGCGGATGGCGCTGAAGCGCCATAACCCGCCCGGAGGTCGGGTTCCACCTTGGAGGATCAGCCCAGAAGCTCGCTCACGAGGCCTTTTTCTTCCTTCAACTCGTTCTCGGTCGCCACGATCTTGGATTTGCTGAATTCGTTCACCGGGACGCCTTGAATGATCGACCATTTCTGGCCGTCGCTGCGAATCGGAAACGAATAGATCAACCCTTTGTCGATCCCGTAGCTGCCGTCTGAGCACACTGCGACGCTGAAGCATGTGCCAGCCGGGGTTGGAGTGGTCAAAGCGCGCACCGTGTCGACCACCGCATTGGCGGCCGAGGCGGCGGAGCTCATGCCGCGCGCCTTGATGATGGCTGCGCCGCGCTGTTGCACGGTGGGGATGAAGGTGTCTTTAAACCAGAGTTCGTCGTGGATGACCTCGGCGGCCGGTTTGCCTGCGATTTTCGCGTTATAGAAATCTGGATACATCGTAGAGCTGTGATTGCCCCAGATCGCGAGGTTGCTGACGGCCGTCGTTTCCACGCCCGACTTCAGAGCCAGCTGCGTCACGGCGCGATTTTGGTCGAGCATGGTCATCGCAAACCACCGATCGGAAGGGATCGATTTGGCGTTGTTCATCGCGATCAGGCAGTTCGTGTTGCACGGATTGCCGACGACGAGAATGCGGACGTCGCTCGCCGCATGGGCCGCGATCGCCTTGCCCTGGCCGATGAAGATCTTCCCATTGATCCCGAGGAGATCTTTGCGCTCCATGCCCGCTTTGCGAGGAACGGAACCCACCAGAAGGGCCCAATTAACGCCCTTGAAACCTTCCTCGAGGCTGGCTGTTGCCACGATCCCCTTTAGCAAGGGGAAGGCGCAGTCCTGGAGTTCCATCACCACGCCCTGCAACGCGGGCAGCGCCGGTTCGATTTCGATCAGGTGCAGGATGACCGGCTGTTCGGGGCCGAACATCGAACCTGAGGCGATTCGGAAAAGGAGCGAATAACCGATCTGACCGGCAGCGCCGGTGACAGCGACACGAATGGGTGATTTCATAACCAAAGGAAAGAGGTCCCTAGCCACTGAAATTTGCCAGAAATACGCAAGAGCGGCGTTGAGCGCTTCTTCAGCCGTGATTCAGATCTCAGATTTCAGAAGGTCCCGTAATCGCTCGCGTAAGCCGGAGTGTCAAATGTGACGCCGGATTCGAGGGTGCGCATGCCCGTCGCGCGGACCTCCTACGCGAAACGCGGGGCGAGCGCGCCATGAATCTCTCGCACAAGGGCCTCGGTCGTCGCCCAGTCGATACACGCGTCGGTGATTGAAACGCCGTGTTTCAGTTTGTCCCTCGGCTGAGGGAAGGGCTGGCTTCCGGCGCCGAGATTACTCTCGATCATCGCGCCCATGATGGACGTGTTTCCCGCCGAAATTTGCTCTAGGATGTGACGCATCACTTCCGGCTGCCGCTCGGGCTGCTTGGCCGAATTGTCGTGGCTGCAGTCGACCAGAATGGCCTTGGGCAGACCCGCCTTCGTCAGCAATTGCTCCGTTTGCGCGATATGCGTGGGACTGTAATTCGGACCGCCCGAACCTCCGCGGAGCACCACGTGGCAATTGGGATTCCCGCGCGTCACGATCGCCGACGATCTGCCCTCCAAATTGATCCCGAGAAACGTGTGCGACTGGCCCGCCGCCTTGATCGCATTGATCGCTGTTTGGATGCTGCCGTCCGTTCCGTTCTTAAAGCCCAGCGGCATCGAAAGGCCGGACGCCATTTGGCGATGGGTTTGCGATTCGGCCGTGCGAGCCCCAATGGCCGACCAACAAATCAGGTCTGCGATATATTGAGGCGTAATTGGATCGAGCAACTCGGTAGCAGTCGGAAGACCGAGATCCAGCACCTCGCGCAGAAACGTGCGGGCTGTGGTTAATCCGGTCTCGATGTCGTGGGACCCGTCCAAATGCGGGTCCATGATCAATCCCTTCCAGCCGACGGTGGTGCGCGGCTTCTCGAAGTAGACGCGCATCACGATCATCACGCGATCGGAAACCTGTCGCGCGAGGGCGGCCAGCCGCGTCGCATACTCTCGGCCTGCCGCCGTGTCATGGATTGAGCACGGTCCGACGATCAAAAGAAAACGGCGATCGTCCGTGAAAATCAGCCGATGAATCTCTTCGCGAGCTTTTGCGATAAAGTCGGCCTGGGACTCGGTTTTGGGGAGGGCCGTGAGAAGCTGCGCTGGGCTGGGCAGGGGTCGCGTCTCGACGACATGGATATCCGAGGTTTTCTGCATGAAGCGGTCACGCTGTCGGATTTCGCCTTCGCCTGGCAAGTCTACGAATCGCCTTGCGATCGCGAGATCTAGAAAAGAAGTTGGCCGGTCGCCTACCCCTAAGCGACCGGCCATTTGCTTTCTTAGTTACCCCAAAACTCCCGCTAGGCGGGAGAAGTGGAAAAATCTATGAGGGAAAGAGACTACGTGTTTTCACTTCCGTCAACAAAAACTTCGCCCATTTTCTTTGTTCATTCGCAATTCCCACATTTAACGTAAGTTATCGCGTAATGAAATTTGGTATCGCGCTCCACAAACCGGGCACGTGTCTCAGGATTAGTGGGGATGATGCGTTTCCCTTTCTTCAAGGGCAGTTTACGCAGGATCTAAGGCCGTGCACGAACGGGCGTGTCGCGTATGGCCTTTGGCTGGACCAAAAGGGCAAGGTCATAGGAGATAGCTATGTCTTCCGGGGCTTGGACGGGGCCTGGATCGTCGAAAGCCACGACAGTGCGGCCGCGACGCTGCGCGAGCGTCTCGAAGCCTATATCATCGCAGACGATGTGGCGATTGGGGATCTGAGTGCCACGTGGGCGGGTTTGACGGGCTTCGGACCCCACGCGGTCGCCTGGCTCGCGTCCAAAGGCGCATCTGTCGCAGCGGACAATCTCGCGACTTTGGAAAATGGATACATTTTTCATGGCCGGCGCGGAGTAGTCGATTCCTGGGAGTGGATAGGACCGGCGACCCAACGAGACACCTTGCTTTCGGCGGCCCGCGCCGATGGCGCGGTCGACGCCGATCCCTTCTGGTTGGAATACCAGCGAATCCTGGCCGGAGTGCCGCGCGTACCGACGGACCTCGGACCGAAAGACTTGCCGGGTGAAGGGGGACTGGAAGAGAGCGCGATTTCCTACACGAAGGGGTGCTACTTAGGCCAGGAAGTAATGGCCCGGCTGAAATCGATGGGCAAAGTGCGGCGAAAACTCATCCGAGTGCGAGGAGAGGGTTCCGTGCCAGCCCCTTTGCCCGCCGAGTTGAGCGTGGCCGGAAAACGTACCGGAGAATTGCGTTCAGCGGTGCGCGAAGTAGGCGGCGAAGGATTTGTCGGACTGGCGATGATCACGCTGCTCGGGTTTGACCTGCGCACCCCTCTGTCGATTACCGGAACTGGCGCAGCAGTGAGGGCGTTGGAGGATGACCCAGGGCGGTGAGACACATCGACCACGTCGGTGGCGACTTGCTTTCTCCTCAAGGACCTCCCTGATCTGTCCTTTCCATGAGGAACTTTATCTTTCTCGCACTCCTTGGTGTTATCCTAGCGACCGTCGCAATTGTGGTGAGGTCGGGCATGCTCAAACGGTCCAACCCGGGAAAACCCATCAATCAGACGATGCGCGAGTCGATGGAGAAAGACGAACTGAGCGACGCGGACGCAGCACTCATCGCAAAGAACTATCCCGGCGCGACCAAGACCGAATCGGGTTTGTTCTACCTGGTGCAGACTCCCGGCTCGGGACCGGTCGTGCCAAACGGTGCGACGGTCCGCGCTCATTTCGAAGCGCGGCTCCTGGATGGAAGAGTCTTCGACAGCTCGCGCAGCGGGCAACCGCTTGAATTTGTCCTCGGCCGGACCGACACTGTGCGCGGTTGGACGGAAGGATTTTCCACCATGAAGAAGGGGGAACGTCGCACCCTCATCCTGCCGTTTTGGCTGGCCTACGGAATCTACGGCAAAGGCCCGGTTCCTCCGAGAGCCACCGTCGTTTTCGACGTCGAATTGCTGGACTTCAGGTAGATCATTCGCATTGCCCATTTGCTATCCGGGCCGGTGCATGTTTCTTGCAGAGGGAGGCCGCTGAAGGCGGTGTGCTGGGCGTAGGTGAACTCGCCAGGCCTTCCTCTATAATGCGAACTTTTTTCATTGGTCGAGGGATGCAAGCGGCGGGCTCCCGCATTTTGTGGGTGGGTTTCGCTCGTGGGCGACGGCATTATCTTGGTTCGACTCCGATTCGTTTATGAGCGCAGATCCTTTCGCTTTCAACGGTCGCGAGAAAGCCGCCGCGACGGAAAGGCCGGACTCCCCAGGTATGTTCAGGGTCGGAACTGTGGGGGGCTCGAGTACGATTTTGTTGGTGGACGATGAAGAGACGGTGCGCGCTATCGCGGCGAAGATTTTGCGCAGTAGCGGCTACGAAGTTGTGCAGGCACGCGACGGCGTGGAAGCCCTTGATCTCTTCCGCAAACGAGCTCCCGCTTTCAATCTCGTCCTCTTGGATTTGACCATGCCAAAGATGGACGGAGAACTCACCTTACAGGCGCTCCGCAACGAGGATGGAGGCGTGCGCATCATTTTGATGAGCGGCTACGACGAACAGGCCACGCTGGAGCGTTTCGTTGGGCGCGGGGTCGACGGATTCGTTCCAAAGCCTTTCACCGCCGAGGTTCTGTTAGAGCGAGTGCGGAAGGTGTTAGTAGCGTCGAAAGGCTAATATTTGCAAGTTATTGACAATAAATTCACGGGGCTTGAGGGGATTGTAAGGTATTCTTAATTAGAAACTAATGAGAAGTCTTGACGCCCAAACGGGTGGACAGCTGACATTCGCGAAACACGGTCGCGTGCCACCGCAGCCCGGATGATACCACACAGAAAGCGCGTCTCATTGGAATCGCCTAGACGGGCTGCGGCGGGCCGCTGAGACTCGGCTCCTGTGAACGTGCTCAATGTCCTCGCACCGGTTTTCCTGGTGATCGCATTGGGCGCGACTTTGCTTAGAACAGGTTTTTTCACCGCCGCGTTTCTGCGGGAAGCGAACCGAGTCACGTACTGGCTCGGGCTGCCGGCCCTTCTCTTCAGCGACTTGGCGACATCACTCCATGGCGCAGGTCAGGCGGGGCTGATGCTCGGAGCAATGCTGGGCGCGACAGCGGCCGTTATTGTGGCGGGTTATCTGCTCGGATGGGCGGCGCGTTCCAGCGCGAGTTCCCTCGGCACGTTTGTCCAAGCGGTCTTCCGCGGCAATCTGGCTTTCGTCGGTTTGCCTTTGATCACCGCCTGGGTGGCCACCGCGGAAGGCGTTGACTCGTCGGCCCGCACGGCCGCGGTTCTCGTCCTCGCTCCCGTCTTGGTGCTCTATAACGTGATGGGTGTCGTGGTTCTCCTGGCGAGCCAGCACGCGATGGGCTGGGGAATGATCAAGCCGTTGCTTCGCCAGCTTGCGACCACGCCCCCCCTTATCGCCACGCTGGCAGGAATCGGTTACGCACTCATGGGATGGACCCTCCCCGCCGCGGTCCACCAATCTTTTCAGTGGCTCGGGAATATGGCGCTGCCCTTGGCTCTGCTGGGCGTCGGGGGCGCCTTGCTTCAGGTCAAGCTCAGTTCCGGCTGGTGGCTGCCTTGCGCTGCTGGGTTGGGCAAGGCCGTTTTGTCTCCACTTATTGGCTACGCGGTCGGTCGTTGGATCGGACTGACCGGGGTGGAAATGACCATGATGCTGATCTTCATGGCCACCCCGACCGCCGCCATCTCCTATACCATGGCCAGCCAGATGAAAGGCGACGAAGGTCTTGCCTCGGGGGCGATTCTTTTCAGCACCGTGTTTTCGATCGGCTCGCTCGGTGTGATCCTGGCCGTGGCCTAGCACGGCGCCCGGCGCGTCAGGGGATCTTCAGCTTCGCGCCAATGGTGAGCGAAGTCGGATTCTTGATCGTTTCCTTGTTCGCTTCGAGGATCTCTTTCCAGCGTTCCGTCGTGCCGTAATACTGCCTCGAGATTTTGCCGAGCGTGTCGCCCGAAGCGACGGTGTGAGTCCGGCCGTCGGCGGGCGCCGCCGCTGATGGGCGCTGGGGAGCGCGGCCGGCGGGCGCCGCGCTGGTCGCGGCGGGCCGAGTCGGAGCGGAAAGGTGGGAGGCGGGAGCCGCGCCGAAAAGGGCGATGCGATTCTTTAGCGCCGAGTTCTCCGTCGCGAGACTCGCGACCTGATTCTGAGTTTGGCGAAGCTGTTCGCGAACGGCATTGAGTTGCGAGGCGGCCTCGCTGTTCGAGGCGGCCTGGGCGCTCGCGGTGGAAGCCTGACTGCTCACGTTGCGAAGCTTGTCGGCGATCTCGCCGCGCTCCGTGTCGACGCTGGCCAGCGCCTTTTGCAGTCGCTCGATCTCCTCCTGTTGAAGTTGAAATGAGCGGAGGGAAGCGTTCAGTTTTGTTGTGGCCTCGTCGAGCTGGCGCCGCATCTCCGGATCCTCAGCCGGCGGCGTCGCGGTGTTTTTCTCCAGTGCGGCCAGCTTTTCGATCGCGGCGGCGCGTTCCGTGTTGGCCTTGTTTGCCGCTTCTTCCAGGGCGGCCAGCTTGCTCTTCGCCTCGGCTAGCTCCGTGTTGACGCGGGCAAATTCCGAATTGCCGGTCGCCTGAGCGGCCGCCAATTGCTGCGTGACGGCGTCGCGCTCGGCCGTGACCTTGGCCAAAGACTCCTCGGCAGCTTTTGCCTTCTCGACTGCGGCCGCCAAGTCGGCGCTCGAGCTGTCTTTTTGCTGGGTGGCCGCGGCGGCAGCCGCACTGGCCGCGGCCGCGGTTTCAAGTTTACTGGTGGCATCCGCGAGTTGGGTGCGGGCCTGGCCGAGCTCGGACTGTAAGCGGGCGATCTCCTTCTCTGCCGCGGCCAGCTTTTCCTGGGTGGCGGCATTGCCTTCGGTGGCCGCGTTGGTCAGGCGCTGATTCTCGCTTTTCAGCTTCTCCACCTCTTCGTTGAGTTTTCCGACCGCCGCGTTTGCCTCGGCCTTGGTTGCGGCAATCTCGGTAGTGACGGCCGCTTTTTCCTCGGTTAGTTTCGCGATTCGGTCCGATAGCTCCGCCTGTTGCTGGCGGAGCGTGCCGCTTTCGTTGGCGCTGGCGCTGAGGCGGGTCACTTCGGCTTCCGCCGCTTTGACTTTTGCGTTCGCGGCGGCGAGCTCGGCCGCGAGGCCCTGTCCGTTTTTCTGTTGTTCTTCCGCGTCGGCGATTTTCTTCAGGAGGCCATTTCGCTCGCCCTCGAAATTCGCGGAGGCGGCGCGAAGTTTCGCGAGTTCCTCGGTGGAGGAGGCGACGCTGGCGTTCAATTGGTCGCGTTCGCGTTTGAGCTCCTCCGCCGCCGCGGCCCCGGCCGCGCTCTTGGCCAATTCCGCTTTGAGCTGGTCGTTTTCCTTGCGAACCGCCGCGAGTTCAGCGTTCGCCTTTTGGAGGTCGCCTTGCAGGGCGGGCGCGTCGGGCTGGACCGGAGAGGGTAGGGCCGGGGCGGATACAGGGCTTTCGGCCGGAGCGGCCGCGGCCTCGGGGGCGGCCGAAACCGGGTTCGGCACTGCCTTTGGTCGTTCGCCCCGAAGTTCCTCGCGGCGCTGCTGCAGGAGGCGCTTGGCCTCGGACATCTGTTCGGGATTGAGCCGGGAATTCACGTTCGCCAGCAACGGGGCCGACGTCACCCCATTGTCGGCGGCGATGTTGAGCCAAACGTAGGCTTCGAGCAGATTGAAAGAAGGTTCCTGCGGATCTGAATAGGCACGGCCCAGATGAAACTGCGCGACGTTGTTTCCGTTCTCAGCCTTGGATCGCAGGCTGTTGAACTCCTCCGGGGTCAGGCCGAGAGCAACTGCTCCGCCCAGCACTGCTGCGGCGAGGCCGGTGAAGAAGAAACGTAGAGATGTATTCATGCCGTAACGGGTTAGGACGAGATTGCCTGAACTGAGGGTGATTTCAAAGCGGCAAATTTTAAAATGTCGTTCAAAGAGCCGCGCAGCGCCTAGTCGGCCGCCCAGCCTTTCGCGCGTTCCACTGCACGGCGCCACTCCTTTTGCAGGGTGCGCATGCCGGCAGGCGCCGCTTTGGGCGCGAATCGTTTGTCGGCCCGCCAGAGATCGGCGATTTCGTCGCGGTCGCGCCAATACCCGACAGCAAGGCCGGCGAAAAACGCCGCTCCGAGGGCCGTCGTCTCGGTGGTGCGGGGTCGAACCACGGGAGTGCGCAGCAAATCGCTCTGAAACTGAAGAAGACCGGCGTTCACCGCGGCGCCTCCATCCACCCGCAGCTCCTTCAGCCGCAACCCGGCGTCCCTCTCCATCGCCTGCAAGAGGTCCCCGACTTGGTAGGCGATGCTCTCCAGCGCGGCGCGCGCAAGGTGCCCCGCGGTGGTTCCACGCGTGAGTCCCACGATGAGTCCCCGCGCCGAGGAGTCCCAATGCGGAGCGCCCAGCCCGGTGAACGCGGGCACGAGGTAGACGCCGCCATTGTCCTTCACGCTTCGGGCCAGCGATTCCACGTCGCCCGACTTACGAATAAGACCTAAGCCGTCCCGCAGCCATTGAATCGCCGCTCCACCGACAAACACGCTGCCCTCGAGCGCGTACTCCGACCGCGGGCCGAGCCGCCAAGCCAGCGTCGTGAGTAACTGCGCTTTGGATACCACCGGTTTGGACCCCGTATTGAGCAAGAGGAAGCAGCCGGTGCCGTAGGTCGTTTTGGCCATGCCCGGCTGAAAGCAGGCCTGTCCAAACAGCGCGGCATGCTGGTCTCCCGCCACTCCGGCGATCGGCACGCCCTTCAGCGCGGGAATGGTTGAAACCTCTCCGAACGACTCGCTGCACGATCTTATTTCGGGCAGGATCTGCCGCGGGATGCCCAGGGTTCGCAGCAACTCTTCGTCCCAGCCGCCCGTGTGAAGATTGTAGAGGAGGGTGCGACAGGCGTTGGTCGCATCCGTCGCGTGGACGCGTCCTCCGGTCAGCCGCCAGATCAGCCAGCTGTCGACCGTACCGAAGGCGAGTTCTCCCTGGTCCGCCCGCCGGCGCACGCCGGGTAGGTGCTCGAGCATCCAGGCGAGCTTCGTCCCCGAAAAATAGGGGTCCAGCAGCAGGCCTGTCTTCTGCCGAAACGCAGCCTCGTGGCCCGCCGCTTTCAATTTCGCGCAAAATCCGGCTGTCCGACGATCCTGCCAGACGATCGCCCGGCCGACGGGCCGGCCCGTGCTGCGGTCCCAGAGAAGCGTAGTTTCTCTCTGGTTGGTAAGACCGATCGCAGCGATGGAGGCGGCGTCGAGTCCACCTTGGGCCAGGGCTTTCGTCGCCACGAAGCGCGTTGTTTTCCAGAGATCCTCCGGGTCGTGCTCGACCCAGCCGGGTTCGGGATAGTGCTGGGCGAATTCTCGCTGGGCATTGGCCCGGGGGCGACCACGGCGGTCGAAGACAATGGCCCGGCTTGAAGTCGTCCCTTGGTCGAGCGCGAGGAGGTATCGCATGGCGGGGTGCGTCGAACATCGGAAGCCGGGGGCAGCGACGCAAGCGCAGGCGTCGAGACGGCGGGCAGGCGATGCCGTTTTCCCAACGACGGTCTGGCCTCCGGCGCTTAAAATACTGTAAAAACGGCGCTTGCGTCAGCTTAAGCATTGAGAGGCGTGTAATTTACATCGGCCCTCGCCGTCTCCAAGATGCGGAAACCTTGCGATGCACACCGTGTCTTTTGTATATTCACCCTTCTCTATGAAATCCGCCGTCACGCTGTCCCTTGCGCTGTTGGTTGCTTCCCCTGCTCAGGCTCAACTTTTTCGCCCGTCCACCGTGAACGGGGCCGTCATCGGCGGGATCGCCGGAGCGGTGATCGGCAATAATTCGGGCGATCTCGGCCACAACGCGGTGCGCGGTGCCGCGATCGGCACGGTGGCGGGGGCGCTGATCGGATCGGCCGTTGACGACTCGCGCGAACGCTCCGATTCCGGTTCTTATCGTTCACGGGGCTCGGGCTCCTCGGTTTATCTTTCCTACGGCCATTCGTCCTACGCCCGGCATCATCATCATCACGGGTATCGCGGCCACGTCGGACACTATGGTTACGGCCACTGGGGCCATTTTCCTCACTATCGCAGCCACGGGTACTACCACTACCCCCGTTCGCACGTGGGCGTCACTTACGTTTATCGTCCGTCCTACCGCTATGCCGATACTGTGTATTCCCGGCCCAACTACGCCGGCACCGGCGCTTTGTTCGGCGGCATCGCCGGTGCGATCATCGGCCACAATTCCGGCTCGCGCAACGCGTGGGCCGGCGCGGCCATCGGCGCAGGGGCTGGCTTGCTCCTCGGCTCGGTGGCCGAACGCGAGGCGCGCGCGGAAGAGGCGCTCCGCGATCAGCGGGCATCGGCGGCGGCTGCGACCGCTGAGACTTCGTCTGCTCCGGCGCAAAGCCCTCAGAACGTGACGATCATCAACAATTATTACGGCAACTCGGGCGCAATGTCCTCCGCCAACTCGATGTTTGGACGCTGAACGCGGGCCGGAAAGAGCGGGTTCGCGTGCGCGCGACGTTTTTTCCTGACTTCGCTGCGGGCCATCCTCATTTCCCTCTCACCTCACCATGAACAACACCCTTCACCGTACCATTATCGCGACTGCCGGTCTCGCCGCGGCATTCCTTTCGGGCTGCGCCAATCGCGGCGTGCAGAACCCGTCGGGCGTCCCTGTGACCGAAATGAAAGCCGACGAGCGCGGCTTTGTCGCCGGAACGGGCGTCGAATCCCAGGATCTGGTCGCCGTGACGGATAAGATGGCGCGCAGCATTCTCAGCATCCCGCAAATCGCCAATGCCAAGGGGACGCCCCGCATCGTGCTCGATCCCGTGATGAACGAAACCCGGTTCCCGTTGAACAAGACTCTTTTCCTCGATCGCATCCGAATCCAGTTGAATTCAAAGGCGATGGGTAAGGTCTCTTTTCTGGCTCGCGAACGCATGCAGGCGCTCGAACGCGAACGGGCTCTGAAGCAAAGCGGCGCGGTGACGTCGAGCAGCGATCCGAACGTCGTCGAGTTCAAGGGCGCCGACTTCTTCCTCACCGGGAAACTGAGCGGCATGTCGACGCGGACCAGCCAGGGCATCAGCGACTACATTCTCTATAGTTTCCAACTGATCGATGCGCGGACGAGCGACATCGTGTGGGAGGATTCTGCGGAAATCAAAAAGCAGGGCCTCGAAGACGCGGCCTACCGTTAATCCAGGCAACACGCGTCAAGCCGCCGTGTCTTTGATCCTACCGCCACCATGAAAAAAACCGTTTTCCCTTCCTTCGCCGCCGCCGTTCTGGGCGCAACCTTCTTTGGCGGTTGCGCGAGCGAGCCCGGCCCTTACACCCCGCAGGACACCACCAAATACACGGTGGAAAATACCGAGAAGTTCGTGCTGATGGACAAGCAGGTCCAGCACTCGGTCAGCTGCACGGGGCTCCAGGAAAATCCATTGACGGACGGCCGGATGGAGGTCGTCGCGAACGTGAAGAATCGGGAAAACCGCCGGATTCAGGTCCAGATCAGCTGCGTGTTCAAAGACGCGCAGGGTTTCTCGACCGGGGACGAAACTCCGTGGCAGACCTTGATTCTCGGCGAGAACACCACGGAAGCCGTCCGTTTCACGTCGATGAATGCCCAGGCGCGCCGCTATACGATTCGCGTGCGCCAGGCGCGCTAGTTCTTTTTCCTCCTCGGTCGTTTTCTCCACCGGTCAACCTTCTCGGCTCCACCGAGCTTTCTCCTCCCCGCCATGAAAACACGCCTTTCCTCCGTTTTGCTTCTGAGTCTCGCCTCTTCGTCCTTCGTTTGGGCAGAAAAAAAACCGGAGCCTCCAGTGCCGGTCGTGACCGGTCCCTCGGTCACGCCTGCCACCGTTCCGTCGGCCGAAGCCCCGGACTATCAGCAGCGCCTGTACGGGCCGGCAGGATCGTTGGTTTCGCCCGAGCGCGCCGGCCAGGTCGTCAATGGGTTCAAGACCGCCTACGAAAAACTGGGCAAGCCGCGCGTTCTGGTGTACGTCAACCGCGAGTTGGTTGACGAAAACTCCGGGCTGAAGCTGACGGGCCGGAAGGAAACGACCGAAACGCTCCATACGGAGAAGAAAAGCGCTTTTGAGTCCGATCCCAACGCTCCGAAACCTGCCGCTACCAACCCACAGACCCAGGTGAATGTGGCGGTCGGGGGCGGGAATGCCGGTAGCGGCAGCTCGGATACTCCGGGCAAGGGCTCGGCTGAATCCCGGTCCGCCAAAGTCACGGGCGAAAATACCTACACGGGAACTGACAAGACAGCTCCGACCATGGCAGATCGCCAGACGGTGCGCGACGTGGAGCGCCTGATCGGTCGCCCGCTTCGTTCGGCGGGGGTCGCCCTGGCCGACCAAAAAGTGGCGTCCTCCTTGATTGCCGACCGTTCTTTGGATCATTTCACCACCCCGACGAACGAAAGCGCGCGCAAAGACCGCGAAGCATTGGCCAAGGTCGCGGACGTGGTGATCGAGGCGTTGATTTCCAGCCGAAATATCACGCTACACGAAGTTTCGGGCGACAAGGTGGTGCCGGCCCCCGACATCCAACTGACCGCGATTCGCCTCTCCGATTCCGCCATTCTGGGTCAGGCCAGCGCGTCGGACGTGCTGGGCAAGGACCAACAGGCCGGCCGGGTGGTGAAGCAATTCGACATTAAGGATATTACCGAAGCCACGGCGCTTGCCTTGATGGAGGACATCACGCTCACTGCAAAGTGAGCAGTCATGAAAAAACTCCTTCTCGCCGCCGCCCTAGCCCTGTGTGGTGGCTGTGCTTTGCCCACCGTGGATACGCCGCCTGCAGGGCCGGCTTATTTCGCGAGGGTCGAGCAATTTGATCGTTTTCGCATGATTCAGCCGATTACGGCTGAAGAAGCGCGCAGGCGAGAGATGGTGGGTGTCGGCTATTGGATCGGCTTCCTGGATGACAAAGGACGGCCTGTCTCGGCCGAAAATCGGACGCCCGATCAGAAAATCGCCAAAATCGAATATGTTTACGAGCAGGACCACCTCGTTCGGGTCCGGGTGCTCAACAGCGACGGCACGGTTGCCGAACACGCCGTCAGCGGTCGCTGACAGCTTCCGGTCCATGGCTGGTGAATTGCCACCGGGCAGCGCGTCTGCTTGATTTTCCGTTCCATGTCTCTCGGATTCTCCCGCTTCCTTCCGGTTATTCTCGCCCCGGTTGTAGTCTTCGTAGGGGGGTGCGCCACCGTCCCCTCCGGTCCGCCGATCGTGCTGACCGGCGATCCCTTGGTCGACGGCAAGGCCCAATTGGCTGCCGCGAAACCCAAGGATCGGGTACTCTGGGAATACCGCATCGCCGCTACCGCGCTGCGACGCGAGCAGTGGGACGAAGCCCGCGCCCAGCTTGATGCCGCGCTTGGGGAAGCGGCCGCGAACTACGGGAATGTCAACGCGGAGGCGGCCAAGGCGCGACGCATGTTTCGCAACGAATCGGACAAACCCTTCGTCGGCGAGCCGTACGAACGCGTCATGGCGAACTACTACCGCGGCGTGCTGTATTGGAAGGACGGAGAGCCGGACAATGCGCGAGCCCTCTTCCGGACCGCACAACTTATCGACAGCGACGCGGAGGATAAGACGTATGCGGCCGATTACGTTCTGCTCGATTACCTCGACGGGCTGATCTCGACCAAACTTGGCGGAGACGGAGTGGAGAACCTAGCGCGGGCTCGGGCCGCCGCCCAAAAGCAGAACCTGGGACGGCCACCGGATTACGATGCTCAGGCTAATGTGCTGGTCTTTGTGGAGTATGGATTCGGACCGAAAAAGTATCAGGGAGGCGAGCACGGCGAATTATTGAAATTCTACACCGAAAAATCGCGCGAAGGCCGCGCCGAACTGGAAGTGGGTGGCCGCATCGTCAAGCTGCCGCCCTATGAAGATTTGAATTTCCAGGCGACGACACGCGGCGGCCGCGTGATGGACGCCGTGCTGGGAAACAAGGCGGTCTTCAAACAAACCACGGATGTGGTGGGGGACGCTGCGCTGATGGGGGCGATTGTCACGGCCCAGCACGGCACCGGCAAACACCGGGACGAGGCTGCGCTCGGTCTCGCGGCCGTCGCGGTCCTGAGCAAGATCGCCTCCGCCGCGACCAAATCCAACGCCGATATCCGCACGTGGGATAACCTGCCACAATACCTCAGCTTCGGTTCGCTGCGCTTGCCCCCTGGCGACCATGCCGCCACGCTGCGCTTTTACGACACCGCTGGTCAGCCGATCGAAAAGCATGCCCAGACCTTTGTGATCACGGTCCCACCTCGTGCAACCGGAGTGAACGGCCGCGACGAGGATGTGGTGGTGTTCAAGAGTCAGTTGAAGCGGTGACCATTGCTCATTGCTTATCGCTCAATGCTCATTGGGTGATTGAGGCGAGGGGCTAAGTCCTACTGTAAGGAAGAAAGCCCGGCGGAGGATTTATGTGACCACATGAAGCGTTCTCACGCGGTCTCGCGCTACTATCATCTTGTCTGCCGAGCTCTCCACGCAGGACAAGAGTTGAACGCCTTCCTCCCACCTTGAGAACAGTGCGCAGCGCAAATGAGACGCCTTTTCCGGCAAAAAAAAGCGCGGAGCCCATCGGCTCCGCGCTTCAACAAACAACCACTACAGACTACACTAAAGGCGGCAGTTGACGCGCATGTAGTAGAAGCCTCCGTTCGTGCCGAACGGTGAGGCATTGCTATAGATGTTGAGGCCGTTGGCGTTGTTCACCGTGAGGACCTTGTCCGGTTTCACGTTGAACACGTTGTTGGCGCCGACATTGAGCGTCACACGTTTGAAGATTTGATATCCGACGTTGATGTCGGTCAGCCATTTGGCCCCGAGAACGTGGTCGCGGGTCGGATCGGTCGCGGTCGCGACCGTCGTGATCTTTCCGAAACGGACTTGGCGGACCACGAAGGACCATTTCTTGTACTGGTGCATGGCGGCGAAGTTGATCGTGTTGCGCGGCTGGCCTTTTTCATAACGCATCGTTTCGACTCGGTCGATCAGAGGGATGGTCGACACCGCGGCAAGTGCGGGAGGCGTGGACGCTACGCGCGTCAACTTCTGCTGGTTGATGTTCACGCCGGCGGTGAAGACCAAATTGCCCCAACTCGGCGTCTTCAGCAGATACCGGCTGGTGAGGTCGATGCCGCGCGTCCGGGTATCGATCGCGTTCGTGAAAAAACGGGCTCCGGTTACGCCAAGGTAGCCGTTGTTCGCTAGAAAAGTCTGCACCCCTGCGTCCTGGAAGTTGCTCGAGTACGCGATCCGATCGTCGATGTAGATTTCATACGCATCGACGGACGCGCTAAAGTTACCGCCAAACTGCAATGTCGTGCCGACGCTGTAGTGCATCGACTTTTCGGGCTTCAGCTCCGTCGCACCCAACAGCTGGGCGACCGGGCTGCTGACCGGGAACGTGCGCACCTCGAAAGGCGCACCGGTGATGAAAACCGTGGCGGTCTGGCTGTAATAGCTCTGGCCGAGCGATGGAGCGCGGAAGCCGGTACTGGCTGAACCGCGGAACGCGAGGTTCTTGGTGGCTTCAACCCGGCCCGACACTTTTCCGTTCAGCGTATCGCCGAAGTCGCTGAAATTCTCGTAGCGAATGGCGGCTGACGCGAAGAGGCGGCTCGTGATTTGGTTCTCCATGTCGTAGTACAGGCCGAAGCTGTCACGCTCCGGGTTGACCTGGTCCGAGGGCTGGTACCCTGGAAAACCTTGGGCGCCCGGAGCGGGCAAGGTGGTGAGACTGCCGGCAGAAGGGCCGTCCAGAATCAAAACGCCGCCGTTGCGGTAGGAGTCGGGATGACCGGCGCGAATCCGGTAGTTTTCCCAGCGATACTCGCCGCCGACCGCGACGCGCACCGGTGCGTTCCAGCCGAAGTCGAATTGATGCGTCAGGTCGAGGTTGGTCGTCGCCTGACGGAAAGAAAGCTCGCCCGAGTAAAAGCGTTTCGGGCTGGCCGTGCCCAACGTGGCATTGACGGTGTTGTCGACATCGTACTTCACGGTGTTTCCGCCAAAAGTTTGGCTGAGGTCCCACGTCCAGTCCTTGGTGAGATCTTTTGCCCCCAAGGTGATGGAGCTATCGGTCACACCGGCCTCAATGTGCGGGAGGAAGCCGTCGGGGTGGATCGCACGGACATTGTTGTTGTCGAGGGGACGGCGCCAGGTGGCGGCGGAGCGGCTGTCGCGATGGGTGTATCCACCGAAGCCGTAGCCCTTGACCGACTTCCCCAGCGCGATTTCCGAGTTCACCAGCACGCCCATTTCCTTGCTGTCGCTGTCGCCGAGGGAGGAGGTGCGCCGGTTGATGGTCGCTTCGCGCGGGTCCAGAATGTCCGTCGGAAGATAAACCGGGGAATTGTTGATATTGGTCTGAACCACGGAAGCGACGGCCGGATTGCCTCCGCGCGTGATGAAGAACTGTTGGCGAACGTCTTTGCCCGTCCGGTTCGTTTGATCGCGGTGCCTGAAGTAAGAGGAGACGTGCACGAAACCGGTGCTGCCGGCGCGCGCACCTGCGTCGAATGCGGTTTCGATCACGTCGCCGTCGCCTTGGTAGGTTTCGCCGGCCGTGACGCTGAGTTCATAGCCGATGTCGCGGCGCAGTTTGACGTCGATCACGCCGGCGATCGCATCGGAGCCGTATTGAGCAGCGGCACCGTCGCGGAGCACCTCGATACCGCCGCTGGAGGTGGGCGGGAATGCGTTCATGTCGACGGAGACCGAACCGCGGCCCACGCTGCCGTTTACGTTGACCAGCGCGCTTGTGTGACGGCGTTTGCCGTTGACGAGGATGAGCGTGTGGTCTGGAGCCAGCGCCCGGATGGTGGCAGGCCGAATATGGTCCGTGCCGTCTGTGTTGCTGGGCCGAGGAAAATTGAAAGAGGGGACCAGCATCTGCATCGCCTGGTTGGTCTCGGTGTAGCCGGTGCCGCGAATTTCCGAAGCGCTGATGGAGTCGATCGGAACCGGGGAGTTGAGCACCGTGCGGTCGTGGAAACGTCCGACCGCGACGACGGCGTCGAGCACCGTGACATCTTCCTCATCGGTGGTGCGCGGAGGCGGGGTCGGCGCGGCAGCGGCAGTTTTGGCAGGCGCGCCGGCCGCAGGAGTGGCCGGTGTTTGCGCGAAGCTCGAAACGCCGAGCGCGGACAAAGTGAGTCCGGCGATCGCGAGTCGAAGCATCTGTCGACGAAGAGCACGAACGTCGGGCAATGCTGGTTGTGATGTTTGGTTCATACCGCGCCCAGAATGAGGAACAAATTTTTGGGGGCGGGTAATTAATTTACCTGTTATCAGGTAGTTAAATTAACGTATTTTTAAAAATGCCGAGTGGCGCTTGTAGGGAAAAAGTGGATAAGGATACGTTGCATATGAAACTGACTAACGTTTCGGCGGGACGCCTGATCTTGGGCGCGATCGTGGTTGTAACAGACCTTCCACTACATGCGCAGCGCCAGCCGGTGGAGGCTCGGCGAGGGATGGTCGCTTCGGCGAGTTCCCTCGCTTCGCAAGTGGGGGTTGACGTGTTGCAGCGCGGTGGCAATGCCGTCGACGCCGCCGTGGCCGTCGGTTTGGCGTTGGCAGTCACGTACCCTCGGGCGGGCAACGTGGGCGGCGGAGGCTTTATGACGGTGGCCTTGGCTGACGGCCGCACTGCAATCATCGACTATCGGGAGACCGCGCCCGCCGCGGCTACGCGCAACATGTACCTCGGGGCGGACGGGAAGGTCGTCCCCGGTTTGTCACTGGTCGGTCACAAGGCCGCGGGAGTCCCCGGCACCGTGGCGGGACTGGCGCTCGCGCTCGAGAAATATGGATCGGGGAAACTGACGTGGGCGGAGCTGGTGGAACCGGCCCGCCGGCTTGCGACCGATGGATTTCCTCTCCCTCAGGGGCTGCTGAACGATCTGCGGCCCGATTCCAAAACGTTGTCGCGTTTCGCGGAAACCAAACGCGTTTATCTTCGCGACGGAAAACCGTGGGAGAAAGACGACGTGTTCCGCCAGCCCGACCTGGGCAGGACCTTCGAACGGCTGCAGAAACACGGCCCCCGGGAGTTTTATGAAGGCGAAACGGCGCGCCTCATTGCCGAGGAAATGGCTAAGAACGGGGGACTGATCACGCGCGACGATTTGCGGGGGTACCGCGCCGTCGAACGGCGTCCACTCGTCGGCAACTACCGTGGGTATGAAATTGTCACGATGCCGCCGCCGAGTTCCGGCGGAGTCGCGCTGCTGCAAATGCTGGCGATCTTCGAGCCGCGGGACTTGAAAGCGCTTGGACATGCGTCCTCGGCCAAGACTCATCTGTTCGTGGAAGCGATGCGGCGCGCGTATCGGGACCGCGCCGAGTACCTCGCGGATCCGGATTTCGTGGAGGTCCCGGTTGCCGGTCTGGTAGACAAAGATTACGCGCGAAAACTGATGGACAATTTCGAGGAGGATAAAGCGACGCCCAGCAAAGGGCTCGCACCGGGGAAGCCCAAAGGGTTGGCTGCCTCACCGTCGAATCCGACGGCCGCCGCGGTGCGGCGCGAATCGACCGAGACCACGCATTATTCGATTGTTGACGAGGCGGGTAATGCGGTCGCCAACACCTACACGCTCAATGGTCTTTTCGGCAATGGGGTAACCGTGCCGGGAACCGGTATTCTCCTGAACAACGAGATGGACGATTTCTCGTCCGCGCCTGGCGCCGCAAACCTCTTCGGTTTGATTCAGGGTGAGGCCAATGCGATCGCTCCCGGCAAGCGCCCTCTCTCCTCGATGAATCCGACTGTCGTGAAAAAGGACGGCAAGGTTTTCCTCGTGACCGGTTCCCCCGGTGGCGCCACCATCATCAACACGGTGCTTTTGGTCGTCACGGGAGTCATCGATTACGGGATGAACGTTACCCAAGCCGTCGAACAGCCTCGGTTTCATCACCAATGGATGCCGGATCAGATCACGCACGAGCCCGCGGCATTTGCGGAGGATGTAGCGTCGACCCTTAAAGCGAAGGGTCACAAACTCATAACGCGCAGCCTCTATGGCGAGGAAGGACGGCTGGCTCACTATCGGCTGTATTGGGGCGATGCCGAAAGCGTGCTGGTGGAGCCTGTAACAGGACTCAGGCTCGGCGCGAACGATCCCAGGAGTCCGGATAGCGGTGCGGTGGGGTATTAGGGTTTGGAGTTCGCGCTGCGGCCTTATGGCAAAGCGTCGTTCTTGCGACGATCGATTGTCGCGGCGCGGAGTTATCCCAGCGCGAGGGCCGCAAGCCCCACCACCATGGCCGCGGCGGCCCACAGGCGTTTGGGTCCGGCGGCTTCCTTGAGGAACTTTGCTCCGAAAAAGGTGCCGATGAAAATACTCACTTCGCGCGCCGGGGCGATATAACTCACGGGCGTCGTCTTCATCGCGGTCAAGATGAGAACGTAGCTGAGGGGAGCGATGGTCGCCATGATGAAGGCGTTCAGCCGATGTTCTCGCCATTCCCGAGCGACTTCACTTCGGCGCTTCCAGGCAAAGGGGGCGAGCAAGAACAGTTGGGTGAAGGCGGTGCCGGCGTCGTAGAGGAGAGGAGGGATCAAAGCGAACGCGACACCGTGCCGATCCCAGAGGGTGTACGCCGCAATGAACACGCCCGACATGAGCCCGTAACCCGCAGCTTGTGCAGCGGGGTGGGGGACCGCCGTGCCGAGGGAGGTGCGTTGGGGTCGCAGCCACTGCAGGCCGCCGCAGAGGAAAAAGATGCTGAGCACGATCACGACGCCACCGGCCAAAGCGAGGGGAGTCGGCCGCTCACCCAGGAACGCGATGGCAGCCAGCGTCGACAAAAGCGGGCCGGTGCCTCGCGCGAGCGGATAGATCAGCGAAAAGTCGCCGGTTCTGTATCCACGCTGCAGGTACAGCGAGTACGCGGTTTTAAGGATGCCGCTTACAAAAATGACCCCCGCGGCCGAGAGGGGCAAAACGGGATTATTCCAAATCCAATAGGCGATGACCACGGGAACATAAAAGGCGCAGATGATCAGGCCGACCAGATAGACAAAAGGCAGACCTCCTCCGGCCCGTTTCGCCCAATAGTTCCACGTCGCGTGCAACACCGCGGCAATCAGTACAAGGATGAGAGCGGTGGAAGACATCGGAAGGCTAAAGGCCTCTCCTTTCTTCCGTCCCCAACTCAGCGGCCGCTGGAATGACCTTGATCGCGAGGGAGGAGCTCGGCGTCAAGGGAAGCATGTTTTTAAGCCAGCGCTTCGCTCAATACGCGAATGATCTCGTCGGCCGGTTCGCAGCCCAGACAGAGGCGAAGCAACTCGGGATCGAGTCCATTCTGACGCAGGAATTCCTGCCCGGACTTACTCGTCACGAGATCGTAATGAGCCAGGTAAATGAAGGGGCAAATGAGCGTGGTTTTCATCCCGAAGCTCGGTCCTTTCGGCAGAAGTAGCTTGTCGTAAAAGTCCGCGAGAGGTCCTTGCACGGTGAAGGAAATCATGCCTCCGATCGATTCGGTCGAGCGTGCGAGTTTGGCATAGTGGTCTTTGGAATCCGGGTGGCCGGACCAAAAGACGGAGCGAACTTTCGGATGTCGGCAAAGAAAGTCCACTACAGCGGGGGCGGATTGGTTGATCTTCGCGATGACATTTTCGTAGTCCCCGATCTGTGCCGCCAGTCGCGCCAAATCGCGGGAGTAAACCGGCTCCAATTCGTCGGAGAGGCGGTTTTTGAAGTCAGAGGCAAAACGGCTCTCCGGGTTCACCACGACCGCGCCAAGGATCACATCCCCTTCGCTCGCGGTGTATTTGGTCAGGCTGTTCACTGCGACGTCGCAGTAAGGCAGGATATCGATGTTGAGCGGCGAAACGACCGTGGGGTCGACGACGAGGACGGCGTTGTGCGCGCGGCACAATTCGTACACGGCCGCGAGATCCGGCGTTTGAATCAGTGGATTGGTCGGAACCTCGGTGATGATTCCCGCGATTTCCGCTCCCCGTTGGGCGAACAAGGCGCGGAGGCCTTTCAGGTCGAAGACGTCGTTGTGAAACACGTAGTCGCGTTCAGGTGTGTCGGTGAACTTCTGGAGCAGTGCGATGGTATCGAGGTAAAGCCAGCCGAGTTGCACCCATACTTTGCGCCCGCGCGGGCTTTGAAACGCCGCCGCCGCTTTAAATGCGGCATAGATGGCATTCATACCGCTGTTTGCGAGAAAGACATCGTCGGTCGTGGCTCGCTGGAACGCTTTAGCCATCGCTCCCTTGACCCGGCCCGCAGTATACCCGTCGAACGTGACCTCAGGGTAGGGCGCGGTGAGTTCGCCTGCGCGGAGTAAGAAGTCTTCGGCTTCCCGCGAAGAAAGAAGCGCGCCGGTGTGCTGGAGGAACGTTTTTGCGCGGCCGAACGTGTCCGGGTTCGAAGGGAAAGCCACGCCGGTGAGCCGCTCGTGGTTGATTACGATAGCGGGGGCGGGTTTGAGCCAGGCGCAGAGGGCTTGAGAAGCCCGGATTGACGAGGTAAGCCAGGCCTGATGTCCGTTCAGTCCCAGTTCCCGCAAGACGCGGGCGGACGCCTGCTTAAGGAAGGGATGCTGCACGAAACGTGGATATCCCGACGTCATGTGCTGTGTGATCGCCGGGTCTTTCTCCTCATACCCGATCACCGCTCGCATCGTCGGCAGGCTGCAGGAGACAGCGTGCACGCTGGAGGGGATGCGTTGGCCGAGTGGAATGGGCGCAAAGGACGACATGGAAAAAGGACAGCGTGTAAGAGGGAAGAGGGAATTGGCAATAGAGTCGTGGAGAAGGGCTGGGGTGGCGGGGCACCGCCCCATCGTCCTCGTTCTCCTACTCTTACTCGTTCTCGCTCCCGGCCCCTCAAGCCCTCAGGAGAACCGTCTTTACCGTCGACTCATCCTCGTGGGGACGAGAACGAGTAAGAGTAGGAGAACGAGAACGAGTCGGATGGATTCCATCCCCGCGCACCGTTTCGCTCTTGCCCCCACCCTCCGTCCATCCCTCTGATGGCCGGATGCGTTTGATTTCCTGGAACGTCAACGGCGTGCGTGCGGCCTTAAAGAAAGGATTGCTGGAATTTATGGGCGGGTGCGACGCGGACGTGATTTGTTTCCAAGAAGCCAAGGCCCACCCCGGCGATGTTCAGCATATCGCTTGGCCGCGCGGTTATGAGGTGATTTGGAATCCTGCCGTCAAGAAGGGGTACAGTGGCACTGCCGTTTTCACGCGAATTACACCCCTCAGCGTGACCCTGGGAATCGGTATCAAGGACCACGATACGGAGGGGCGCGTGATCACGGTCGAGTTCCCTGACTTTTACCTGATCAACGTCTACCAGCCGAATTCGCAAAGAGGACTCACCCGATTGGACTATCGCACTCAACTCTGGGATCCGGCTTTTTTGAAGTTTATCCAGAAACTCGAGAAGAAGGGAAAGCCGGTGGTCTTTTGCGGCGATCTCAACGTCGCCCACATGGAAATCGATTTGGCGAACCCCAAGACGAATCGTCGCAACGCCGGGTTCACGGAGGAGGAGCGAAAAAATTTCGGCCGGATCCTCGACAGCGGTTTCCTGGACACCTTTCGCGTCTTCGAAAAAGGTCCCCATCACTACACGTGGTGGAGCCAAATGAGCAATTGCCGCGCACGGAACATCGGGTGGCGCGTCGACTATTTCATCGCGAGCGAAAAACTTCGGCCGGCTCTTAAAAAAGCATTTATCCGACCCGATGTAATGGGCAGCGACCATTGTCCCGTGGGACTGGATATTGGTTGATTCACTGGCTATGCCCTCAGGGAAATCTCGGCTCCCGCCACCGTTCGCAGCACCACGAGAGCCAACATGAGTCTACGTGAGATCATGATCGAATTGAAGGACTTGTTGTTGCGCGAGCCGAAGTGGACCCTGGCGGCTGCGGAAAGCCTCACGTGCGGCTCGGTTCAAGCGAGCATCGGCGCGATGTCAGGCGCCTCCCAGTTTTTCGCGGGCGGAATTACCACTTACAATATCGACCAGAAGGTCAAACACCTGGGGGTCGACCGACGAGTTGCGGCGCCCGTCAATTGCGTGTCGGAGGAAGTTGCGAGGCAGATGGCCCAGGGTGCGTGCGCGTTGTTCGAGACGAATCTCGCCGTTGCCACCACAGGGTACGCGGAGCCGGTGCCCGAACTGAACGTGAAGGAGCCGTTTGCTTGGTGGGCGATCGCGCACCGCCAAGTCGATGGGGCGGTGGTGGTGAAAACAGGCCGCACGAACTGCGACGGAATGAAACGCGAGCAGGCCCAGGGTTGTATCACGAAGACGCTGCTGAGCGAGCTGCGGGATTATTTGCGAACGGTCAGAGAGCGGAAATAGGGGAGGCTCTCGGCAGTCGGCTTCCGGTGATCGGCGGGACCTGAAAGCGAGGTGCGCCCGGCTTGTCGCCGGGGCATTGTAAGGGGAGCGGGGCTGGACCTTTCAAGCCCCCTCCGAACTCTAAGCCGAATGCGCGATCGCCGACTGCCGAAAGCGTGCGACTTCGTCGCGCTTACGGAGCCCGCTGGCTAACGTAGTTGATCAGCGGCACCACCTCTTTCGGGGCGTCCACAAAGTTGCCGTAGAGCAGCTCCGGCATCGTGTAGTGGGTCTTGTAGAATTCGCGATTAGCGTCGTCGTTGCGGGTGATGTAGCCGGCCTTCAGCGTGGCTCCGGCGAAGAGACCTTTGGCTTTTGTGTAAACCAGGACTGGAGTTTCCAGGATCTCCTTGTTCACCGTCTCGATTTCCGCCCATTTGGGACCGGCCACGGCGTTTGCGTCCACGCCGATATTGAAGCGGCCGCGGAAGAGTTTTTTGGGCGTTTCGTTGTCGGTGATGATGTAGACCGACTCCACGCTCTTGCCGCCCACCTGCAGGCCGAGGCTCGCTTCGCCCGCATCGATCATCACGGGGATGCTCCATTTGTTGTCGGATCGTTTGACCATGATCACCCCGTTGCCGCCTTTCACTCCCAAGATCAATCCGGCTTTGAACTGATTCGTAATGATGACCGCCCGGGCGCGCTGCCAGACTTGCGGCGGGATTGCGTAGGCCTGGTCGGCCATGAAGCCCTGAAGAATGGCTTCGCAGGACTCGATGCGCTTCACGTATTCAGCCCGGTCGACGGCCCGCAGGAACGGCACAGTCACAATGGCAAACAACGCGAGGAGGTAATACTTCTTCATAGGCGGTTTTAGGCGCACTATGCACGCTCGGAGACGGATGGAAAGCGCGGATTGAAGCTCCTATCGCTGGCCGTCGCGGGATCCGTCTGCCTATTCCAGGCCGTGTGCTTCGACCTCGTCTTCGTCCCACCCGAGGTAATGACCCAATTCGTGAAGGTAGGTCAGGCGTACTTCTTCGCGGAACGCATCCCCATCTCCGTCCACCCAGTCGTAGATGCTCTCCAAAAAGAGCAGAATGTGCGGAGGCGCGACGTTGCTGAGACCCGGCTCCACCCCGCACGGGTCGCCCACGAACAACCCAAGAATGTCCGGCTCGAATTCTCCCCCAAGGATCTCGTCGCTGGGCCAATCGTGGCAAACGACCGGGACCTTTTCTGCGAGCGGCCGGATCTCCAGTGGCAGTTTGCGTCGTGTGGCGGCCACGACCTGCTCGGCAACGAGGGTGAGTTCCGGGAATGTCATCGATTCGGCGAACACCGAGAGGATTGCGCGCCGGCCACCTTTTGCCAGTTGAATAGACTGCGCTCGGTCGATCGGCGCAGCAGAGCAGATCCGCTGAACCGTTCAGCCTGTGTGATCGAGGCTACCCGCGGCTCAGCGGGGACGCTTCGCCCTGCCGTGTCGTCGGGGATTTTCGTTTTCGACAGCGCGTCGGCGATCGGCACGCTGCCCTTGATGAGCAAACTTCGCGTGGTGGTTGCAGGCGGCGGGGCCGCGGGGTTTTTTGCGGCAATTATCTGCGCGGAGGCGAATTCCGACGCTCAGGTGGTCCTTCTCGAAGCGACCGCGCATCTTCTCGCAAAGGTGCGCGTTTCCGGGGGCGGACGCTGCAACGTGACGCACGCGTGCTTCGAGCCGCGGGACTTGGTGAAGCGCTATCCCCGGGGAGCTCGCGAATTGCTGGGGGCTTTTCACCGTTGGCAGCCCCGGGACACCATCGCGTGGTTTAAGGAACGAGGGGTGGAGCTCAAGACAGAGGACGATGGCCGCATGTTTCCCACCACCGACGATTCGGCTACGATCGTGGATTGCCTTTCACGCGCCGCCCAGGCAGCGGGGGTGGAGGTGCGGACTCGCACGGGACTGAAGACGGCGCGGCGGGAAGGAGGAACGTTTGTGCTCGACCTCACGACGGGTGACTCGTTCGTGTGCGATTGTCTCCTCCTCGCCACCGGAGGGAATCGGTCGTCAGCCGGATACCAGATTGCCGAGGCGGTCGGCCACACTATTGAACCCCTGGTGCCGTCCTTGTTCACGTTTCAGATCGCCGACCCCCGGTTGGACGGCCTCGCCGGGCTGTCTGTCGCCGGGGCCGTCGCCACGGTCGATGGGACAAAACTTCGGGAGACGGGACCGCTTTTGATTACTCACTGGGGCATGAGCGGACCGGCGATTTTGAAATTGTCCGCGTGGGGGGCGAGGGAGCTCGC
This sequence comes from uncultured Opitutaceae bacterium, assembly GCA_964546955.1. Classification (GTDB taxonomy): domain Bacteria; phylum Verrucomicrobiota; class Verrucomicrobiia; order Opitutales; family Opitutaceae; genus CAZJLP01. The sequence continues at coordinate 55,054 of CAZJLP010000013.1, read as the reverse complement.
TGCTTTGGAGTATCGGTTCACCGTGAGAATGAACTGGCTGGGCGGGCTGCGAGACGAGGCGGCTCGCGAAGCGTTGAACTGCGCCCGCTCCACTCATCCGCGAAGGCACGTGGCCACTTGGAATCCGTTCGGACTGCCCGGCCGCTTGTGGGAACGGCTCGTGACGGCTGCCGGGGTCGCCGCGTCGGCCCCCTGGACTTCCCTCTCTAATCAGACGCTCTTCGCCCTGGCGGGGCAGCTGACCAGTGCCGCTTTCGTTGTGACAGGCAAGAGCACGAACAAGGAGGAGTTTGTGACCTGCGGGGGAATCAGACTCAAAGAAGTGGATTTTAAGACCATGCAGAGCCGTCTTTGCCCGGGGCTGTTTTTCGCCGGCGAAATCCTCGATGTGGACGGCATCACCGGAGGGTTCAACTTCCAGGCGGCTTGGACGACGGGGCATCTCGCTGGAACGGCCATGGCCGGTTTTTCGTTGTAGGTGCCAGCAGAAGTCCGAGAGTCGGCGCGCAATGTCTTCGTACTGGGATCTGTTGCTGATCGTCCTTCCGGTCTTTGCGCTGATCGGCATCGGCACCGCTTTGCGACGGCTCGGATGGCTCGCGGGCGAGGCCGACGCGAGTTTGCTGAAGGTGGTGGTGAATTTTCTGTATCCCTGCCTTATCTTCGAAAGCGTCCTGAACAACGAGGCGCTCCGGCAGCCCTCGAATCTCGCCTATGCCCCCCTGGTGGGCTTTTTCACCATGGGGCTCGGCATTGTGTCGGCGTTGTATGCGGGCCGCGCGCTCGGGCTCACGCAAGGCAATGGGCTTCGCACCTTCGCATTTGCAGTGGGGATCAACAACTATGGTTATATTCCGATCCCGCTCATGACAGCGTTGTTCGGGTCGCAGAGCATAGGTGTCCTATTGGTCCACAACGTGGGCTGCGAGGCCGCTATCTGGACGGTGGGGATTCTCGTACTATCGGGTTTGTCGCTGCGAGAGGGCTGGAAGAAGTTATTAAACCCTCCCGTTGCGGCTCTGCTGCTGGCCGTGACGGGAAACTTGCTTGGGTGGGGGCGCCATATGCCCGCCGTCCTGTCGAGCGTGGTTCATCAATGCGCGGTTTGCGCGATTCCGTTGGGGTTGATCCTGATCGGCGGAAACTTATCCCAGTACTTCGAAAAGCCCCGTGAATTGGTGGATGCCAAGGTCACTCCTTGGGCTTGCATTCTCCGGCTCTGTCTCTTCCCGCTCGCTTACCTTCTCCTGGCAAAGTTCCTTCCGTGTACGGTGGAACTGAAACGGGTTATCGTCGTCCAGGCCGCGATGCCCGCCGGCATCCTGCCGATCGTGATTGCGCGACATTACGGGGGAAGACCCTTGACTGCAGTACAGGTGGTCATCGGGACGACCGTGGTGGGCGTGTTGGTCATCCCGCTCTGGCTGCGCTTTGGCCTGTCGTGGGTGCTCGGTTGAACGGCGAGATTCCTCTGTTCAGCCGCTGTTGTAGGCAGAAGGCCGTCCAAGCCGGGATTGACGACCGCTGGGCGTGACGCCTAGCTCGGCCAATCATGGACTGGCTTACGCAACCCGAAATCTGGATTTCACTGCTCACGCTCACGGCACTCGAGATTGTTCTGGGCATCGATAACATCATCTTCATTTCGATCCTCGCGGGTAAGCTTCCGGCGGATCAACAGAAGAAAGCCCGCCAGTGGGGTCTGGGCCTGGCGCTGGTGACACGGGTTCTTCTGCTCCTCAGCATCACCTGGCTGATGAAGCTCCAGGCGCCGCTGTTCAAGATGCCGATCCTGAACTCAGAGATGTCTGGAAAAGACCTGATCCTTCTCCTCGGCGGACTTTTCCTGATTGGAAAGAGCGTCTTTGAAATTCACGAAAAACTTGAGGGCGACGACGGCCACGCGACCGCTGGCAAGAGGATGGCCAAATTCGCGGCGGTGATCTTTCAGATCGTCCTGCTCGATATCGTGTTTTCGCTGGATTCCGTCATCACGGCGGTGGGAATGGCAAAGCACATTGAAGTCATGATCGCGGCGGTCGTGATCGCGTTGGTCATCATGCTCGTTTTTGCCGGCACGATCAGCGACTTCGTGAACAAACACCCGACGTTGAAAATGCTGGCATTGAGTTTTCTGATCCTCATCGGCGTCACTTTGGTCGGTGAGTCGTTGGACCAGCATATTCCAAAGGGCTATATTTACTTCTCCATGGCTTTCGCTTTCGGAGTGGAGATGCTCAATCTGAAACTGCGCTCCGCCGCCAAGTCCAAGCCGGTGGATCTGCACCAGCCGTATCGCTGAGCCGCGGAGCGGTTCAGCGGCTATAAGCTTTAAGCGGTAAGCGTCGGAGTAGAGCCGTTCGTCACGAAGGACGGGCGGAACGCTGCTAGTGGGCGCCTTGGTTTGGATTTGTGGTGGTGGCCGCCGATCGACCCGAAATGGGGCATCGGACGGAAGCCACTCGCTCACGCCCGTAGCCACTTCGCGGCTTGTTCGACGGAGTCACTTTCAATGTTGGTTCCCCGAAGCTTGCGGCTAAAGCTTACCGCTTACCGCGTGACGCCGCCCCGCGGCGTCACTTGTGCTCCCACTTGCTGTTCGAATCGCGAATTAGCTGCTGGAGAAGCGCAAAGTGCACCTCTCCGTAGTTGAGCGCGTAACGGAGTTTTCCCTCGCGGAAAACCCAGGTCGTGGGAATCCACGATACCGGCAGATCCATGAACTGCTTCACCTTCTCGTCGCGCGCGCGCGAGGGGTTCGGATGCAAGCGCAGTTGAAAGTTCGGTTGTTTGGCGACACCGAATGATTCGAGCACGGCCCTTCCGTCCTCGGCGTTCCAAATTGTGACGAAAACGAACTTAACGTCGGCGTTGTTTTCGAGGAAGTTTGTCCAACGGTTGTTCGCCAGTTCGGCTTTGCAGTTCGAGCACCACGGAGCCCAGAAATGGACTACGGTCACGTGCGGCCCCGCTGCGATTTCCGCGACCTCTTTTTCGATCGGAAGCCACTGCTCCGGCGCGCCCTGACCGATGCTGGTGACGAGGCCTAACACGCAGGCGAAAAGCAATGGTTTCATCCCTCCAAGGTACTTCGGAAAGCCGACAATTCCAGCGGATTGTCGGCTTGTTGCCGGCGCTGGCGGCGACGACCGCCACTCACGCGAGGAGCGAGGTCAGTCTTCGGGATTGAACCGAATGGGTATGAGCACCTCTGCCCTGACCTTGGCACCGCCTCTCGCCGCGGGTTTGAATTTCCAGTTTTTCACGGCGTCCACGGCGGGCTGCTCGAATGCGACGTGACTCGATTTGCTGACGCTGCATTCCACCACGGATCCTGCCTCGTCGACCACCACCTTTACGGCCACGGTGCCTTGGACACCCTCTCGAGCCATAGACGCCGGATAGACAGGAGGCGGCGTTTTGATCGGCAAGGGGCGCTCGTCGTAGTCTGCCGCGGCAGCGGAGAGGACGGGCATGGCGATCGCGAGAGCGAGCCATCCGGGCAATGACAGTTTCGTTAGGAGTGATTTGACTGGGATCATGGATAAAAACACGCGGCACTTGGGCTGCGCGGGATGCAATGACGGGAGAAAACGCCCCGACGGAACGCCAAAAGTGAGCCTGAAGGATTTTTGTCGTTTGTCTGGTGGTTGGCCCCCGTACGTTTAGGGTGACTGCCCTGGTTTTTGGAAAACTTGCCGGGCGCCGGCGATTAACACTTGCCCGCGTGGCTAGGCTCGCTGCTATGGCGGACCTTTTCCGATGGAGTTGCCCAATCCCGACCACGTCCTGCGCATCACCCAAGAGCTCGGCCTGAAGGTTCACCAGGTGGCCTCGACCGCGCAGTTGCTCAAGGAAGGGGCAACGGTGCCCTTTATTGCGCGTTATCGGAAGGAAGCCACGGGTGAATTGGACGAGGTCGCGGTCACGTCGATCCGTGATCGGCTGGAGCAGATGGCAGCGTTGGATGAGCGCCGCACCTCGATCGTCGCTTCATTGAAAGAGCGCAATCTTCTCACGGACGACCTGGCGAAAGCCGTAGCCGGTGCGGAGACGATGACCGCCCTCGAGGACATTTATCTTCCCTACCGGCCGAAAAAGCGCACGCGGGCGACGATCGCAAAGGAAGCGGGACTGGAGCCGCTCGCGGACCTGCTCTTTGTCCAGGATGCGATCACGGACCCCCGGGCTGAAGCCGCAAACTATGTGGATGCCGCCAAAGGCGTGGCCGATGTCGACGCCGCTCTGGCGGGCGCGCGGGACATCCTGGCCGAGCGCGTCAGCGACGATGCGGCTGCCCGGGCCAAGCTGCGGGCATTGTACCAACGGGACGGAGTCATTTCGTCGAAGGTGATTTCCGGCAAGGAAGTCGAGGGCGCCAAGTTCAAGGACTACTTCGATTGGAGCGAGTCGCTGGCCAAGGCGCCCAGCCACCGGATCCTCGCCATGCGTCGCGGCGAGAAAGAATTGGTGTTGATGATGCGGATCACCGCGGATGAGCGCGCGATCCTGGCGGAGATAGAACCTCTCTTTGTCAAAGCGGCCGGCGGCCGCTCGTCCAGTGAAGTCCGGCTCGCGGTACAGGACAGCGCCAAGCGGCTCCTCGCCCCGGCCATGGAGACCGAGATGCGCTTGGAAACGAAAAAGCGCGCGGACGAAACCGCGATCAAGGTTTTCGCGGACAACCTGCGCGAATTGTTGCTGGCCTCGCCTCTCGGCCGAAAGAACGTGTTGGCGATCGATCCAGGATTTCGAACCGGCTGCAAAACCGTGATCCTCGATCGGCAGGGCAAGTTGCTTCACAATGACGTGGTCTACCCGGACCAAGGCGCGGCTCGGACCGAGGAAGCCAAGGAGAAGATCTCCGGGTTCGTGAAATTTTTCCAGATTGAGGCGATCGCGATCGGCAATGGGACCGCCGGGCGGGAGACCGAAGTGTTTGTGCGTTCCCTCGGACTGCCCGCTCACATTCCGGTCGTTATGGTGAATGAGTCCGGCGCGTCGATTTATTCTGCGAGCGATGTCGCCCGCGAGGAGTTTCCCACCCACGACCTGACCGTGCGAGGCGCGGTCTCAATCGGGCGGCGGCTGATGGATCCGCTCGCCGAATTGGTGAAACTCGATCCCAAAAGCATTGGGGTGGGGCAGTACCAGCACGATGTGGAGCAGGGCGGCTTGAAGCGCTCGCTGGATGACGTGGTAGTGTCATGCGTGAACGGAGTCGGAGTCGAGGTGAACACTGCTTCGAAACAACTGCTCAGTTACGTCTCGGGACTGAACTCTACCATCGCGGCGAACATCGTGGCGCACCGCAACGAGAAGGGTCCCTTCAAATCCCGGGCTGAGCTTCTTTCAATTCCCCGGCTCGGACCCAAAGCATTCGAGCAGGCGGCAGGTTTTCTGCGGATTCGAGATGCCGATCATCCATTGGACGGCTCAGCCGTCCACCCGGAAAGTTATCCCATCGTGGAGAAAATGGCGTCCGATCTCGGCGTTACGGTTGCCGATCTCACGAAAGACGCCGCGCTGCGGAAGAAAATTAAACTCGATCAGTACGTCACTGACAAGGTGGGCTTGCCCACTCTAACCGACATCATGGCCGAGTTGGCCAAACCCGGGCGCGATCCCCGCCAGCAATTCGAAGCCTTTTCTTTTGCCGAGGGAGTCAACAAACCCGAAGACTTGAAGCCGGGCATGAAGCTGCCGGGGATTGTCACAAACGTGACCGCGTTCGGGGCGTTTGTGGATATCGGAGTGCACCAGGACGGGTTGGTGCATGTAAGTCAGCTGGCGGATACATTCGTCAAAGATCCAGCGGAAGTCGTTAAGGTATCGCAGCGCGTGAATGTGACGGTCACCGAGGTCGATTTAACCCGAAAACGCATCGCCTTATCGATGCGCAGCAAACCGGAGATCGGCGCGCGGCAACCCTTGGGTGCAGCCGGGGCCAGCGGGCCTCGGGGGCCGGGGAACCAAGGCGCTCGAAATGCTTCCACCGGCGCCGCACCGCCGAAACCGGCGCCGTCCTTGAATGGCGACTGGTTCAGCGCGGCGCTGAACAAGAAAAAGTAGGAGCAGCCGCCGTGGCGCGCGCCCGGCCGATGCGAAATGCAACCGCAGTGAACACCCGCCGGCTGGCGCGGTCAGGGCGGACGTATGTCCCGGGTTGTCTGTGTTTTTTGGCTTCTCCTCGGCCTTGCGCTTTCCGTTCCGGCGATGGCGGGGGAAATTGACCTGCCGAAACCCATTGTACTCGCGAACGCGCATTTCGCGCTCACAATTGACCCTGCCAACGGCAGTCTCGCGTCGCTGAGCCACCCCGGAGATCCGTCGCAAATGACGTGGATTACCAGTGCCGCCAACACCCCCTGGCAGGCACGTTCACTGCAGTGGGGTCTCGGCCGCGCCAATGTGGGTGTCGAATCGCTGCATCGCGGCCGGTGGGAAACGCCAGCAGCGATCGACGTGGAACCCCAGCGCGCAACCATCCGCTACCGAGTCGGGGACCTCCAGATCGAGGTGGTGCGCGAACTTGCGGATGACAGTTTCCGTGAGCGGTATCTTTTTACCAACCTGGGCAAGGCGGCGGTTCCCTTGACGCATTGGGCCCCTGGCGCCTTCGGTCTGTATTGGCCCTTTAACGACAACTACACCACCGCCGAGGATTGTCTCGAACGGCGGGCCCACGCCCATATTTGGTGCGGAGGCACGACCGCTTGGGTTTGCGCGCTGCGGATGGGCGGAAGGGCGCCTCACCTTGGGTTGGTTCTGACGGAGGGAACGATCAGCGCTTATAGCGTGACTGGCCGCGATATGGCCGCGTCCTCGAACACCCGCGGAGTCTTCATCGTTCATCCGGCGGTTTCCGAGCTCGCCCCGGGTGCGACCACGGCGTTGGGGTGGACATTCTTCTGGCATGCCGGCTGGGACGATTTTACGGCGCAATGCGCACGGCGCTCACCCCAGTTTGTGTCCCTGACGGCCTCGCGCTATACGCTGGAACGGGGCGAAAAGGTTGACTTCAAGGTAAGCGCTCGAGCGGACGCCCAGCAGCTGCGCTTGGTGGTTGGCGGAAGCGAAGTGGCGCTTCGGTACAGCCAAAAGGATTTCGCTTGGATCGGCTCGACTCAAATCGACCAAGTAGGGGAAGCTGTCTGCGAACTCGCGACGGGGACGGGTGGGAAGGGCGTCAAGACGCACGCCCGCCTCAATGTGGTGCAGTCTTTCGACGAAGTGGTGGCGGCCCGTGTGCGCTTTATCGCGCAGCATCAGCAAGTGAACCGGTCGGGCGATCCCCTGGATGGAGCCTATTTGGTCTACGACAACGAACGAGACACGCTCGTGCGCAAGGATTGGGGACATGATCGCAACGAAGGCCGGGAACGACTCGCGATGGGTGTTCTTTTGGCGCGTTGGCTGCGCTTCCAGACCGCACGTGACCCGGCGCTCATTGCCTCGCTGGGCCGCTACTACCGGTTTGTTTCCGATCGCCTGCAAAAAGCAGACGGCACTGTCCTGAACGGGGTTAACGATAGCACCGAACGCCTCTACAACTGGCCCTGGGTGATGCAGCTTCACCTCGAGATGGCCAGGCTGAGGGGCGCGGACGAACCGATCGACCGGTTTGTGCAGACGGTGAAGCGATTTTATACGGCGGGCGGCGCGAAGCTCTATGCGATCGGCGTACCTGTCTTTGATGGACTGCAACTTCTCGCCGATCGGAAGCGACAGAAGGACTACGATCATGTGCGCGCCCTCTTTGTCAGTCACGGAGAGCGTCTGGCGGAAAAGGGCACGCGTTATCCTCCCCACGAAGTGAATTTCGAACAAAGCATTGTCGCTCCGGCCGCGATCTTTCTCCTGGAACTATACGCGGCCACGGGCGAGCAGCGTTGGCTCGATGCGGCGCGTCCCCACCTGCAGTGCCTTGAGCTTTTCGGCGGGCGCCAGCCTGATCACCGCCTCAACGACGTCGCGATCCGGCATTGGGACGGATATTGGTTCGGCAAGGCGCGGCTCTGGGGCGACACGTTTCCCCATTATTGGAGCACGTTGACCGCGCTCGCCCTTTATCGGCATGGGATCGCCACGAACGACGTTCATTCTGCGGAGCGGGCTCGTCAGATCGTCCGCAATAACTTCAGCCTATTTTCCGGAGACGGCCGCGCCTCCTGTGCGTTTGTCTATCCATTGACGGTCAACGATCAACCGGCCCATCAAGCCGACGCGTACGCGAACGACCAGGATTGGGCTTTGGTGCACTGGCTCATCGTGAATGGCAGATAGCCTAGGGCTTGCGCGGGAACGGGCTAAGCCTCTGAGTGGGGCGGTAACGAAGCCCTGCAGCGTTGGCCGGCGGGGGACTCAAAACATCGAGAGCGCTTTGGCGCTTTCGATCACGACCCAAGCTGCTCCGGCAGCGAAGCTTAAGGATAGGCCGGCTTTGACCCATTTCCGGCGCCGGAGACGCGAGTCGTACCGATCCGTCGTAAATGGCCGCAGGCTGCCGGTTTCGACTACGAAACTAACGAACTGTGCATTCCGGATCCGAGTGGTTTGGATCCGGCTGTTGTCGACCCGACCCATTTGGATCGCAGGACGACGAAAGAGACTTTTAAGGGTGCACAGCATACCGATGCGGTAGACGTATCACCTAAAAATGTGTTCGTTTTTTCAAGGTGAAAGCCGCAGCCTCCGCGGTTTTCACTGTTTTTTCCCGAGGTCATGCATCACTTCCACTACGTCGGTCAAAATCTTCATTGCGAGTCCGTCGATCTCGCCGCGATTGCGCAGCTGTATGGAACGCCTACTTACGTTTACAGCGCCGCAACGCTCGCAGACAACTACACGCGCCTCGCCAAAAGCCTAAGTGGGCTGGACGTGCAGATCTGCTACGCGATGAAAGCCAACTCGAACCTCGCGCTGCTGAGGCATTTCGCGAACCTCGGAGCCGGTTTTGATCTCGTGAGCGGCGGTGAGTTACGGAGGGTCATGGCCGCCGGAGCGGATCTTAAAAAAAGTGTATTTGCCGGCGTCGGAAAAACGGAAGCTGAAATCAAACTCGCGCTCGAGTCGGGCGTTTTCGCCTTCCATGTCGAAAGCGAGCCGGAATTGGCTCGGATCAACCACGTAGCCGGAAAGCTTGGGGTGAAAGCCCCAATTGCCATCCGCATCAATCCGGACGTCGACGCCCACACCCACGCCAAAATTACTACTGGCAAGAGCGAGAACAAGTTTGGCATTCCGTTGAAGTACGCCGCGGCCGCCTACGAGGCCGCCACGAAATTCAAAAACATCGCGATCAGAGGGGTGCAGATGCACATCGGATCGCAGCTCACCGACGTGACGCCGTTTGTCGAAGCGGTGAAGAAGGTCGTTCCCTTTGTCGAAGAGCTGAAGGCGCGTCATGGCATCACTTATTTTTCGGTAGGCGGAGGCATTGGCATCGTTTACCGCGACGCACTCGCGAGCGGGGCGCAGTCTTGGTGGGACGCCCAACCGGCGGACAAGCGCCCGATCACGCCCGAGCTGTACGGCGCCGCGCTGGTTCCGTTGCTGAAGCCGCTTGGCCTCAAAATTCTTCTGGAGCCGGGCCGCTTTATGGTGGGCAATGCGGGCGTGCTTCTCTCGCGGGTCGAATATCTCAAGCGCGGCCAGGGTCGCAATTTCCTCATCGTCGATGCGGCGATGAACGACCTGGTGCGGCCCGCCATGTATGAGGCTTATCACGAGATCGTGCCGCTGCACCGCGACACGACTCGCCCCGCTCTCGTGGCGGACATCGTGGGGCCAATTTGCGAAAGTGGCGACTGTTTCGCCAAGGAACGGCAGCTCCAGCAAGTGGGCGAGGGAGAGTATGTGGCCTTCATGAGCGCGGGCGCCTATGGCTACACCATGGCAAGCCGGTACAACACACGCGGCTTGGCCGCCGAGGTATTGGTGAAGGGCTCTGCCTTCGAGCTTATTGCCGCGCGGGAATCCTTCGAAACGATGATCGCCAATGAGAAGATCCCGGCGTTTTTGAAATAACAGTGGCGAAACGATGGCGCCTCATTTTTCCCTCTGAAAACCACCACCCATACGCTGCGTAAGCTGAAAGGCGAGCGACCGATCGTCGCCGTCACGGCCTACGACGCCATCACGGCAAAATACGCGAGCGAAGCGGGCGTCGACATCATCCTCGTGGGTGACTCGGTCGGAAACACGCTGCTCGGTTTTGAGAGCACCGTTCCGGTAACGCTGGACATGATCTGTCATCACACCGCAGCGGTGACGCGGGCCAAACCTGCGGCGTTCGTTGCCGCCGACGTCCCCTTCGCCGAGGCGCATTACGAATTCGAGCGTGTCCTTCGTGCCTGCCAGCGGCTCTTGCAGGAGTCGGGAGCCGAAGGGGTCAAGATTGAAGGTGGCTCGGCCATGGCGCCGACCGTCGCGCGGCTCGTCGAGGCGGGTGTCCCGGTCTGGGGTCATATTGGACTGCAACCGCAACAGGTGCACACGCTGGGCCGCTATCGGAAATTCGGGACCACGCCGATCGAAGCCCAGGGACTTCTCGCTGACGCCTTGGCCCTCGAGCGAGCCGGCGCTTTCGCCCTTCTGGTGGAAATGATCGACCCTGCGCTGGCGCAAAAGCTAAGTGGCGCAGTCAAGATCCCCGTGATCGGAATCGGCGCTGGCCCGCACTGTGACGGGCAGATCCTCGTCTCCACCGACCTGCTCGGCATGGGGGTCGGTCCGGTTCCAAGTTTTGTGAAAAACTTTGCTCAAGTAGGGGACGCCGTGCGGAGTGGGTTCAAGGGATACGTCGAAGCAGTCCGCCACCGCCAGTTCCCGTAGAGCAGCAATGCAGGCCGCCGGCTAAACTACGTTGAGTCATGAATCGGAACCTATCTCTGCGCGCGGGCACAGTTTACTTGAGCGAGGTGTAATTATGAACTTCGCTATTCTTGGGGCAGGCGCGTGGGGCTCTGCCGTCGCGATTCACTTAAGCCGGCTTGGTCACACCGTGACTCTTGTGCCGCGGCGTTTCGAGCAGGCCCTGGCGATCTCATCGGCCCGCGCGAATGCCGAGTATCTTCCTGGGATCTCGTTTCCGCCAAGTTTGCAAGTGGGACACGAGCTCACTCCCGTCCTGATGGAGGCAGACGTCGCGCTGATCGCCTGCCCCTCTCAAGCGGTGCGCGAGACCTGCGACCTCTTGTGCCGCAACCTCGGGCTCGCCACGCGTCTCCGGCTGGTCGTTAGTCTGGCCAAAGGACTGGAACTCGGTACGCACCTCCGTACGACCGAGGTCATCGCTTCACGGCTGCCCGACAGCGTGGAGGTCGGCGTTTTGACCGGACCGACCAATGCGGCCGAAGTCGCTCGCGGACTGCCTGCCGCAATGGTCATCGCGACTCATCGCATCGACCATCGCGCGACGGATGTGCAGGCGGCGTTCAGCGGGCCGACCTTGCGCGTGTATGCTTGCGATGACATCGCCGGCGCGGAATTTGGCGCGTGCCTGAAGAATATTTACGCGATCGCCGCCGGCTGTTGTGACGGCCTCAAGCTCGGTGATAACACGAAAGCAGCGTTATTGACCCGCGCACTGTCCGAAATGGTGCGTGTGGGGCACTCGTTAGGCGCGAAGCCCGAGACGTTCTACGGTTTGAGCGGGGCAGGCGATCTCATCGCCACCTGTTACGGCTCCTGGAGCCGCAACCGGGAATTTGGGCAAAAACTGGGCGAAGGACTGCCCATCGCGACCCTGCTGGCCGGAAGAAAGACGGTCGTGGAGGGATACAAAACGGCTGCGTCATTTCATGACCTGTGCAGCAAGAAAAAGATCGACGCCCCGATCCTCAACGAAGTCCATGCGATCCTCTACAGCGGCAAAAAGCCGGCCCACGCGTTGGCCGCGCTGATGACTCGCGAGTTGAAGCGGGAGTAAGAGATGGTTTGCATCTCCCGCGAGAGGGGCGCGCTGTCGGAAAAGCGGTAAACCAGCATTTTGCGCTAAGCGATGGCTCCACTTCCGCCGGGTTCATGTGCTTGCGCCAAATGAGCAACGAGAATGCGCGATTTGCTGTGCACTCTAACAGCTTCCCCGTCATCGAGGCTTGCCCTCCGTAGTGCTGCCCCTCCTGCTCCTCTGCCCGCCCATGAGCACTTCTGCTGCCACCGCTGCCTTGGATCGCAAACATAAGCTGGTCATCTTCGCATCGTCACTCGGCACGGTGTTCGAGTGGTACGATTTCTACATCTTCGGCTCGCTGGCGGTCTTTTTCAGCAAGCTGTTCTTCCCGGCCAACAATGAGACGGCTGCCTTCCTTTCGAGTTTGGCTCTTTTTGGCGTCGGTTTTTCCGTTCGGCCTTTTGGAGCGCTCGTTTTCGGCCGAATCGGGGATCTCGTTGGCCGGAAATACACATTTCTCGTGACGATTCTCGTGATGGGCGCGTCGACGGCGCTCATCGGTTTTTTGCCGACCTTCGACTCGATCGGATGGGCGGCCCCGATCATCCTCGTGTTTCTTCGCATCGCGCAGGGTCTCGCCCTGGGCGGCGAGTACGGTGGTGCGGCAACCTACGTGGCCGAACATGCGCCGAAGGGCAAACGAGGCATTTATACCAGTTGGATTCAGACCACCGCGACGCTCGGCTTCTTCCTATCGCTTGCCGTCATCTACGGGCTGCGCGAGCTGATGGTGGCGGAGAACTTCGCCTCGTGGGGCTGGCGGGTGCCGTTTTTCGTCTCGATCGCTTTGCTCGCGATCTCGGTTTGGATCCGTCTGAAGTTGGAGGAGTCGCCCGTTTTCGCCGAAATGAAAGCTCAAGGCAAAGGGTCGAAGTCCCCCCTTCGCGAGAGCTTCGCGGAGTGGAAGAACCTGAAGATTGTGCTCATCGCCTTGTTCGGAATCGCCGCGGGGCAGGGCGTCGTCTGGTACTGCGGTCAGTTTTACGCTCTCTATTTCCTGACCGGTCCGCTGTATGTGTCTTGGAGCGATGGGTACCTGCTGGTGGCGGTGGCCCTCGCAATCGGCACGCCTCTCTTCATTCTGTTCGGATGGCTTTCCGACCGGATCGGAAGAAAACCGATCATGTTGCTCGGCTGTCTTCTGGCGGTGGTCACCTATCAGCCCATCTTCAAGGCTTTAACGGCTTACGCTAACCCCGCCCTGGTCGCGGCCGTCGAGAAAACGCCGGTTGTGCTGAGAACCACCGAGCACAAAGGAACGCTGGCCCTCACGATCGAAGCCGTGGGCGACGCGCTTCACAAGATCGTGGCCCCGCCGAAGACGATTTCGGCGATCGACAAGGCTCGTGACTATCTGAGCAAGCGCCGCATCCCCTTTTCCCTCGCTCCAGCCCAGCCCGGAGAGCCTTTGGTTCTCGAGGTGGGCGGAAGAACAATTTTGGGATTCGATGCTGCGGCCTACGACGCCGCCTTTGTCGGCTCCGGCTACGACACCATGGTGATCAAGATGCCTGACAACAAGACGCTCGCGGCCGATCCCGAGCAGATCAATCGGCCGATGGTCATTTTGCTGCTTTCCGTCCTCCTCGTCTATGTGGCCATGGTGTACGGTCCCATCGCAGCCTTCCTGGTCGAACTCTTCCCCACGCGCATCCGCTACACGTCGATGTCGTTGCCTTACCACATCGGCAATGGCTGGTTCGGCGGCTTTTTGCCGCTCATTGCGACGTCCATCGTCGTCTTTACCGGCAACATTTATGCCGGGCTGTGGTACCCGATCGGCGTGGCGTTGCTCACGTTGATCATCGGAGCGATTGCCCTCCCAGAGACCAAAGACCGCGATATGACCGACTGACCATGGCTGTCGACACGACGCTCCGCCGGGCGCAGCGGCTCCTCTGTCAGTTGCAGGATCACATCCGCGACACCCTTCAACGCGCGCGCCGCAGGCAGTCCGCTCGCTTTGCCCAAGTCGCCGCGGTGACGTCCGCCGATACCATCTACCGTGTGGACCGCATCAGCGAGGCCGCCATCATAGACTGGTTCGAGCGCGAATGGCCCGCTACCTTGCCGGTTGAACTCGTGATGGAGGGGCTGGACGAGGGCGAGACGGTTACGTTTCCCCGGGGCACCCCCGTCAATCGCACCGAGTGGAAGTGCATCCTCGATCCCATCGACGGCACGCGCGGGCTGATGTACGACAAGCGTTCCGCCTGGAGCCTCGCCGGCCTTGCTCCTCAACGGGGAGCGAGGACCAAGCTCAGCGACATCGTTGTGGCGGCAATGACCGAGCTGCCCACGACCAAACAATGGCGTTCGGACCAAATCAGCGGCCTACGAGGCAAGGGTCGTCAGGGTCTACGATGCACGTCGACGGATCTGCGCTCGGGCCGGCGTTCCCCCTGGAAACCCCAGTCCTCCCGCGCGCGAGATTTCAAACATGGATTTTCTTCGTTCGCGCGCTTCTTTCCGGACGGCAAAACGCTGCTCTCTCAGCTCGAGGAGGCGTTCTGGAGGGAGCTGCATTCGGGCGAGGAGTCCGGATCGCCGCTCGTATTCGACGATCAATACATCTCAACGGGCGGACAGCTCTACGAACTACTCGCGGGACATGATCGCATGACGGCGGACCTCCGCCCGCTGGCATTCCAAAAGCTTGGGCTGCCGTCGTCGCTTGTCTGTCATCCCTACGACATCTGCACGGAACTGCTTTTGACCGAATCGGGCGGCGTGGTCCAGGCGCCGCTCGGCGGCAAACTGGTTGAACCGCTCGATACCACGTCTGCGGTTTCCTGGATAGGCTTCGCAAACACCAATTTGGCGCGACTCGCTCGACCGGCCCTGGAAAAGGTAGTGCGAAAGTACCTTTGACGATCGTTACTCCTTTAACTGCTCGATCGCCGCTACTTTCCCGTTTTTGAAGAGGACTCGGGTCTTCTGCTCGACGCGGTCTCGGTAAATGTCGGCATGCACCGGCTCATAGTAGTAGCGGTAAGCCCTGACGGTAGGATCGTAATAGACGTGGCGCCGATAGCCCACAAAGCGCGTTCCCTCGTATTCCTGCCAATACTCGTTATAGATCCACGTGGTCTCGACGCCGTCGTTTGTCCGCATCTCCTTCGTTTGGTCGGGCCGTCCCATCGCTATATAAACCATGTCTCCGGTATAGCCGATATCGATCATGCCCTGCCGAAGCTTGGACTGAGCTTGCGGATCGAGCGAATTGAAGACAGCCGCTTTTTCTTCGATGCGGCTTTTCACCGTGCTGCAGCCCGCTGCCAAGAGTGCGAGCGCTGCCGCGAGGATGAGGGGCGATAATTTCATCGTAGCTGAGACGTGACCACGCGTTGGAGGTTCCGCCTTTAGACCCCCGACGGCCTAATGAACTGTAACAGCCTGTCTACACCTGCAGCGTTGGGGACGTACAAAAGCCTTCCCCGTCTTGACCGACGGTCCGCTCCGTCTCTAGTTAGGGTCCCCCTTACATCTATGAGCCCCGAATCCTCTCCCGTAGTTTCACGGCGGCAATGGCTTGCTCAAGCGTCATTGCCCGCCGTCGCCGCCGCCGTCGCGCTGCCAGCCAGCGTGCTGCAGGCTGCCCCGCCGGCACAGTCTGGCGCGTCTGCCGAAAACGCTTCGCTCGGCACACGCGTATACGACGTTCGCCAATTCGGAGCCAAGGGCGACGGAACGACCCTCGACACAGCCGCGATCCAGGCCGCGATCGACGCCTGCACCAAAGACAACGGTGGGACCGTCCTCGTACCCGCCGGCGATTTCGTCTGCGGCACGATCGAGCTCAAGAGCAACGTCACGCTCCACCTCGCGACCAAGGGCCGCTTGCTGGGTAGCCCGCGAATGGAGGATTATAAGGCTGGAAATCGTATCCCGCCGGGCAATGGAAACATCGTCTTCGTTTCGGCCGCCAATGCGGAAAACATCACGATTGAGGGAAGAGGAACAATCGATGGCAACGGAGCGAAGTTCTTCACCGGAAAAGGGGACAACACCGGACCAGGCCAGAACCAAGAGGCAGGCTACTTCGGGCGGCCCCACCTGTTGATTTTCTTTCAGTGCAAAAATCTGGTCGTCCGCGACACGTTTCTCACGGCCAGCGCTTACCACGGCATTCGGATTCTGGAGTGTCAGCACATCCGTTTCGACGGCGTCCGCATTCATAATCGTGTGAACAAGAACAACGACGGCTTTCACTTCCGTGCGTGTTCGTATGTGCACATCGCGAACTGCGACGTCACCTGTCAGGATGACGCGTGCGCGCTTTTCGGCGGAAACAAGTTCGTGACGGTTACGAACTCCACGTTTAGCACGCGCTGGTCGATCTTTCGGATTGGCGGTGGCGAAACGGAGAACATCACGGTCTCCAATTGCGTGATCTACGAAACGTACGGATGTCCGATCAAGATGCACTTCGGCCGCACCTCGAAGGCGCAGAATATCACCTTTTCCAACATCATCATGAAGGACGTGACGGGCCCGATCACCGTCGGGTTCAATGGCGCACCCCGGCGCCGCAACGCACCGGCCGCGGACGCGCCCGCCTCGCCGCCAGCGGAGCAGCCGCCCATCGGCTTCGTGCGCAACATCGCGTTTAATGGAATTCGCGCGACGGTCGTGGCCCGCGTGGGTCAACATGCCGATATGCCGTTTCCCAATGGCGACGGCTTCCCGGGCGAACAGCGCATGTGCATCGTCGTGAACGGGGCGGCCGGCGCGGTGATTGAAAACGTAAGCTTCAACGATGTTCACGCGACCTTCGAAGGCGGTGGCACCGCGGAGGAGGGAGCCCGGCGGGATGTCCCGCAGATCGCGGGTGAATACTTCGAGATCGGTACGCCTCCCTCCTTTGGTATTTTTGCCCGCGGCGTTCGCGGCTTAAGCCTGAACAACGTGCGCCTGGAGGTGCAGAAACCCGATGCTCGGCCCGCCGTGGTTTTCGACCACGTGGAGGATGCGACTGCCACGGCCCTGAGCCTAAAGCCCAACGGGGATGCTGAATCGTTGATTCGGATGATCGACTCGCGCGATATTTTGATTACCTCGCCCCGTGTTTTGGCTCCGGCAAAGGTATTTCTTCGGTTGGAAGGGGGTAAGAACGCATCAATCGTGGTCGAAGGGGGCGATTTGTCCCGAGCTCAGGACTCCGCCGCGTTCGCCTCCGGCGCCGTTGAGACCGCGTTGCGAATCAAGTCGTAGCGTGGCGACTACGGCGCCAGAAGCACGTTAGCCGTTGGAAAACAAAAGCTTGCACCCTATAACACGGGCGCTTGCCCCGGTTTGTTTTGCCAAGCCAGCCATTTGCGTGTGGAATCGCGGCTTCTCATGCAATTGGACATTCCTCAGGGCGACTTTGCGGGTTTCATCTTCGATCTGGACGGCACACTGATCGACACCATGCCCCTCCACTATCGTGCGTGGGATGCGGCGCTTCGCCAAGTCGGCCTGACCGAGACGCTCAATGAGGACCTCTTCTATTCGCTCGGCGGAGTGCCCAGCCAGTTGGTGGCTCAATACTTCGGAGATCACTATGGGATTCGCCTGGACGCGGAAAAAGTCACCTATGTGAAAGAGCAGCTCTATATTCGGATGATCCCGGAACTCTCTCTGATCGAGCCGGTGGTTGCCTTTGCGCGGCAAATTGCCTCCCAGCGTCCGCGGGCGATCGCGACGGGCGGCCTGCCGGATATCGCCATACCGGGCATCGAGAAAGCCGGCCTGCGCGATTTGTTCAACATCGTGATTACTCCGTTGGACGTGGCTCCGGGACGCGGCAAACCCCATCCGGACATGTTCCTGGTGGCGGCCGAGCGTATGGGCGTGGCTCCTGAAAAGTGTCTCGTTTTCGAAGACGCCGAACCGGGCATCCAAGGCGCCCTCGCCGCTGGGATGAAGGTCGTGCGTGTGCCGAGCCGTCGCTAGCGGCCGTCGCGGCAGAGCTCAGTATTCCACTTTATAGATCTTATAATCCTCGTGGAGCAGGTGATTGTGATGTGAATACACCTCGCGCAGCGTCAGCTGCTCAGGGATTTTGTAAGCTTTGAAGATCGAGGCCATATCGCTGAGGTAGGTGATCTTCTCCTTTTTGATGTAGTCACCCAGCGTTTGGTCGCGCAGATAGGGCACCAGATCGAAGTTGTTGATCAGCCCATCCAGATTGACCACGCGCTGTTTGGAGTAGTACGCGAACACACCGGCGTTCCAGGAACCGGCGATCTCGGTTTCCGGCACATTTTTCGCCATCCATTGGGCGGCGAGCAGACATTCTTCATTCCACGACGCGTTCCAGTCCCGCGTTTGAACGCGTCCGTCCCAGAAGAAACGCACGGTTTGTACCGCATGCCCGGCCACCAACACCGCGAGTCCAGCGGCCAGGGCGCGCGGCACTGCGGAGGAAGAAAGGAAGCGTTTTGCTCCATAAGCCGCCGCGGTTCCCGCGAGCGTTGCGGCGAGGACTGTGAGCACCAGTTCGTTCTCCACCAGCCACCACTTGAGCATGGCGTTGGACAACTGGTGAGGGTAGGTGAAGACCGATACGCCGAAATTGATTGCCGCGAAAACGGCGACAAACGCGAATGGCTTCAGTCGTGCGTAAGCCCAGCGGACCGAGCCCCACCATTTCGCAGCCGATCCCAGGAGCAGCGGCCCCACCGCCGCGAGACCGATCGCCGCCAGCAACACGGCGAGGTTGCTGCGATCCGTCAGCAAGCGTACGCCCAGGACGGTAAACCCGTCGGTCAACCGAGCGGTGAAAAACGTCGTGAGGATGTGTTTGTACTTCGCGACAACGAGTTTCGCGAAGTCGATCGAGACGTGGTTCTCCACCCCGTGGTGGGCCAGGAACTTTTTGGTCAGAACCGCTTTGACCGCTCCGCTGATCGGCAGCGGATGCCCCGTCGTGGCGAAGTTATACGCTAGGTAAGGGATGACGCACGAAGCGGACACGGCGGCCACGATTGCGCCGTACCGGAGTCTCGCGGTCAGATTCAATCGATCGCGCGCGGTCAGGACGATGGCGCCCACTCCGCAGATCGCGAAGAGCACCGCGTTTAAACGGGACAAGGCCGTGACGCCGAACAATAGTCCAAGGATAACCGCGCCGCGCGTGCTCTCGCGTTCGCGAAAGGAGCCCGCGTAGTAATTCAGCGTCGCGAGAAGGAAAAACGCATAGAGACTGTTTTCCATTCCCCAGACGCGCTGCCAGACAATGCCGAGCGGGAGCAGAAAAGCGATCGCCGCGGCGATGCCCACGCCGAGTGAAACCTGGCGGCTCAAGAGCCGGAGCAGGAACACGCATGACCCGATGTGAAACGCGGCGGTCATCGCCACGATCACGCGCGCAAAGAGGTCAGCGTCTCGCAAGCCGATCCATGCCATCAATTGGGCCGCTCCCGTGAGAAGCACCGCCCACAGAGGCTGCACTCCGTTGGTCGAATGGAGGGTGTCAAAAGTCCAGAAGCCGGTGGCCGGATAGTTGAAGGCAACCTTGAAATAGTAGTACGCGTCGTCCGTGCGGTGAATGAACTCATCCAGCGGAACAAAGGCATGCGCCAGGATAACGAGGGCGGATATCCCCAGAATAATTTCGGCCAGCCTCAGGGCGGACGATTTCGAATACGATGGATGACTCATGGCGCCGGACAATTCGTGCGAGGGAATTTAGAGTTTCAGCTTCTTGAAAATGCGCTCGGGGATGCTGCGGATGATAAGCATGATCCCCCGCCAGAACCACGGGGTATAAAGAACATCCGTGCCGCGTTCCATGGCTCGAACAATGTCTTTGGCCACCCGGCCGGGGGCGGCGAAAAGAATCCCCTTCGGCAGCGCGGCGGTCATCGGCGTATCGACGAAGCCCGGTTTGATCGTCAGCACACGGACCCCCGCCTTGGAGAGCCGATTGCGCAGACCCTGTGCGAAGAGATGGATGGCGCCTTTGGCGGTGCCATACACATAGTTACTCTGCCGGCCCCGGTCGCCAGCGACGGATCCGACGATCGCCAGGCAGCCCCCTTTTCGCTCTTCGAAATAGTTCGCGAGGAGCGTGCACAGCGCGATCACGCTGAGGCAATTGACGGAAAATTCTGCCAGGGTCGCCTCGACGGAGGTCTCGCACATCCGCTGATCGCTGAGGGAGCCGTGCGCGATCAATACCGCGTCGATCGCGCCTAGAAATTCGAGCGCCTTCTCCATCAGCGCCGCGTGCGTGCCGGGATCGGCGATCGCCGCGGGCATCGAAAGGACGCGCTTGGCCCCGCGCACCTCGAGATCGGAGGCGACTGCGGCCAGTTTTAGCGGATCGCGGCCGGCCAGCACGAGTTCGGCCCCTCGTTGGGCAAAGATCTTGGCGGTTTCGTGGGCGATGGCGGAGGTGGCTCCGATGATCAGGATGCGATTCATGGCGCGGCGAGGGGCACGGCTGTGTTTTCGTCGATCGTCACCCGCTGCCAGAAGGTCGAGGAAAATCCGGGGTCCAAGTGTTTGGAAAACTCGCGATACTGCGGAAAGAAACGACGAAAGCTCGCCGGAGACATGCGCGCGTCCTTGGCCGGGTAGACCGCGCCTCCCGCCTCCGCTACGCTTCGGTCCAAAGCCTCCAGCAATCGCAGCGTGGGTTCCCCGCGAAACGGGAAATCGAGTGCAAGGGTCACGCCCGGTCTCGGAAACGACATCAAGCCCGGAGAGGGAACCGAACCGAATGTCTTCAGCACGGCGAGAAATGATCCTGAGCCGGCGGTCGCAATCTGCTCGAGCAGTTGAGCTACCTTCTCCATCCTCTCCGCGAAGGGGACAACACATTGGTACTGGAGAAAGCCGTCTTTGCCGTAGAGACGGTTCCAATCGAGGAGACGGTCGAGTGGGTAGAAAAAGGGGTCGTAGTGAGTAAGCGCCGCCTTCCGTTTGGGCACAGCCGCGTGAAAGTAGAGCGTGTTGAACGCTTTCATCGCGACGGGATTGAGCACAAACGACGGGGCATCGCAGGGGATGCGAAGAGAGGCCGTTCCCGAGCGGCCCTTCGCGCGAATCCCCGCCGCCGCGTGATTCCCGCGCAAAAATATTCCCCGGCCGAGCTGCCGGCCTTTTGCGATGCAGTCCAGCCAGGCCACCGTGTATTCAAACGCTTCATCGGATTCGCGAGAGAGCTGGGCGAACTCATCGAGCGACCCGAAACGGATCCGCTCCATCGCGATAAGCGGATTATCGATCTTCCGGAGGCGAAATTCCGCCCAGACGATCAATCCCGTCAAGCCAAGGCCGCCGATGGTCGCCCGGTAGAGTTCCGTGTTTTCGGCGGGCGAACAGAGCAAGCGGTCCCCCGTCGATCGCAACAATTCGAACTGAGTCACATGGACCCCGAACGTTCCGGCTCGGTGGTGGTTCTTGCCGTGAACGTCATGCGCGATTGCACCGCCGACAGAGACAAATTTCGTTCCCGGGGTGACCGGCAGGAACCAACCCCGGGGTACAATCAGGGTGAGAATCTCGTCGAGGGTTGCTCCGGCCTCGCAACGCAGGATGCCGGCGTCCTGGTCGAACTTCAGGAAACGGGCGAGGCCTCGGGTGTCCAACAAGGTACCGTCGTTGTTCAGGCAGGTGTCGCCGTAGCTGCGGCCTTGTCCATAAGCCAGGACCGCATTGCGCGCCCCGTCGGAAAAGGGATCGTCCGTCTGCCAGGCCACCGGCACGACATTCCGGGGGCGTGCGGCCGGATATCTGCCCCAAGAGGTATAACGTGCGGCCATCGGTCGAGACGGTCCTGTTTTAGACCGAACCGATCGCCACGATAATCGCGACAAAAAGACCGGTGGCGTAACTCGACGGGTCTTTCAGCGCGAAGAGGACGGGGTCCGAATGCATTTTTCCGCGCTGCGCCAACAGCCAGGCGCGTGTGATCCAATAAAGCAGGCAGGGCGCGACCAACCAGAGGAGATGCGGTCGCGCGTAGAGGCGCGTGACTTCGGGCGTGTTGATGTACAGGACCAGAACGAGCACCGAAAGGTAGCCGCTGCAGATGCCGGCTGTGCGGAGCAGGTCCTCATCGGCCGCGTCATAACCCCGGCCCTTCGTGGGCCGGCGGTCCGATTCGCGCAGCAATCGAAGTTCCGAATAGCGTTTTACAAAGGCCAGGCTGGCGAAAAGAAAAACCGAAAACGCGAGCATCCAGGGAGAAACTGGAATCACGGCCGCAGCGCCGCCGGCCAGGATGCGGAGGTCGTACAGCAGCACGAGCACCATGATATCGAGGATCTCGACCCGTTTGAGGAACCAGCAATACGAACCCGAAACCAGGGCATAAAAACCAAGAATGAGGGCAAAACGCGGATCGAGCGCCAGGCCCGCCAGTGCAAAGCTCGCGACGAACAAACCGATACAC
Source organism: uncultured Opitutaceae bacterium (assembly GCA_964546955.1). Lineage (GTDB taxonomy): Bacteria > Verrucomicrobiota > Verrucomicrobiia > Opitutales > Opitutaceae > CAZJLP01. Next base: position 32,711 of record CAZJLP010000013.1, on the reverse strand, counting down.
AAACCCACGCCGACCGGGATCGACACGGCACCCGAAGCAAAGGGGCGCCTTTGTTTTGCCGGATTTGTCCGATCGTCTTCGAGATCCAGCAGATCGTTCGCAATGTAGATGCTCGAGGCACACAGGCTGAACGCGACCGCGCCCAACAGCACATGCGCCAGAGAGGGCCAGTCGGTGAGCTTGTGGGCGGTGAACAGCGGGACAAAGAGAAGAATGTTTTTTGCCCACTGCTGCACCCGCAGCGCCTTGAGAAGGCTCAGGGGCGAGATGCGCCGCTCCCCGACCACCTGCGCCCCGCTCAGCGAATTTTTCGCGCGCCGGGCCAATTTCGCCGAGGGAGCCACCAGCCAGGCCTGACGAGCCGCCTCTAGCAGGGGAATATCGACGGCCGAATCTCCCGCGTAGTCGAAGGGGCGCCCGTCCAAGTGCGACTTGATCGCTTTCAGCTTCTCCTCTCCCGCCATGTTTTCGCGACCGGTGCTCGCGATCACTTTTGAAAACACTTTCAAATGATCGGCCACGTTTTGAGCAATCACGCGGTCCGCGGCGGTCGCGAGGATCACCTCTCGACCTTGTTTTTTCGCTTCATGCAGCAAGACAATGAGCTCCGCGCGATAGGGCAGGCTGGAAGCGTCGAGAGCCACCCTCCGGGAGACCGCCTCCTTGAAAAACGCACGGCCGCGGAAAAGCCAGATCGGCAGCTTGACCAGGTCCCAAGGGCGCCGTTTTGCGAGCAGGATGAGCGATTCCCACAGCGTGTCGGTGGCCACGAGCGTGCCGTCGAGATCTACGCAAAAGGCCGTCGCAGCAGCGGCTTCCATCGCGGCGGTGCTGCCGGATGAGTGCATGAGGGAGCCTGCCGTTGGCGTGGTTGTAGGCAATGTCGGAGGAGCTGGGAAGTGACGCGACCGTGTGGCCGCAGTCGGGGCGAGGGTGCCGGAGCGGGATACCTCTGTCAAGGTGACCGTCTGGGCCCTCCGCAGGGCCTTTTCAGGCGGCCCGCCGCCGGGTGGCGAGCAGGCCAATCGCGAAAGCGAGGACCGCCGCCGCTCCGGCGGTCGCGAGCCGGGAAGCGTTCGAATAGGCCAATACGCCCCGCGCGTTTTCCATCACCGTCAGCAACGCGAGCAATAAGGCTCCATGCGTGATGTAGGCCCAAAACGACGCCCGCGAGAGGCTGTTCAGCACTGAATCAAGTCCCGGGGGCAGGCGAAACCGGTGGATCGCCTTGGCGAGTGGGTTGTCTTTGTCGACCAGCGCCGCGAAGAGCAGGCCGAGCACCGGATAGCCCCAAACGAATTGAAAATTCTCCACCAGTCCTAGGTTGTACCCCAGGGCGCGGGATCCGAAGCGATGCCAGAGGATCTGCAGACCGCCGAGAAGAAGCGTGACCGCCAAAATCGGCCACAAATGGCGACCGGGTTTAAACGTCCCCCGTGCCAAGAGGATCCCGAAAGCGAGGCTTTCGATATGAGTAAGCGGAAACCAATAGACGACATCCGCCGCGTGGCGGCTGATTTCACCGTGGTGCACGCCGAGCGCGGCTCCGATAGCCAGTCGACTGCCGAAGCCCAAGGCACAGGCTGTTCCGATCAGCACAGGAATGGACCTCGTGCTTATCCAGCGCCGGCACAGGAGCGCCAGGCACTGGAGTTGAAAAAGGGTGCCGACAAACCACAGCGGTATCCACACGGAGTCGCCGGGCTCCCAATGCGCGAACCAGGGCCGCAGGAGGTTATGAGCCAGAAAGGGACTCGCCGCGAGGTAACCCAGCGCGTTGCTGCGATCCTGCTGAGCCCAAGCTACTGCTATCACGACGGGGGAGAAGAGGATCAGCGGAACGACCAGCCTCTTGTAACGCTGCGCCATCAGTTTGCCGGCGCTGTCCGTAGCCACAAGGGCGTTCGCCATGTTGTGGCCCCCCAGTACGAAAAACAGGACCACGGCGGCCCATCCTCCGTCCGCAAAGGGGACTCGGCCGTGAAACGCGATCACCGCCAGACATCCGAGGATCTGTAGAAGGGAGTGATAGCGATCGCGCATCGGCGGGCAGAGGATTTTCAGGGCTCGGGGGTCCGCGCAAGCTCGGAAGAGCGGGCTGCCCCGGGCTTCTGGCAGGCCGCATTAAAATCTTCCGCCTGCGGTAAGTTTCGAGTTCATTTCCCGCATGACGTTTCAGCAGTTGGTCAAACCCTCCGTGCTCCTGCAGCCCGTCTACGAGCCAGGCAAGCCGATCGAGGACGTGGCGCGCGAGCTGGGTCTTGATCCGGAAACGATCATCAAGCTGGCTTCGAACGAAAATCCATTTGGCCCCTCGCCGCGGGCGATCGAAGCGGCTCGCCGAGCGCTGGAGTCCGGACAGTTGTACCCAGACGGCGGATGCTTCGCGCTCCGCGAAAAACTTGGCCGCGCTTACGGCCTGCGCGCCGATCAATTCATCGTGGGGAACGGTTCGAACGAGATCATCGAACTTCTGGGACACGCTTTTCTCGGGCCCGGCGACGAAGTGGTGATGGGGAATCCCGCGTTCATCGTCTATAAACTGGTCACCATGCTCTTCGGGGCGAAAGCGATCGAAGTTCCTCTGCTCCGTCATCGCCATGAGTTGGGCCACCTTATGGCCGCCGTCACCCCGCACACGAAATTGGTATTTCTGCCCAGTCCCAATAATCCGACCGGGACCGCCAATACGGCGGAGGAGCTTATCGCTTTTGTCCGCGGACTGCCCGCCCACGTGATTTTTGTCTACGACGAGGCTTACGCCGAGTACGTCGAGAATCCACCCGATTTGCGTCCGTTGATCGCGGAAGGCCGCAAGGTCATTTGCCTGCGAACCTTCTCGAAAATCTATGGCCTCGCCTCCCTGCGGGTGGGTTATGGTTATGCTTCGGCCGAGCTGGTGTCGTTGCTGAACCGCGTTAGGCAGCCGTTCAATGTCAATGCGATTGGCCAAGCTGCCGCGATCGCCGCCTTGGACGACAAAGAGTTTGCCCAGCGCTGCGCCGAGGACAACCGGGCGGGCCTCCACCAACTCGAGGCAGGGCTGCGCCGCCTCGAATTGGAGTTCGTGCCGAGCCGAGCCAACTTCCTTCTCGTGCGAGTAGGGGAAGGCTTGCGTGTGTTCGACGCGCTTCAGAAATCCGGCGTGATCGTTCGCCCCATGCGCCCTTACGGCATGCCGGAGTGGCTTCGCATCACGATCGGCACTCCCGAGCAAAACGCGCGTTTGCTCGCGGAACTCGAGAAGGCGTTGTTCTAACCGCCTTGAGCACCGAAAACCCGGCTTTGCGTCTGAAGGTGCTTTTGGTACGTTGGGCGCCACATGAGTGAGCTGAGCGACCTGTACCAGTCGGTAATTCTCGACCACAATCGACGCCCGCGGAACCACGGCAAGGTGCCCACCGCCAATCGCGTCGCTTCCGGCGATAATCCGACCTGCGGCGACAATTGCACGGTCTATATGAGACTCGATGGATCGCGCATCGCCGAGATCGGCTTCGAAGGATCGGGTTGCGCGATTTCGCAGGCATCCGCCTCGCTCATGACGACTCAGCTCAAAGGGAAAACGGCCGCTGAGGCTGCCGAGGTCTTCAAAGAGTTTCATGGTATCGTGAGCACCGGACAGGCCCCCGAGGAGTTCAACGAACTCGCCGCCTTCGCAGGGGTGCATGCCTTCCCTGCTCGTATCAAGTGCGCCACACTCGCCTGGCACGCCGCTCTCGATGCCCTCAAACAGCCGGAGACTTCTCGATGAGCGCGGTGGTTCCCAACTCCCAACTCCAAACTCGAAACCCCAAACTCGGCCCAGTACCCGATTGGTCCTCCGTCCGAGCCGATTTTCCCACGCTGCATCAGTCCGTGGGCGGCAAGCCCCTGGTTTATTTGGACAACGCCGCGACCACGCACAAGCCCCGGTCGGTGATCGATACGCTCACGCGCTACTACGAACGTGACAACAGCAACGTCCATCGCGGGCTGCACGCTTTGTCCATGCGCGCGACCGATGGCTACGAGGCGGCTCGGGTTCGTGCGGCGCGGTTTCTCAACGCTGCCGCGACAGAGGAGATCGTTTTCACGCGGGGTACCACGGAAGCGATCAATCTCGTCGCGCAAAGTTGGGGCTCGGCCAACGTGAAACGCGGGGACGTGATTTTGCTGACTGAGATGGAGCACCACTCCAATCTCGTGCCGTGGCAACAACTGGCGGAGCGGACCGGGGCGGAGCTTCGCTTCGTGCCGGTGGCGGGCGATGACGCCGAGCATGGCCTCGACCTCTCGGCATTGGACCGGCTGCTCACGCCTCAGGTAAAACTCTTCGCGTTCACCCACGTCTCGAATACCCTCGGCGTGATCAATCCTGTTGCCGAGCTGTGCGAACGCGCGCGGCGGCAGGGCGCGCGGACGCTGATCGATGCCGCCCAATCGAGCGGACATGAGCCACTCGATGTTCAAGCGCTCGGTTGCGATTTCCTCGCCTTCTCCGGCCACAAAATGGCGGCGCCTACAGGCATTGGCGTGCTTTTCGGCCGCCGCGAGCTTCTCGACGCGATGCCGCCCTGGCAGGGGGGCGGAGGAATGATCGCCAGTGTGGATTTTTTCCAGAGCAAGTGGAAGCCTGCGCCCGAACGCTTTGAGGCCGGCACGCCGAATGTCGCCGATGCGATCGGACTGCACGCAGCGATGGACTACTTGGATACACTCGGCCGTTCCGCGGTTTCCCAGCATGATCACCAGTTGGCGGAGCGCGCCTACACTGCATTGGCCGATATTCCCGGGATTCGCATCCTGGGCCCCCGCGGAGCCCGCGCCGGCCTCGTCAGCTTCGCCCTCAAAGACGCACATGCCCACGACGTCGTGACGTTTGCGGATCAAGACGGAATCGCGCTGCGCGGCGGCCACCATTGCAACCAGCCTCTAATGAAAAAGCTGGGCCTACCAAGCACGGCCCGAGCGAGCTTCTACGTCTACAACACGCCGGCCGAAATCGAAGCCCTTACCGCCTCGCTGCACCGAATCGTGACGTTTTTCCGCGGCTGACGGGTTAGATCTAGCAAGGCTGCAGATCGAAGGTAGGGCGGGGCCTCGGTCCCACGAATAACGGCTCGTTTCGTCTACCCTCGCCGCGCCTGCACGCGGGCCAACAGTCCGTCAAAGCGCCGTCGATGCAGGGGACCGTCCCGCCCGAGATAGTGGTTCGGCACGATCGAGGAGGGATTGAGCCGGTGCACCACCTCCAGGCTTGCGGGGATCAGTTCGGGCATGCTGTTGAAAATGGGCGGAGGAAGGTTTGCCCGGAAGTGGCTCGCGAAGAGATCGCCGCAGAAAAGCAGATCGAGTCGAGGACTGTAAAAACCGCAGTGGCCCTTGGTATGGCCGGGCAGGTGCACGACCCTTAGCCCGCCCCAATAAGGCAGGTAGTCGCCGTCCTTCAGCGGCACATCGATTTTTGTCGGGGTGTAGTTGAGGATTCCCCGGGCGATGCGTTCAAGCCGCCCGCACCATTGCGCGGTCCCGCAGTAGAGATAGGAGCCGTCGATGTGAGCCTGCTCGTCCGCGTGCGCGTGGAGGGGGGCGCCGGTCCAGTTTTTCATCCAAGCCAGATTTCCGGTATGATCGATGTGGCCGTGGGTGAGCAGGATCGCCCTGACGTTGTTGGGACCGAGACCGAGGCGGCCAAGCAGAGCCCGGATCCGGCCGATTTCGCCTATGAGCCCGGTATCGAGCACTACGACATCGTTTTCGTCCACCAGCAGGTGGCAGCACCCGAACACACCTCGGATGGCATAGAGGCCGGCGGGCCAGCGATTGAGATCGATGTTCTGAGCGGAACTCATGCGCACGGAAATAGCGTCCTCTTGAAAAAAGAAAGGCGCAAAGCGGAGTGCTTTGCGCCCGGCATCTTCATGAATGTCGCTTAGTCATCGCGGCTCATTAGGAGCCGCAGAACGTACCAGAAAAGAAGCATGATGCCGGAGAAAAGCGCGAGCGAGGCCGCGACGTGCTGGTCCGTGCGATAGTGGTGAATGATATTCGACGTGGTGTAGAGAATCGATCCGCCGGCGAACGCGATCATGATGGCCGCGAAGAGGATCCCGAGCTGAAAACCGAAGAGAACACTGCAAACCACCACGCCCATCGCCACGAATCCGCCGATCGTCAGCGCACCACGCAGGAAGGAAAAGTCCGTGCGTGTCATGAAGGCGGTGGCGGTGAGTCCTCCCACGAGCAGCGCGGTGATGATCGCCGCCACTGGGATCACCGTGGGCGAAGAGTAACGAGAGGCGATGTACAGCAACGGCACGAAGATGATCGCTTGCGCGACCACATAGAGACCGAGACCCATGTATTGAGTCGACTGCGAGGCCTCCGATCGCGCCCACTTGTCGGCGATCCACGAAACGCCCATGAACGCGGCGATGACGATGAGCCAGCTGTATTTCCCGCCGATCATCGCTTGGACCATGCGGCCTACGCCGGGCGAGCTCAACAGGATGCCTTCCAGGGCGATGAACGCGGCGATCGCGCCGGCTACATGCGTGTAGGTGCGGCGAATAAACAGACTGCGATCGCTCGCATCTGCGTCAGCAACGGAGATAAACGGGTTACCTTGGCTGGATTGCATAGGATTGAGAGGCGTTGGAGTTAAACCTCCGACACGCTGACTCATGGTCGTCCGATTGCCAATGTTGTTTTGGGCCCGCTTCATTGGGAAGGCTTACTCGTCGAACCCGTGACACAGAGAGCACGGAGCGCTGACACAGAGGCCACGGAGGATCGCTGGTTGGCCCACGTCCCTCGGCATCAATCGTTCTCGTTCTTTTGCTCTTGATCGTTCTCGGCCCCGCGGTCGTCGGAAGAATGTGAACTGCCAAGATTGGCGGCAAGACGGGAGCATACCTCCAGGCCTCCGTGCCCTCCTTCCGACCTCCGTGCTCTCTGTGTCACCATCCGGATTAGCACCAAGCCCGTGGGCTTCGCGCTCATTTTCTTTTCAGTCTTAGCAATCGCTCGCCCGCGGCGTGCAGCGTCGCCGGCCGTTTGGCGAAGTTGAGCCGGATATAACGGTTCTCGCCATGGGCGAAAAAGCTCGAGCCGGGGACGGGCGCCACGCCGATCTCTTTCGCCATCCAATGCGCAAAAGCGACGTCGCTTTTGTACCCAAACGCCGAGATGTCGACCATCACGAAGTAGGCTCCCTCCGGTCGCGTGTACGAAAGCCCAGTTCGGTCTAGATAGCTCAGAAGAATGTCGCGCTGAGTCGCGTATTCCGCCGCGAGTTCATTGTAATACGAAACAGGAAAATTAAGAGCCGTGACAACCGCGTGCTGCAGAGGGGCCGCGGCGCCCACCGTGAGGAAGTCGTGGACTTTTCGCGCTTGTGCGATGATGGGAGCGGGCGCGTGCACATGCCCGAGGCGCCATCCGGTGATCGAGAACGTCTTGGAAAGGGAAGAACAAGAAAGCGTCCGCGCGAGCATGCCGGGGAGGGTGGCGAAGTAGGTATGTTGATGGGGAGGGAAGACGATGTGCTCGTAGACCTCGTCGGTAAGAACGAATACGTCGAACTCCTCCGCCAAGGCCGCGATCTGGAGCAACTCCTCGCGGGTAAAGACGCGTCCGCAGGGGTTCGAGGGATTGCATAGCACAAAAGCTTTGAGCCCAGACTGAAAAGCCGAGCGGAGCTCGGCTGGATCGAACCGATATTCCGGTGGATGCAGGGGGATATGCACCGGGATCGCTCCCGCCAGAAGCGCATCCGCCGCATAGTTTTCGTAAAATGGAGAAAAGAGTCCCACTCGGTCTCCCGGGTCGCAGACGGTCATCATGGCGACCATCATGGCTTCCGTCGCCCCGCACGTGACGACAAGCTCGCTGTTGGCATCGACCGGCCTGCCGGTGAATCGTTCGATCTTCGCGCCCAATGCCTGCCGCAATTCCGGGGCACCCCACGTGATCGCATACTGATGCCGGTGGGCGTCCATGGCGTCCTTCGCCGCCTGAACGAGAGCGGGCGGCGGATCACAGTCCGGAAAACCTTGAGCGAGGTTGATGGCGCCGTGGTGCTGAGCCACCCGCGTCATCTCGCGAATGAGCGATTCCGTGAATTGGGCGGTGCGACGCGACGTGACGGGCATCTTCAACCGTCTGGCGGGCTTGCGCGGACGGGGCAAGCCCGCTTCTCCAGGGAGCGGGCAACGGATATCGGGGCGCTCCGCAAGTCTTAATATCCCCCTTTTCAGAGGTATTTTTGCAGTTCCGCCCGCCCGCCAAAACGAGGTTCAATGAGCGTGTTCGTCCCCCCACGAGATGTGAGGGACGAATTTTCTATGCAAATGCTTGCTCATTTCTCTCTTTTTGCCGCCCGCAGCCTCGCGCTTGCGGTCGTTTCCCTTGGTTGCGCGGCGCCGGCCTTCGCGCAGCTTTCCTTCAACCTGATTTCCACCCCAGGGATGAGCGCTCAGTCGATTGCAGGCTTTCAAGCCGCGGCGGATCGCTGGTCGTCTCTCCTGGGCGACAATGCGCGGGTCAACATCTCGATCGACTTCCGCGCTCTTGGCGCGGGAGTTCTGGGCGGCACGTCGACGGCGAATTATTTGATACCGTACGATGCCTTCAAGACCGCGCTGAGTGACGATCGCAAAAGTTCCGACGACGTTCTTGCGGTCTCAAGCCTCGCGCCTGGCAGCACGTTTGGCGTTCTCACCAACTACACGACTACCAACCCAAATGGAGCGGGCAGCCCCGCGCCTTATGTCGACAACAACGGAAGTCCTAACAACTCCCGCGTACGAGCGGCGGGAGCGCTGTTGAAGGCGCTCGGTCTTTTGCCGGCCGCCAACGCGGCGCTCGACGCGACCATCGTATTCAGCACGGGTTTCGCCTGGGACTTCGATCCGTCCAATGGCATCGATGCCGGCGCTTTCGATTTCATCGGCGTCGCTATGCACGAGATCGGCCATGCATTGGGATTCTCCAGCGGCGTCGACCTCTTGGATACGAATAGTCCCAATCCGGCCGGAGTATTTCCCGACGAGTCCGTCCTCCGTACGAGCGCCCTCGACCTCTTTCGTTACTCCGCCCTGAGCACCTCGCTGGGTGTAATCGACGGTACGGCTGATCCGCGCAGCAAATACTTTTCCTTGGACGGCGGCGCGACCGCGATCGCGGAGTTTTCGACCGGCGTGATCAAAGGCGATGGGCGGCAAGCGAGCCACTGGAAAGACGTCCCGGCGGGGACCACCCCGTTCGGCCTCTTGGATCCGACGTCCGGCCGGGGCGAACTGCAGAACATCACCCCTCTGGACCTGCGCGCCTTCGACGTCATTGGCTGGGACCTAGCGGTTCCGGAACCCTCGACCTATGGGTTGGTTGGCAGCCTCATTTTGGTGGGAATCGTTGCTCGTCGGCGGCGAAAACAGCTGCTTGCTTGATTTACCGCTACCCATGACGACGGTGCCGATTTCTCGTGAAACGGTGCCTCTTTCGTGCCCAGCCTACAGTGTCACAGTACCTCAACTTTTTTGATAATTCCGAGCTACGGCCGCTTAACTCCAACCCCAAAAGTGCCGATGAGGAGGTATGGAAAAAAACCACAGTTCGGAACTCCCTTATCCGATCGAAGAAATTGAGCGCATGGCGGCCGACTGTGGGCTGACGGTGGACGAAGTGGTCAGCACCCTCTATTTGAAGGAAACAGCGAAAGCGAAGCGTCTGACGGACGAAGAGCTGGCGGATGCGCTGATCTGGAATGTCTGGGTAGATATCAATCCCAAGAAGAACGCCTGGCCCTTCGCCCTGATGGACGAAGCGATTGGGCGGCTGCGCAAGCGGACGACGTGATCCGTACGCAGCGAGATATTGCATTTCGAAGCGGACCCGATCCGCGGTGAAGGGCGTTTGAAAGACAGCGAGTCGGAGGGGTCCTCCGTCGCGTCACATCAATTGCAGGTTGAGGTAAGTGAACGTTTTTGTACGTTCCTGAACGCAAGCTGACTCCCCCCAAATCGCTGTGTGCAAACAAGCGATTCCCCCTAACCACCTACGTCAATGTTAAGCCTCCTGACCCGTCGTCGGCGGACGTCTCCGCCGTATTGTGCATTCCGTGTCTTTTTGCTCGGAATTTTGCCCCTGTTCGCCGCTGTGGCCGCTCAGGCCCAAGCCACCGGAAATATCACCGGGCGTGTTTTCAACCCGGCCACGGGTGAATACGTCCGCAACGCTGAGGTGCGCATCGAAGGCACACAGCAGGCGACCTTCTCTGAAGACGGTGGTTTTTATCGCCTGCCCAATGCGCCCGTGGGCGAGGTGACCGTCGTTGTATCCTATACCGGATACCGGACCGCCACCGCCAAAGTCACCGTGTCGGCGGACGGCACCGCGACGAAGGATTTTGAACTTATCGGCACGGCCGAGTCCGCGCCCAGCACCGCCCCGAAGCCGGGCGACGACGTCATCGCGTTGAGCGAGTTCGTGGTGTCTTCCGAACGCGAAGGCAATGCGAAGGCGATCCAAGAGCAGAAAGCCGCGATGAACATCAAGACCATCGTCGCCACGGACGCGTTCGGCGACATCGCCGAAGGCAACATCGGCGAATTTTTGAAGTTCATGCCCGGCATCACGCTCGACTATGTCGAAACCGACACCCGTGCAGCGCGTATGGGCGGTATGGAAGCCCGGTATGGCGCAGTGACCCTCGATGGTGCATCAATGGCTGTCACCGGCACCGGCTCGTTCGGCGACAACAGTCGTCAGTTCGAATTCGAAGCGGTCTCGATCAACAACATCGAAACGATCGAAGTGAATAAAACCCTGAGCGCCGATATGTGGGCCGATGCGCCCGCTGGGTTGATTAATTTGCGCACCAAAAGCGCGCTGGATCGCAAAGGGCGCCGCACGAATTACGCCGTGAGCGTCATTGGAAATCAGTACGAGCATTCGCTGAGCAAAACTCCGCGCCATGATGATACGACCCATGCAAAGACGCGCCCCGCGTTCAGCTTCGATCACTCCGACTCGTATTTCAACAACACCTTGGGCATCGCCATCAACGGCGGTATCACCGATGTGTACAAGGAGCAGTTCCGCACGGGTCTGACCTACGATTACACCTCGGCGCAGGCGATTGCGGCAGGCAAGCCGCTCATCACGGCGATCAACTTCAAGGATGGTCCTAAGAAAGCCGAAAAATGGTCTGCGGGCGTGAAGTTGGACTACAGGCCTTTCCAAGCTCTTACCGTTACATTGTCCGGAAGCTATATCTCGTTCACCGACGAAATCGCCAACCGCAATGCGAACTTCCGCGTCAGCGCGGCCAATGTCGACCCGACGTCCACCATGAACCGGGTAATCGCGCTCCCCAGTGGCAGCAATGCGAACACACGCATCGAGCACACCGGCAGTCATGGCCAGAAAGAGACGGATACCTCGAACGCAGCCCTTGCAGCCGTGTACAAAAAACGTTCCTGGACCATCGATGGTCAAGCCGCGTACTCGCGGGCTCGCCAGACCAACGGCAGCGACCGTATGTCGGCCGTGGCTACGTCCAATCTCAATCTCACCCGTATCGGTTGGATCGCGGAACGCTCGAGCGTCGATTCGCCCGCCTGGACTTTCACGCAAACCTCGGGCGGCGCCTGGGGCGACCTGAACAACTACGGTCGTTTCGACGCCCAAGCCGGCAATGTCGGCGGCGGTCTGCAACGCGGCAAAGCGCAGCAGTACACGGCTCTCGTCAACGCGAAGAAGGTCATGGGTTGGAGGCTGCCGACTTTCTTCAAGTCGGGTTTAGCCGTCCAGCAGACGGTGTTGGATCGTCAGCGTTTGACGGCAAACACGAGGACGTTTGTCGGCCCGACTGGGAATCAGCTCACGTCGCCACAGCCCATCTCGAGCGCGGATTTCCGGATCGCGCAGGCTTGGGGCGGCAATCTCTATTCGTTGCCGGTCCCTAACAAAGCCCAAATTTTCGACTGGTTGACCACCCAGCCGGGCTATTTCACCCAAACGCCGGCCCAAGCGGCCACGGATTTGGACAATATCCTCGGATCCAACCAAGATATCACCGAGCAAATCAATGCAGGCTACCTCATGGGAAACACCCGCTGGAAACAGTGGCAATTTCAATTGGGCGGCCGTTTTGAGTCGACGCGGACAAAAGTCCTGATCGCGCAGCGGGTGCCAGACTCGGCCAATCCCTTCGCGGCCAACACGCTCGAGCGGATCAGATATCGCTGGAGTCTTCCCCGGCTCGCAAACTACGGCGAGTACGACGACTTCATGCCCAGTGCCTCGGCCAAGTGGACGATCACCCGAGACCTGAACCTCAAGTTGGGCTACCACAAAGCCATCAAGCGCGCTCCGCTCAATCGGATCGGCGGCTTGCTCGACATTGACGAGACCAATCTCGAAGTGACGATCCCTAATCCGAATCTGAAGCCTGAACGCTCCCAGCGGTTCTCGGCCTTGCTCGAATATTATTACGAGCCTGCCGGCAGCCTCAGCCTTCACCTGTTTCAGACCGATCTCACGGACCCCATCGATGAAACGAGCTTTGTGCCGGCGTCGGAATTCGGCTTCGGCGACGACCCGATTCTTCAATTCTACGAATTCAACACCTTCCAAAACCGCCCTGGAAAGCGCGTGATCAAGGGAATGGAGCTCAGCTATTCCCAGCAGCTCACGTTTTTGCCAAGGCTTTTGAGCGGTACGCGAGTCTTCGCCACCTACACCCGGGTGAACTCCGATCCGGAGCCGGACGATTTTGTCCGTCAAAACGCGTCGGGTGGGCTTTTCTACCGCTACAAGCGTTTCAATGCGAGTATCGCCGGAACCTGGACCGATGAGATCAAAACCGGCGATAACACCGTTTCAGCAACGGCGGCATACTTCGCCGGAGACAGAGAATACCTGAAGCAACGTTTCATCTTCGACGTTGGCGCCGGATTTAAGATCAATCGCTACGCCGAGCTCTTTATCTCGGGCCGCAACGCGTTCAACTCCGGCAAGACCTGGTACTACAAGTCTGACGGCCGCTATCGTCAGATGGAACGTTATGGCGGCCAGTGGACGGTCGGCGTCCGCGGCTCGTTCTAACGCCATCCTCAGAACGACCCCTCTCAGCGAGCCCGGAAACGGGCTCGCTTTTTTTTGTGCCGACGCGGACCCAAGCCGCCAGGGGCCACCCGCATAAGGGAGGGCAGGAGGCGAGTGAGTGCGTTTCATGCGGGCAACGGAGCGGCAGCTCGTTACGGTATTAACGCAGAGCCGAAGATTTCTGGGTTGATTACGTCAACTTTTCCACTCTTCAATGCACGACCGCTCGGCTTCTGCCGTTACCCCCCACCTCTGCGACAGAGCGGTCCCCACGTCGCGGCGGTTACCTCCCCCCATATGATCACACACCTAGCTGCCCCTAGGGCGTTCGGGATCCGTGTCGGCCTACGTATCCTGCTTCTTATCAGTGCGACGCTCCTCACGGGGCTGTCTGTCTCGGCTCAATCCACCGGCACCATTAGCGGCCGCGTGTTTAATCCCGGCAACCGCCAATACGTTCGCAATGTGGACGTGTCGATTCCCGGCACCAACCTGACGGCGACGTCGGGCGACGACGGTTACTACACGATTCACAACGTTCCCCCTGGCTCCACCACGGTGGTCGCGACCTATCCGGGTGCGGCCCCGGTCACGCACACGGTGACCGTCACGGCGGGATCGGCGGCCATGCAGGACTTCGAAATTTCCCTGGGTCGCGACGATCGAAAGGACGAAGCCGTCGTGCTTCAGGCCTTCACCGTCGAAGGCACCCGCGAAGGCCAGGCCAAGATGATCGCCGAGCAAAAGCAAGCAGCCAACATCAAGCAGGTAGTCTCCACCGACGTCTTTGGCGACATGACGGAGCAGAATATCGGCGAGTTTTTGAAGTATCTCCCGGGCGTCACGATCGACTATGTCGAGACCGACACGCGCACCGCCAGCTTGGGCGGCATGGACCCGAAATACGGTTACGTGACCCTCGACGGCAATGCCCAGGCCAGCGGCGACTCCGGATCGTTCGGCAGCAACACTCGGCAATTCGAGTTCGAGTCGATCTCGATGAACAATATCGAGTCGGTCGAAATCAATAAGACCCTCACCCCTGACATGTGGGCGGACGCGCCCGCCGGCACCATCAATCTGCGCACGCGCAGTGCCCTCGATGCGAAAAACCAGCGCTACTCCGTTACGGCCGGGTTTGTTTGGAATTCCAAGGAGCCGGATTTCAAGAAGACCTCGCGTCACGACGACGACACGCACGCGAAAATTCGTCCCCGGCTCTCCTTCGACTACTCGAGCGGTGCTCTCTTCAATAACAAGTTCGGCTATTCGCTCAATGGATCGTTCACGAACATCTACAAGGTCCAGTTCCGCGAGAGCATCACGTACAATTATTCCCGCGGGATGAACGATCCTTTCGTCACGTCCATCGGCTTCAAGGACGGGCCCAAGCTGGTCGAAAAGTCCAGCGGCGGCCTCAAGATGGATTTTCGACCGATCCGCCAGCTCAAGCTGACCACGGCGGGCAGCTACACGTATTTCGATGATTTCTTTGCCAACCGAAACCTCACCTTCAACGTGGGCAATCCCACCAACTCGGGCAGTGGTCCTTTCGATCTGGCAGCCGGCTCCAATGCCACGACAATTATTGCGTTGCCCTCCGCCGCCGGAACACAGGTTGGCCGGCAAACCCGCATCGACCAAACCGGTGAGTCCACGGGCAAGAAAAAGGACAATACCAACGCGAGTTTCATCGCCGAATACAAGCAGGGTTCCTGGTCGGGCGTGCTCTCGCTGCTCTATTCCCGCGCTCGCGAGCGCCGGGGCGGCATGGTTTACGGCACGGTAGGCAACACACCCGTGCGCCTGCGCACGATTGGATTCACCGCGGTGCGTCCCGATGTGAAGTCAACCGACTGGCACATCGTCCAGACCAGCGGTCCCAGCTGGACCGACTGGAACAACTGGGTGGTTGATGACGATTTGAATACTAACCGCCAGCTCGGCAAGACGGAGCAGTACACCGGCAAGGCCGACATCAAGAAGGTGATGCCCTGGAGAATTCCGACCACGTACCAATTCGGCGTGGGCAACAACGTCACCTTCAAGCACCGGAAAGTCGAAGAGTCGTTTGTCGGGCGCTACACCGCTCCGGCTGGCGAACCGCGCATGCCTCTTTCTCCGGCTACTTTTGAAATTGTCGACGGCTTTGGTGGCAATGTCCCCGTGTTTCCCGTCGTGCACAAGGAGGCTCTGGATGCGCTGCGTCGCACGAACCCTGAACGGTTCGTCCAGAGCGAGGCCAACCTGGCGGCCCAGATCAACAACGTGCGGGGCAGCTTTCAGAGCAATCAAGAGGATATCCGTGCGGCCTATTTGATGCAGAGTTCCCGCGTCGGCACCCGTTGGATGCTCCTTGGTGGTGTGCGTATGGAAAACACCCGTACGATCACTTCGGTTCCGGGCGAAGTCCCAATTCCGGACAATCCCTTCCGCACGACCGCGATCGTCAACGGTCAACCGGTTCCGCGCGCCGTGAACACCGTCGCGTACGCAAACTATCGGTGGTCGCTGCCGAAAGAAAACCTTTGGGGCCGGTACACGGACTACATGCCCAGCGCGATGCTCAAGTATACCATCACGCCCAATCTGTTCCTCAAGGCAGGCTGGAACAAGTCCATCAAACGTCCCGATTTGAACCGCACCGCCGGTCCGCTCGAAGTCACGTTCAATGAAACCACCGGTGATACTGCGATTGTCGTTCCCAATCCGGCTTTGAAGCCTGAGCGGGCGAACCGGTTTTCGCTGTTTCTGGACTACTATTTCGGCAAAACCGGCAACAGCAACGCCAGCATCCACGTGTACCAGAGCAATCTGAAGAATCCCATCGACGACAATGAAGAAGGCGTCGACGCGGCCACGGCCGGGTTTGGCGGAACTGAAATTGACCGCCCCGAATTTCGTTTCTTCACATTCTTCAACGCCGAAGAGAAACGGACGGTTAAGGGCATTGAGCTCGCCTACACGCAGCAGCTGGACTTCCTCGAGAGCAAATGGCTGAACGGCACAACCCTCTTTGCGACGTACAGCCACCGCACCGCCGTGCAGCGGCCGCGCACCGGCACGCGCTTCATCCCTCGCGTCGCCACCGCGGGCGCGACGTGGGGTTTGGGCAAGTTCCGCCTCAGCGTCAACGGGACCTGGACGGACTACACCTTCGTCGGCGCTACCACCGGCGCGCCCGGTCAGCCCGAATACTTCAAACCGCGGACGATCATCTTTGTCGATGCGCGCTACAAGATCACCCGGAACTTCAGCGTATTCGTCTCGGGTGACCGCGCGTATGATTCGGGCAAGATCTGGATGTACAAATCCGACGGCCGCGTCCGCCAGATCGAGGAATATGGCCAGCAGTGGAGCGTGGGTTTCCGCGGCGAATTCTAAAGCCTGACCCCGATCGAGACCTTTCAGCGAGCCCGCCCTGCGGGCTCGCTTTTTGTGCTTTCGTATCCGAGGTGGAGCGAGCTTGCCTTGGAAAAAGACGGGCTCCGCCGCAATTTTCGCCGCGCTCCCTATTCCGTCGTCGGCAAACTCCGTAGCCAAGCCGCCGCCGCGCTTTCGTCTGAGAACCGATCGACCACCATGCCCATGTTGCGCCCGACCGTTATCCCAAAACCATGCGGATCGGCCAGCTCGGCCGGAATGACAATGGCCAAGCACACGTATCCCCGAGCCGCGGTCGCCCACTCTCGAACGATCTGGTATCTCGCCCCGAGACTTGGGGCGGTTATGCCGGTCAGCCCTCGAATGTCTACCAGCAGCTTTTGACAGCGCTGTTCGAGCGAGTGGGTGATGGCGTTGGTCACCAGTTGCACGGCCTGCTCGCGTGTCACGAGCCCCGTCGGCCGATAGGCGGCGAAGTCAGGCCCGGACTCGAAGTGGTCGAGCTTTGCCATAGGTGCCCGCGTGCGAGGCCCGATCATGTCTTTTGCGCCGCGTTCGGTCAAGGACTCTGGGGCAGGACGGAGCGTTCATCGCCATTGGGGGCCCAGCGCGGGCCTCATTCTGCCTCTGCTTTTCGAAGTGTCTTCGCGGCGAAACTCGTTCATGCTCATCCGCGTGAACGCCGAGCCTGCGTTGCCGGGAAGGGACTATCAAGCCGCGCCGAGTCAGACCGGCGAGGCGGAGCGCTATCGGAATCTGGTGGAGCAGGCCGCGGATGGGATCTTTATCGCGGACCACAATGGTCTGTACCTGGAAGTGAACCAAAGCGGTTGCCGGATGCTCGGCATGCGGCGGGATGAGGTCGTGGGGCGCCACATCCGCGATATCATAGCCGAGTCGGATCATCATCAACACGCGGTCGATTTTGAACTCGTCCGCGCCGGTCAGGCCATCGTGCGGGAACGGCTCGTTCGGCGCGGAGACGGCTCCCTCTTCCCCGCCGAGGTGAGCGTGAAGCGTTTGTCCGATGGGCGCTACCAGGGTATTCTGCGCGATATCAGCGAGCGCAAGCGGGCCGAGGCGGCGCTCCGCGCAGGCCGGCAACGGCTTTCGCTGATCCTGGAAAACACCTCCGACGTCTTCGCCCTGTATGAGGTCGACGGCATCGGACGGTATCGTCTCGTCGAGGTCAACGCCAGCTTCCTGACAACGGCGGGCCGTCGGGTCGGAAAACCCATCACCGCGGAGATGGTCCTGGGCCGCTCGTTCGATGAACTGCTCCGCGATGTTCTCGAGTTTGAACCCGCCAGCATCGAACGAAGCCGCAAGCACATCGACGAGGCGGTGTCGACCGGCCGCACGATTCGGTGGGAGGAGGCCTCGCAGCGAAAGACCGACTTTGCTCATTCCGAGCGGACCGATGTCCCGATCCTCGACGCGAACGGGCGCTGTGGCCACGTGCTGCGAGTCGTCCATGACATCACTGACCAGAAACTGGTCGAGGACGCCCTGCGCGCGAGCGAGCAGCGTTTTCGGAGCTATTTTGAACTTCCGCTCATCGGCGTCGCGATTAGTTCGCCGACCCGCGCGTGGATCGAGGTCAACGACGGTCTTTGCGCCATGCTGGGTTATCCGCGCTACGAACTGCTCACGAAAACCTGGGCGGAGATCACGCACCCGGACGATCTCGCCGCAAATGAGGCTAATTTCGCCCGCGCCCTGGCGGGTCAGTGCGACGGCTACACGATGGAGAAACGCTTCATCAAGAAAGACGGTTCGGTGGTGCACACCGCCCTTTCCGCCCGCTGTGTGCGCGGCACGGACCGATCGATCAAGTATTTTGCCACCCTGGTGCAGGATATGACTTCGCGGAAAACGGCGGAGCTCGAGCGGGAACGCGCCCTCGCCAGTGAGCAGAAGGCCCACGAGGATTTCACTCGTCGGCTGATCGAATCGCAGGAGGCCGAGAGGCGTCGCATCGCCGGCGAACTCCACGACAGCCTGGGCCAGAATCTTCTTTTGATCAAAAACCGCGCCCGTCTAGCCCTGGCTACGCCCGACGCTCACGCGGCCGCCCAGCAGCTGGAGAGCATTGCCGAACTGGCCTCCCTCTCCATCGCCGAGGTACGCCAGATCTCGCACGACTTGCGGCCGTATCAGCTGGATCAACTCGGCCTGACCCGCGCGCTGGAGTCCATGATTGAAAGTGCGGCCCAGTCCACGGGCGTGGTCTTCACGCGCAAGGTCGAGAATATCGATCACGCCCTGTCGACGGACGCAGCCACAAACCTGTACCGGGTCGTCCAGGAAGGGTTAAACAATGTCATCAAACATTCCGGTGCGCAGGCGGTGCGCATCGAGATCGAACGCGACATCCGGGAGATCAGGCTGCTGATCGAGGATAATGGACGGGGTCTCGATCTGTCGCGACCTTCCCGCGGCACCGCGAGCGGCTTCGGTCTTCAGAATATCGGGGAACGCGTCAGGCTTCTCGGTGGCTCCTTGAATATCGTGTCGAGACCCGGCGCGGGTGTGCGGCTCGAAATCGTGATCCCGGCCATGGAGTCGGCGTAGCGGCCGCGCGTTACCGCCGCTTGCCGGGGGAGCTCCTTTCTGCCATACACTGCGGAATGGCCGACCCGGTACGCGTGATCATCGTGGACGATCATCCGCTGTTTCGGCAGGGACTGCGGCAGCTCATCCAGGCCGATGGGCGTTTCGAACTGGTGGGAGAAACGGGTGATGGCGAGGCCGCGCTCAATCTTATACAGCGGACCAAGCCGGATGTGGCTGTGCTGGACGTCGACCTGCCGGGACTCTCCGGCTTGGACATCGCGCGCACGCTGAAGGCCAAGACCAGCCCCACCAAATGTGTGGTTCTCACAATGCACAAGGAGGAGGACACCTTCAACCGCGCCCTCGATCTCGGTGTGATGGGATTTGTTCTGAAGGAGAATGCAGTGGAGGACATTGTCGCCAGCCTCGTGACCGTGGCCCGGGGCGGCCACTATCTGAGTCCATCGATTTCAGGCTACCTGGTGCGTCGCCGCGGCCGCGCTGATGCATTGGCGGCGCGCCAGCCCGGACTCGAAGACCTGACCAAGGCGGAAAGACGTATCCTCAAATTGATCGCCGAAAAAAAGACCAGTCGCGAGATCGCCGCGGAGTTGTTCATCAGCCCCCGCACCGTCGAGGCGCACCGCGCCAACATTTCCGAAAAACTTGGTCTTCGCGGAAGCCACAGTCTCCTGCAGTTCGCCCTGGAAAACCGCGCCGCGCTCTAGCGCCGCCGGGTTCTCCTCGTTCCGATTCTGACCTTCTGCACCACGGGTGCGGCGAAAGGGTGATCGATTCGTCGCGTACGTAGTCCTACCTAGAAAAATAGCGGAAACTGCGTACCCGAAATTATGCGGGTGCGCGGATTCACGAAATGCTTCGTCCGCGTTAGAGTGTGGGCGCTCGCTCACGCGTTGCACCTATGAAACTCATGATAGTCGACGATCACGCGGGCGTAAGAACCTTGATCCGGCAGGTTGTCCTGCAGGTGGGGGACGAGGTATGTGAGTGTGAATCGGGGGACGAGGCCGTGCAGCGGGCTCGCGACTTTCAGCCGGATTTCGTCACGATGGACATCCGCATGCCTGGAATGGCGGTCTTTGACGCGGCTCGCGCCCTTCATCGTGTGTTCGCGTCGGCCCGGATCATCATTGTGACGAGTTACGATCAACCGGACTTTCGCCGGGCAGCCGCAAATGCGGGCGTAGCGGGGTATGTTATCAAGGAAAATCTTTCCGACCTTCCCCAAGTCATCAGCTCGCTGCGCAGTGACGGCGACCGCGACGTGCGGGACTGCGGAGGGGCCGGGATATGACTGCCGCGGGTGAGATGGGCGCGGAGCAAGGTGGCTCCGAGGGCGGGTATGTGCGGATGGCGTTGCGGCCTTGTCCGCTTCCCGCGGGGTCTAACGAACGGATGGAATGCCTGGGTTCGCTTACGGGCCGCATCGCGCACGACTTCAATAATCTGCTCTGCGTCATTCTGGCGAATGCCGAACTGGCCCGCATGGAGGGGGGTGAGAATCGCGCGCTCAACGAGTATCTCGATCTCGTCCTGCTTGCCGGTGACCGCGCGAAGGGCCTCATTCGGCAAGTGCTGACGCTCAGCCGCCGGCAAAAGGACAATCCCTGTCCCGTACAGCTCGATCTGGTGCTTCGCGAAGTGCTAAAACTTCTCAAAGGAACCCTACCGGCCGGGATCGAAGTCGCGACGTTTGTAGCCGAGGATCTGCCCCCGGTGCTGGGCGACCATACGCAACTGCACCAGGTTGTGATGAACCTCTGCACGAACGCCGTGCATGCGATGACGGCGCGCGGAGGTCGGTTGTCTCTGCGTCTTGAGTCCTGCATTCTGCCGGTCGACGCCGCGAAGGTGCCCTCCCACGTGGCACCGGGCGGGTACGCGCGTCTCGTCGTGGGCGACACGGGTCACGGCATGGACGCTGAGACGCTGCGTCGCATGTTCGAGCCCTTCTTTTCCACCAAGCCGAGCGGGGAGGGGACCGGCCTTGGGCTGACCGTGGTCCAGGGCATAGTAAATGATCACCGTGGCTGGCTCGATGTGGCCAGCCAGTCAGGGCAGGGAACCACCTTCACTCTCTATTTCCCGCTCGTCTCGTCCTCAATCTGAGCGCCCTCGGGGCTCTCCCTTTCATCATGAAACTCCGGCACTTCTCTCTTCGGGCCCGTCTTCTCGGCGCCTTTGCGTCTGCTGCCTTTGTGACGTTGGCCGTCAGCGTCAGCAGTTACTTGGGGCTCGATCGGACCGCCTCTGAGGGCGCCGCGATCGCCAACAGCTTGAAGGCGCGCGGACTTTTCCTCTCGCGCTCGGTCGATCTCGCTCGCTCTGCCCAAGTCAATTTCAAGAAACAGGTTCAGGAGTGGAAAAACATTCTCCTGCGCGGCTCCGATCCCGCCGCCTTCACCCGACATATGGAGAGCTTTGCCAATGATGAAGTGGCGACCCGGGAGAGCTTGGATCAGCTCAAGGCACTTTTCGCGACCGAGGGGCTTTCCGTGGGTGAGATCGAGGAGTCACTGGAAAGCCACAAAACGCTCGGACTGAAATACCGTGAAGCCTTGAAGCTATTTGATCGCACTCAGCCGGACTCGGCGGCGAAGGTGGATCGGGCCGTGCGCGGCATCGACCGCGCTGCCACCGATGGTATCGATCGGATTGTTGAATACGTGAAGCGATTCGATGCCGAGGCCACGCGCGAGCTTGAGGCGGGATTTGTCCGCACGATATCTCGCACGAAGGGTATTAGCGCCGGCGGGGCCGCGCTCGGAGTCTTTGTCGCATTTGGGCTGGGACTTCTCCTGAGCCGCTCTCTTGCTAGGGAACTCAACCACACTGTCGATCGGCTCCGCGGAGGAAGCAATGCGGTTGCCGCCACGGCGGTGCAGGTCGCCGCTACCGGCTCTCAGCTGGCGGACGGCGCCAGCCAACAGGCTGCTTCGCTGGAAGAAACCGGCGCCTCGCTCGAAGAGATGTCCAGCATGACGCGGCGCAACGCCGATCATGCCGAGGCGGCCAAATCGCTCGCGGCTTCCACCCGATCTGCCGCGGATGTCGGCTTTGCTGACATGCAGGAGATGAGCCGCGCCATGGGCGCCATCAAGACGTCCAGTAACAACGTCGGCAAGATCATCAAGACTATCGACGAAATCGCCTTTCAGACGAACATCCTCGCCCTAAATGCTGCTGTTGAGGCAGCGCGCGCCGGGCAGGCCGGCCTCGGCTTTGCGGTGGTGGCCGACGAAGTCCGCACCTTGGCTCAGCGGAGCGCCCATGCCGCGCGCGAAACGGCCGAGAAGATCGACGACGCGATTGCCAAGAGCAGCCACGGCGTCGCCATCAGCGAGAAAGTGGGGGTCGCGTTGCAGGAGATCGTGAAGAATGCCCGCAGCGTCGACGATCTGATCCGCGACATTGCCGTCGCCTGCAAGGAGCAGGCCACCGGCATCGAGCAGGTGACGACGGCCGTTTCGCAGATGGACCGGGTCACGCAGCGCAATGCCGCCGCGGCGGAAGAAAGCGCGGGTGCCGCGCAGGAACTGAGCGGCCAGGCCGAGGAGTTGAAGGGCGCGGTGACGAGCCTCCTCCGCCTGGTGGCCGGACAACGCAAAGACGAGCAGCAGGAAATCCAGTCCTCCGCTCAGCAGCCGCGCTCCAGGAGGAAGGAAGTGGCCTTGGAACCGGTGTCATGAACCCTCGCATTCTGGTGGTCGAGGACGAGGCCTACTTTCGCCGAGCGCTCCGGGATGTCCTGAGGCAGCTTGGTTACGAGGTCGATGAGGCTCCCAATGGACGGGAAGGCATCGCTCAAATGGAAGCCCTGGCGTATGATGTGGTGATCACTGACATCTTTATGCCCGAGCGGGACGGCCTTGAAACGATCATGGAGCCGGTTTCCGAAAGTCGGCATCATCGCTATGTCCGGGGGGGGAATCGCCACTGCTGCCGACGCCCTCCAGCTCGCTGCCCACCTCGGCGCCGAAGTGGTCCTCCGCAAACCCTTCGACCGCGCCGATCTCATCGAAGGGCTCGCCTCCTTGCGGAAACGCGGCCGAACGTAGCGCCTGTGATGAAGCCGAGCTCGTGAGAAATCGGCTCTGAAGACCAGCTGCTACGCGTTGACCGATCAAAGCCGCGTTGTTTGAGGTGGAGCGCGATCTCCGCGCTGGCCTTGGAAAGAAAGACCGCCGGGGAATGCAATGCTCCGCGTTTCGGTCTGTCTTTCTGCAAACATCCCTTCCTGCTTCGCGATCGCCGCTTTGCGGTGCAAAGCCCGCCATTGCGGCGAAGCCGCAATGGCGGAGAGGGAGGGATTCGAACCCTCGGTACCCTTGCGGGTACACGTGATTTCCAATCACGCACATTCGACCACTCTGCCACCTCTCCGGGTGCTTCGATGCCTCGGTTTATGACCGGGACGTCGCGGGACGAAGGGGCCGACTTAAGGGTAGGGCAGGGACTAGGGTCAATGGTAAATCTGCTCATTGGCATCAGCCCCCCTTCACGCGGGGGCTTTTCCCGAAAAGCGCCTTGCAGGACCTTGGTGCGCTGGTACGTTGCGGTTTCCTTTGGTTTCATCCCAACACGCAACACCCATGGTTTCTCCGAACAACGAATTAGCCTACAACGGCAAGATCGAGGGCGAAGTCGTGGTGACGCGGGCCGACGCCGCGATTAACTGGATTCGCTCTAACTCCGTGTGGCCCATGCCGATGGGTCTTGCCTGTTGCGCGATCGAACTCATGGCGACGGCTTCGAGCCGATTCGATATCGCGCGCTTTGGAGCTGAGGTCTTCCGTTTTTCCCCCCGCCAGGCCGATTGCATGATCGTGGCCGGCACGGTCACCTACAAGATGGCCCCGCACCTTCGCCGGATCTACGACCAGATGGCGGAGCCGAAATGGGTCATTGCCATGGGAGCCTGCGCCAGTTCGGGCGGCATGTACCGCAGTTATGCCGTGCTGCAGGGCGTGGACAAAATCGTTCCCGTCGACGTTTATGTGAGCGGCTGCCCTCCGCGCCCGGAGGCATTGCTGGACGCGCTCCTGAAATTGCAGTCGAAGGTAAAAAAAGAGCATTCCGCGAACCGCTTGATGAGCGCCTGATTTTTCTCGCCCACCAACCACGCGTATGTCCGCCGCCGCTGCTCCTGTCGCTGTCGCGACCGCCCTCCAAGCCAAGTTTCCTCAGATTGCCCTCCGGGCCAGCCTGGATCACGAGGCGATCCAGGTCGCGGTCGGCGAAGTCGTGAACGTGCTCAGAGCCCTTCGCAACGAGCATACGTTCGATATGTTGGTGGATGTGACCGCGATCGATTGGAGCGAAACCGCCTCCCCGCGCTTCACCGTGGTATATCACCTCTTGTCGACGACTCGGCACGAGTACATTCGCGTTGCGACAAATGCCCTGAACGACGCCGAACCTTCCGTACCAAGCATCGTTTCACTGTGGCCGGCTGCCGACTGGCATGAGCGCGAGACATACGACATGTTTGGCATCACGTTCGAGGGCCATCCGGATCTGCGCCGCATCCTGATGTGGGACGGTTATCCTTATTTTCCCCTGCGCAAGGAGTTCCCGCTCGCCGGGATTGAAACACCGCTGCCCGATCTGGAAGTCGCCGAGGCCACCGGCGCCAAGGTGAAGCCCGCTCCCATGGCGGGCGGCCCGTTCGTGGCTTCTTCCGGCGAAATCAACCTCACCGAAGCGGAACCGCGTGCAAAAGACGAAAGCTGGAACGAACGCCGGGAGAAACCGGAATAGCATACAGCTTTAAGCTTTTATCACATGCCCACTGACTACGCTTTTCCCGATAGCGGCGCCAAAGCCGCCGCTGCCGAGGCGACGCCGGAATTCCAGACCGAAAAGATGTCGCTTTCGATGGGCCCTTCGCACCCGTCGACGCACGGCGTGCTCCGTCTTCAGCTGGAGCTCGACGGGGAAATGGTGACCAAATGCGACCCGATTCTCGGGTATTTGCATCGCGGCGACGAAAAAATCGCGGAGAATATGACCTACAACCAGTTCGTGCCCTACACGGACCGGTTGGACTATCTCGCGCCTCTGGCGAACAACGCCGCCTTCGCGATCGCGGTCGAAAAACTGGCTAAACTCGAGGTCCCGCCCCGCTGCCAAGCCATCCGTGTCATCACGTCCGAACTTGCGCGCGTATCCTCCCACCTGCTCGGCCTTGGCGCCTATGCCATCGATGTTGGGGCGTGGTCTGTTTTTCTCTACACGTTCACCGAGCGCGAGAAGCTCTATAAGCTTTTCGAAGAGCTCACGGGCGCGCGCTTCACTACGAGCTATACCCGCATCGGCGGAGTGGCCCGCGATGTGCCGGAGGGCTGGACCGGCCGCGTGAATGAATTCTGCGATCAGTTTCTCCCGATCCTTGACGAGATCCTGCAGATGCTGACGCGCAACAAGATCTTCATGGATCGCACCGTGGACATCGGCGTGATCTCAAAGGAAGACGCCATTGCGTACGGCCTGACGGGACCGAACCTCCGCGGTTCGGGCGTGCCGCTCGACCTGCGCAAGGATAAGCCTTACAGCGGCTACGAGCAGTACGAATTCGACGTGCCGGTTGGCGCCACCGGGGATTGCTACGACCGCTACCTCGTCCGCGGCGAGGAAATGAAGCAGGCGATTCGGATCGTGAAGCAGGCCATCGCGAAGTTTCCGGACGGCCCGTGGTACTCCGTCGACGCCAAACGGATTTACGGCCCGCCCAAGGGCAAGATCCTCACCAGCATGGAGGAACTCATCCAGAACTTCATGCTCGTGACCGAGGGTCCGCTCATGCCCGCGGGCGAAGTGTACTTCGAAGCGGAAAATCCCAAAGGCGCGCTGGGTTTCTATGTGGTGAGCCGCGGCGGCGGCGTGCCGTACCGCCTCAAAATACGCGCCCCATCCTTCTGCAATCTCAGCATCCTGCCGAAACTGTGCGTCGGTACCATGGTGTCCGACGTCGTCTCCATCCTCGGCTCCCTCGACTTCGTGATGGGGGAGTGCGATCGGTAGCAAACGCGCTGCGCGCCAATGAAGGATGAAGAATTTAGAATGAAGAATTCAAACCTATCAATCCCGGCATCGGAAGTGCAGACGCTAGTCTGCATTCTTCATTCCTAATTCTGTATTAGGCCTCCCAATGGCTCTTGAACTAAAACCAGAAACGCTAGGCCGTATAGACGAGGTCATTACGCACTACCCGCAAAAGCGCAGTGCGACGCTTCCCCTGCTGCACCTCATCCAGGAGGATGTGGGCTTCATCTCCGATGAAGCGATGGAGTGGGTCGCGGCGAAGCTGGAGCTGCATCCGATCAACGTGTACGAGGTGGTGACGTTCTACCCGATGTTCCGTCGCAAGCCGATCGGCCGCCGGCACATCAAGGTTTGTCGCACGCTTTCCTGCGCGCTGATGGGTGGCTACAAGACCTGCGAGACTTTTCAGAAGGAGTTCAACACCGGGCTTAACGAAGTCTCGCCCGACGGGGAAGTCACGGTGGAGTTCGTCGAATGCCTCGCGAGCTGCGGCACGGCCCCGGTGGTCCTGATCGACGAAACACTGCACGAAAAAGTGGACTGCGAAAAAGCCCGCCAAATCAGCGCCCAACTCCGCGCCGAATCCAAAGCCCCCGTCCGAACAGGATAAACAACCCGAATGGACGCCATTTTACGCGAATGAAATCCACGCTTATCGTTCAGCTTCCGAAATATTCGCGTTCCTTCGCGTCCATTCGCGGCTAAAAACTTTTCCGATCCATGCCCGCTCCCGAACAACGTCGCCTGATCTTCAAGCACATCGACGAACCCGGTTATACCAATGACCTGGCGTGTTATGTGCGGAATGGTGGCTATGAGATCCTCAAGAAATCGATCGGCCGCAAACCCGAGGAGATCGTCGACGAGGTGAAGAAATCGGGGTTGCGCGGCCGTGGCGGCGCGGGCTTTCCCTGCGGCGTCAAGTGGTCTCTGCTGGATCGCAAGAGCGGCAAGCCAATCTACCTGATCGTCAACGCCGACGAATCGGAGCCGGGCACGTTCAAGGATCGCTACATCATTTATCAAGATCCTCATCAAATGATCGAGGGGATCATGATCACGGCCTTCGCGAACAACGTGAAACAGGCCTACATCTACATCCGCGGCGAGTTTCCGGATGGCGCCCGCATTCTGGAGAAGGCGATCGCCGAGGCTCGCGCCGCCAATTTCGTGGGTCCGAACATTCTCGGCACGGCCTACAGCTGCGAGATATTTGTCCATCGCGGCGCGGGCGCCTACATCTGCGGCGAGGAGACCGGCCTGATCGAATCGCTCGAGGGCAAACGCGCTTACCCGCGCATCAAGCCACCCTATTTTCCCGCCGTTCTCGGCCTCTATCAATGCCCGACGATCGTGAATAACGTTGAGACGCTCTGCCATGTGAAGCACATCGCCGACATGGGCGGCGAAGCTTACGCCCGCATTGGCACCCCGAACAATACGGGTACGCGTATCCTCTGCGTTTCGGGCCATGTTCAGCGGCCCGGTTATTACGAGTACGAGGTGGGCAAGATCACGATGGGCCAGCTGCTCAACGAGGTCTGTGGCGGCCCGCTCCCCGGCCGAAAATTCAAGGCCGTCATTCCGGGCGGCTCATCGGCCAAGGTTTTGAAGTTCGGCGAGCGCTACAAAGGCAAACGCAAGGTCGGCGCGGAAATGGTGGATTACGATTGGGGCATCGAGGATGTCCCGATGGACTTCGATTCGCTCGCGCTGATCGGATCGATGGGCGGATCGGGCGGCGTGATCGTGATGGACGATTCGGTCAACATGGTCGAGGCACTGGCCAACATCAACGCCTTCTACGCGCACGAGAGCTGCGGCCAGTGCACGCCTTGCCGCGAAGGTTCTCTCTGGATGAAACGCATCACTACCCGCATGGTCCACGGAGACGCGCGAAGTGAGGACGGCGTCTTGCTCAAGAGCGTTGCCGACCAAATCGCCGGCCGCACCATCTGCGCCTTCGGCGAAGCCTGCTCCTGGCCGACCCAAAGCTTCGTCCAAAAGTTCGCCGACGAATTCAAGGCGTATCCCGAGACCAAGAAGGCCCCCAAGCCCGACAACACCCTCGAACTTGTGTAAGCAACCGCGAATGGACGCAAATGGACGCGAATAAATACCAGTTCCTGTCTCCGACTATTCGTGTCCCTTCGCGTCCATTCGCGGTTTAATAAATTTCCGATGTCCACTGTCCCGACCAAACCCGATCTCGTCACCGTCAATGTCGACGGCAAGGAGATCGCCGTGCCCAAGGGCACGAACATGATCGAAGCCGCGCGCCTCGCGGGAGTCGACGTACCGCATTATTGCTACCACCCGAAACTGACGGTGGTGGGCAATTGCCGCATGTGTTTGGTCGAAATGGGCATGCCCGCCGTCGATCCCGCTTCGAAACAGCCGGTGATCGACCCCGCAACCGGCAAGCAAAAGGTCAACTGGATGCCGCGCCCTACCATCGCTTGCGCCACCAACGCGACCGCCGGCCTGCACATCCGCACGACCACGCAGATCGTCAAGGACTGCCGCGAGGGCGTGATGGAATTTCTTCTCATCAACCATCCGCTCGACTGCCCGATTTGCGATCAAGCCGGAGAATGCAAACTCCAGGAGCAATCCACGGGGTACGGCCGCGGTTACTCCCGTTATATCGAGCAGAAGAACGTGAAGCCGAAGCGGACCCAACTCGGGCCCCGGGTGATGCTGGATGACGAACGCTGCGTGCTTTGTTCGCGCTGCATCCGTTTTTCCAAGGAAATCGCGAAAGA
Source organism: uncultured Opitutaceae bacterium (assembly GCA_964546955.1). Lineage (GTDB taxonomy): Bacteria > Verrucomicrobiota > Verrucomicrobiia > Opitutales > Opitutaceae > CAZJLP01. The sequence continues at coordinate 3,849 of CAZJLP010000013.1, read as the reverse complement.
CGACGTGTTGGGTTTCATCGATCGCGGCAGTTATTCGACCCTGACCTGCTATCCGGGAAAACAACTGGCGAACAATTATTCGCTCAATACCGTCGACATCTGCCCGGTCGGCGCGCTGACCAGCACGGATTTTCGCTTCAAGATGCGGGTTTGGTTTCTCAAGCAAACCAACAGCATCGACATCGAGTCGAGTGTCGGCGCCAACACCGTCGTTTGGAGCCGCGAAGGTATCATTTATCGCATTACGCCGCGTCACAACGATCACGTGAATGACACGTGGATGGCCGACAGCGGTCGCATTCTGTATAAACAGGTGCGCGCCGAGAACCGTCTGGCTTCGCTCACGGTCAACGGTCAACCCGCCGGTTTGGACGCCGCCATCGCCGCCGCCGCCGAGCTGCTCAAAGCCGGCAGCGTCGCTGTCGTCGGATCGGGCCAGAGCTCCGTCGAAGAGCAATTCCTCACGAAGAAAATCGCCGATCTGCTCAAATCGCCGGCTCAGTTGGTGAGCCGGGTGGGGCAGGGGGACGGCCTTCTGATCTCCTCCGACCGCAATCCGAACCTGCGGGGCGCGCTTGTAACCGGACTCATCAACCGCCTGCCCGCCTCCCAGCTGACCGAGCTCGGCGCGGCGATCGACACGGGCAAGATCAAGACGGTCCTTTCGATCAACGAAGATCTGACCGCTGCGGGGCTCTCCGCCGCGCAGCTGGCGAAGGTTAAGGTCATTTACCTTGGAACGCACGGCAGCGCGACGACCGACGCCGCGCAGGTCGTATTCCCCGGCCATACCGTGTTCGAGAAAAGCGGCACGTTTATCAACCAGCAGTTCCGCCTGCAGCGGTTCTCGCAGGCGATCCCGGGTATTGCCGGCACCGTCAGCGATCTCACGGTCCTCACGAGGTTGCTCGCCGCGCTCGGAGGCACGGCGTTCACCGCCGATCTCGCCGCTCTGTGGCGCACGATCGGCGAAGAGATCCGCACGCTCAGTGGCGTCAGCTATGGCTCCCTCCCGGAAACCGGGCTGGTCGTCGATAGCAAGGATTTCGCCCACCTTCCATTCTGCGAAACCGATGGCCTGCACTTCAAGCCGACCGCAAAGCCCGTGGCGGCCGCCGCATTGTGACGTCCCGCATCTGAAATGGATTTCTTCTTTCAACTCCCGCTCGCGGTTCAAGCTGCCCTGAAGGGCATCGCGGTCATCGCCGTGCTCTTTCCGATCGCGGCGGCCTGCTCCATGGCCGAACGGAAGATCTCGGCGTGGATCCAAGGCCGGCCGGGTCCGAACCGGACCATCGTGCCGTGGCTCGCGTGGATTCCCGTGCTCGCGCCCCTCCTGCAAAAGCTCGGTCTCTTCCAACTCGCGGCCGACGGCGGCAAATTTCTCTTCAAGGAAGATCCGGTTCCCGGTCACGTAAACAAGTTCTATTTCATTCTGGCGCCGATCCTGGCGATGATCCCGGCTCTCACGACCATCGCGATCGTGCCGTTCGGCGCGTATCTCGACCCCGCCGGACAGGTCGTGCCGATCGTGCTCGCCAATGTCGACGTGGGATTGTTGGCGGTGTTCGCCATCGCCTCGCTCGGCGTCTACTCGCTGATTTTGGCGGGCTGGGCCTCCAATTCAAAGTACCCGTTTTTGGGCGGGGTGCGGGCCTCCGCGCAATTGATCTCGTACGAGCTGTCGATGACTCTGTCGGTGCTTCCCGTTTTCCTCTGGATCAACGCACCCGGCCAGCCTGGCACGCTGAGTCTGTCCAAGGTCGTCGAATTCCAAAGCCAGCCCGGACTCTGGGGTGGCATGTGGTTCCTTTTCCTCATGCCGGTGTCGGCCTTCATCTTTCTCGTGGCTCTTTTTGCTGAAACCAACCGCCAACCGTTCGACATGCCTGAATCCGAATCCGACTTGGTCGGCGGTTTTCACACCGAATACGGCGCTTTCAAGTGGTCGCTCTTTTTCGTGGCCGAGTATTGTCACATGATCGTCGGTTCCGCCGTGTTCGTGCTGCTCTTCCTCGGCGGGTGGAATCCCTTGCCGTGGGTGCCGCTCGCCGCGGTCGCGAACGCGCTTCAGATCGCCGATCTCCCCTTGCTCACCGGAGTCCTGGGCGTGTGCATCTTCGTGGGGAAGGTGCTGTTTTTCATCTTCTTCTTCATGTGGGTCCGCTGGACGCTCCCGCGCTTCCGCTACGATCAAGTCATGACCATCGGCTGGAAGAAACTCCTCCCGCTCTCGATCGCCAACCTGGTCCTCTACGCCGTCGCGATCGCGCTGCTCTCGCGCGGCTAATGTAGAATGAAGAATGCAGCAACAGCCCCTCTTCCGACGAATGGATCTCTTCCGGTCATTCTGCATTCACAATTCTAAATTCTCCATTCGTTTTCCCCATGGCCGTCATCCAAGTCGAACGTAAGCCGCTCTCGCCCGCCGAGCGCTCCTACCTGCCGCAGATCCTTTCCGGCCTGAAAACCACGTGGAAGCACATGGTCGCCCCGACCGTCACGCTGCAGTATCCCGAGCAGCGCCCGGAGATAACCCCGGGGTATCGCGGCGTACCGACCTTGGTGAAGGATCCGAACGGCCGGGAAAAATGCGTTTCCTGTCAGCTTTGCGAATTTGTCTGCCCGCCGAAGGCGATCCGCATCACCCCGGGCGAAATCCCCGACGGAGCCTCGAACGAGCACGTGGAGAAGGCGCCGCAGGCCTTCGACATCGATATGCTGCGCTGCATCTATTGCGGCTATTGCCAGGAAGTCTGCCCCGAGGAAGCGATCTGGCTGCAGGATCAGTATTCGATGTCGGGCTACACGCGAGAGGAGATGGTGAACCACAAGGACAAGCTTTACGAACTCGGCGGCACCTTGCCCGACCCGTTCTTCAAATGGGACAAGAAGAAGGAAGCGGAAGAGCACGGCACGTCCCACTGACCGCGGCGGGAATCGCACTGCCCACTGCCGACGAAAACATTGTCACCCTCAGCCGAATCGCCCAAGACCTTGAGATTCTAACGACTCCCTCACGCCGCCGATGGCCGATACCTTCTTCTATCTTTTCGCCACCCTGACCCTCGCCTCTGCGATGGCCGTGGTCTTCAATAAGAACGCCGTGGCGGCGGCCCTTGCGTTTTTCGTCAGCCTTTGCGGCGTGGCCGCGCTGTTCTTCGTCCTCGATGCTGCGCTGCTTGGCGTTCTCTTGGTGCTCGTCTATGCCGGCGCGGTCGTGGCTCTCTTTCTCTTTATCATCATGCTGCTCGATATGAAGGGCAACGTGAAACGTCCCTTCAAGGGCCTGAGTGTCGCCGCCAGCGTGTTCTCGCTGACCTTGCTTGTCCTCGGCGTCGTCAGCTTTGCCCAGCACAGCAATTTCGAAGCCGTCGCGGCGGCGACAGGCCGCGATGCGGGCTTCTTTACCGACCTCAAGCTTTACGGCGCGAAACTCTTCACCACTTACCTTCTGCCGGTGCAGGTGGTAGGTTTCCTGCTGCTGATCGCCATGTTGGGCGTCATCATCCTGAGCAAACGCTTCGACGGTCTGGAGGACGTGAAATGAATTCCGATTCTCTTCCCCTCGCCGCCACCACGATCGGCCTGAATCACTACATATTGCTCAGCGCGATCCTCTTCGCGCTTGGTTTCTTGGGCGTGTTGATCCGCAAAAACACCTTGGTGATCTACATGTGCCTCGAGCTGATGCTGGTGGCCTCGACCCTCGCGCTCGTGGCATTCTCCCGCTTCAACAGCACGATCGACGGCAACGTCTTCGTTTTCTTCATCCTGACCGTGGCCGCGGCGGAAGTCGCCGTGGGCCTGGCCATCATCGTCGCCCTCTTCCGCCGCCGCCAAACGGTG
>CAZJLP010000012.1:101521-108106 GCA_964546955.1 uncultured Opitutaceae bacterium | reverse complement strand
TCGAGCACTTGGACCACATCGTCGGGCCAAGCGAAATCCGCTCTTAGCTTCGTGAGCTCCGCCACCACTTTCGTCACCTGCCGGGTCAAGTACCACAACTGATACCGGTACTCGTCCTTGATCTTCTCGATGGGCGCGGGCGACGGACCCTTCAACTCAACCCGGTCGCCCAACAGCGCTTCCACGCGCTTCGCCCATTGGCTGGCAAAAAACTGCAATTTTTCCGGGTTGGGTCCGCGAAACATATGATGGATCAGGTGCCGGAAGGGCGGGTAGCCATATTGCCGCCGGATCTTCAATTCGCTTTCGGCAAAGCCGACAAAGTCCGCGTGGCGCGAAAACTGAATTGCCTCGGCCTGAGGCGTGAAGGTCTGGACCACGACTTCCCCGGAGCGGTCGCCGCGGCCCGAGCGCCCGGCCACCTGAACCAGCAGCTGAAAGGTGCGTTCGTTCGCCCGAAAATCGGGAATGTGCATTGAAAGATCGGCGTCGATCAGGCCGACCAGCGTTACATTGGGAAAATCCAACCCCTTTCCTATCATCTGTGTGCCAACAAGTATATCGATTTTTCCCGCACGGAAGTTTCCGAGCACCTCGCGAAACCGGTTCTTTCGCGCCATGGTGTCGGCGTCCATCCGCTCGATGCGTGCCCGCGGCAAGACGCGGCGGACCGCTTCCTCCACTCGCTGCGTGCCCAGGCCCTTCCAACGGATCTTGGGGGAGCGACATTGGGGGCACGTCATCGGGGCCTCTTTCTCGAGCCCGCACAGATGGCACCGCAGCCGCTCGTCCGTCCGGTGATAGGTGAGCGAGATGCTGCAATGCGTGCACTCCTCCACGTGTCCGCAGGCGGAGCACTGCATGCTGGAGGAATATCCGCGCCGGTTGATGAAGAGAATCGTCTGTTCGCGCCGTTCAAAACGGGCGTGCATCGCGTTGACGAGATCGCGCGACAGCGCGGTGGCACCCTTCGCGCGCATGACTTCGATGCGCATGTCCACGACGTCGATCTGAGGGAGTTTCCGCGAATCGACCCGTTGTGTCAGCTGGAGCAATTTGTATTTGCCGGCCGATGCGTTGGCGTACGACTCCAGCGAGGGCGTGGCCGAGCCCAGCACGCACAAAGCACGCGCCAGTTTCGCCCGCACTACGGCCACATCGCGCCCATGGTAACGCGGCGTCTCGTCCTGCTTGTAAGCGGGCTCGTGCTCCTCATCGACCACGATCAATCGCAGATTCTGCACCGGGGCGAAGATGGCCGAGCGAGCGCCCACCACCACCCTCGCCTCTCCGGTCGCGAGTGCCAGCCATCCGTCGAAACGTTCGCCTTCGCTCAGGTGGCTGTGCCACACGATGGTTTTTTGTCCGGGTGCGATCGCCTCCAGCCGTCCGCGCAATCGCGCGACAGTCTGCGGTGTTAGCGCTACCTCCGGCACCAGAAAAATCACTCCTCCCTTCACGGCGAGCGCATCATGAATGGCCTTGAGGTAGACCTCCGTTTTCCCCGACCCCGTCACCCCATGCAGCAGCGTGGTCGCGAACTTTCCGTCTTCAATCAAAGCCTGAAGAGCCGTGGCCGCGTTGGTTTGTTCCGCGTTCAGCAGCGGCGGGAGGGCCGCCACGATCTCGCCGGACCCCCAATCGTCGCCATAGGCGACCCGCTCCAAACGACGCACCTCCTCGCGCAGAATTCCCTTCTTGATGAGAGGCGCGGAGACAGCGGCGGTCACGCCGAGACGGCCCAACACCAACCCCTTCTTCTGCGATTTGAATTGTTGCTCGAGAAACCGGTAAAGCTTCGCTTGAGCCGGCGCTCGTTTGACCAGTTTCTCCAAGTCCTCCGCGGACAGTTTTTGCGCGATCGACAGGAATTTCTCCTGCTTCAATCCCGCACCATGCCGCACCGCCGCCGGCAACATGCGTTCGATCACCAAGTCGAGACTGCAGGCATAATAACTCGCCATCCACCGCGCCAGCTCCAGCAAATCGGCCGTCAGCGCAGGAAAGGGATACACGACTTGCGTGACGTTCTTCAGCTTTTCCAGCGGAAAATCCGACGGTTTGCCGATCACACCCACGACGCCAAGCGCCGTTCGATGACCCACCGGCACGCGAACGAGCGAGCCGAGCGACAGCGATGCCTGCAGCCCCTCCGGCACGCGGTAGTGCAGCACCTTATCGAACCCGGCAAGCGGATGTACACCGACAAACATCCAGGGAAGTAGCGAGTAGCGGATAGCGGGTAGCGAGTAGAAAAAGCGCCAGAGGCAACCGCGCGGAAGGGGGGCAGGCCTCGAACCAATCGTTCTCATTCTCTTACTCCTACTCGTTCTCGCTCGGGGCGCCGTGCGTACGTAGGGTTGGGAATGGATCTCGGGTTATTTCTTTGGGACGAGAACGATACCAAGCGTCTCCAAAATCCGTCTACTCGCTACTTCGCCGCCCCCCTGCTATTCGCTACTTTTATTGACACCCCGGGCCATGCTCCCGATTTTTACGCCGTGAGCAACGACGCCGCGCGCGATAAGTTCAAGACCCACCTCGTAGCGAAGGGCCTACGCGTCACAAATCAGCGCCTCGCCATCTTCGAGGCGGCCTTCGCACAAAAGGACCATTTCACGGCGGAAGAGCTGCTGGATCACGCTCGGGCAATCGACGATTCTGTCTCCCGCGCAACAGTTTATCGCACGCTTCCGATCATGACGGAAAGCGCCCTGCTGCGAGAGGTCGATATCGGCAAAAACCTCAAGTATTACCGGCCAAATGCCGATAATAATACCCAGGTAGCCCAGGTGATTTGTATGGATTGCGACAAGATCTACGAGATTAGCGCACCCTTCATGGAATGGTACGGAAACTCCGTCTCCACCAAGTTGGGACTGACTCCCGTGACTCAACGGCTTCAGGTCAGCGCGCACTGCGACAGTTTTCGGCGGACGGGGGCCTGCAAGAACCGCAACTGAAAACCATGGCCAAGAAAAGCGATCCTGCCTTCGAAATCCGCTTCTTCGAGTCGATCCACCGCCGCGATCCCGCTTACACCGAAGTGATAGAAATCCTCGGCGGGCTGTACACGAAGACCGGTCGCATCTCCGACGGCCTCAAGATGGACCGGAAGCTTGTGCGCCTGTTGCCGAAGAATCCCACGGCGCATTACAATCTGGCGTGCAGCCTTGCCCTCAGCAAACGCAAAGCTGACGCCTTGCGCACTCTCAAGCACGCGGTGAAGTTGGGCTACAACGATTTCGATTGGATGAACCAGGATCCCGACCTGGAGGGCCTCAAAGCTCATCCCGAATTTCAAAAACTCACGGCGCAGTTAAAGCCGCAGAGCTGAGGCTCGGAGCCTCTGAAAAGCTCGAGGTGAGACCTGCCGTCCCGGCAGGTTTGCTTGATCAGGGCAAGCCGGCGGGACGCACTCTAGGAGCCTGCCGGAACGGCAGGCTCCATCTCCGACCGTCCCAACCCGGATTCACCTTTATTGCATTTTTCTTCCGATTCAACCGGTCGCCCGCCAAGTCATTCGACACCTGCAAACTGTCGTTGCCGCTGGACAGAACTCATTGCGGGGCAGACTATTCTCGCTCCGCATGTCCCGCGTTGTTTCGCCACCCCGCGTCCTATTGATCGAAGACTCGTTCGACGATGCGTTCTTTTTCAAACGCGCGCTCAATAAAACAGGGCTGAAATGCGAGTTGACTCATGTTTCTGACGGCGCGGCAGCACTCGCCGAACTGGAGCAGTGCGTGAGCAAGGACGCCATCAAACCTCCGCCGGATCTGGTTTTCGTGGATCTTAAGCTGCCCATCTACGATGGCTTCGAAATCCTCTCATGGCTGCGCGAGCAGGCTGGCGCGCCCCCGCTCCACCTGGCTGTGCTGAGCGGTTCGGAAGCCGCCGCGGACATCGCGCGGGCCAAGTCGCTGGGCGCTGAAGAGTATTTCGCAAAACCGATTTCCGTGGAAAAACTGCGCGCTCGATTCTCCGCCTGCGGCTTCCACGCCGCGGAGTTGGCCGGAGCGCCGGGACGAGAAGGACGAAGCCCATGACACCGGAGTTTTCGCCCGAACTTCAACAGGAGTTGCTCGACGATTTTTACGCCGAGTGTGACGAACAGCTCAGCGCCATCCGCGGACAGCTCGCCGCACTCGATCTCGGCTTCGCGGACCCGGCATCGCTCGCCGCCACCTTGGAAGCCATTTTCAGAAACGTGCATTCGGTGAAGGGGAACGCCGCCATCGTAGGATTACGGCAAGCGGAAACATTGGCCCATGCCGCAGAAGATTACTTGCGCGCGGCCACTCGAAGCCACGTGACGGTGGATGAAGCCGGCGTCGCTACGCTCATGGCCTCCATCCAGCGATTGGAGGAAGTCGTGAGCGCCCATCGGCACCGGCAGCCGCTGCCCGCGATCGACGATCTCCAGGCCGACTTGGCTGCGCTTCTCTCCGCGAAGGCGCAAGCCGCCGGGGCCGCGCCGTCTCCCCTGCCCGCGCCGCCGCCCTTGTCGGGTAACCGCCGGACGCACCGCTTTATATTTGTGCCGACCCGCGAACTGGATCAGCGGGGCATCAACATCAAGTCCGTCCGCGAGCGCTTGAGTGCGTTCGGATCCATCGTGCGTGCGATTCCCGTGGTTCGCGGCGCAGGCGGCATGAGTTTCGAATTCACCGTGGCCGCCGCGGAATTGCCCGCGGAGGTCGCCTCCTGGACGGTCGACGGCCTTTCAATGCTCCAAGAGACTTCAGCGGAGCCGCTCGCGAGCGCGTCCGAACCCGACCCCGTCGCACCGAGTCACGATCCCGCGAGCGCCTTCTTTGTCGCGCCTTCCCATATCGTGCGGGTCGATCTCAGCCGTCTCGATGAACTCATGCGTATCGCGGGGGAGCTTGTGATTCAGCGGTCGCGCTTGGAGGATCGCATTCAACAGACGCAGGGCGACACCAACGGATTGAAGGAGGTAAACCTCGCGCTGTCGCGCTCCCTGCGCGATTTGCGCGCCGCCATCACTCGCGTACGGATGGTTTCGATCGCCGAGATTTTCACTCGCATGCCCTTCGTGGTGCGCGATCTAGCCCACGATTTGGGCAAGGCGGTCCGCCTTCGTATCGACGGTCAAGATACACGGGTGGACAAGTTTCTGGTCGAACGCTTGAAGGAGCCGCTGCTTCACTTGGTCCGAAACGCCTTCAGCCATGGAGTCGAGACGGCAGCCGAACGGATTGCGGCGGGGAAACCGGTCGAAGGCACCATCTGGCTGAGCGCGCGATCGGTCGGCCAATACATCGAGATCCAGATCAAGGACGACGGCCAGGGCATCAACCGGGCGCGGGTCGCCGCCCGCGCGAGGGAAGCGAACCTCCCCCTGCCGGCCGACCTCGACGACAACGCCCTGCTCGGTCTGATCTGTCAGCCCGGCTTCTCTACTCGCGACGAAGCGGATCGCGCCGCGGGACGCGGCGTCGGAATGGCGGTGGTGCAAGCCGCGGTCAGGGAACTCGGCGGAAGCCTGACGCTCGAATCGGAGCCCGGACGGGGCAGCACGTTCACCTTACGGCTGCCCGTCACCCTTTCGATCGTTGAAACGCTGATTGTATCGATCAACGGCCAGACCTGCGCCGTGCCCCAGGCTTTCATCGAGGAGATTGTCGAGGTCGCGGAAGCCGACGTTCGTCAGATCAAGGGAGCTGAAATCGTTCCCTATCGGGAAGGCGTCCTCCCCATCATTCGCTTGCAAAACCTATTTCCCCGGCAGAATGGGGCCGGCAAAGGCGACGCTGTCCTCTGTGTCCTGGTCGTGCGATCGGAACGAGGCCACACGGGTCTGGTGGTCAACCGCGTTCATACTCAGCGGGAGGTGGTCGTGCAGCGGATGAACGACCCGCTGATTCAAGTCCCGGGCATTTCCGGAGCAACCGAACTCGGAGATGGACGGCCGGTGTTGATTCTCGATCCACTTGCGTTTACTCATGGGGCCGTCCGTCCCATCGCCGCCCCTGACCCTGCAACAGGCCGCGCTTCAGCATGACCGAATCCGACACTTACATCCTGTTCGAGCTGGCCAGTTCGCTCTACGCCATCCGCAGCGAGGCCGTGCAGCACATCGACATGGTCGAGCATGTAACCCCGGTGCCCAACACCGCCCCTTCGGTCGACGGGGTAGTCTTTTCACGAGGCCAGGTCATTCCCGCGCTAAATCTCCGCGCCCGTTTCGGGCTCCCCCGAGCAACGCGAACCGCGCGGTCCCGACTCATCTTCCTTAAAGTGCAACAGCGCCTGGTTGCGCTACTGGTTGACGCGGCGCGGGAGTTCCGACGAATTCCCGCCGACGCGGTTCGCCCGATCGAAGACACGCTGCACGGCGTCGACGGAAACTACGTCAAAGGGGTCGCCACCGTGAAGGATCGTCTCGTTTTGCTCTTGGATGTGGGAGCCGTGCTCCGACCCGAGGAAATCGAAGTTCCTGCGGGTGCGCCCTCTGCCCCGCCCTCGGGAGCCAACATCACCGCCTCGTAAACCAGATTTCCACCATGCAAAAGTCAGCCACCAATGGAGCCAGTCAGCGCAAGCCGGTGCGCAGCGATG
>CAZJLP010000012.1:86106-101511 GCA_964546955.1 uncultured Opitutaceae bacterium | reverse complement strand
ACCCTCGCCGCTGCGATCGCACTGGGCGCAGCCGCCCAGACTCAATCCCTCGATGAGGCGGCCGTACAAACCGAGCAACTGACGCGTTCGCTCAAGGAAACCGCCAACCAAGCACAGTCCCTCGCGGTGTCGGGCGAAGATATCGCTTCGGCAGTCAACGAAATGGGGGCGTCCATCGAACAGATGACCGCCAATACTGCTCAAGTTGCAAATTCCGCGAACGAAACGAGCGTGGCGCTAAAGCAGATCTCGAAGGGGGCCGAATCGGTCGTGTCCAACAGCCAGGAGATGGCCGCTTCGGCCCAGCAGCTCGCCACTTCGATTGCCCAGGTCGCAGGCTCGGTGAAGCGGGTGACTAAGGATTCGGAGGACCTCGCCAGCACCTTGAACGAAACCGGCGCCTCGATCGAGGAGATGAGTCGGTCGATCCAGGGCGTTTCCCGAAACTCGGACGATCTCACGGCCGCCGCTGAAGAAACCCTCTCGTCCATGAACGAGATGGCCGCGTCCATTGAAGAAGTGGCCGCCATGTCGGAAGGCCTGGCCACTTCGGTGGAGGAAACCTCGACTTCGATCGAGCAGATGGGGCGCTCCATCCAGGCCGTCGCGCAGAACAGCCAACGCATCACCGAAGCGGCCGCAACCGCAAGCACGAGCGCAACGCAGCTCGACCGTTCGAGCCGCTCCGTTGCGGAGCTAGCCAAACGGGCGCAGGAATCGACGCGCAAAGCAGCTCGTGAAGCGGATGATGGCGGACAAGCCATTCAAAAATCGATCGAAGGCATCGGACGGGTGTCCCGCGCAATGACGAACTCCACCGTGGTGATGAAGGAGCTGAACAAACAAAGCAGCGAGATCTCCGGCATCGTGGACACGATCAGCGTAATCGCCGAGCGCACCAACCTGCTCTCGCTAAATGCCTCGATCGAGGCCGCCCGCGCTGGGGAAGCGGGCCGAGGCTTTGCCGTGGTGGCGGAGGAAATCCGCAATCTGGCGGACCGCTGCGCCAAAGCCACTGCAGACATATCCCAGATTGTGCGCGGCCTCGAAACTGCAACCCGCGAAGCGACGGAAGCCGCAAATGAGGGCGCCCGCGTGGCCGACGAGTCGAGCCGGCTGTCCGAAACGGGCCTCTCTGGACTCAAAAAAATCCTTTCCGGCATCGACGAGACCACGAAGCTCGTGGCGGAAATCACCGGCGCGGCGGACGAACAAGTAGCGGCCAGCAAATATGTACTGGAGGCGATTGCCGTAACCACTGGCCAGGCTCGGCAAGTGGCGACCGCGACGGCAGAGCAAGCCAAGGGAGCAGCCGCCATCGTCCAAGCCGCTGGGCAAATGCGAAAAACCACGAAGGAAGTGTCCCAGGCCATGGGCGAACATGGCCGCGCGGCGCGCGAAGTGGTGAAGGCTGCGCAAAACACCAGCTCCATCGCGGTCCAGCTCCGAAAAGCCACCGCCGAACAGGCCGTCGGCACCACCCAGATCGTCGCCGCGGTCGACGCCATGCGAAAGGGCAGCGCCTCCACCGCCCGCGCCATGGCCGAGCACGCGACGGCCGCCGACCAAATCACAAAGGAGTCCGATCGTTTGGCTCGCTTGGTGGCTTCAGTCAGCCGGACGATGGCGGAGCAAGCCACCGCCACGAAACAAATCTCCACCGCAACCGACGATCTGCAGGTGCAGTCCAGTCAGGCTGCGCGCGCAATGCAGGATCAAGCGCGAGCGGTGAAAGACATCTCCACCTCCACCCGCAATGTGGCGAAGCAGATTAAGTCGATTACCGTGGCGAACCGAGAACACTCGGTTGCGGCTGATGCCCTCCGGCTCAATCTGGTACAAATACGCGATGTGACCGCCCGCAATGTCGCGGACGTGGGGGCCTACGACCAGGCGGCGGCCCGCACCACCCCTAAGCCAGGGTCAGGCAGCCGGTCGGCCGAGCAAAACGTGGTTGGATCCCATCCTCCAGACCGTCCCATCAAGCGCGGCAAACCGCGTAGAGCCGGATGAGTGCCATACCTTCACCGAGCCCGCCGGCTCCCATTGCCGCGCCGGCCCCGGTGCCGCACCTGTTGCGGGACTTGGTGCACGAACGCACCGGCATCTACTTTGAGGACGAGCGTTTCGACTCGCTGCTGGAAAAGCTCGAGGAACGGGCCCGTTTTTACCGCTGTTCGTCGTATTTAGATTACTACTACATTCTCAAATACGAGGAGAAAGGCCCGGACGAATGGCGGCGCGTGATGGATGCCTTTTCGGTGCAAGAGACCTATTTCTGGCGTGAGTTCGATCAAGTCCGCACCCTGGTGGACGTCGTCGTGCCGGCATGGTTCAAGACCCACAATTCGCCCCTGCGCATTTGGAGCGCGGCGTGCGCGACTGGCGAAGAGCCTTACACCCTCGCGATGGCGCTGAACGAAGCAGGCTGGGGACAGCACCCGATCGAAATCGCCGGCAGCGACGCCAGCGAAACCGCCTTGGCAAAAGCGCGCGCCGGGCTGTATCGCGAACGGTCCTTCCGTTCACTGCCCGCGGCGTTGCGGGAAAAATATTTCACGAGCAAGCCAGGAGCTTTTCAGATTTCACCAGAGATCGCGGAACGCGTGGTTTTCCGCTGGGCCAATCTCGTTTCACCCGACAGCACCGCGGAACTTGCGACCTCGCAGATTATTTTTTGTCGCAATGTTTTCATCTATTTTTCTCCCAACGCCATCCGTCGCGTGGTAAATCATTTCGCCGACCGCATGCCCTCCGAGGGAAAATTGTTCGTGGGGTCCTCGGAGTCACTGGTTAAACTGACGGATCGCTTCGAGCTGGAGGATATGGCGGGCGCATTCGTCTATCTGCTGAAAGGGCGGTCCGACAGATGACGGAGCCTCTTCGTACCATCAGGACCCTAATCGTCGACGACTCCGCTTTTGCGCGCAAAATCGTGCGGGAAATGCTTTCGGGGTCGCCCTACATCGAAGTCGTAGGTGTGGCCCGGGATGGCGAAGAAGCCCTCGAAATGGTGGTGTCCCATTCGCCTGACGTCGTCACCTGCGACCTCATCATGCCGAAATTGGACGGCGTTGGCTTTGTGCGCCGCCAGATGGCGGCGAAACCGTTGCCCATCGTATTGCTCTCCTCCGCAGCCGAAGATGCCGACAAGGTGATCGACGCCCTGAGTGCCGGGGCCGTCGACCTGATTCGGAAGCCGACCGCTCTCGCGACTGACGATCTGCTCGGAATTCGGACTCAACTCGTCGAAAAAGTGGTGGCCGCCGCGCGCGCTCCAGTGACCAGTTTGGTGGAAAAGGCGAAGTCGTCGACGAAACCGTCCCCCTACATCGCTCACGCGCTCACCGCGGATGTACTTGTCATCGGCATTTCGACGGGCGGACCGCAAGCGTTGCGCCAGCTTCTGCCGCAATTTCCGCCGAATTTTCCGGTTCCGATCGCAATCGTGCTTCACATGCCTGTTGGCTACACCGCCTTGTATGCGCAGAAGTTGGACGAACTTTGCTCGCTGGAAGTGCGCGAAGCGGCGCAAGGCGACATTCTCAGACCAGGCCTCGTCTTGCTCGCGCCGGCGGGACGACACCTTTACCTCAACCGGAAGCACAACGGCACGGTGGTGGCGGAGCTCTCCGTCCAGCCGCTGGAGAAGATCCATCGCCCTTCTGTGGACGTGTTATTTCGGTCGGCCGCTGAGACGTACAGAGAGCGTGTGCTTGCGGTGGTGATGACGGGTATGGGGGACGACGGGACGGAAGGGGCCGGTTGGATAAAAGCTCAGGGCGGAACCGTCCTGACCGAAGAGGAAAAGAGTTGCATCATCTACGGCATGCCGCGTTCAGTGGTAGAAGCCGGTTTAAGCGATGCCGCGATTCCCCTGTCCGACATGGCCGCTGAAATTTCGCGACGTTTATGAGCACCAAAGTTCTCCTTGTGGACGATTCCTCCCTCGCGCGACGCACCGTTCGCTCGATTCTCGAAGAATTGGGCTGCGAAGTCGAAGAAGCGACCGACGGTGCACAAGCCCTCGAGCGTTATTTCCTGAATCGTCACCACTTGGTCATTCTGGATATGGTCATGACCGGAATGTACGGCCTGGAGGTGCTCACGAAACTCCGGGAGCTCAACCCCGAGGTCCGCGTCATCGTTGCCACGGCGGACATTCAAACCTCCACCGTCGAGCAGGCCCGAGCCGCTGGAGCTGCGGCATTCGTGAACAAGCCGATCAATCGGCAAAAACTTCCGTCCATTATTTCAACCGTTTTAGGCGGGGGTACCACATGGACCTGACGCTCACCCAAAAGGACGCGCTGACCGAACTGATCAACATCGGCTACGGCCGCGCTGCGGGTGCTCTGTCGGAACTCACCGGCTATCGCATCACGCTCGAGGTGCCTCAGGTGGCGATGCATGAAATCAGGGAGATCGCTCCGCTGCTTGAAAACGTGATCGCAGGCGAGGTTGCCAGCGTCAACCAAGTCTTCACCGGGCCCATCTCGGGCAACGCTCTGCTGCTGTTGGACGAAAAGGCGGCTTTGATGCTGAGCCGGCTTTTCGACGAAGAACGCTCCGCCGAACGCGGTTTCGATTCGAGCGCGCGCGAGGTGATCACCGAGGTCGGCAATATCCTGCTCAACGCCTGCCTCGGCGTCTTCGGCAATCTTCTTCACGTGCACGTTTCGTTCGCGGTTCCCCGTCTCCATGTCGAGAGCGTGCAGCACGTGCTGGAGTCGGTCACGTTGGAGTCGCAGGAAAAATTGAGCTATGGGCTTATGATCCACACGCGTTTCCATCTGCGCGCCAGCAATGTCACCGGCTATCTGGTCATCATTTTGGGCATCACATCGCTCGATCGCCTCCTGCGGGAGCTCGAGAAATGGGAAAGCCAGCAGACGGGATGATTCCGCTCCACGAGGATGCACCGTTCGACCATCCGCGCGATCCATTCAGCGCGCGCGACGCGCTATTGTCCTGGATGGAGGAGATCGCTCCATACGGTATTTTCACTACCGATGGCACCCTGAGGATCCAAAGTTGGAACCGGTGGCTCTCCATTCATAGCGGACTCTCCGCCGACCAGGTCATAGGCCGTAATCTGCTGGAGGTCTTCCCCGACGTCGAAACGCGGCGATTGGACGAACGCTACCGGCGGGCCCTTGGGGGAGAGGTCAGTTTGCTTTCGGCTGCGCTTCACCGCTTTCTCCTTCCGTTTCCGGCAATCGTTTCCACGGGAGCCCCCGCCCAGATGCTGCAGACGGTCCGCATCGCCCCTTTGCCCAGCGGCGAACTCGTGGTGGGCACGATCACGATCATCGAAGACGTAACCGAGCGCGAACACCAAGCGGTGGCTCTGCAGCGCCAGCAGGAGCATGATCGGCTTCTGTCGACCGCGCTTGGCATCCTCCTGCAATCCGCTGATCCAATGAAAGATGTGGCCGATCTGTTCCCGACGATAGCGCCGTCTCTCCGGATCGAGGCATACTTCAATCATATCTTCGACGTGCCCTCCCAGTCGCTCGTGCTCAGCACGGCGGCTGGTCTTGGCCCCAAGCAGAAGGAATCGCTTCTTCGCTTCAACCTCGGCGAGGGTCCGTGCGGACCGTCAACCGACAAACGGGAAGCGACGTTGGTGCCAAGCCTGCAATCGAACGCCGATCCGAGATACCAGGAATTGCGGGCCGGGGGCATCCGCCTCTTCTGCTGTTTTCCGCTGTTGATCGCGGGTGAACTCCTCGGCACCATGGCCGTGGCCAGCTACAGCCGCGAAAATTTCGCACCCGACGAAGTCAGTTTCCTCACGACGCTCGCCCAGTACATCGCGATAGCGATGGATCGCGCCAAACGCGAATCGCTGCTGCGGAAGGCGGAACAACGCCTGCGTGAACACGCCGAAATTCTCGAATCGAAGGTGAGCGAACGCACCCTGCGGCTGCATGACACCATTGTGCAGCTCGAAAGCTTCTCCTACACGATCGCCCACGATCTGCGCGCGCCAATTCGCTCCCTCAAAGGCTACGCCGAGGTCCTCACCAGCGACTTCGGGCATCTCCTGCCTCCTGAGGGCCGGATGATTGTCGACCGGCTGCAGCGCGCGGGCAATCGATTGGATGCCCTGACCCGCGATCTCTTGCTTTTCAGCCAGATCGGCCACGAGCCATTCCAACTCGAACCCGTCGATGTCGACGAACTTCTGCGCGACCTGGTCCTCATGACCCCCAGGGTAGATCAAGCCCTCACCGTGCAGGGCACTCTCGGCCGCGCGTGGGCCCAGCGTACCCTCTTGCAGCAGTGCTTGTCCAACCTCTGCGACAACGCCATGAAATTCGTGGCGCCCGGCATCGCTCCGAAGATTACGATTCGCGGCGAGCTGCGCGGTTCCTCGACCACCCTGCCCGCCCCCTCGACGCGTCCTCCTTTTCATTCCGCCACGAAGGCAGTGATCTCGTCCGGATCCCCTTTTCCGACTGGAGAAAAACCCTCGACCACGACCGCCCGCGAGTGGCTGAGAATCTGGATCGAGGACAACGGCATCGGCGTCCCGGCACACGCGCACGAAAAAATCTTCGGAATTTTCGAGCGGTTGAACAACCTCGAGAGCGTGGAAGGCACCGGCATCGGCCTCGCCATCGTCGCCCGCGCCATGCAGCAAATGAACGGCTCATGCGGCGTCGAATCCGAAGTCGGCAAAGGCAGCCGCTTCTGGATCGAACTACCGGTGGCTTAGGCCCACCTGGCGCGTTAATCTCTGCGCTCGAGGACGAGAGAGGGCGAGCGCGTCTCGTCAAGCCGTCGTCGAATCGCGCGTCGACCGCTCCCCCGCTTCGGCCGCGTGCAACCGCCCCCGGGAATCCGCCCCCTTCGCCTTCCCGGGAAGAACTTCGGTCCCGTACCGTCGTTAGCCGGGTACCGCGCACGCACGGTTCGAGGTATAGTGTGGGAGCATTCAAACTGCTCCTCCTATGAAAACGCTCAAAGACCTCTTTCTCGACGAACTCGCCGATATGTACGATGCCGAACAACGCATCGCCAAAGCCCTGCCAAAACTCGCCCAAGCCGCCACCGATCCCGACCTGCGGGATGCTTTCGAATCGCACCTCGAAGAAACCGAGGGCCACATCACGATGGTCAAAGAAATCTTCGGGGCCTTCGGCGAGGAAGTCCGCGCCAAAACCTGCGAAGCCACGGTTGGCCTGCTGAAGGAAGCGGACGAAATCGCCGAGGAGTTTAAAGGTTCTCCCGCGCTCAATGCCGCCCTCATTTCAGCCGCGCAAAAAGTAGAGCATTACGAGATCGCTTCGTACGGTTGCTTGTACGAATGGGCCGAACTGCTCGACAACACCGATGCAGCCGACCTTCTCGAAGACATCCTCGAAGAGGAAAAAGAGGCCGACGAGAAGCTGACCGAGATCGCTCGCTCCAGCAGCAACGACGAAGCGGAAGCGGAGGAATCGGACGAAGACGAGGAGGACGACGAAGAGGAAGAAGCCGCTGCGGCGTCGACCCCGACCGACGAAGCAACTGACGAAATTCCCGACCGCTCCCTCAAGGGCGAAGGCGTGGAAGGCGCCAGCCCAAAACTGGGCACCCCTGAGAACGAAGAAGACGCAAAGGAACTCAAACGAAAGCCCTTCTCCTCCGGCCGTGAAGCCGGGCGGTAGTCCAGGCACAAGGTGCGCTTGTCCCTCTGCTCCCAGCAAAGGTGGAACCTGCCGTCCCGGCAGGTTGCCTAGGGATATCCGCCTGTGAAGGCTGGCGACACCCAATAGCCCGCCGTGGAAGGCGGGCTCCACCTTTCGGCGTGAGTTGCCCCCTGAAAAATTTAAACCTTCTGCGATTTCCAGTGGCCGCGTTTGAACAAGACACGGCTCCACAACGCCAGGACGGAAAACGATACCGGAATGGCGATGTAGACTCCCAGCGCGCCCAGCCCTAAGGGCTGCGCGAGGAGCCATGCGAGCGGCACTTGTCCCAGCCAAAAACAGAAGAAATTGAGTTTGGTCGGCGTCCAGGTGTCTCCCGAGCCATTGAAAGCGCCCTCCAGGCACATCCCCGCAGCGTAAAGAGGAAAGCCGAGGCTGATGATGCGGAGCGCCAGCGTCCCATGCCAGACGACTTCACCTTCCACGGAGAAGATGCGCACGATCGGTCCGGCAAAAATTACGAAAACAAGTCCCACGACACCGAGCACCATGACATTGAAGCGACTCGCAATCCGCACCGCTTCTTCCGCTCGATCGGGTTTCTGGGCGCCGAGGTTTTGTCCGACCAATGTAGCCGCGGCATTCGCGAGGCCCCAGGCGGGCATCAAAGCAAAGATCACCACGCGAATCGCGATCGTGTAGCCCGCCATGGCGGTGCTGCCAAACACGGCAAGAATCTTGAACACGCCGACCCAGCTGGTCGTGCTGATCAAGAACTGCAGGATTCCGTTCCGCGCCGTGTTCATGATGGCCGCGATCAATGCGAGGTCGGGTTTGAGGTGCCGGGCTCTGATTTTGATTCGACTGTGCGAACCCGCTAGGTGCCAAAGCTGATAGCATACTCCCAGGCCTCGCCCGATGTTCGTCGCCACGGCCGCTCCGGTCACTCCCATCGCTGGAATCGGTCCGACTCCGAAAATAAAACAGGGACCGAGCGCGATGTTGAGCGCATTGGCGAGCCACAACGTTCGCATCGCAATCACCGCATCGCCGGCCCCCCGAAACACGGCATTGATCAGAAAAATCAGAAACACCGTTGCGTTCCCTCCCAGCATGATGCGCGCGAAGGCCGTGCCTTGAGCCACGATTTCCGGCTCCGCTCCCATCAATCTCAGAATGTCCGGTGCGAAATAACCCATGAGGCCGCCGATCGCGAGCGACACGGACAGCCCCAGAATGAGCACCTGTCCGGCCGCCTGCGCCGCGCGTTCTGGTTCTTTCTCCCCAATCCGGCGGGAAATAATGGCACCCGCGGCCACGGACATGCCGATCGCGACCGCATAGATGAGCGTCATCAACGACTCTGTCAGTCCGATCACGGCCACCGCGTTTTTCCCGAGTTGGGAAACCCAAAACACGTCAACTACCGCGAAGAGCGATTCCATCAACATCTCCAGCACCATGGGCACTGCCAGGAGGATAACGGCGCGGTTCAACCCGAGCGCCGTATAGTCATGCTGTTCTCCTTTGAGGGACTGTAAAACGCTCCGCCAAAAGGAAGGGCTGGGAGGAGAGACTTCTCTCGCTGAAGGCTCGGCTGACATGCGCCGAGCACTCTCGCCGCTCGTCGTGCGGCTTCAAGGGAATAGAGCTTCCCAGCGGCTGCGCCCAGCCCGCCTGTCTGCTCGACCGCCCGGCCCCGTTGTTGCAAACCCGCTGCCTGCCCGTGGTTGAAAGACCGGAGCGTCTATCTCGGACATTCCCCTACTAACGCTTTGCCCGCGGCCGTGTCTATGGCGCGTATGAAAGTAAAACCCTATATCCTTGGCGCAGCGTTCCTCGCTGCCTTCAATATCAGTTCCGCCGATGAACGCGTTGAACTGCGACAGACACCCGCGCCCGTTCAGCGCGCGATCGAGGCTTCAGGCAGCTCATCTGCCGTGAAGGAAGTCACCAAGAAGACGGTCGACGGCCGGACCGTCTACGACGTGGAATACGAGCGCAACAACGCGATCAATCCCCGGCTGCGTGTCGCCGAAGACGGCACGATCATCCGTGCCAATCGATCGGCCAGCGACACCTCGGCCGCAGTGAGCGACGAGGCTCGCGCCACGCGCGATAACGTCCGTGACGGCGCCCGTCGCACGAGCGACAACGTGAGCGATGCCGTGCGCGACGACGCACGTGCCGTTCGCAAGGAAACGTCGCGCGCGGTGCGTAACGCAGAGGGAGAAATGAGCGCCGCCGCGACCGCAATGTCCACCAAGCTCGAGGATGTGCCCGCCGCCGTCCGCTCCACCATCCAAGCGCAGTCTCAAGGCCGAGACATCGCCGACATCGACCGCGAAACCCACAACGGCCAAACGGTGTATGAAGTCGAATTCCGCCAATCGGGCCGGAATGCTCAGCTCCATATTTCTGAAGACGGCACGGTGGTGAAATCGGAAAATACCGCGATGACATCGACGACCGGCAAACGCGCTAAGAGCCTCTTCATGGGTACACAGCTGGAAGACACGCCTTCGGCCGTGCAGGACACGATCCGCCGCGAGGTCGCCGACCGCCAGATTGTGGACATCGACAAGGAAGTCCGCACCGGTCGCACGGTGTATGAAGTCGAGGTGAAGGACACCCAAGGCAAATTCCAACTCCACATCGCCGAGGACGGTACCGTCGTAAAAGACGACAGAGCCTCCAAACGGTAATGAGTCGATGACCCGTTAACGTCCCTCTCGATAGAACGGTTGGCAGCCCGCCGCGCGGATTCTTTCCACCGGCGGGCTTTCTGCACAGAGGGTGACATAAAGATCACGGAGTGCAGACACAAAGCACGCGGAGACTAAGTGCCCGCAAAGCCATCCAAGCTACAGCTCACATCCGTGGGAGCACCTCTAACGCCGCTTCCTCTTTCACCTTCCGTGTTCCTTCGCCCGACCTCTGTGTCCCAAGGATTGGGAAAACACCTGCAGCTGCACAGACGGGCAATAAAAAACCTCGCCCAGTACAGGCGAGGTTTTGCTCTTCAAAAGGATCAGTGCTTAAGGAACCGGCAGCGCGAGGATCTGCGCCTTCTTCGTCGCATATTCAGCGGCAGTGATCTCGTAGTATCGCTGGCGTTCGGCGGTGGCCACGATCGGCTCGAGCGGAACGTCGTGATCGACTGCTTTTAGAGATTCGTGGAAACCCCAATAGCGGCCGGGAGCGTGGTAGATTCGGATGCTCCATGGCTCGGTGCCTACTTCGCTGCGGAACATCGCGACCATCGAACCGCGGATGTAAAGACCGGTGCCGCCCCAACCTTCGAGCATGCGCGGGAAGTTGTGGACGCCTCCGCTCGTTTGCTGGCTCGTGGTCTCAACGATGCCGGTCAACAGACAACTTGAGACCTCGGTGACGGTCGGACCAAACTTCTCGGTCCTATTGATGGCTCCCCCATCATTGACATTCGGCATCAGCCCGATCGGCAAGGATTGGGCAATGCCGTCCTGGCGATTCGTATCGCTCGGATTGGTGGTCGCCCAGCTGGCAGACCAAGCATAAGCGTTATCGCGGCGATGTCCGCTCAAAGCATCGTTCCAACCGCCGTTCTGGCGGTACGTGCCACCAGCAGCTTCGAACGTAGGCTGGGAAAGGATCGTAATGGCATCGGCGTTCACCACCGTTAGTTTCTCGGTGGTCGAATCAGGGAACCGACCGCTGTAGCCTGTGCCTGTGCCGGTCGCCGCGCTGTTCGAAACGATCGTGCCGTCGGCATTGTAGTGCCCGACGATGTAGGCGCAATCGTTCGTCGCGACATTGGAGCCGGTGCGCGCGGGGTAGGTCACCCCGTTCAAGGAGACCAGCGGACCGCGGCCATTCCAAAAGCGGACTCCAGAATCCATGCGGTTGCGCACGCCCGTCGCGGTTTCAGTGAGAACCTCGGCATCGACCGAATGGATATAGACGGTGATCCCGTCGAACCACGGACTAGCGGTGGAGGTGCTCACCAGCGCGCTCGCGGGAACTGCGGCACCGGAAGCGTAATACAATTTGAAGGGGTCGGACGTGTAAGTGGCCGGAACTCCGCCGTAGTTGGTACCGATGATCGGGAAGTTCGTGTGACTGCCGCTTGCCGCCGGGTGATTGACGCCCAAATTAAATGTCCGTGTCACAGCGGCGGGATTATAGATAAACGAGGCCCACTGGTCCGCCACCGAAAGCGCGTTTCCGCGATTCCAGGCACCGGCCGCGGTGCTATAGTCGCGAGGAAAGTTCGGCCAATAACTCGCGCTGCTCACGGTCGCTCCATTGACGGTGCGCTCGACCATGAATTTGAAGCGAAGCCAGTCGAAGTCGATCTTGGCGATTGGACGCGGAGCAAAGGTGGCGCTGGTACGACTAAAGGGATAGCCGTTGCTGTTCGTCGCGCGCCGCAGATCGAAGAAGAACCCATGGGGCAGAACAGTCGTGGTCGTTTGTGTCAGTACAAAGGGAGCCGCTGTGGGCATGCTTGTCGGATAGCCAGCCGGTTGCGCCAGCAAAGCGTGAGCAGTGGATGGCGTGCCAAGTTCATGGCCAACGGCTTTGTCCGTGGCTCGTCCACTATCCGGAATACGCAGTACCTGGTTGGACAAGATCGCTGTCAGATCCGTGTAGCGGTTGGGCAAATTATTGCGCGTTCCGTTGCTCGCCCCGTAGCTGGGCTGGCCCGGCAATACGACCTCGGTCAAGGTGTGATTGCCGGATGTATCGACCGTGTTCAACCAACACCGGTAGGATCGTCCAGGCATGCTTACCGTCGTCGTATCGGGCAGGATGCCGTTCCGCGTATCGTCGTCGGGGTTGACCACGATATAAAGGCCCGCTTTGCGCGCTACTTTTTCTTCTTTGAGTTTGGCGCTGTCATCGCTCGCCGCGGGCTTGATGATCCGGCGTCCGGGATTCTGCGCGGCCGGTGTCGTGGCATCTACTCCCGGCGGGTAAAGCGGTTTCACCGCATGCACGGAGGTGCGGAGATTGCCGGCGTAAGTCGAAGTCGACCAACTGCTAAAGCTGTTTTGGGTGCTCGTGGTTTCCGAACCGGTGCCCCACTTGTGGTCGCGCCAAATCGTGCCGCTATTGATATTGGTCACCGTCGAACTCGGTGAAGGGCTTTGAAAGTTGAGCGCGCCGCCGCCCCCCGGGCCATCGTCCGACGAACCCGTATCCATGTAAATCTTACCCTTGTGAGTGGTATTGGCGTAAAAACCGAGCGCGGCCGTGGTGCGGTCCTGAAAAGCAACCGTGTTGGAAAACCCAGTCTGGTTTCGAGCGATCAAGTTACCGTTCGTGTGAACCGGGCCCGTGATCGTCATGTCAACACCCGGACTGAACTCGAGGTCGATATTGTAGAAGATAGCAAACTGAAACAGCGGCACCAACGACAATTGAATATCGTGCTGTGTGTAGGCCGTCAGGGTACCGATGGAGGCATGCGTAGCGTACGCCTTGGAGATGACGGGCGCGGTCGCACGGCTTACGTAAAGACTGAAATAATTGTCAGCGACGTCGGTCACTTCCGCCAATGCGCTCGAACTGGTGATTCCCGCGTACACTTCGACATCGCTGGGCCCGGTAAAGCCGGTCGACATGACGCTATCCGGAGGAAGGTAAATTTGGTTCGACCCTGTGGTGAACGCCATCTGCTGAGTCGTCCGCAAGCGACTGAGCTTCACGGTCAGCTGCTCGGCTGCGTAGACCGAGACATTTTCGCTCATGTTGCGTGCTCGCAGAAGCAGACGGTGGCGTTCGTTCAGTTTTCGCTCTTGCACGCCATAGTTGATCATGGAGCCGGCGAGGACGGCCAGGATCATGATGATACCGACAGTAACCAAGAGTGCCGAGCCGCGTTTGGAGTGGAGATTCATGATATTACCTCCGAGGAGAAATCGTGTAGTTGAAACTGCTGCTGGAGAGGAGATTCGTCGCGCTGGTCCCGTTCACGATTTCCATATTGATCGACACGCTGCGATTGATGGAAACCGTCTCGGTCAGCGTCGCCACGTCCGAACTGAAAATACCATACGTGGAGGCCCCGACCGTCCGCCCTCTCACCCTGGCAGCCAGCACTTTGCTGGTGCTTGGGGTCGGATTGGACGCGAGATTGTGCCCGTTCAAAAGCGTGGCGAGCGCCGTGGTGACGCCGGACCCCGCGGGACTTCCCAAATCGTTGACTTCGATATACCGCAAAGGACCTTCGGCCGCGTACGATCCCACCACCCGGTAATAAATCTTGTACGATTTGATTTTCGAGACGGTCGCGTTGTCGTTGGCGCGGGTGACGATAACAAGGCAGTCACCGTAGAAGAGGTCGATCGCATCCCCGGTATTGAGATCCTGGGCCAGGTCGCCACCGACCGCCTCGCTGGTCATGGTCACGGAGCCGTCCAGTTTGGCGTAGGACGGAAAGATGTAGAACTCCGTCGCATCGAGCGTTTCTTTCGCCACCTGCGCGGTGATGTAGCGCAAGCTGGAGTTCGTGTTGAGGCGCTCCATGTCCTTGTACATGGTCTTCAATACGGTGACGAAGAGATTTGACGA
Organism: uncultured Opitutaceae bacterium; assembly: GCA_964546955.1. Lineage (GTDB taxonomy): Bacteria > Verrucomicrobiota > Verrucomicrobiia > Opitutales > Opitutaceae > CAZJLP01. Next base: position 87,313 of record CAZJLP010000012.1, on the reverse strand, counting down.
CATGGCAAAGACGAGGGAGAGCAACGTCATCACGACCATGACCTCGAGCAGCGTGTAGCCGCGGGTGCGGCGTGGGGTTCTTGTCTTCATTGGTCGTAGCGCGTTCTCAGGAACACTTCGCGATCGCGGACGGTCTTCGTGGTGCCGCCGTTGTTGTAGGAATAGGTGTAGACCACCGTGACTTTTTTCACTTCCACCACGTCGCGGGTCGCATCGGGAATCTCATCGATCCACATCCAGATCGTGACGGTCAGGGCCTGCGAAGAGGTTCCGCTGACGGAAGAAAGCGGCAGTGTCGGCAATTGGTTGTTCAAGGAACCGGTCATTCCGAGAGACGCCGCCGAGACCGTAACGGCCGGCGTGGTGGTTGGCGCAGCCGGCGCACCCGGGGACGGCGTGTACAGCGCGTTCAACAGGTACTTTGTGTTCTGATTGATGCGCACTTCTATCTGATTCGATGCATCGGGGAAGCTCGTGTAGGGCGCCATCTTGAGCTGTTCGATAATCCCATAAACGAGGCTCGTCGCGGCCGCGTGCATAATGCTGTTTTCAGTCAGCTTTCGGGATTGCATGAAGCTCGCCATGAATCCGGCGGTGAACATGCCGAAAACCAAGAGCGCCATCATGACCTCGACGAGGGTCATGGCCCGGCGGCCCTTGAGGCGACAATGAGAGATGAGTGGACGCATGTGGTTATCGAGGGCATTACTCTATCAGGAAGAGGCGGCCCAAAGGTAGAGCAGTAGGGCCCCAATCGACGGTGCGTTGCCGTAGGGCCGAAAGACCCTACCGGAGACCACAGATCATCAACGGCTTAGTCCTCATTCGTCGTCTGACCGTCCTCCGGCAAGGAACGTCGATGGCGACCGTCAATCTCAGTAAACCATAGGAAGGGCCAAGGAGGGGATTTCCCGCACGAGCAAACTCCAGCGACCCGATTCCTCCCGAGTCCCCGACTCGGTACGATCGATGCTAACGACCCTTTCGTATGATCTACCTACAATTTGAAATCTCTCGCGACGCTGCCGCGAACCCGTGGGCCGAACAAGGCACCGCCGAGTTCATGTTTCAATCTAACGACGCGTCCGCCTGCACCCGCCGCGCCGTTTCCGCGTTGCGGCGCGAGGGCTGGCATGCCCTCGATGTGATGGACGCGCGGCAGGTGGTGACGATCGCCGATTTCGATGGCGACGAACAATTGCTCTCC